>NZ_CP010407.1:0-725000 GCF_000830005.1 Streptomyces vietnamensis | reverse complement strand
TCGTCCCCGGAGCCCGGCCGCTCGATCTTGATCACGTCCGCGCCCAGGTCGGCGAGGAGCATCGTCATGTACGGCCCGGCGAGCACCCGGCCGAAGTCGGCGACGACGATCCCGGACAGGGCGCCGGCCGTGGGGGGCGTCCCTGGTGTGCCGGGCTGATCTGCGTGCATGCGGCTTCCCTCGCTCCCGCTGGAGGTTGGATCCAGAAAACCGGAGGTTGGATCCAGGCGACTGGAGATCGGATCCAGGAGGCTGGAGATTGGATCCAATCGGACCGTACGGTTCGGATCTCGGATTTTCAATACTGGATCCAATATCCGATCTAGGGCTACGCTTCGGCTCGCCGAGTTGCCACAGTCGCCAGGAGGCCGTCCGTGAAGTCGCCGTCCACCCCCGTCCACCCCTTCGACCTGCTCGCCCTCGACGGACTCCTGACCGACGAGGAGCGGGAGATCCGCAACACGGTGCGCGCCGTCGCCGACCGCGAACTGCGGCCGCACGTCGCCGGCTGGTTCGAGAAGGGCGAGATCCCCGCCCGCGAACTCGCCCGCACCCTCGGCGGCGTCGGCGTGCTCGGCATGCACCTGGAGGGCTACGGCTGCGCGGGCACCAACTCCGTCGCGTACGGCCTCGCCTGTCTGGAGCTGGAGGCCGTCGACTCCGGACTGCGCTCCCTCGTCTCCGTACAGGGCTCCCTCGCCATGTACGCGATCTGGAAGTACGGCTCCGAGGAGCAGAAGCAGCAGTGGCTGCCGAAGATGGCGGCCGGCGAGTACATCGGCTGCTTCGGCCTCACCGAGCCGGACGCCGGATCGGACCCGGGCGCCATGCGGACCAACGCCAAGCGGGACGGCTCCGACTGGGTGCTGAACGGCACCAAGATGTGGATCACCAACGGTTCGGTCGCCGACGTCGCCGTCGTCTGGGCGCGCACCGAGGACGGCGTCCGGGGCTTCCTCGTCCCGGCCGGCACCCCCGGTTTCAGCGCCCCCGAGATCAAGATGAAGCTCTCGCTGCGGGCGAGCGTCACCAGCGAACTGGTCTTCGAGGACGTCCGCCTCCCGGCCGACGCGATGCTGCCCGAGGCCCGCGGCCTCTCCGGCCCGCTCGGCTGCCTCAACGAGGCCCGCTTCGGCATCGTCTTCGGCGCGCTCGGCGCCGCCCGCGACTGCCTGGAGACGGCGATCTCCTACGCCAGGGACCGGGTCGTCTTCGCCCGTTCCCTCGCCTCGTACCAGCTGACCCAGCAGAAGCTCGCCGACATGTCCGTCGAGCTCGGCAAGGGCATGCTCCTCGCCCTCCACCTCGGCCGGCTCAAGGACGCGGGCGCCCTCACCCCCGAGCAGGTCAGCGTGGGCAAGCTGAACAACGTCCGCGAGGCGATCGCGATCGCCCGCGAGTGCCGCACGATCCTGGGCGCCAACGGCATCACCCTGGAGTACCCGGTGCTGCGCCACGCCAACAACCTGGAGTCGGTGCTCACCTACGAGGGCACGAGCGAGGTCCACTCCCTGGTCATCGGCAAGGCGCTCACCGGCGAGCAGGCCTTCCGCTGAACCGGCGAGCCGTCCCGGTCCCCCGGGACCGGGAGGCGGTCCGGGCTCCTCAGCCCGACGTCACCCGGTCGACGAACGCGTCCAGGTTGCCCGTCAGCCGGGCGACCTGCTCGTCGAGGGTGAGGGACTCCTCGTGGCGCCGGTGCCGCAGCTTCGGCTGCCGCCGGCCCCGGACGTAGAGGGAGCAGGCGAGGTCGGCGCAGAGGTAGATCCCGACCGTGTTCCCCTCGCGGCCGCGGCTGCCGGCCAGCGGCGCGACCAGGAGCGTGACGCCCGAGGACGCGTGCGCGGTCAGGCAGACCTGGCACATGCTCGACTTCACGGCGCTGGTCCGGCCGGTCGCCGGGACCCGCAGGGTCACGCCGAGCGGCCCGTCCTCGCGCGGCAGGACCAGGTGCGCCCGCAGGGGCGCGCCCGGGTCGACCCAGCCGAGGAAGTCCAGGTCGTCCCAGGGCAGTTCGGCGAAGTCGAGGGGCAGCTTGAGTCGCGCCGCCTCGCCCTTGGTGCAGTTCACGAAGGACGAGCGGATCTGTTTGTCGGTCAGTGGTTCCACTCGGTGGACCGTACACGGACCTTCCGGGGCGGGCATCCCAATATGCGGGCCCCCTCAGGTATGAGGGCCCCCTCAGGCCACCCAGTCCGGCAGGGCGGGATCGGCGAAGTGCCCCGGGGCGCCGTCCAGGGCCGCCGCGAGCCGCTCCGCCGCCGGTTCGTACGCGTCCACGGGCAGGGTGAACGGGATCCGCAGCCGGTGCTCGTGCGTGCCCGGGTCCACCCCGAACCGGGCGCCGCCCTCCACCCGTACCCCCTGCCGCAGGGCCCGGGCCGCGAGGGAGGAGGCGACCGGCCGGCCCAGGTCGATCCAGAGGCACATCCCGCCCGGCGGCACCGCCCACCGCCACTCGGGCACATGACGGGCGAGGGCTTCGGTCAGCGCGGTCCTGCGCTGCCGCAGCTCGTCGAGGCGCCGGGGCAGGATCACATCGAGGCGGTCCATCAGGGTGACGGCCACCAGCTGGTCGAGCACGGAACCGGACAGGTCGGCGGTGATCCGGACCCGGGCCAGCTCGGTCACGACACGGGACGCGGCCCGCACCCAGCCGACCCGCAGCCCGCCCCAGCAGCTCTTGCTCAGCGAGCCGACGGAGACGATCTGCCCGCCGTCGCCCCCGCCGGCCGCCGCCGCGAACGGCGGCGGCGCGGGCACGTCCAGGGCCATGTCCGTCAGCGTCTCGTCGACCACCAGCCAGGTCCCGGTGGCGCGCGCGGACCGCGCGAGCTCCCGGCGCTGCTCCGCCGGCATCAGCCGCCCGGTCGGGTTGTGGAAGTCCGGGATCAGATAGGCCAGGCGCGGCGCGGTCTGCCGGAGCGCCGCGTCGACGAGCCCGGAGTCCCAGCCGGCCTCGGTCACCGGCACCGGCGTGACGCGGAGCATGCGCCCGCGCATCGCGTCGAGGGCGTTGGGGTACGAGGGGTTCTCGGCGAGCACCCGGTCGCCGGACCGGCCGAGCAGCGTGAGCACCAGCGAGACGGCCTGCTGCGCACCCGTGGTGACGAGGATCTGGTCCGGGAGGGTCGGCAGGCCCCGGGCCGTGTAGCGCTCGGCGATCGCGGCGCGCAGCGCGGGCAGACCGTACGGGTGGTAGCCCTGCGCGCCCGCGTAACGGGGCAGTTCGGCGGCGGCCACCGCAAGCGCGGCGGACAGCTCCTCCTCCGGAGCGTGCGGCGCGGCGAGGGCCAGGTCGATGGTCGCGCCCGCGTCGTCCTGGAAGGCGCCGAGAGCGGTGGGGGCCTGCCCGTCCGGCAGCGCGGTCCACGTACCGGCGCCGCGCCGGCTGTGCGCGTAACCGCTCTCCCGGAGCAGGTCGTAGGCCCCGGTCACGGTGGTCCGGCTCACCGTGAGCACCGCGGCGAGCTCCCGCTCGGCCGGCAGCCGCAGGCGCAGCGCCACCCGGCCGTCGAGCAGCGCCTCCCGTACGGCCCGCGCGAGCTCCCGATACCCGAACCGGCCCTCCGGGGGCGGGGTGAGGAGCGATGCGAGCTGGCGACCCGTCAGGGTCCGGTCCGCGGTGTGGACCACACGTGCCACTGCCATGCCAATCACTCCTCATTGGCTCTGCTGTCCGGGCCAATAAGGTTACAGACTCCTTTCCAGTGGCCTGGTGGCCGTGTTCATCAGGGAGAGGGGACGAGCGATGTCCGGACACTTCACCGACCGCGACGAGCGGATGTGGCAACTGTGCGCGGAGGAGCGGACGGCCCGCCCCCTGGCGATCGGAGCCTGGCTCCGGGCCCTTGCCGGGGCGGCTTCGAAGCGGCGTCGGACGGTCAGAGGACGGGTACGGACCCCGGACCGGGCGCCGGAGCGGACGCCGAACCCGAGACCGAACGTGACGCCGAACCCGACACGGAACTCGACACCGAACCCGACGGGACCCGAGCCGACAGCGAGGAGAGCGACGCGGCCGGGGAGACGGCCGCCGCAGGCTGGTCCGCCTGCTGTTCTGCCTGCTGGTTCGGCGACCGGCTCGTGAGATCCGCCGAACCGTCCGACGCGGGTGCCGACTCCGGGCTCGACGACTCCGTCGACGGCGACGAGTCCGTGGGGCCGGAGGAGTCGGACGGCGACTCCGGTGACGACGTCGACGCCGAGGGGGAGAGCGTCGAGGGGCACGGCGACGGGGTGACCCCGTCGATCGGCGTCGGGGTCTCCGTGCCCGTCACCGTCACGCACGGCACCGGCGACGACGGGGAAGGGCTGGGCGTGGACGGCGAGGGCGACAGCAGCGTGGACGGAGGGATCGTCGGCGGCGGGGGAGGCGGCGGGGTCGGCCTGTCGTGCTCGCCGGTGTCGCCGTGCTTCCGCGCGAACCAGCCGTCGTCCTGGGGGTCGTACACGACGAAGACGTTCACGACCGTCACCGACGGCGCCACCACGACGACCTGCTGGGAGCTGTACCCCTGCCATGGCGCGCCCGTCGTGCGCGGCGCCTTCTGCGCCACCGGGCCGGTCAGCGGATTTCCGCAGGCGCAGCGCACCCGGGGTACTCCGTGACCGTCGACCATGACCGCCGTGCCGGCCTGGAGCACCGCCTGGTAGGTGGTGGCCGCGCCGTTGCGGAAGCCGTGGTTCGTCACCCGGGTGTCGACCCGGAGCTGAAGCGGGGTCAGGGAGCGGAGGTAGTCCGGCACGTCGTTCGGCGAGATGCCGACGACCGAGGCGAAGGCCGCGTTCTTCGCGGGCTCGCCGGAGAGGTACCGGACCTGCTGCTCGACGTCGCAGCTGGAGACCGACCGGGTCCCGCCGTAGAGGCCGGGCGTCGACCCCGACATCTCGGGCACGGCCGAGGCGGTACGGGGCGGCAGCGAGGGCGGCGGGGCGGAGCCGTCGCCGGCGCGTGCCGTCGACCGCGTGAACGGGTCCGGGCCGGACGCGGCGGCGTTCTGCAGGAAGACCTCGCCGCCGGATCCCGCCGTGTCGTTCTTGCCGTCGGGGCGGTTGGTGAGGACGACGGCCAGCGCCGCGGCCGCCACGAGCACGGCGGTGACCGAGGCGACCTTCGGTACGGAACGCCACCAGGGACGGCCACCGCCCTTGCCTCCGCCGCCGGGCGAGCCGCCTCCGCCACCGGTCGCCCCGCCTCCGCCGCCGGTCGCCCCGCCTCCGCCGCCGGTCGCCCCGCCTCCGCCGCCGGTCGGCCCGGAACCGCCGCCGCCTCCGGAGGCACCGCCGCTTCCGGAGGCACCGCCGCCGGACGAACCGCCACCCCCCGAACCGCCGCGGGGCGGTCCGGGCGGTGGCGGGGGGCCGCCGCTTCCCGGGCGTGTTGTGCCCGGACCCGAGAGGGGGCCCGAGGGGGGACCTGTGGGGGGAACCGACGGAGGGCCGGACGGCGGATGGGAAGTCATGTTTTTCCCTTTCTTCCGTTCCGCGCCCATTGTGTGCGCCGAACGGCGTCCGTCCGCAAGCGGAGCACCGGCCCCGGTACTAGCGTGGACCGGGTGACGAGCAGTCGGCTCCCCACCTCCGCGCGGTCAGCCGCGACCCCGACCGGGCCCTACGTCCGCGTCGCCCTCCAGGCCCTGGCCGCCGTGGTCGCCGGGTTCGTCGCGATGGGCGTCGTCGCCGGGCTCGGCCTCTGGGCCGCGGGCGCCGCCGACCTGCCCGGCGGCTTCGCCGCGATCCTCGCCGCGGTCGTCGTCATGGCCTCGGGCGGCAAGGTCGAACTCTCCGGCGACGCGGGCGCCCTCGCCGGCACCCAGGCCGAACTGACCGCCATGCCGCTCACCGTCACCCTGGTGGGCGCACTGGTCACCGGCTACTGCTTCCTGCGCCCGCTGCGCCACCACGCGGTGACCGGCGCCCGTGAACTCCTGCTCCGCGCGGCGAGCGTCGTCGTGCTCTGGCTGGCCGCCCTCGCGGGCCTCTCGGCCCTCGCCCGGCACGACTTCCCCCTCACCCTCGGCGGGGGCGACTCCACGGGGTCCCTCATGGACCTCTTCGGTGAACTCCTCGACGCCACGAACCCGACCGTCGGCTTCCGCACCGACCTCGGGCCCACGCTCTTCTACGGGCTCCTGTGGATCCTCGGCGTGCTCGCCATCGCCCTCCTCGTCTCCCGCAGGACCCCGCTGCCGCCCCGGCTCGTCCGCTACCACGAACCCGTCCGGCCCGCCGCCTTCGCGATGCTCCTGCTGCTCCTCGCGTACGTCGTCATCGGCCTGGTCATCGGGATCGTCGTCGCGGCGACCAAGGGCCACGCCGCCGAGACCCTCGCCGTGCTCCTCCTCGGCCTCCCCAACATCACCTGGATCGCGCTCGGCGTGGGCATCGGCGGCTCCTGGCAGGGCAGGGCGGAAGGACCCTTCGGCCTGCCCATGCCACAGATCCTCGACGCCGTCCTGCGCGGCAAGGGCGACAGCCCGGACCTCTCCACCGTCGACCTGTCCTCGCTCGCCGCCCAGGACGCGCGCGCGTGGTGGCTGCTGCCCATCGCGGCCGTCCTGGTGCTCGCCGCCGCGTTCGTGGCGGCCGTCCGCTCCCCGGCCCGGATCTCGCTCTGGCAGCACGCCCTGCACCTGGGCATCGCCTTCGCCCTCGCCATGCTGGTCGCCGCACCGCTCACCCTGGTCGAGGCCCGCTTCGGCCTCTCGGTCCTCGGCATCGGCGACCTCGCCTCCCTCGGCGGCGAGGTCCTGCTCCGCCCGGACGTCTGGAAGACGGTCGGCTTCGCACTCCTCTGGGGCCTCGTCGCGGGCTTCCTCGGCGGCCTCCTCGCCACCCGGGTCCACCGCAAGGGCGAGGTCGACTAGGGCCTGTCCGGCGGATCAGGGTCGGACAGGCCCTGGCTAGCGACCCATCCCGTAGGCCTGCGACGTCGCGGCGGGGCGGGTCCGGGAGAGCCTCGCGGCCGTGCCGCGGGCCGTTTCGAAGGCCACGACCGGATTGCCGTTCCTGCGCCACGGCTGGGCGCCGCACCACGGTCCGATCAGCCGGAACTGCTCCAGGGCGGGCCCGTACATCATCGACCGGAGCATGTAGTGCGCCAGCAGGTGGCGCAGGACCGGCAGGCGCTCGTCATCGGGCGCGACCGTGTCGAAGGAGGCGGCGATCCGCTTCAGCCGACTCCTCGTCATGGGCGTGGCGGGCAGCGCCACGGCGCCGGGCCGGTCGGTCAGTTCGTTCAGGGCGTGCAGATAGATCCCGGCGAGCGGGCTGCCGGCCGGGGCCTTGCGGACCGCCCGGCCGGCGAACCGCATCATCCGCCGGTCGCTGCCGAACCACTTGGCGCACCAGTACTGCAGGGCCTGCCAGTGCCCCTCGTAGTGGTGGGGTGCCCGGGCGACGAGGCCTTCCCAGAGCGGCTTGAACTCCGCCCGCCCGTACTGGGCTCCGCGCGCTGCCGTGATCATGACCACCCAGGGGCCCGGGTTCGCGGGGTCGAGCAGCGCGGCCCGCCGCGCCTCCTCGATCGCGGCCGGGAGCATGGCGCGGAAGCGGTCCATGTCCGAGGTCAGGACCTCGTGGGCGTAGCCGCCGCCCCGGATCTCCCAGGCGCGGTGGACCATGAGGCCCGCGTGGAGGGTGGCCGCGTCGCAGTTCCCCGGCTCGGCCGCGCGCCACGAGTCGAGCCAGGCGTCGTCCTCCTGGGCGATCTGCTGCAGGAGTTCGAGCCGGGCCCAGCGCTCGTCCCAGTCGTCGCCCGCGGCCGTGACGTACCGTTCGGCGGCCCGCCAGTCCCCTTCCCACGCGGCGTGGGCCACGGACTGCCGCTCCTCCGCCCGGTGGGCCGGCGGCGGCGGGCCGGGGCGCTGCGGGTCGAGCACCTCACGCGGCGGCAGGCCGTAGTGGGACGCCACGAAATGCTCCCCGACCCATCCGGCGGCACGGCCGGGGGAGACGAAGAGACGGTGGAGCACGATCAGGAACACACCGAGTACGACGGTGAGGAGGATGGTCACGGCGGGGAATCATCCCCGAGTCGATCACTCTCCGCAATGGCTCAGGCCAACGATAAGGCGAGGTCGGAGCGGTGACGGCCGAGGGCCTGTCTCCCCGGTCCGGCTGATCCGGCCTGATCCGAAAGGCACCCCCTCCCTAGTCCAGCTCCCGGAAGACCGGTCGCGCCCACGCGGGCGGGGCGGGCGGCGCGCCGAGCCGTCGCGGGCCCCTGGGCGCCGCCGGACCGCCGCCGGGCGCGTCCGCCAGGACGGCGCGCAGTTCGGCGACGAACTCCAGGCACGTCCCGTACCGCTCCTCGGGCGTCTTCGCCAGCGCCCGCGCGAACACCGCGTCCGCCGCCGACGGCAGCCCCGGCCGCACCTCCGAGAGCGGCGGCGGCGGATCGTACTGCTGCGCCCACAGCACCGCCCAGTCGTTGTCGCGGCGGAACGGCGGCGCCCCCACCAGGGTCTCGAAGACCACGCACGCCAGGCTGTACACATCGCACCGGCCGTCCACCGGCTTGCCCGAGATCTGCTCCGGCGCCACGTAGTCGAGGGTTCCGACGAACTCGCCCACCGTCGTGAAGCCCGTCAGCGAGAGAGATTTCTTCGTCAGGCCGAAGTCGGTCAGGTACACGTGCTCCGGGTGGTCGCCGTCGGTGCCCTCGGCGACCAGGACGTTGCCGGGCTTCACGTCGCGGTGCACCAGGTCGTGCGCGTGCGCCGCGTCCAGGGCCGAGGCCACCTGCGCCGCGATCCGGCCCGCCTTCACCGGCGGCAGCGGCCCCTCGCGGTCGAGGAGGGCCGCCAGGTCCCGCCCCGCCACGTACCGCATCGCGATGTAGAGGACGCCCTCCGTCTCGCCCGCCTCGAAGACCGGCACGATGTGCGGGTGGTCGATCGAGGCGGCGACCCGCGACTCGTGTGCGAAGCGCTTGCGGAAGGTGTCGTTGCGGGCCAGCTCGGGCGCAAGGAGCTTCAGCGCCACCGTACGGTCGAGACGCAGGTCCCTGGCCCGGTACACGACCGCCATGCCACCGCGCCCGATCTCGCTCTCCACGCGGTAGCCCGCGATCTCCTTGCCGAGCAGTCCAGAGGGCCGGCCCGCCGGGATCTCCGCGTCCCCGTGCGCCCCGACGGCCGTCATCGGCCCTCACCCGCCGGTCCGGTCGGTCCCACGACCTGCGTCGGCGGCGGCCCGGCCGCCACCGCCGGATCCACCTGGGGCACCACCTGCGTCGGTTCGTGTCCCGGCTCCTCGGGCTCCTGGACGGGTTCGGCCGAGGGCGCCGCCGACGCCGCGTACGTACTGAGCCCGACACCGTCGCAGTACACCCAGCGCTCGTGCTCCGCGTCGTACAGCCAGACCGACTCGCCGTCGACGACCATGCCGACCCGCAGGCCGCGGGTCCGCAGCCGGAAGCCCTCGCCGTCGAGCCGGCCCGCGCCCAGCTCCTCCGCCGCCCGCCGGTAGCGGCCGAGCGCGTCCTCGGCGCGGGCGATGAGCGGCCGGGGATCGGCGGTCCTGGTCAGCGGCCGGCCCGCCGCCGGAGGGTCGTCCGGCACGCTCACGAGCAGGCGGGCGTCGACCCACGCGGTCCAGCCGTTCGAGCACAGCACCCGCCCCCAGTCGCCGGTCCGCTCCACGAGCCGTACGGGCAGGAAGGCGTCGAGGGGCGTCGTGGGCAGCTCGGGATCGGGCGCCTCCCAGGCGGAGAGCCCGGAGCGGGGCACCACATGGGTGGGTCGGAAGTCCGGCACGTCGTACTCGGACACGGGGACGCTCACGGCCTCACCTCCCTCACAGGGACGCTCACGGCCCCACCACCTCCGTCACGGGGACGCTCACGGTCCCACCACCTCCGTCACGCGGATGCACACAGACCTACCTCCGCATCACGACCGGCTCGTGGCGCCGCAGCAGCCGGGCCACGGCCAGAGCGAGGACGAGACAGAGCACCACCATCATGCCCATGTCGAACAGCCAGGCCTCGGCCGTGTGCCGCATCAGCGGATCGGCGGTCTTCTCGCTCGGCGCGATCCTCCCGATGTCGATCGTCGCGCCCATCGCCGCGAACGCCCACCGCGAGGGCACCAGCCAGGCCAGCTGCTCCAGGACGGGCGTGCCGCGCACCTTCAGGAGCGCCCCGCAGAACACCACCTGCACGATCGCGAGGAGGACGAGCAGCGGCATCGTCACCTCCTCCTTGCGGACGAGCGCCGAGACCAGCAGACCGAGCATCATCGCCGTGAAGGCGAGGAGCGCGACGGCGAGGGTGATCTCCACGAGCGGCGGCATCAGGACGCCCTTGCCGCCGGGCACGTTCAGCGGCACGCCGATCAGGGCGACCAGGGTCAGGACCACCGCCTGCACGACCGTGATCAGTCCGAGGACCACCACCTTGGAGGCGAGGTAGGCGGAGCGGGACAGGCCGACGGCTCTCTCGCGCCGGTAGATCGTGCGCTCCTTGACCAGTTCGCGCACCGCGTTCGCCGCGCCCGTGAGGACCCCGCCCACGCAGAGGATGAGCAGCACGTTCAGCGTCGACTCGGGGTTGAGGCTGCCCTCGGACAGGGCCCGGGCCATCGCGCCCATCACGAACGGCAGGGCGATCATGATGGCGAGGAAGGTCCGGTCGGCGGAGAGCGCCGCCGCGTACCGGCGCACGAGCGTCCGCAGCTGGGAGCCCCAGCTCTGCGCCTTCGGCGGCGGCCCGGGCTCCGCGGCCGCCCGGCCGTCGGCGGGCCCGGGGGCGCCGGCGGGCACGGCGGGCGCGGGGGTGTCGGGGTGGGCCATCGGGTCCGCGACGTACCGGCGGTGGAAGCGGGAGGCCCGGTACTGCTCGGCCCAGTCGCGGTCCCGGTCGTTCTCGAAGGCCTCGAAGGCCTCCGGCCACTGCTCGAAGCCGAAGAAGCCGAGGGTGTCGGCGGGCGGCCCGTAGTACGCGACCCGGCCGCCCGGCGCGAGCACGAGCAGCCGGTCGCACACGTCGAGGCTGAGCACGCTGTGGGTGACCACGACGACCGTGCGGCCGTCGTCCGCGAGCCCGCGCAGCATGTGCATCACGGAGCGGTCCATGCCCGGGTCGAGACCCGAGGTCGGCTCGTCGAGGAAGAGCAGGGAGGGCTTCGTGAGCAGTTCGAGGGCGACGCTGACCCGCTTGCGCTGGCCGCCGGAGAGGCTGTGGATCGGCTGCTCGGCGCGCTCCACGAGTCCGAGCTCCCGGATCACCTCGTCGACCCGGGCCCGCCGTTCGGACGCCACGGTGTCCTCGGGGAAGCGGAGTTCGGCGGCGTACCCGAGGGCCCGGCGGACGGTCAGCTGGAGGTGCAGGATGTCGTCCTGCGGGACGAGCCCGATGCGCTGGCGCAGCTCGGCGTAGTCCCGGTAGAGGTCACGGCCGTCGTAGAGCACCGTGCCCCGGTCGGCCGGACGCTGGCCGGTGAGCGCGCCCAGGAGCGTCGACTTCCCGGCACCGGACGGGCCGACGACCGCGAGCAGGCACTTCTGGCCCACCGGGAACGACACCTCGTCGAGGAGGGTCTTGCGCCCGTGGTCGACGGTCACCGCGAGCGAGCGGACGTCGAGGGACACCTCGCCGGTGTCGGTGAACTCGACGAGCTGCCCGCCGATCAGACAGAACGCGGCCCGGCCGATGCCGACGATGTCCTCCGACGTCACCCGGGCGTCGACGACGGGAGCGCCGTTGAGGAAGGTGCCGTTGTGGCTGCCGAGGTCGTGGATCCAGTAGGTGCCGTCGGGATGGGCGCGGAGTTCGGCGTGCCGCCGGGAGACGACGAGGTCGGCGACGACCACGTCGTTGTCGGGGGCGCGCCCGATCCGGATGCTGTGGGTGGGCAGCGGCCGCACGGACGTCGGCTGCCGGAAGGTACCGGTCGCGGCCGGATGCCGGACGGAGGGGGGCCGCGGCGTCACGGGCCGGCCGTGACCGACCGCCGACGGTTCCGGCAGGGGGAGCGGCGGGGCCTCGGGCGGCGGCTCCCGTACGGGCGCGACGGCGGCCTCGGGCGGGAGGTCGCGTACGGCCTCCGGAGGTGGCGGGGGCGGCAGCAGCGGGGGGTCCTCCGGCTCCGGTGCGGGCCAGGGCTCCGGTGCGGGCTCCGGCCGGGAATGGGGCGGCGGCTCCGGTGCGGACTTCGGCCGGGAATCGAGCGGCGGTTCCGGTGCGGGCTCCGGCCGGAACTCGGGCGGCTCCGGTACGACGCGGGGTTCGGCCGGTACGACACGGGGCCCCGCCGGCTCGGCCGGGGTACCGGTCAGGAGGACCGCGCGCGGCCCGTCGGCCGGATGCCCGAACCGTACGACCGTCCCGGGACCGACCTCCCGCGGCCGGACGACCCGCAGCCCGTCCGCGAACGTGCCGTTCGTACTGCCCTCGTCCACCAGCGTCCAGTGGCCGCCGGCGGCGCTGAGCACCGCGTGGTGCCAGGACGCCCGGGCGTCCTGGAGCACGATGTCGCTGGTGGGGTCGCGCCCGATGCGATAGACGCGGCTCGGGTTCATGAGCGTCGCGTCCCCGTCGATCTCGAGGACCAGATCGGGCGCCGCGGGCACGACGGGCCGCTCTGCCATGCGTCGAATTTTATCCGCCGGTGCTGATCGCCGCCCGGGAAGAGGACGCCGGTAAGGTGGGCGTCCGCCGCGCGAGCGGCCCGAACGAGGAGGACGCACCCGTGCCGAAAGGTGTCACCAGGCGGCGGCCCCGCACCCGCGCGGCGCTCCTGAAGGCGGCCCTGGAGACCTTCGCCGAGCACGGCTTCCACGCGACGACCATCGAGCAGGTCTGCGAGCGCGCCGGCTACACGCGGGGCGCGTACTACTCGAACTTCGCGAGCAAGGAGGAGCTCTTCCTCGCCCTCTTCGACGAGCACAGCGAGCGGACCGTGCGGCGCCTCGCCGAGGCCATCGACGCGCTGACCCCCGAGGAGTACACCCTGACCCGGCTCGCGGAGCTCGCCGCCCGCGTCGAGCCCGACGAGCGGGACTGGTACCTCGTCACCACCGAGTTCACCCTGCACGCGATCCGCGACCCGCAGGCCGCCTGGGTGCTCGCGCGCCACGACGAGCGGCTGCGGGCCGAGATCGCCCGCGGCCTCACCCTCGTCCTGCGCCGGGCCAGACGCGAACTGACCGTGGAGGCCGACCGGTTCGCCCGCCTCCTCATCGCTCTGCGCGAGGGCGGTCTCGCGCAGAGCTACGTGGAGCCGGCCGAGCTGCCGCCCGGCACCCTGGAACGGCAGTTCCTCGCCCCGCTCCTGGAGGCGACGACGCGCGAGATCCCCGACCAGGGCCTGTCCGGCGGATCAGGGCCGGACAGGCCCTAGGGGCCCGCGGATCAGTCGAAGAGGTCGGGATCGGACGCGGTGATCTGGTCCCACAGCGGGCGCGCCTGGAACCAGCCGGCCAGGTGCCCGCCGATCTGCCCCCGGGTGAGCAGGGCCGTCTCGCGGTCGATGAGCTGCGGGGTGCCCGCCGCCATCGCCAGGAGCTGCGCCTGGCAGGAGCGCTCCATGGTGACGAACCACCACACGGCCTCGGCGACGGAGTGGCCGACCGTGAGCAGCCCGTGGTTCTTGAGGATGACCGCCTTGAAGTCGCCGAGGGCCTTGGCGACCCGCTCGCCCTCCTCGGTCTCGTTCACCACGCCCCGGTAGTCGTCGTAGATCCCGTGGTCCTCGAAGAACGCGCAGGCGTCCTGGGTGATCGGATCGAGCGGGATGCCGAGGCTGGAGAAGGCCTTGCCGTGCAGGGAGTGCGAGTGCGCGGCGGCGACCGCGTCGGGGCGGGCCGCGTGGACCCGCGAGTGGATGACGAACGCGGCCCGGTTCACGGGCCGCCGCCCTTCGAGGACGTTCCCCTCGTGGTCCACCAGGATCAGGTCCGAGGCCTTGATCTGGGTGAAGCTCATGCCGAAGGGGTTGACCCAGAAGGCGTTCGGGTCGCCGGGGTCGCGGACCGTGATGTGCCCGGCGACCCCCTCGGAGAAGCCGAACCTCCCGAAGATCCGGAACCCGGCCGCGAGCTGCTCCTTGCGATAGCGGCGCTCCTCCTCGACGGACTCGAAGGCCGGCGGCAGCGGCACGATCGCCCCGGCGGGCAGCGGCCCGACGGCGGCGGCGAGAGCGGACGGCACGGTGCTCATGAGGGCTCCTCGGTGAGGGGGCGGTGGGGCGCGGCGCGCCAAAAGATACAGAGATGTATCCGATACGACAACGGATCCGAAGTGCTTCGCGGAGTCTCTTGTTCCAACTGGTTTGTGATGCAAAGCTGATGTGCATGGCAGACGCATCGGTGCCCTCACCGGGCACACCCCAAGAAGTCCTCGCAGGCCTCGGCGAACTCACCCGCCGGGTCCGGGCCGCTCAGCGCGGGGCCTGGTTCCCCCTCCTGCTCCTCGGCGTGCTCACGCTGGGCGGAATCCTGGCCGGCCGCCTCACCTTCGAGGTCAAGACCGTTCCCTGCCCGGCGGGCGACCCCGCCGGTGGCACCGGCTGCACCCTGATCAGCCAGGGCTCGCCCCTCTACTGGACGGTCGGCCTCGCCGTCGCCTACGCCGCGACCGCCGTGTTCTACGTACGCCGCTCCCGCGACCGAGGTGTCGGCACCCCCGTCCGGCCGTACATCCTCACCGGGATCGTCCTGGTCGGTCTGGTGGCCGCCACCCAGATGTGGAGCCTTCGTCACGGGATGCCGAACCCCGGCGAACCGCTCGACTTCTGGGGCCTGCGCCTCGACGCGGACTCCGGGGTGACGCTGTTCCTCGAACAGCTCACCGGGAACGCCACAGTCGTCGGGCTGCCCCTGCTGGTGCTGGCCTGGGTGGAACGCAGCCGCGTCCTGCTGCTGCTCGCCGCTGTGTACCTGGCCATCGAACTGGTGCCGCTCAGGCCCGGCGGGTGGGGGATCCCGGCCACCTCTCCCTGGTCCACCGTGCCCCACTTCGCCGTCCCCGGCGTGCTCCTTCTGCTCGGCGCCCTCGGCTCCGCCCTGGCCGAGTCCACCCACCGGCGCGCCGCCTCATGACCGACCAGCCCGCCCCGCACCCTGTCACCGGCCTGGACGACGTGGTCCACCAGCGCGTGCGCCTCGGCATCCTCACCGTCGCCCACCAGGCCCGCCGCGTCGAGTTCGGCTTCCTGCGCACGGCCCTCGGCCTCACCGCCGGAAACCTCAGCCAGCACCTGACCGTCCTGGAGAAGGCCGGCCTCGTCGAGATCGAGAAGGGGTACGAGGGAAGACGACCCCGCACCTGGCTCTCCCTCACGCCCGCCGGCGACCGCGCCCTCAAGGACGAAGTCACCCAGCTCAAGCGGCTCATCCAGCAGATCGAACAAGGCGGTCCTGGCCGGGAGCCCTAAGGGCGGGCGGCGGGGGCGCCGAAGCGGGCCAGGTAGTGCCAGACCTTCTTCACGTCCTGCTGGTCGTACCGTCCCGAGGCGGCCGCCTCCTGCACGATCCGGGGGTCGAGGCGGCCGTCGACGGCGATCCGGGCCGCGAGCTCCACGTACTCGGGTCCCCGGAAGTCGGGATACCGCCGCAGCTCGTCGACGGAGACGCGGAAACCCCCGTGCCACTCCACCGGGCACGGCAGCCGCCGCGCCGCCTCCTCCACCTCCGTGCCCCGGTGGCTCGGGTCCAGGACCAGCGCCTCCACGTCCCGCCCGATCATCACCGGGCCGTGGACCTGCGCCTCGATGTAGTCGTCGAGCGGATCCTTCTCGTCGGCCTCGGCGAGGGCGATCAGGCGCATCCGGGACGCGACGCCGAAGTCGTCGGGCTCCAGGAAGCTGTCCGGATAGCAGAAGGTCGCCCGGTGCAGGGCGGCCGTCGTGAGCCGCAGATGGGCGGAGCCGAAGCGGGGAGCGGCGCCGAAGGGGCGGCGGCGGAAGTCGAGGGCGCCGTACACGGGGCGCGTCTCCGCCGGGGCCGCGTCGTACGCCCCGCCGAAGATGCGGCTCTCCCAGTGCCAGCGGTCCCCGCCGGGGCGGGCGGTGAGGCCGCCGTTGCTGGTGCCGGTGACGAACTGGGAGCGGTAGACCCCCTCGTCCGCGAGCCGGTGCAGGAAGTGCGGGTGGAAGTTGAGGGTGATCCGCAGGGCCGGGTCGAGCGGATCGCCGGTGGAGCGGTCGGCGACGTGGGCGAGGGCCTGCCGGGCATGATCATGAAGGGGCGTCATCGGGGCAGTGTGCAGGAGCGGAAGGGGTTGCGGCCCGCGGTTTTCGGTGGCTACGGTCTGGGCGGCTGGGGAAAGCGCTTTCCTTCGGGCTTTCCCCAGGCTTTTCCCCGGCTCTCTCCGCCATCCGCCCCGTTCCGTACCGCCCCTGGAGTCCACCGCGTGCCCACCGCCGACGTCCTGATCTACACCCGTACGGCGGGATACCGCCACGACTCGATCCCCGCCGGCGCCACCGCCCTCGCCGAGCTGGCGCGCGAGCTCGGAAGGGCGGCCGAGGTCACCGAGGATCCCGGCGTCTTCACCCCCGAGCGACTCGGCCGGTGCGCCGTCGTCGTCCTGCTGTCCACGACCGGGAACGTCCTGACGCCCGAGGGCCGCACCGCCTTCGAGGCGTACCTCCGGGGCGGCGGCTCGCTCCTCGCCGTGCACGCCGCCGCCAACGCCGAGCCGGACTGGCCCTTCTACGGCGAGCTCCTCGGCACCCGGTTCGACGGCCACCCCGAGATCCAGCCGGGCCTCGTCCTCGTGGACGACCGCGACCACCCGGCGACCGCCCCGCTCCCGGCCCGCTGGGCCCGCACCGACGAGTGGTACAACTTCACGTCCCACCCGGGGGACGCCGGCGTACGGATCCTGGCGCGGGCCGACGAGACCTCCTACCGGGGCGGCACCCACGGCGACGACCACCCGCTCGTCTGGTGCCGGGAGGCCGACCGGGGCCGCTTCTTCTTCACCGCGCTCGGGCACGCCTCGGAGACGTACCGCGACCCGGCGTTCCGCGCCCACCTCTCCGGCGCCCTGGCCTGGCTGACGGCCTAGGGGCGTCTTGCCGAACAGGCCGGATCAGGTCGGACAGGCCCTGGCCCGGCCCGCCCCACCGGCCCGCGGGTCACCCCACCGCCCCGCCCCTGTTGCGCCGACGCCCAGGGAGCGGAAGGTTGCAGACGGGGGCCGATGTCAGGAGGAGAGACGTCATGGGCATCGCCACCGTGAACCCCGCGACCGGCGAGACGCTGCGCACCTACGAGGCCCACGGGCCCGAGGAGGTCGAGCGGCGCATCGCCGCCGCGCACGAGGCGTACCGCCAGTACCGCACGACCTCCTTCGCCGAACGCTCCCGGCTCATGCGCGCCGCCGCGACCCTCCTCGACGAGGACACCGAGGACATCGCCCGCACCATGACCACCGAGATGGGCAAGCCGATCGCCGCCGCCCGCGCGGAGGCCGCCAAGTGCGCCAAGGCCATGCGCTGGTACGCCAAGCACGCCGAGGAGCTGCTCGCCGACGAGCACCCGGCCGAGAGCGACGTCCAGGACTCCGGTGCGGACGTGGCCCGGGTGCACTACCGGCCCCTCGGCCCGATCCTCGCCGTCATGCCGTGGAACTTCCCGCTCTGGCAGGTGATCCGCTTCGCCGCGCCCGCGCTGATGGCGGGCAACACCGGCCTCCTCAAACACGCCTCCAACGTGCCGAGGACCGCCCTCTACCTGGGCGACCTCTTCCGCCGAGCCGGATATCCCGACGGCTGCTTCCAGACCCTCCTCATCGGCTCCCGCGACGTCGAGGGCGTCCTCCGCGACCCCCGGGTGGCGGCCGCCACCCTCACGGGCAGCGAGCCGGCGGGCCGGTCCGTCGCCGCGATCGCGGGCGACGAGGTGAAGAAGACCGTCCTGGAGCTCGGCGGCAGCGACCCGTACATCGTCATGCCCTCCGCCGACATCGTCGGCGCGGTGAAGACCGCCGTCACCGCGCGCGTGCAGAACAACGGGCAGTCCTGCATCGCCGCCAAGCGGTTCATCGTCCACCACGACGTGTACGACGACTTCTCGGAGCGCTTCACCGCCGCCATGAACGCCCTCACCGTCGGTGACCCCCTCGACGAGTCCACCGACGTCGGCCCCCTCGCCACCGAGCAGGGCAGGACCGACCTGGAGGCGCTCGTCGACGACGCCGTCGCGCGGGGCGCCACCGTACTCTGCGGCGGACACCGCCCGGAGGAGCCGGAGCTCCGGACGGGCTGGTACTACCGGCCCACGGTCCTCACCGGCATCACCCCGGACATGCGGATCCACCGCGAGGAGGCCTTCGGTCCGGTCGCCACGGTCTACCCGGTCCGCGACGTCGAGGAGGCCGTGGCCGTCGCCAACGACTCCCCGTTCGGCCTCAGTTCCAACGTGTGGACGCGCTCCCCGGAGGACATCGCGTTCTTCGTCCGCGACCTGGAGGCGGGCGGCGTCTTCGTCAACGGCATGACCGCCTCGCACCCGGCGCTCCCCTTCGGCGGGGTCAAGCGCTCGGGGTACGGCCGCGAGCTCTCCGGCCACGGCATCCGCGAGTTCTGCAACGCGACCACGGTCTGGCAGCGCGCCTGACGGCCGGGTGGCCCGCCCGTCGGCCCGGCGGCGCGCCCGACGGCCGGGTGGTTTGTCCGCCGACGCGGCGGCGCGCCCGACCCGCTCCCCGCTCAGGCCGCCGTCCACTCCAACAGCCGTTCCGCCGACCAGGTGTTGACCACCCGGTCCGGCGGCACCCCGCACTCCTCGGCCCGCGCGCAGCCCAGGATCTGCCAGTCCAGCTGACCCGGCGCGTGCGCGTCCGTGTCGACGGCGAAGTACGTGCCCGCCGCGACCGCCGTCCGCAGCAGCCGGCGCGGCGGATCGAGGCGCTCGGGGCGGCTGTTGATCTCCACCGCCGTGCCCGACTCGGCGCAGGCGGCGAAGACGCGCTCCGCGTCGAAGTCGGACTCCGGCCGCAGCCGCCCGCCCGCCACCAGGCGTCCCGTGCAGTGCCCGAGCACGTCCATCAGCGGGTCGCGCACGGCCCGTTCGAGGCGGCGGGTCATCGCCCGGGCGTCCATCCGGAGCTTCGAGTGGACCGAGCCGACCACCAGGTCCAGGCGGGCGAGCAGCTCCGGTTCCTGGTCGAGCGAGCCGTCATCCAGGATGTCGCACTCGATCCCGGTCAGGAGCCGGAAGGGCGCCCACTGCTCGTTGAGCCGCGCCACCACGTCCAGCTGCTGCCGCAGGCGCTCGGGGGACAGGCCCCGCGCCACCGTGAGCCGCGGCGAGTGGTCGGTGAGCACCGCCCACTCGTGCCCGAGCGCCGCCGCCGCACGCCCCATGTCCTCGATGGTCGCCCCGCCGTCGGACCAGTCCGAATGCAGATGGCAGTCGCCGCGCAGGGCCGCCCGCAGCGCCTCGCCGCCCCGGCCGTCGGCCTCCGCCGCGCCCAGCGAGGCCTCCAGCTCCTCCTCCAGGTGCGCCAGGTACTCCGGAACCCGGCCCTCCAGGGCCTCCCGCACCACCGCCGCCGTCTTCGGGCCGACGCCCTTCAGGGACTCCAGGGTGCCCTCGGCCGCGCGCCGGGCCGCCTCGCCCTCCGGCAGGGCGGCGACGACCGCGGAGGCGGTACGGAAGGCACGCGCCCGGTAGCCGGGCGCCTGGGCGCGCTCAAGGAGGAACGCGATGCGGTTCAGGGCGGCGACGGGGTCCACCGCGACCTCCTCAGCCACCGCCCGGGGCGGATTCGGCCGCCACCGGCGCCGGCCCGATCTCGCACCACACGGCCTTGCCCTCGCCGCGCGGCTCCACGCCCCACCGGGAGGCCAGCGCGTCGATCAGGAGCAGCCCCCGGCCCGAGGTGGCGGCCTCGCCGGGGGTACGCCGCCGGGGCCAGGCGCTCGACCGGTCCTGCACCGAGAGCCGCACCCGCCGGACCGGCTCCGGCAGCACCTCCAGGGTCAGCACCGCGCCGCCCTCGGTGTGAAGGAGCACGTTCACGAGGAGTTCGCCCGTCAACAGCTCGGCGTCGTCGACGAGTTCCGGCATGCCCCAGTCGCGCAGCGCCTGCCCGACGGCCGCGCGGGCGTCCGAGAGGCCCTGCGGATCGGCCTGGTGGATGTACTGGTGGATGCGCGGCGCCCGCGGCGTGCCCGGGTCGGGGCTGCGGCGCAGCACCAGGAGCGCCACGTCGTCGCCCGAGCCCCACCGCTCCCAGAGGCGCTCGGAGAGGTGGTCGGCGAGCGCCTCCGCCTGCGGCGGGCCGCTGCTGATCGCGCCCGACAGCGCGGCGAGACCGGACTCGATGTCCGCGCCGGGCTGCTCGACGAGCCCGTCCGTGCACAGCACCAGCGTCTCGCCGGGCACGAGGTCGAGCCGGGTCTCCGGGAACTCCTCGTCCCCGAACACGGTCGCCAGGCCCAGCGGGAGCCCGCCCCGCAGCTTGGGCTGCCCGACCCGGCCGTCCGTGTGCCGGATCAGCGGACCGAGATGCCCGGCCCGTACGGCGCGCAGGGTGCCGCTCACCAGGTCCACCTGCGCGTACGTGCAGGTGGCGAAGCGGTTGGTGTCCAGCTCGGCGAGGAACCGGGAGGCCCGCGCGAGGACCGTCGACGGGGCGTGCCCCTCGCCGGCGTACGCGCGCAGGGCGATCCGCAGCTGCCCCATGATGGCGGCGGCGTGCGTGTCGTGGCCCTGGACGTCGCCGACGACGATCCCGACCCGGCCGCGGGGCAGCGGGATCACGTCGTACCAGTCGCCGCCCACCTGCCGTCCGCTCCACGCCGCGTGGTAGCGGACGGCGATCTCGCCACCGGCGAACTGCGGGATCCGGCGCGGCAGCATCGTCGCCTGGAGACCGGTCGCCAGCTCCCGCTCCTCGTCGAAGAGGATCGCCCGCTGGAGCGACTGGGCGACGATCGCCGCGAGACCGAGCGTGAGGTTGCGCTCGTCCGCGTTGAACGAGGTGCGGCGCCGGTAGAAGAGGGCCATGCCGCCGAGCGAACGCGCCTGGGCCACCAGCGGGAGGTAGCAGGCGGCCTGGAACTCAAGCCGCGCCAGGTACGGGGCGAGCTCCGGGAAGTCCCGCCCGAGCGACGGGAACGAGGACACGAACCGGGGCCGCCCGCTCAGCACCGTCTCGGCCAGCGGCAGTTTCCGGTCGAGGCGGCGGCTGCGGAAGTCGTTGAGGACGTCGAGGGATTCGCCGCTGAGCGCGATGATGTTGAGCGAGCCGTTCTCGACGAGACCGAGCGCGAGACCGTCCGCGCCGAGCCGGGCGAGGCCGCCCGGGCCGGTCAGGGCGGCCGTCACGTCGTCCACGGTCACCGCCCGCGACAACGCGTTCGTCGTCCGCTCGACGATGCTCGTCTGGACCTCGCGCCGCTTCTCCAGCTCCCGGACGAAGGCGAAGTGCGCGACCTCCGCGGTCGTGTCCCGCACGACGCCGACGATCCGCCGGGCCCAGCCGTCCGGCGAGCGCAGGATCCGCGCCTGCACATGCGTCCAGTGGGGTGCTCCGTCGGCCTGCGGGATCGGGAAGTGCGCCGTGTACGAGACCGCGCCACCGGTGATGGCCTTCCGTACGACGCCCTCCAGCTTGGCCCGCTCCTCCGGGTCCAGACGCGTCACGAGCGACGCCGGACGCCCGTCGTAGGCGTCCGGAGCCACGCCGAAGAGCAGCAGCCCGGACTCGTCGACATCGATGGTGCCCGTGTCGAGATCCCACTCGAAGCTGCCGGTCCGGTTCATGGCGAGCCACTCGGCGGGCCCGATCTCGCCACTGCGCGTACGCCGGTCGTCATCGGTCATCCTCCCCATTGTCGAACCCACACCCCGCGGACGCCATGGCGGTGCCACGGCGTGGCGCGAGTTCGCCGCGACGAGGAGGACGAGCGGGCTGCGCCGCACCGATCCGGCCCCTGCCGCGCCGCGCCGCGCCGGGCCGCGCCGCGCCGGGCCGGGCCGGTCGACTGGTCCGGCCTGTGGGCAGGGCACAGCCCGACGCGTGGGCGGAGGACGGACGCCCCGGCCGCGCCGGGCAGAATGGGCCGGTGCAGCCGTCCTACCGTGTTCTCGGTCCGTGCCAGGCCTTCCGTACCGACGACGGGGCGGAGGCCGCCCTGAGCGGTGCCAGGCTCCGGGCCCTCCTCACCGCGCTCGCCGCCGCCGGCGGCCGCCCCGTGGGCCCCGGCGCGCTGATCGACCAGGTCTGGGCCGACGGCGACCCGGCCGACGACCAGGACCGTACGGCGGCGCTCCAGGCCCTCGTCGGCCGCCTGCGCCGGGCCCTGGGCCGAGAAGCCGTCGTCTCGGAGCCCGGCGGCTACCGGCTCGCCGCCGACCCGGACGCCGTCGACCTGCACCGCTTCGAACGGCTCGCCGCCGAAGGCGCCGCCGCCCTCGCCGCCGGCCACGCCGAGCGGGCGGCCGCGCTCCTCGACGAGGCCCTGGGCCTCTGGCGCGGGCCCGCCCTCGCGGACCTGCCCGGCCGGGACACCGACCCCCTGGTCGTACGGGTCGAACAGCGGCACGCCCAGGCACGGCGCGACCGGCTCGCCGCCGACCTGGCCCTCGGGCGGGCCGCCGACGTCCTCGCGCCGCTCGCCGCGCTCGCCGCCGGACAGCCCCTCGACGAACCCCTCCAGGCCCTGCGGATCCGCGCCCTGCGCGCCGCCGGGCGGCCGGCCGAGGCCCTCGCGGCGTACGAGGAGGTGCGCGAAGCCCTCGCGGACCGGCTCGGCACCGACCCGGGGCCGGAACTGCGCTCCCTGCACGCCGAACTCCTCGCGGAGGACAAGCCCCTACCAGCCGCGCCACCGAGCCCCCTGCCCGCCCGTCTGACCTCGTTCATCGGCCGGGCCGACGAACTGGGCGCCCTCGCCGCCGCCTGGGACGGGCGGCGGCTCGTCACCCTCACCGGACCCGGCGGCGTGGGCAAGACACGGCTCGCCCTGGAGGCGGCCGGGACGTACGAAGGCCCCGTCCACCTCGCCGAACTCGCCTCCGTACGCGAGGAGTCCACGGTCGCCGCCGCCGTCCTCACCGCGCTCGGGGCCCGCGAGACCCAGCTCTGGCACACGCCTGCCGTCACCCCTGCCGACCCGAAGGACCGGTTCGCGGCCCTCGTCGAGCACTGCGCCGGGCGCCGGATGCTCCTCGTCCTCGACAACTGCGAGCACGTCGTCGCCGAGGCGGCGGAGCTCGCGCAGGCGCTGCTCACCCGCTGCCCGGGCGTGACCGTCCTCGCGACGAGCCGGGAGCCGCTGGGGGTGCCGGGGGAGGAGGTGCGGCCGCTGGGCCCGCTGCCCATGGACATGGCGCTGCGGCTCCTCGGGGAGCGGGGCGCGGCCGCGCGCCCGGGCTTCGACGTGGCGGAGGACCCGGAGGCGGCGGAGGAGATCTGCCGCCGGCTCGACGGGCTGCCGCTGGCGATCGAGCTGGCGGCGGCGCGGCTGCGGATGCTGTCGGTACGGCAGATCGCGGACCGGCTCGACGACCGCTTCCGGCTGCTGACCTCGGGCGCGCGGACCGTGCTGCCGCGCCAGCAGACCCTGCGGGCGGTGGTGGACTGGTCGTGGGAGCTCCTCGACGAGGCCGAACGGGCGGTGCTGCGGCGGCTCGCGGTGTTCACGGGCGGGTGCGACCTGACGGCGGCGGAGGCGGTGTGCGCGAGCGTGTCCGACCTCCCGCCCACCGCCCTCCCGCCTACCGACCCCTCGCCCACCGACTCCCCGCCCACCGACGTCCTCGACGTCCTCGACGTCCTCGGCGCCCTCGACGACAAGTCGCTCGTCGTGGCCGCCCCGGACGACCGCGGGATGCGCTTCCGGCTCCTGGAGACCGTGGCCGAGTACGCGGGGGAGCGGCTGGACGAGGCCGGGGAGCGGGCGGCGGTCGAGCGGCGGCACCTCACGTACTACCGGGAGCTCGCCCGCCGTACCGACCCGGAGCTGCGCGGCCCGGGCCAGGTCACCGCCATCGCCCGCTTCGAGCGGGAGCACGACAACCTGCGCGGCGCACTCCGGACGGCCGTGGCGCTCGGCGACGAGCAGGAGGTGCTCTGTCTCGTCCACACGCTCAGCTGGTTCTGGCAGCTCCGCAACCACCAGGTCGACGCCCGCACCTGGGCCGTCGAGGCCGGCCGTCTCGGCCCCGACCCGTTCCGGGAGCCCGTCCGCCCCGCCGAGCCGCTGGACGGACGGTGCGTGGACGTGCCGCCGCCGTGGACCGGGGAGCGGCTGTGGGAGGCCCGGCGCGGCGGCCGGCTGTACGCCCTGGCGACCGAGGGCGTCGAGGGCACGGACCTCGAACGGTCCGAGACCCGCGCCCGGCTCGCCGCCCTGGTCGCCGCGTACCGCCCCGGCCTCCCGCAGACCTGCCGCCAGCCGGGCACGATGTGGTACTTCGCCCGGCTCATGACCGGGGAGCTCGCCGGCCTCGACGAGACGCTGACCCTGATCGTCGACGCCTGCCGCGCCCACGGCACGGGCTGGGACCTGGGCTTCGCGCTCCTCATGCGGGCCAAGCTCGCCGGCCTCGGAGCCGACGCCGCCGAGGCGCTCGCCCTCTTCGAGGCCGCCGGGGACTCCTGGGGGATCGCGGAGTCCCTCGCGGCCCGCGGCGAGGCGTACGAGCGCGAGGGCCGGCTCGCCGAGGCCGCCGCCGACTTCGAGCGGGCCACCGACGCCGCCGCCCGCGTCGGCGCGCGTTCCCAGGTGCCCGTCTTCACGGTCCGTCTCGCGGCCGTACGGCTCCGGCTCAGCCCGGAGGGGGACGAGGAGGCCGAACGGCTCCTGGCCGAGGCCGCCGACGAGGCAGGGCAGTGGGGCGCGGAGTCGGCCGGCACGGGCCGGCTGCTGCTCGCCCAGCACTACGGCCACACCGGGCGCACCGGCCTCGCCCGCGCGCAGCTCACCCTCCTGGAGGGGGAGTTCGGGGAGGTCACCCCGGCCCTCTTCTGGGGCCTCGTCGGCGGCACGTGGGCGTGGCTCGACTGCCTCGACGGCGCCTACGACCGGGCCCTGGAACGCCTCGCCCGGGCCGTCGTGGACGTGGAGACCCTCGCCCACCTCGTCGCCCCGCACCTCGTCGTCGCCCAGTTCGGCACCGCCGCCTGGGCCCGCGGCGGACGCGGCGCACCGGGCGACGCCGAGACGGGGGCCCGGCTGCTCGGCGCGTACGACGCCCACGCCGGCTCCGACTCGGGCGGCGGCTTCCGGCCCTTCACCCCGCAGACCGAGGCCGCGATCCGGGCCCGCGCCGAGGCCGTGCTCCGCGCGGCCCTGCCCCCGGAGGCGTACACCCGCCGGTACGAGGAGGGCGCGGGTCTCTCGCTCAGGACGGCCGCCGCCCTCGTCCGGGAGTAGGGCCTCGTCCGGAACTAGCCGAGCGACAGGCGCTCGCGGGCCTCGGCCAGGTCCTCCGGGGTCGGCGCGTCGTCCTGGGTGAGGCGGCGGCGCCAGTAGCCGGTGAAGTGCACCGAGCGCCGGTCGACGCCCCGCTCCTCCACCAGGTGCCGCCGCAGCCCGCGCACCGCCGAGGCCTCGCCCGCCAGCCAGACGTACGGCCGGCCGCCCGGCAGGGTGTCCGCCCGCACGGCCTCGGCGGGCGAGTCGCCGTCCCGCAGGTAGCGCACGGTCAGGTCGCCGGCCGTCGGCAGCGGCTGTTCCTCGGCCGCGTCGGGGACCTGGACGTACGCCAGGGCCCGCTGCCCCGGCGGGAGCGCGGCGACGACCGTGGCGAGCGCGGGGAGCGCGCAGGCGTCGGCGTACAGGAGCGTCCAGTCGCCCGCGCCCGGGTCGACGGGGACCGCGAACGCCGCCGACGGGCCGAACATGCCCAGCACGTCCCCGGACCGCGCCGACCGCGCCCAGCGGGTCGCGGGGCCCGCGTCCTCGCCGTCCCCGTGGAGGAAGAAGTCGATGTCGACGGTCCCGGCCGCCGGATCGTGCGCCCGGAGGGTGTAGCTCCGCATCCACGGGCGTTCTGTCTCGGGGAGCGCCGCGTACGCCCCGTACCAGCGCATCACGTCGCCGTCGGGCTCGGGCACCGGCAGCACCGGCTCCGCCTGGCCCGGCCGGGGGAAGAACAGCTTCACCTGCTGGTCGGGGCCCGCGAGGACGAAGCCGTCGAGGCCCGGGCCGCCGAGGGTGACCCGGAGCATGCGCGGGGTCACCGGGCGGACGGCGGTCACGCGCAGGCGGCGCAGGGGCAGGGACTGGGACTGGGGCTGGGACATCGCGTACTCCTCGGGGACGGCGGGGCCGGGCCCCCACCCTCCCCGTGCCCGTCGACACGCCACCGACAGCCCGTCGACACGGGAGGACCGCGGCCCCGGATGCGCTCACGGGGACCGGACACGAGAATGGCGAGTGCCGGACGAACACGTAGGAGGCGGCATGAACGCTGAGCCCGACAAGACGTCCCTGGGGGAACGCCCGACGCCCGACAAGCTGCTGCATGCCGGGTCGGAGGGCGAATTCACGGCGGAGGATGTGGTCCTCGCCTCCGGCCGTGACGTGAATCCGAAGAATCTCGCCTGGGCGGAACGCCGCATGGCCGAGAAGGGCCGCGCCTGCATGGACGAGCTTCTGCCGTAGGAGGCACACCACCCCCGCAGGCCCCGGATCGGTCGCGCCGAACCGGGGTCGCGGGCTGCCCGGACGGGCCACGAGGCTTCCGCATTTGTGGAACACGTTCTACCGTGTCCGCCGTCGCGTGCCGCGAACGAGACGTCGCGGACGCCGCAGGACGCCGCCACGGGAGGACGCCGCCATGCACCTCGAGTACACGCCCGCACAGAACAGCCTGCGCGCCGAGCTGCGGGCCTACTTCGCCGAGCTGGTCCCGGACGACGTCCACACCCGTTACGCGGACCCGGCCGCCCAGAAGCGCTTCTACCGCGAGACCGTGCGGCGCCTCGGCACGGACGGCTGGCTGGGGGTGGGCTGGCCCACCGAGTACGGCGGGCGCGGACTCACGCCCATGGAACAGTTCATCTTCTTCGACGAGGCCGCGCAGGCCGGCGTGCCGCTGCCCCTCATGGCCCTGAACACCGTCGGGCCGACGATCATGCAGTACGGCACGGACGAGCAGAAGGCGTACTTCCTGCCCCGGATCCTCTCCGGCGAGATCGACTTCGCCATCGGCTACAGCGAGCCCGACGCCGGCACCGACCTGGCCGCCCTGAAGACCCGCGCGGTGCGGGAGGGGGACACGTATGTCGTCAACGGCCAGAAGATCTGGACGACGAACGGCGACACCGCCGACTGGGTCTGGCTCGCCGTCCGCACCGACCCCGACGCCCCGCCGCACAAGGGCATCACCATGCTCCTCGTGCCGACGAGCGACCCCGGCTACTCCTGCACGATCATCAACACCCTCGCCTCGCACGACACCACCGCGAGCTACTACGACGACGTCCGCGTCCCGGTCTCCCGACGGGTCGGCGAGGAGAACAAGGGCTGGCGGCTCATCACCAACCAGCTCAACCACGAGCGCGTCACCCTCGCCGCCCACGGCACCATGGCGATCCGCGCCCTCCACGACGTCCAGCGCTGGGCCGCCGGCACCCCGCTCTCCGACGGCCGCCGCGTCGTCGACCTCCCGTGGGTCCGCCGCACCCTGGCACGCACCCACGCCCGCCTCGACGCGATGAAGCTCCTCAACTGGCAGATGGTGAACGCCGTCCAGCACGGCACCCTCACCCCCCAGGACGCCTCCGCCGTCAAGGTGTACGGCTCCGAGGCCCGCCGCGACGCCTACGCCGCCCTCATGGAGGTCGTCGGCTCGGCGGGCGCCCTCAAGGAGGGCTCGGCGGGCGCCGTCCTCCACGGCGAACTGGAACGCGGCTACCGCTCGGCCGTCATCTTCACCTTCGGCGGCGGCAACAACGAGATCCAGCGCGAGATCATCTCCTGGATCGGCCTGGGCATGCCCCGCGTCCGCCGGTAGGGGGGTGTCCTGGCGGTCTCGTGCCGGGCCGGACGAGGGTGTCGGCGAAGCCGATGGGTGCCACCCGCGGCCGGGGTCCCGGCCGCGGGCCGGCGGACCGGTCAGGCGAACGCCTGCGCGTGGTCCGCCGCCCAGGTGTCGAAGGTCCGTGCGGGTCGTCCCAGCAGCGCGGGCACCGCGGAGTTCACCCGCGCCTTCGCGCCGGCCCGCTGGCGCCCGGCGCTGTGCAGCAGCGCTTCGGCGATCACCTCGGGATAGCGGTCCAGCAGGGCGGAGCGGGCCCGCTCCGGCCCGAGTTCCTCGAAGCGCAGCGGTCGCCCCAGGACCTTCGAGAGCACGGCGGTCTGTTCGAGCGCGGTGACCGGCTCCGGACCGGAAAGCGCGTGCACGCGGCCCTCCTGACCGTCCTGTGTCAGGGCGTGCACCGCCACCTCGGCGATGTCGCGCGGGTCCACGCAGGCGTTGGCGGACTCCCCGTGGAGCGCGCGCACGACGCCCTCGGAACGGATGGCCGGTGCCCACGACAGCGTGTTGGACATGAAGGACCGGGGGCGCAGCAAGGTCCACGCCAGTCCCGATTCCCGCACGGTCCGCTCGTTCTCGCGCTGCCAGCGGGTGATGAGGTCGTCCGCCTCCGGATCCTCCACGGCGGCCGCGGAGAGCTTGACCAGGTGCCGTACGCCGCAGGCCCGGGCCGCGTCGATGAACCGCGCGTCGTCCTCCTCTCCCACCTGGTTGGTGACCAGGAAGGCGGCGCGTACTCCCGTGAGCGCCCGGTGGAGGCTTTCGGGGTCCGTGAAGCCGCCGCGGACCACGGTGACGTCGGGCCCTTGGAAGGTGGCGAGTTCGGGCCGCCTCGTGAGGATGCGCAGCGGCCGGCCGGGGGCGAGCAGGCGGGCGACCTCCCGCCCCACCGTGCCGGTTGCTCCGGTGACAAGGATCATGTCTGCGTTACCGTCCGTCAGCAGGGGGGAAGGGAGGAGGAGAGCTCGGCGAGGAACACCGCGCCGTCGTCCTGGCTCCCCGTGATGGTGACGCCGGTCGTTCCGGCGCTCGATGTGGGCAGGGCGGCCCGTATCCAGCAGGGGGTACCGAACTCCGCGTAGCGCTGGAAACTTATGCGCCCCGAGGAGGGGACGAACGGCTGGGACGGCGTCTCCAGTTCGGCCGCCTGCCTGGCTGCTTCGAGGAGCAGCATCCCGGGCACGTGGTCCTTCTCGCCCTGGAACAGGACCGGGTGCCCGGTGTCGACCCGCAGCTGCCACGTCCGGTCCTGCGGCGTGGGCGAGAGCAGGACGTCCTCCGCGCGCGACCGGCCGACGAGCCGGGCCGTCACCGGAGGTGTCCGCGGGACCTCGAATCCCGGGACGGCACGGTCGCCCCGTATCCGCCGGTAGGCCTCCGGGCCGACGATCCGCCCCAGGACGGCACCCGTGGACACGACCGATCCCGCGCGGCGCACGACCATGTCGACCCTGAGCCGGGAGACGTGCCCACGGGTCCGCTTCACATCGGAGCAGACCACCTGCACCTCCACCTCCCCGGGCCCGTCGTCGATGGCGAGCCGGTTCATGCGGCAGGCGAACTGCAGCTCCGCCAGGAGGAAGTGGTGTCCCACCGGAACGCCGTACCCGGCATGTAACACGAGCAGGGTGGCCTGGCGCATGGTCTCGGTGACGAGCAGGGGATCGTAGCGGTGCCCGTGTACCGGTGTGAAGTAAGGGTGTTCACCGGGCCAGTGGGCGATGACCGAGTAGTGGTGGTCCCGCGTCCGCGTCCAGCTGACCGGGAAGGCGTCGGCCTCCCTGGCGCGATGCAGCTGGGCCAGTGACGCGGGAAACGGCCCGCTGGGCGACCGGAGGCTTCCCTCGTCGATCGTCGTCGTGTTCATGAGATCCCCCGTGGTCTCCGGGGCGGCGACAGGCGAGCCGCGCCCGAAACAAGATCCAATCAGACGGATGATCCTCCGTCGATCAAGTTATTGCTCCACGAAGAGGTCCAGGCCACGGGCGCGTAGGCGGCGTCCACCGGGGCTCGCCGAACCACAGGCGCAGCGCGTCGGTGAGGTCGCCCGCGTCCGGTGCCCAGGCGATGTGGCCGTCAGGACGCACCAGCACCGCGTCGCACGGGAGGGCGGCGTCCGGTGAGGCGGCGACGGTGTTCAGCACATGGGCCCAGCCCCGGGCCGACTCGCCGTACGCCGCGGCCCGCTCGCCGGACAGGAGGAGCAGAGGCCGGCCGTCGGGCAGCAGCCCCGTGACGTCCTGCGGCTCCGCGCCGTCCCTCACCACGACGTTCTCCAGGAACCGCCCCTCCCACCGGGAGGCGAAGCCCGAGCGGGCCGGGTACACCGTTTCCTGCGCGCTGATCAAGTCGCCCACGTGCCGGCGGGTCTGCTCCAGCGTCAGCAGTTCGGCGACCATCGCGCGGAGCGGGTCGAGTTCGGGGGCGGGACGCATCAGCGTCAGCTGGACGCGAGTGTTGTCGATGACCCGCTGCGCGGCCGGCCTGCGTTCGTCGTCGTACGTGTCGAGCAGCCCCTTGCCCGCCGTTCCGCGCACGGCGTGGGCCAGCTTCCAGCCCAGGTTGAGCGCGTCGACCAGTCCGGTGCTCAACCCCTGCCCCCCGATCGGGAAGTGCACGTGCGCGGCGTCCCCCGCCAGGAACACGCGGTCCTTGCGGTAGTGGCGCACCAGTCGGGTGAAGTCGCTGAACCGCGTCACGGAGAGCGCATCCTCCATCGGGATGTCGTACCCGGCGATCCGGGACGCCTCGTCCTGCAGTTCCCGCACGGTCGCCCGTGTGCGCCGGTGGGGATGGGGCCCGTCGCAGTCGAGCGTGCGTATGAGGGTGTGCCCGTCGGGAACGGGCTTCGCGACGATCCAGCCCCGCTCGGTACGGCACCAGCCCCGCGGCGCCCTGCCGGGCTCGATCAGCCGGACCAGGCCCATCATCGCCGAGACCGTCGCGGGGTGGGTGTCCTCGGCGAAGCCGGCCTCCCGGCGTACGGTGCTGCGCGCGCCGTCGGCCCCGACCAGGAACCCGGCGCTGTACGTGTGCTCGCCCCCGGGCCCTTCGGCCACCACTTCGACCCCGTCGGGCCCCTGGCGCAGCGCGGTCACCCGGTGGTCGCGCAGCACGGTCACCCCGCGATCCCGGGCCCGCTCCTCGAACTCCCGCTCCAGATCGGCCTGTGCGCGCTTGAGGACGGGCTCCGGCTCGGCCGCGGGAACCGTGATCGTCAGCCCGGGCATTCCGGCGAAGTGGAACTGCTCGGTCACCGGAGCGTCCGAGAACCGCGGCAGCCCGAGGTAGCCCCGCCGGGCCAGCGCCTGCACGGCCCTGGCGTGGACGGTCCCGGCCTTGGGCCGACCGGATGTCGCGCTCTTCTCCTCCAGCACCACGACATCGATCCCGTACGCCCCCAGCTCGGCGGCGATCAGCATGCCGACCGGGCCGCCTCCGACGACGACTATCTCGGTGTGCGTGGTGGTGCGCATGGCAGTTCTCTCCTCCGCCGGTCGATGGGTACAGCGGTTGCGGGCCGTTTCCTCGTGGTTCCGGACGGTCAGCGGTACTCGCACAGGTAGGCGGTGTCCACCGCCACCTTCAGCTGGAACCTGCTGTCGCCGGGGACCTTGAAGCGGTCCCCGGCGGCGAAGGTCTCCCACTCGGCGGCACCCGGCAGCAGGACCGTCAGGGCGCCGCTGACCACGTGCATGACCTCCGGAGCGGCGGTGCCGAACTCGTACTCCCCGGGAGCCATGACGCCGATGGTCGCCGGGCCCTCCTCCTGCGTGAACGCGATCGACTTGACCGTGCCGTCGAAGTACTCGTTGACCGTAAACATGGGCGTCCTCGGGGGAATGCGGGCGGAAAAGGGGTGGCCCGGTCATCGCGTACCGGCCACGGGTACGGGCACCTTAACGGCGCGGGCGCAGCCCCTTCCGGCGGTCTCACGTGCTGGACCGGTCAGGTCGTCGGGCGGCCGCCGAAGGACCAGTCGTGGACCTCGATGTCGGCGTACCGCTCGGGGGTCCGCAGGACGGCCGCGGCCGTCGCCGCGTCCGGGGCGCGGACCAGGGCCGCCGTGCCCACCCAGGTCGTGCCGTCGTCGGACAGCAGGGGGCCGTAGGCGATCAGGTCGTCGCGGTCCGCCGGGGCGGACGGAGGGGTGAGGTCGACGGGCTCGCCCTCACCGAGACCCAGGACCAGGTAGCGGTTGCCGCCCTCGCGGCCTCCGGGGAACTCCCACATCGTCCGTCCCAGAGTGTTCCGCCACCGCCGCAGCAGGACGTCCCGGTACACCCCGGCCTGGTAGTTGGGCTCGTCGAAGGCGAACGCCCGGGCCGCGGCGGCGTCGGGAAGGTCGACGATGTGCACGCTCCCGGTGCAGTTCTCGCCCGCCGCGTCGAAGGTCGGCCCGCGCGCGATCAGCTCCTTCGCGAAGCCGTCCATGTACGCCCAGTGCGCTTCGAGGAGGGCCTGCCTCAGGGGCATGGACGCGGACCGGTCGCGGTGGTAGCAGAGGAATTCCATGGGGTCAGGATGTGGCTCCCGGAGCGATCATGTCGAGGGGATATGGGACCGAGGGGACGGGGGCCCCGTCACGGTTCGCCGTCCGCACCGTCCGCACCGTCCGCACCGTCCGAGCCGTTCCAGGGGCGCCCGTGGTCCGCCGCGAAGGCCTTGAACACCCTCTCGGGAGGCCCGTCCGTGCGCAGGAAGCGTTCGTCGAGCACGGTGGCCAGGTCGACGAGGGCCGTGCGCAGGACCGCCGCGGAGAGCCGGACGTCCGGATGCCGGGCCCGCTCCGCCCGGTCCGTCAGGTCGACGGCGTGGCCGAGCTGTCCGGCCAGGGAGATGTTCTCGTCCCCGTCGTAGAAGTAGTACGACTCGGCGTACTGGAGGAAATCCACGGTCACGGTCGAGAGCGCCGAGGCGAGTCCGTCGAGGAGCGCGGCACCCCCGGCGGAGTCGAGGGCCCCGGCCGTGACGCGGCTGCGGCGCAGGTGGGACAGGCGCAGGGCGAGCGCCCTGCGGCGGGCGAGGGCCGGATAGATGCCGAGGATCCAGGCGACGGTCGCCGACAGCAGGGCGAAGCCCACCAGGGCCTCGATCGGGGTGAGGAGACGCAGCCACCCCGAGGTCGGCGCGATGTCGCCGAGACCGAGGGTGGCCAGGGTGACCAGCGAGACGTACAGCGCGTCGAGCGGGCCCGCGTGCTCGGAGGGGGTGAGATCCGTGGCGTACGAGAAGTCGTCCGGCATGTGGGGCCAGTAGATGAGCGCGCACCCGACGGCGACGACGCACGCCCAGATGGTGACGACCGTCATCATGCCCACCGGCCCCGCGAGACCGACGGGCCGCCACCGCGCCCCGCGATGGGCCGAGAGACGCCACACGCTCCGCATCACCAGCCTGCTCAGCCCGCCGTGCCGGGTGGGGTGCCAGATCGTGTGGAACACGTCCCGCAGGATGAACAGGATCAGCGCCGCTCCCACGAGGACGAGCAGCCAGGTCATCCCGGCACCGTCCGTCCCGCGCCCGACCGTGCGGGCCGGTCGACACGTTTGCAGGCCATGCATCGAGCATGCGCGGCCGGGCGGCGCTCCGCACGGGGACGGCGCTCGGTCGGGCACCGCCCGTCGGGTACGCGCCCGCGTCCGGCTTCACCCGGCCGGTCACGATTTCCCGTGACACCCGATCCGGCGTGTTCCACCATGGACGGATGTCGAACAACGAGGCCGCCGCATGACCGCCTCCCTCCTCGTGGTGCCGCTCACCGCGGCGCACGCCGACGCGGTCGTCGCGATCTACCGGGCCGGTGTCGAGGAGGGCAACGCCACCTTCGAGACCGCGGCCCCGACCTGGGAGCAGTTCGACGCGGCCAAGCTGCCCGAGCACCGCTTCGTCGCCCTCGACGGGGCCGGGCGGGTACTGGGCTGGGTCGCCGTCACCCGGGTCTCCGAGCGGGCCGCGTACGCCGGAGTCGTCGAGCACTCCGTCTACGTGCACCCCGACGCCCGGGGGCGGGGCGTCGCCTCCGTGCTCCTCGACGCGCTCGTGGCGTCCACGGAGGCGGCGGGGATCTGGACCATCCAGTCCGGCATCTTCCCCGAGAACGCGGCCAGCCTCGCCGTCCACGCGCGCGCCGGCTTCCGGGTCATCGGCACCCGCGAGCGCATCGGGCGCCATCACGGCGTCTGGCGCGACACCGTCCTCGTCGAACGCCGCAGTCCCCACGTCGGCTGACGGCAGCCGAGAGGCGAGTGCCGGGTGCCGCCCGCCGGGTGCCGCCTGCCGATCGCCGATCGTGCCGATCGCCGTCCGCCGTCCGCCGTCCGCCGTCCGCCGTCCGCCGAGCGGCGAGACTGCCGCGGCGGTCGGCCACCGGCCGAGTGCCCGTCGCGGAAGAGGCCGCGTCCCGACCGGTCACCCGGGAACGGTTCCGGCGTAGCCTGAGCGCCATGAGGCAGGACGCCGACCCCGGGCTCTTCGGTCCCCGCTCCGTGACCTGGCAGCTGCACAGCGACCCGGTGATGTGGATCGCCGGTGTGCGGGCCCTCTGGCTCCAGGCGCTGCACCCCGTCGCCGTCCGCGGCGTCATGATCAACAGCAGTTTCCAGGAGGACCCCTGGGGCCGGCTGATGCGGACCGCTAACTTCGTCGGAACCCTCAGCTACGGGACCACCGAGGCCGCCGAGGCGGCCGGCGCCCGCGTCCGGCGGATCCACCGGCTCCTCGGCGTGGACGACCCCGAACTGCTGCTCTGGGTCCACTGCGCCGAGACCGACTCGTACCTCTCCGTCGCGCGCCGCTCCGGGATCCCCCTCACCGACGCCGACGCCGACCGGTACGTCGACGAGCACCGCACCTCCGCCCGGCTCGTCGGCCTCGACCCGGACGCCGTCCCCGCGTCCACCGCCCAGCTCGCCGCCTACTTCGACTCCGTCCGTCCCCGCCTCGCCGCCGGACCGGACGCCCGGACCGTCGCCGACTTCCTGCGTCGCCCGCCCGTCAAACCCGTCCTCGTCCCGGCGCGCGAGGTGATCTGGCGGCGCGTCAGCGCACTCGCGTACGACACCCTGCCCCTCTACGCCCACGCCCTCTACGGCTGCCCCGCCCCGCCGCCGGAGACCGTCACCCGCCGGCTCGTCGCCACGGCCAACCTCCTGCGCCACGTCCCGGCCCGCCTGCGCTGGCGGCTGCCGCCCCGGCACATCCTGCGCGCGATGGACCGGCTCGGCCCGGAGACCCGGCCCGACCCGTACGCGCACGCGTACCCCGCCCCGTATTCACTGTCCGACCCGGCGGCCATACTGGAGGAGCCGAGGAGGCAGTACGGAATCGACGGGGGCGGCAGCACGCGATGGGGGACTCCAGACTGATCCAGGGCCGGTACCGCCTGCACGAGGTCATCGGTCGCGGGGGCATGGGCGAGGTGTGGCGCGCCACCGACGAGGCGCTCGGGCGCGGCGTCGCCGTGAAGTGCCTCAAACCGCTCGGACCGCAGCAGGACCCGCAGGCCCTCGCCGTGGTGCGCGAGCGCTTCCGCCGCGAGGCCCGGGTGGCGGCGGCGCTCCAGCACCGGGGCATCACCGTCGTGCACGACTTCGGCGAGTACGAGGGCGTGCTCTTCCTCGTCATGGAGCTCCTGGAGGGGCGCAACCTCAGCCAGCTCCTCGTCTCCAACGACCAGCACCCGCTGCCCGTCCAGGACGTCGTCGAGATCGCCGACCAGGTCGCCGACGCCCTCGCGTACACGCACCGGCAGGGCATCGTGCACCGGGACCTCAAGCCCGCGAACATCATGCGGCTGAGCGACGGCACGGTGAAGATCTGCGACTTCGGGATAGCGCGCCTCGGCGCCGACATGGGCTTCACCTCCAAGCTCACCGGGACCGGCATCGCCATGGGGACGCCGCACTACATGTCCCCGGAGCAGATCGGCGGCGGTGGCGAGATCGACCACCGCAGCGACCTCTACTCCCTGGGGTGCGTGCTGTACGAGCTGGCCACCGGCGCCCCGCCCTTCGACCTCGGCGACTCCTGGGCCATCCTCATCGGCCACCGGGACACGGTGCCGACCCCGCCGCGCGCGCTCCGCGCCGAACTGCCCGACTACTTCGACCGGATCGTCGTCGACCTGCTCGCGAAGGTCCCCGAGGAGCGCCCGGCCGACGCGGGCGACCTGCGCCGCCGGATCGTCTCGGGGCGCTTCGGCGCGCCGTCGTTCCCGCCGCCCGCCGAGGCACCCGCGCTGCCGTTGACGGTGCCCATGCCCGTACCCCTGCCCGAGGAACCGGTGGCCCCCGCGCCCGCGTGGATCCGGGGGATGACCGGCGGGCACCGCCCGGCCGCCCTCACCGGGCCGCGCCCCGCCGCCCACGATCCCGCCGCGGCCGTCCTCACCACCGAGTGGACCACCGCGGCCCCCGACGGCACGCCGCCCGCGCCCGCGCCGCCGCCGGCGGAGCTGGTCGCGGTGCTCGCCGGCCGCTTCCGGGCCGGCATGGGCCTCGGCCGGCTCGGCCGCTGGGACGAGGCCGAGTCCGTGCACCGGTCCGTCGCCCGGGACCGCGCGAAGGCCCTCGGCGAGGACCACCCCTCCACCCTCACCAGCCAGTACGAGGTCGGCTTCGCCCTCGCCCGGCTCGACCGCCCCGCCGACGCCCTGCACGTCTTCGGCAAGGTCGCCGAGGCCCGCGCCCGCGTGCTCGGCGAGGACCACCCCGACACCCTGGCGGCACGCCAGGAGCGGGCCTACGCGCTGGGCCGCCTCGGCCGGCACCCCGAGGCGTACCAGGTGTACGCCGAGGTGCTCGCCGCCCGTGAGCGCACCGTCGGCCCCGACCACCCCGACACCCTGCGCTGCCGCCACAACCTGGCGTTCACGCTCGGCCGCCTCGGCCGCCTGGAGGAGTCGTACCGCACGGCGCACGAGGTCGCGGAGGCCCGGGCCCGGCTGCTCGGCGAGGACCACCCCGACACCCTGGTGACCCGCCACGAGGTGGCGTTCACCCTCACCCGCCTCGGACGCGGAGAAGAGGCGCTCGTCCAGTACCGCGCGGTCGCCGACGCGCGCGCCGCCGCCCTCGGCCCCGACCACCCGGACACCCTCGCCGCCCGCTACGACACCGGGGTCTGCCTCGGCCGGCTCGGCCAGGCCGCGGACGCCCTCGACCTCTGCCGCGACCTCGTCGCAGCCCGCACCCGCGCGCAGGGCCCCGACGGGCCCGAGACGCTGCGCGCCCGCCAGGCCCTCGCCGTCAACCTCGGCCGGCTCGGCCGCTGGACGGAGGCGCTCGCCGAGTCCCGGGGCGTGCACGCCGACCGCGAGCGGGTCCTCGGCCCCGACCACCCGGACACGCTCCTCAGCCGGTGGGAGACGGCCGTCGCCCTCGGCAGGCTCGACCGCTGGGAGGAGGCGCTGGAGTGCCACCGGGCGATCGCCGCCGCCCGCACCCGGCTCCTCGGCCCCGCACACCCCGACACCCTCGCCGCCCTCGACGACGAGGCCCACTGCCTGGAGCGCCTCGGCCGCGACGCCGAAGCTGCCGCCCTCCTCCTGAAGGCGGCGACCCCGCCGGGGGCGTGAGGCTCAGCCGGACGGCGTGAGCTCCTTCGGGCCGTACGACGCCGAGGGCGCCCCGGTGGCCAGGGCCCAGTACCGGTCGCCGAACGACCAGTGCCACCACTCCGTCGGGTAGTTCACCAGGCCCGCCGTCGTGAGCACGGAGCCCAGCAGCTCCCGGTGGGCCCGCGCCTCCTCCGAGATGCCCTCGGCGCGGGTGTAGCAGGCGCCGCCGCTCTCCTCCGGGTCCGCGTTCATCCGGGTCCCCAGGTCCAGTTCCCGCCCGTCGGCGTCGGCCAGCGTCAGGTCGACGGCCGCCCCGGCGCTGTGCGGGGCGATCTCCGGCGGGGACACGTACCGGCTCGCCGCCGTGCGGATCCGCTCATCGGGCCACTCGGGGTGGAGCGCGCGCAGCTGGTCCGCGTACTCCTCGAAGTACGCCCGCTGGAGCGACGGCGGCCGGTACCCCTCGACGTACAGCAGCCGCAAGCCCCTCGGCAGCAGCTCCTGCGCCTTGAGGAGCCGCTCGACGACACCCTCCCGCAGGTACGCGAACGCGTCCGCCGGGTCCTGTTTGCGGGTGTCGACGAGCAGCGAGCCGATGCCGCGGACGTCGACGAGGCGTTCGCCGCACTCCGTCACGGGTATCGCGGCGACCCTCGGGTCCGACATCAGAACGATCTCAGTCATGCCGTGATCATGCCGGATCATGACCGGACGGCGGTCTTCCCCCGGCACGCGCGCGCGTGTGAGCATGTGCCATGACTGACCGTGATCCACTTCCCGACGCCCCGGCCCCCACCAGCTCGTACGACGCCGTCGTCGTCGGAGGCGGGCACAACGGGCTCGTCGCCGCCGCCTATCTGGCCCGCGCCGGACGTTCCGTCCTCGTCCTGGAGCGGCTCGGCTCCACCGGCGGGGCGGCCGTGTCGACGCGGCCGTTCGCCGGGGTCGACGCCCGGCTCTCCCGGTACTCGTACCTGGTCTCGCTCCTCCCGGAGAAGATCGTGCGCGAGCTCGGGCTGCGGTTCGCCGTGCGGAAACGGTCCATCTCCTCGTACACCCCGAAGGGCGACGGCGGCCTCCTCGTCGGCGGCGGACCCGACCGCACCCGCGCCTCCTTCGCCGCGCTGACCGGCTCCGACAGCGCGTACGAGGCCTGGCAGGCCTTCTACGGACGCACCGGCGAGGCCGCCCGCCGCATCTTCCCCACGCTCACCGAACCCCTCCCCACCCGCGCCGAACTACGCGCCCGCGTGGACGACGCCGACACCTGGCGGATGCTCTTCGAGGAGCCCCTCGGCGTCACCGTCGAGAAGACCTTCGCCGACGACCTCGTCCGGGGCGTGGTCCTCACCGACGCCCTCATCGGCACCTTCGCCGACGCCCACGACCCCGCGCTCCTCCAGAACCGCTGCTTCCTGTACCACGTCATCGGCGGCGGCACCGGCGACTGGGACGTGCCCGTCGGCGGCATGGGCGCCCTCACCGACGCCCTCGCCGGCGCCGCCCGCGCCGCCGGGGCCCGCATCCTCACCGGGCACGAGGCCACCCGGATCGAGACCGACGGGCGCCGCGCCTCGATCACCTACCGCACCGCCGACGGCGAGGGCACCGTCGAGGCCGGCCAGGTCCTCGTCAACGCCTCCCCGCAGGAACTCGCCGCCCTGCTCGGCGAGACGCCCCCGCCCGCCCCGGAGGGCGCCCAGCTCAAGGTCAACATGCTGCTGACCCGGCTGCCGCGACTCCGCGACCGCTCCGTCGACCCGCGCGAGGCCTTCGCCGGCACCTTCCACATCGCCGAGGGGTACGGGCAGCTGGCCACCGCCCACGCCGAGGCCGCCGCCGGGCGCCTGCCCTCCGCCCCGCCGTCCGAGATCTACTGCCATTCGCTCACCGACCCGACGATCCTCGGCCCGGAACTGGCCGCCACGGGCCACCAGACGCTCACCCTGTTCGGCCTGCACACCCCCGCCCGGCTGTTCGCCGCCGACAACGAGGGCACGCGCGCGAAGCTCCTCGCGGCGACCCTCGCCCAGCTCGACGCGCACCTCGACGAGCCGATCGCCGACTGCCTCGCCCTCGACGCGGAGGGCCGGCCCTGCATCGAGGCGAAGACCCCGCTCGACCTCGAACGCGAACTGCGGCTGCCCGGCGGCCACATCTTCCACCGCGACCTCTCGTTCCCGTACGGGGAGGAGGGCACGGGCCGCTGGGGCGTCGAGACCCCGCACGCCAACGTCCTCCTGTGCGGAGCGGGCGCGATCCGCGGCGGCGGAGTGAGCGGCATCCCCGGCCACAACGCGGCGATGGCCGCGCTGGGCCGCTGACGCGGGCCCGACGGAGAGGCCGCCCCACGGTGGTCTCTCCGTTCGGCCCCGTTGACGTCGCCGTCTCCCCGCCTGCGGTGTGAAGCTGATCTGCGAGCGCGCTTAAGAAATCCTCGATGGACCGCAAGCCTCGCGTACGGAAGATTCTCTTCCGGGGATCTTGGGCACTCAGCCGTGCCCGCACCCTCACATCACAGGACACGCACGTCGGGAGCCGTTGCATTGAAGGCGCTGGTCAAGCTGAACGCGGAGCCGGGACTCTGGCTCACGGACGTGCCCGAGCCGGAGACCGGCCCCGGAGACGTCCTCATCAAGGTCAAGCGGACCGGTATCTGCGGGACCGACCTGCACATCCGCTCCTGGGACGGCTGGGCGCAGAAGACGATCGCCACGCCGCTGACGATCGGCCACGAGTTCGTCGGCGAGGTCGTCTCCGTCGGCCGTGACGTCGCCGACATCAACGTCGGCGACCTGGTCAGCGGCGAGGGCCACCTCGTCTGCGGCAAGTGCCGCAACTGCCTGGCCGGCCGCCGCCACCTCTGCCGCGCCACCGTCGGCCTCGGCGTCGGCCGGGACGGCGCCTTCGCCGAGTACGTCGCGCTGCCCGCCTCCAACGTGTGGGTCCACCGCGTCCCCGTCGACCTCGACGTCGCCGCGATCTTCGACCCCTTCGGCAACGCCGTGCACACGGCCCTGTCCTTCCCGCTCGTCGGCGAGGACGTCCTCGTCACCGGCGCCGGCCCGATCGGCATCATGGCCGCCGCCGTCGCCAAGCACGCCGGCGCCCGCAACGTCGTCATCACCGACGTCAGCGAGGAGCGCCTGGCCCTGGCGCGCAAGACCGGCGTCTCGCTCGCCCTCAACGTCGCCGAGCAGACCATCGCCGACGGCCAGCGCACCCTCGGGCTCAAGGAGGGCTTCGACGTCGGCCTGGAGATGTCCGGCAACCCGCGCGCGATGCGCGACATGATCGCCAACATGACCCACGGCGGAAAGATCGCCATGCTCGGCCTGCCCGCCGAGGACTTCGCCGTCGACTGGGCGAAGATCGTCACCTCCATGATCACGATCAAGGGCATCTACGGCCGCGAGATGTTCGAGACCTGGTACGCGATGTCGGTGCTCCTGGAGGGCGGCCTGGACCTCAGCCCGGTCATCACCGGCCGTTACGACCACACCGACTTCGAGGCCGCCTTCGACGACGCGGCCTCCGGCAAGAGCGGCAAGATCATCCTCGACTGGACCACGGGAGCCTGACCCATGTTCGATTCCGTACGCGACTCCGTCCGCGCCACCCTCGAAGAGATCGAGCAGGCCGGACTGCACAAGCCCGAGCGGGTCATCGGCACCCCCCAGTCCGCGACCGTCGAGGTCACCGCGGGCGGCCGCCCCGGCGAGGTGCTCAACTTCTGCGCCAACAACTACCTGGGCCTCGCCGACAACCCCGAGATCATCGCCGCCGCCCACGAAGCGCTCGACCGCTGGGGCTACGGCATGGCGTCCGTCCGCTTCATCTGCGGCACGCAGGAGGTGCACAAGGAGCTGGAGGCCCGCCTCTCCTCCTTCCTCGGCCAGGAGGACACGATCCTCTACTCCTCCTGCTTCGACGCCAACGGCGGCGTCTTCGAGACGATCCTCGGCCCCGAGGACGCGGTCATCTCCGACGCCCTCAACCACGCCTCGATCATCGACGGCATCCGCCTCTCCAAGGCCCGCCGCTTCCGCTACGCCAACCGCGACATGGCCGACCTGGAGCAGCAGCTCAAGGCGGCCGTCGAGGGCGGCGCCCGGCGCAAGCTGATCGTCACCGACGGCGTCTTCTCGATGGACGGTTACGTCGCCCCGCTCGACGAGATCTGCGACCTGGCCGAGCAGTACGACGCCATGGTCATGGTCGACGACTCGCACGCGGTCGGCTTCGTCGGCCCCGGCGGCCGCGGCACCCCCGAGCTGCACGGCGTCATGGACCGCGTCGACATCATCACCGGCACCCTCGGCAAGGCCCTCGGCGGCGCCTCCGGCGGCTACGTCGCGGCCCGCGCCGAGATCGTCGCCCTGCTGCGCCAGCGCTCCCGCCCGTACCTCTTCTCGAACACCCTCGCCCCGGTCATCGCCGCCGCCTCCCTCAAGGTCCTCGACCTGCTGGAGTCCGCCGGCGACCTGCGCGAGCGCCTCAACGCCAACACGGCGCTGTTCCGCTCCCGCATGACCGAGGAGGGCTTCGACATCCTCCCCGGCGACCACGCCATCGCCCCCGTCATGATCGGCGACGCCGCCGAGGCCGGCCGGATGGCCGAGCTGCTCCTGGAGCGCGGCGTGTACGTGATCGGCTTCTCGTACCCGGTCGTGCCGCAGGGCCAGGCCCGCATCCGCGTCCAGCTCTCCGCCGCCCACTCGACGGAGGACGTGAACCGGGCCGTGGACGCCTTCGTCGACGCCCGAGCGGCTCTGCGGGGCTGAGCACCCGGCCTGTGTCCGCAGGCTGAGACACTAGGGGCATGATCGAAGCGCGGCGGTTGCACATCCTCCGTGCGGTGGCCGACCACCGCACGGTCACGGCGGCGGCCGCCGCGCTCTATCTCACCCCTTCCGCCGTCTCCCAGCAGCTCGCCGCCCTGGAGCAGGAGACCGGCCACCGGCTCGTGGACCGCAGCGCGCGCGGCGCGCGCCTCACCCCGGCCGGCGAGATCCTGCTCAGCCACGCCAACGCCGTGCTCGCACAGCTGGAGCGCGCCGAGGCCGAGCTCGCCGCCTACGGCTCGGGAGACGCCGGTACGGTCACGGTCGCCGCCTTCGCCACCGGCATCGGGCTGGTGGTGGCCCCCGCCATCACGGCCCTCGCCCGCACCGCGCCCGGCATCCGGGTCCGGGTCCGGGACGCGGAGGGCGACGAGAGCCTGCTCATGGTCCTGGACCGGCAGGTGGACGTGGCCGTCGCGGTCGAGTACCGGGGCGCCCCCGGCGAGGACGACGACCGGCTCACCCGCGTCCCGCTCTACGCCGAGCCCTTCGACGCCGTCCTGCCGCCCGGCCACCTCCTGGCGGCCGGCGAACGGGTCGCGCTCGCGGACCTCGCCAAGGACACCTGGATCGGCCAGTCCGAGGGCAACCCCTGCCATGACGTGACCGTCCTGGCCTGCGAGTACGCCGGGTTCACCTTGAACCCGGAGCACTCCTCCGACGACTTCCGCGCCGTCGTCGCCCTCGCGGCGGCGTCCGCCGGCGTGGCGCTCGTGCCGCGTTCGGCCCTGCGCGGGATGGAGCTCGGCGGCGTGGAGGTCCGCCCGATCGAGGGCGTCGCCCCGACCCGCCGGGTCTTCGCCGCCGTCCGGCGCGGAGCGGAGGACCACCCCCTCATCAGCCCCGTCCTGACCGCCCTGCGCGCGGCGTCCGAAAACGGTGCCTGACGGGCGCCTCGTCGGCCGGACTCCCGGAGGCGCACTGGCGGAGTTCCCGTACGCCCCATCAGACTGGGGCCCGTGGAAACCATGATCCCTGTCAAGGACGGCGAAGTCTGGGCGGACGACACGGGAGGGGAGGGCCTGCCGCTGGTCCTGCTGCACCCCGGCGTCGGCGACTCCACGGTGTGGGACCCCGTCCTGCCCCCGCTCCTCGCGCGGCACCGGGTGATCCGCTACGACGTGCGCGGCTACGGACGCTCACCCGCGCCCACCGCCGCGTACTCCCCGGTCCGTGATCTGGCCGAGGTCCTCGACCGCTTCGAGATCGAGCGGGCGGTCCTGGTGGGCTCCAGCATGGGCGGGGCCACGTCGGTCGACTTCGCCCTGGAGGCTCCCGGGCGGGTGGCGGGCCTCGCCCTCTTCGTTCCCGGTGTGTCGGGGTACGAGGGGCTGGACTCGGGCGAGTTCTTCGAGCGCCTCGGACCCATGGCCGAGGCCGGTGACACGGAGGGCATCGTCCGGCTCGGCCTCGCCGAGTGGGGGAAGGCCGGCGGCGGGTCCCCCGAGTCCGACCCGGTCGCGGCGCGGCACTGCCGGGCGGTGCTGCCCGCCTGGCTCAGCAACGTCGGCCGCCAGCTCACGGGCCCGCCCGCCTTCGACCGGCTCGAGGAGATCTCCGTGCCGACCCTGCTCGCGCTGGGCGAGCAGGACCGGCCGGTGGTCGTGCGCTGCAACGAGGACATGGCCGACCGGATCCCGGGCTGCCGTCTCGTCCGACTGGCCGCGTCCGACCACTACCCGACGCTGCGTGAGCCGGAGCACGTCGCCGGGCTGATCGAGGAGCTCTACGCCGAGGCGGCGTGATCGGCCTCAATCGGCCGACCTGGTCCAGCCGTTCGCCTCGATGCGGGCTCCGTCCGTCGGCCGTGTCTCGTCGAACACCGGCAGCCCGGCCCCGTCGAGAAGCCGCAGCCCGTCGACGTACACGCCCCGCCCCACGTACCGCTGATCCGTGGTGTACCGCCAGCGCAGGAGGGCGTTCGCGTCGGGCAGCGCCGCGGACACGGTGTGCCAGACGCGGCCGGACCAGCCGCCGAGGCTGCCCGTCGGATGCTCGGTACGGCTGTCGGTGGTGAAGGGCATCGGCCGCCAGGTCGTGCCGCCGTCGGCCGAGGCCTCCAGGGAGACCCGGTCCGCGCCCGGTTCGGTGTCCCACCACAGCGCGCACTCCAGGCGGGCGGCTTCGGGCACAGGCGGCAGGGTGAGCGTGCCGGTGGCGCCGCTGTCCATGCCGGAGAACCAGGAGGCGCGGCCCCGGGCCGGCCGTACGGGCACGGCCCTGGCCAGCCGGTCCGCCGTGGCGACGCGCGGCGCGGAGCCGGAGCGCCAGGACCGCACCGGGTGCACGGAGTTGCCGAGCACGATCAGGAACGCGTCGGTCGTCGGGTCGAGGACGAGGCTGGTGCCGGTGAAGCCGGTGTGCCCCGCCGTGTGCGGGGTGGCCATGGCGCCCATGTACCAGTGCTGGTAGAGCTCGAAGCCGAGCCCGTGCCCGTCGCCGGGGAAGGCGGTGTTGAAGTCGGTGAACATCAGCTCCACCGACGCGGGGGAGAGGATCCGGGCCCGGCCGTACGCGCCGCCGTTGAGCAGGGTGCGGGCGAGGATCGCGAGGTCCCAGGCGCGGGAGAAGACCCCGGCGTGGCCCGCGACGCCGCCGAGGGCGTAGGCGTTCTCGTCGTGGACCTCGCCGTGGACCATGCCCCGGTCGAGGCCCGACCAGGGCGGCCGGGCGTCCTCGGTGGCGGCGATCCCCGGCCGCCAGGAGAGCGGTGGATTGAAACGCGTGCGGTGCATCCCGAGCGGAGCGGTGATCTCGTCGTGGAGCAGGATGTCCAGACCGAGACCGGTGATCTTCTCCAGGATCAGCTGGAGCGTGATCAGGTTGAGGTCGGAGTAGAGGTACGTGGTCCCTGGCGGGTTCGCCGGGACCTCCTTCCACAGCAGCCGCAGCTTCCCCTCCCGCGTCGGTTCCCGGTAGAGCGGGATCCAGGACCGGAACCCGGAGGTGTGGGTGAGCAACTGCCGTACGGTGACGTCCTGTTTCCCGCCCCCGCCGAACTCCGGCAGGTACGCGGTGACCTTCGCCTCCAGTTCGAGCGCCCCGCGCTCGATCTGCTGCACCGCCAGGATCGAGGTGAACAGCTTGGAGACCGACGCCAGATCGAAGACGGTGTCCTCCGTCATGGGGATCCGCTGCTCCGGCGGCAGCTCGATCCCCGTGTCGGTCTTCTCGTCGTACGCCGCGTACCGCACGGCCGAGCCGATCGCCCGGTGCAGCGCGACGGTCCCGCCCCGCCCGGCGAGCAGCACGGCGCCCGCGTACCAGGGGTGCGCGGGGGAGGGGGCGAGGAAGCGCTCGGCCTCCGCGACGAGCCCGTCCAGGTGCGGTGCGAGCAGCCCGGCCCGCTCGGCCGACCCGCGCCGCAGCGTGGTCCGCCGCGCGGCCGATCCCGGTCCCGTCGCCCGGCCGGCCGATCCCGGTCCCGTCGCCCGGCCGGCCGATCCCGGTCCCGTCGCCCGGCCGGTCGCGGTCGGTCCCGACCCCGGCTCGGGGCCGGCCGCAGCCGCCGCCCCCGGCACCGCACCGATCATCAGCGCACCTCCGAGGGCCAGTATCCCGCCGCCGAACGCGCGGCGGCTCGGCCCTCCGTCTCGTTTCGCTTCCCGCGTCAGGCCCACCCTCTCCCACCGGACGCGGCCGCGAAACGCAGACGCACCGGCACGCACCCGCCCCAAAGAATCTGACGTTGCGTCAGAAAACCTCTTCCCTCCGCCGCGCCGCTGCGGCATCCTGCCGCCCATGGAGACGGAGCTGAGTCGCACACTGGGGATCGAGCACGCCATCTTCGGCTTCACGCCCTTCCCCGCGGTGGCCGCCGCACTCACCAGAGCCGGCGGCTTCGGCGTCCTCGGCGCGGTCCGCTACACCGCGCCCGACGACCTCGCCCGCGACCTCGACTGGATGCAGGAGCACACCGACGGCCTGCCCTACGGCCTCGACGTCGTGATGCCCGCGAAGAAGGCGGTCGAAGGCGTCGGCGAGGCCGAGATCGAGGCGATGATCCCCGAGGAGCACCGGGCGTTCGTCCGCGCCACCCTCGCCAAGCACGGCGTCCCCGAACTGGCCGAGGGTGAGGCCTCCGGCTGGCGGATCACCGGCTGGATGGAGCAGGTCGCCCGGAGCCAGCTCGACGTGGCCTTCGACTACCCGATCAAACTCCTCGCCAACGCCCTCGGCTCGCCGCCGCCGGACGTCGTCGCCCGCGCCCACGACCACGGCGTCCTCGTCGCCGCACTCGCCGGCAGCGCCCGCCACGCCCGCCACCACGCCGCCGCCGGCATCGACATCGTCGTCGCCCAGGGGTACGAGGCGGGCGGCCACACCGGCGAGATCGCCTCCATGGTCCTCACCCCCGAGGTCGTCGACGCGGTCTCCCCGCTGCCCGTGCTCGCCGCCGGCGGCATCGGCAGCGGCGAGCAGATCGCCGCCGGACTCGCCCTCGGCGCCCAGGGCGTCTGGCTCGGCTCGATCTGGCTCACCACCACCGAGGCCGAACTGCACTCCCGCGCCCTCACCGCCAAGCTCCTCGCCGCCGGCTCGGGCGACACGGTCCGCTCCCGCGCCCTGACCGGCAAGCCCGCCCGCCAGCTCCGTACCGAATGGACCGACGCCTGGGACGACCCGGCGGGGCCGGGGCCGCTCCCCATGCCGCTCCAGGGACTCCTGGTCGCCGAGGCCGTCTCCCGCATCCAGAAGTACGAGGTGGAACCGCTGCTCGGCACCCCCGTCGGCCAGATCGTCGGCCGGATGAACTCCGAGCGCAGCGTGCAGCAGGTCGTCGACGAGCTCACCCGCGGCTTCGAGAAGGCCGTCGACCGCATCAACCGCATCGCCGGACGGAGCACCCAGTGACGCAGACTCTCCCCGGGTTCTGGGCCCAGGCCGCCGCCGACCCCGGTCGCACCGTCCTCGTCGCACCCGACGGCGAGGAGTGGTCCGCCGGCCGGCTGCACGCCGAGGCCAACCGGCTCGTCCACGGGCTGCGCGCCGCCGGCCTCGAACGCGGCGACGCGTTCGCCGTCGTCCTGCCCAACGGCCCCGAGTTCTTCGCCGCCCATCTCGCCGCCACCCAGGCCGGGTTCTACCTCGTCCCGGTCAACCACCACTTCGTCGGCCCCGAGATCGCCTGGATCGTCGCCGACTCCGGCGCCAAGGTCCTCGTCACCCACGAGCGGTTCGCCGAGGCCGTGACCCTCGCCGCCGACGAGGCCGGACTCGCACCCACCCACCGGTACGCCGTCGGTACGGTCCCCGGCTTCCGCCCGTACGCCGAACTCCTCGACGGGCAGCCGGAGTCGGCGCCCGAGGACCGCACCCTCGGCTGGGTCATGAACTACACCTCCGGCACCACCGGCCGGCCCCGGGGCATCCGCCGCCCGCTCCCCGGGAAGCTTCCCGAGGAGACCCATCTCGGCGGCTTCCTCGGCATCTTCGGCATCCGGCCGGCCGACGGCAACGTCCATCTCGTCTGCTCGCCGCTCTACCACACCGCCGTGCTCCAGTTCGCGGCCGCCGCCCTCCACATCGGACACCCGCTCGTCCTCATGGACCGCTGGACGCCCGAGGAGATGCTGCGCCTGATCGACCGGTACGCGTGCACCCACACGCACATGGTCCCCACCCAGTTCCACCGTCTGCTCGCCCTCCCCGCGGAGGTGCGGGAGCGGTACGACGTCTCCTCCATGCGGCACGCCATCCACGGCGCCGCGCCCTGCCCCGAGCACGTCAAGCGGGCGATGATCGACTGGTGGGGCCGGTGCGTCGAGGAGTACTACGCGGCCAGCGAGGGCGGCGGCGCCTTCGCCACCGCCGAGGAGTGGCTCAAGAAGCCCGGGACGGTCGGACGGGCCTGGCCCATCAGTGAACTCGCCGTCTTCGACGACGACGGTCAGCGGCTGCCGGCCGGCGAACTCGGCACCGTCTACCTCAAGATGAACACCGGCGGCTTCCAGTACCACAAGGACGAGGCGAAGACCGCGAAGAACCGCATCGGCGACTTCTTCACCGTCGGCGACCTCGGCGTCCTCGACGAGGACGGCTACCTCTTCCTCCGCGACCGCAAGATCGACATGATCATCTCCGGCGGGGTCAACATCTACCCCGCCGAGATCGAGGCGGCCCTGCTCGCCCACCCCGCCGTCGCGGACGCCGCCGCCTTCGGCATCCCGCACGCCGACTGGGGCGAGGAGGTCAAGGCGGTCGTGGAGGCGGCCGAGGGGTACGAGCCGGGTCCGGCGCTCGCCGCCGAGATCCTGGCCCACTGCGGCGACCGCCTCGCCGGCTTCAAACGCCCGAAGTCGGTCGACTTCGTCGCGGCCATGCCCCGCGACCCCAACGGCAAGCTGTACAAGCGCCGCCTCCGCGACCCGTACTGGGAGGGCAGGGAGCGCCCGCTCTAGGAGGTCTCCTGCCGACGGACCATGTCGTCGGCCTCGGCCGTCACCTCGGTCGTCACCTCGGTCGACGCGGTCCCGGCCGCCTCGTCCTCCGGTCCGTCGCCCGCGAAATCCGGCTCGGGGCGGCCACGTGCCGGGTTAGGGTGCGGCGGATCGAGGATGCGAGGGGCGTGTGGAACAGCGGGTACGGGTGCACAAGGTCCGTTTCGGCGGCGGCGAGCTCAGGGTCGTCCGGCCGGACCCGGCCCCGGGGCGGCTCGCCCTGCGCGACGACGGCCACTGGCTGTCGATGTACGCCGACCGGGACGGTGCCGAGCGGCTCACCGCGCTGTGGTCGCTGGCCGCCCGCTCCGCCCGCTCCCTGGTCCATCTCCCGATCCGGGCCAACCGGGCCCCCGACGGGGCCGCGGGGGAGGGCGAGCCGGTCGCGCTCGATCTGGTCCTGGTCCACCACAGCCTGCAGTTCCCCACCGCCTCGTGGAAGCAGGTCCGGTCCCGGCTCGGTGCCGGCAGTCCGCACACGGCCTCCACCCCGGACCGTGACTTCCCCGAGGCGAGTGCCATCGACCACGACCGCAGGTACCACCCGACGTACCGGGACCACCTCGGCTTCGACATCGCCGCCCACACCCTCTTCGTGGTGGGCAGCGCCACCGCGTTCCGCGAGCACGGCACGGCGCTCCGCGGTCTCGTCGACGAGGCCCCGTCCCACCGGCACCGCCACCCGGGAGCCGGGCACTTCTGCGTGGAGTTCAGCTCCGGCCCCTGGACCCGGCCCCGCACCCGCCGGCATGTGCCGGGCGCCCTGCACATCGAGTACTGCGAGGACTGGCCGGTCTGATCAGCGCTCCGGCGCCAGGGCCGGGAGCAGCTGGGACTCCGCTCGGCGTCAACGAGCTCGCCGCCCGCCTGGAGGTTGCCCCGACCACCGTGAGCCTGATGGTCGGCGACCTCGCCAAGAAGGGGGTCCTGGAGCGGGCCGAGGACCCCGTCGACCGGCGGCGGAAGATCGTCTCCATCGCCGAGGCGCACCGCCCCGCCATCGACGGCCGGCTGGGCCGCAGTGCCGGCGCCTGGCGCGCGGCCCTCGCGCCCCTGAGCCCTTCCGAACGCAGGATGTTCGTCGAGACCCTCGCCGCCTACGAGAACGGCCTCACCGACCCCGAGGGCTGAGTGAAGCGGGCGAAAAGGCCCTCTTGTGGCAATATGCGGATCATGAGTTCGAGTGTGACGGCAAGGGCACGGCAGTGGACCACCTGGGGGCCGGTGGTGGCGGCGCTTGTGCTCGGCCTCGCCTGGGGGCGCGAACTCCCGGGCTTCGCGGTGGCGATCGTCGTCATCTGTCTGTTCGCCGCGGTGCTCTCCGCCGTCCATCACGCCGAGGTCATCGCCCACCGCATCGGCGAACCCTTCGGCTCCCTCGTCCTCGCCGTGGCCGTCACCGTCATCGAGGTCGGACTGATCGTCATGCTGATGATCGGAGGCGGCGACAAGGCGACGAGCTACGCCCGGGACACCGTCTTCGCCGCCGTCATGATCACCTGCAACGGCATCGTCGGCCTCTCCCTGCTCGTCGGCGCGCTGCGCAACCGGATCGCCGTGTTCAACGCGGAGGGCTCCGGCGGCGAGCTCGCCATCGTCTGCACCCTCGCGACCATGACGCTCGTCCTGCCGACGTTCACGACGAGCCACCCGGGCCCCGAGTTCTCCGCCGCACAGCTGGCCTTCGCCGCCGTCTCCTCGCTCCTCCTGTACGGGGTGTTCGTCACCGTCCAGACGGTTCGTCACCGCGACTACTTCCTGCCCGTGCCGCGGCCGGACCGGGGGATCCCGGAGTCGGAGGACGAGCACGCCGCGCCGCCGACCGCCCGTGACGCCTGGTTCAGCCTCGGTCTGCTCGTGGTCGCCCTGGTGGCCGTCGTCGGCAACGCCAAGCTCGTCTCGCCCACCATCGAGGACGCCGTCGCCTCCGCGGGCCTGCCCAAGGCGGTCGTCGGCGTGGTCATCGCCCTCATGGTGCTGCTTCCCGAGACGCTCGCCGCCGTGCGCGCGGCGAGCCGGGACCGCATGCAGACCAGCATGAACCTGGCCTACGGCTCGGCCATCGCCAGCATCGGCCTGACGATCCCGTCGATCGCGCTCGCCTCGATCTGGCTGGAGGGACCCCTGATCCTCGGTCTGGGGCCCCTCCACATGGTGCTGTTCGTGCTCACGGCCGTGGTGAGCGCCCTGACGGTGGTGCCCGGACGGGCCACCCTCCTTCAGGGCAGCGTCCACCTCTCGATCTTCGCGGCCTTCGTGTTCCTCTCGTTCAGCCCCTGACGACCTCCACCTTCAGCGCGGGCGAGCGCAGGATGTCCTTCTCGCAGAACCGGGAGGTCACCCAGCGCCCGTCCGAGAACAACCGGGTCTGGTCGCTGTAGTGCGGCGACGCCGGGTTCGACGACTGGGAGTACGAGAGCAGGGTGCGGGCCACCGGACACCGGCTGCCGTCCCAGCCCACCGCCTGCACGTGGCTGGTCCCGTGCGCGACCTCCACGTAGCCGCCGCCCGCCGCGTTCCACACGGGCTCGGTCTTGTTCCAGATGCCGAGCGCCTCGGTCCCGCCGCTCACCGGGATCCGCTCCCCGTTCCGTACGACGAACTGGTGGGCGCCCAGCGGTGCGTCGAGGGCGATGCCCGCCGCCCGGAGTTCCGCCGCCGCGTCCTTGAGGGCCTGCGCGAAACCGGGCGTCCCCGTGTTGAGGGTGTGCGGGGTGCGGACCGGGTCGGCCGCCGAGAACGGCACCAGCCACTGGTCGGCCGGCTTCACCGTGCCGGTGAACTTCCGCCAGAAACGGTCGAAGAGCAGCGCGCCCCGGCTGTCGGTGTTCACGGTCCGGTCCCAGTCCCCGATCACCCGGCAGACCTCCGGGTCCTCCGGCAGCACCGACGCGCAGGCCTTCGCCGCGTCGGCCGCCGCCAGGTCACCGGCCGGCGCCCAGTCGGCGAACTGCTGGCGCTGGAGGTCGGCCACCGTGAGCCCGCCCCGGTCCGCCATCGCCGCCACGTCCTCGATCCCGCCCCGGGTGCGCAGCGAGCGCGGGGTCGCGACCGTGCCGAAGATCCGCTCGTAGCCGGTCAGCGGCCGGTCGGCGTTGGCCAGCCACGCGCTGTCGTTGGAGTTCTCCACGTACGGGGTGTCCCGCAGGACCGGCATCCGCGCCGGGCCGAAGACGCCCGGCTGCACCGCGTCCGGGTCGGAGCCGAGCGCGCAGTCCGACCGCGAGCCGTCGAGCACGGCGACGCCCGAGGCCGGGTAGGTGGCCCGGCCGAGCGGCGTGGAGCAGCGCGCGGCGAGCTCGTCGGTGATCCGGGGGAGCACCTGGGACTGGGCGAAGAGGGAGTGCCCCGCCGAGTCCGCCGCGATCGTGTTGACCCAGGGCAGCCCCTGTGTGCGCGCCAGGGTGTCGGCGATGTCCTGTGTGGAGCGGGCCCTGCCGAAGCCGAGGGCGGTGTCGGAGCCGCGCAGGTTGGCGGCGTTGGGGTCGTTCAGCGCGTACGCCGTGGTCGCGGTCCACGGCAGTGGCAGCTGCGCGCCGAGGCCGCCGACGACGGGTCCGTACCGGGTCCACCACTGGGTACGGGTGACGGGGGCGCCGTCCTTGACCGCCACCGTCACCGCGCGCGGGGTCATCCGCTCGGGCTTCCCGTCCACCAGGTACGCGGTCGGGTCGCCCGGCACCAGGGCCAGCTGATGCAGGTTCAGCGGCACCCCGGTGGCGACGGTGTGGCTCCAGGCGACCTTGTCGTTGAAGCCGATGTTGACGACGGCCGTGCCGAGGAGCGAGGCGCCGGAGACGTTCAGCTCGCCCGGGATGGTCTGCTGCGACTGCCAGAACCGGCGGCCGCCCTGCCACGGGTAGTGCGGGTTCCCCAGGAGCAGCCCGCGCCCGTTCGCCGTCGTGGCCCCGGAGAACGCGACGGCGTTGGAGCCCATGGTGGCGTTCTCGGGAGCGAACAGCTCACGCGCGGCCCCGGCGGCGTCCTCCGGATCGGGGACGGCGGCCGACGGGGGAGCGATGGCCGGCGGCCTGGCCGCCGTGATCCCGTCCACGGCCCTGCCCTGCCCGCCGAGCACCGAGACGGCGAAGCCGCGCCGGGCCACGTCGAGCGCGGTGACCGGGCGGACCCAGTCGGCGTCCGCGCAGGCCGGATCGGTGATCCGGTTCTTCCGCAGCCAGGCGTTGTAGCCGGCCGCCCAGCCGCGCATCAGCTCCTTGAGGTCCCGGCTCGGCCCGGCGGGGGCCGGGGTGGCGAGCAGTTCCTCGACCGTTCCGGCGTCCTTCACGCCACGGAAGTACAGGTCGCTGGAGAGGTTCGTCGTGGCGGAGGAGAGCGAGCCGTCCGGGGCGGCGTCCGGGCCGAAGTGCCGGGAGCGTTCACCGTTCACGGTCAGGAAGCCGTCGGCGAGCACGCAGACCTGGTCGGCGGCCTGCGCCCAGCCCGTGCCGAAGCCGAGGTCCGCGTAGTCCTTCGCCACGATGTGCGGGATGCCGTACTCGGTGTAGCGGATGACGGCCGACAGGCCCCGGTCGGACGGGTGACGGTCCCGGCCCCCGGAGTCGGCGGCCGCCGCGCCGGGCAGCGAGGCCGTGACGACGGCGAGGGCCGCGCCGGTGAGCGCCAGGTGTTTCAGACGGGTGCGGAGGTGCAAGATGCCTCCCAACGGGCGGATGAGCACTGCGGGTTGGACCATGCACGCAGCCGCGCGGCCCCTTGTCAACATCCCGTTCGGTATCCGAGGTCCGGGTGTGTACGGCGCGCCGCGCGGTACTTGACCTTCCGCCCGCTCCCCGCCGAGGATCACCGCATGGACCGACTCCTCAGCCGCACGGTCGACGGTGTTCTGCGCGCGAGCGCCCGGCGCGTGCCCGACCGGATCGCCGTCCGGTACGCCGACCGGACCTGGACGTACGCGGAGCTGGACGCGGCGGTGTCCACCGCCGCCGCCGTCCTGCGGGAGCGGCGGCACGGCCTCGCCCTGCCGGAGTACGCCCGGGTCGCGACGTACGGCCACAACTCGGACGCCTATCTGATCGCGTTCCTCGCCTGCGCCCGGGCCGGCCTGGTCCACGTACCGGTCAACCACCATCTGACCGGCGAGGACCTCGCGTACGTCCTGGAGCAGTCGGACAGCTCGCTCGTGCTCGCCGACCCCGCCCTCGCCGACCGGATCCCCGAGGGCTTCGCGGTCAAGGCGCTGCGGGACGCGCCCGGTTCACTGCTCGACGCGCTCGCCGAACCGGAGGCGTACGACACCGACCGCGACGCGCGTGACCTCGCCCAGCTGCTCTACACCTCGGGCACCACCGCCCTGCCCAAGGGCGCGATGATGACCCACCTCGCCCTCGTCCACGAGTACGCGAGCGCCGTCGAGGCCCTCGACCTGAGCGAGGACGACCGGCCGGTGCACGCGCTGCCGCTCTACCACTCGGCGCAGATGCACGTCTTCCTGCTGCCCTACCTCGCCGTCGGCGCCGAGAACACGATCGTCGACGCACCCGACCCGGCCGTCCTGTTCGACCTGATCGAGGCGGGCCGCTGCGACAGCTTCTTCGCCCCGCCGACCGTCTGGATCGGCCTCGCCAACCACCCCGAGTTCGCCGCCCGCGACCTGTCCGCCCTGCGCAAGGCCTACTACGGGGCCTCGATCATGCCCGTGCCCGTCCTGGAGCGGCTGCGCGCCCGGCTGCCGGAACTCGCCTTCTACAACTGCTTCGGCCAGTCGGAGATCGGCCCGCTCGCCACCGTCCTCGGCCCCGACGAGCACGAGGGCCGGATGGACTCCTGCGGCCGCCCCGTGCGCCACGTCGAGGCCCGGGTCGTCGGCGAGGACGGCGAGGATGTGCCCGACGGCACGCCCGGCGAGATCGTCTACCGCTCCCCGCAGCTGTGCGAGGGCTACTGGCGCAAGCCCGACGAGACCGAGGCGGCCTTCCGGGGCGGCTGGTTCCACTCCGGCGACCTCGCGGTCCGCGACGCCGAGGGCTACCTCACGATCGTCGACCGGGTGAAGGACGTCATCAACTCCGGTGGTGTGCTCGTCGCCTCCCGCCAGGTCGAGGACGCGCTCTACACCCACCCGGGGGTCGCCGAGGTGGCCGTCATCGGCCTCCCCGACGAGCGCTGGATCGAGGCGGTCACGGCCGTCGTCGTCCCCCGCGGCGAGGTCACCGAGGCCGAACTCCTCGGCCACGCGCGCGAGAAGCTCGCCCACTTCAAGGCGCCGAAGCGCGTCTTCCTCGTGGACGCGCTTCCCCGCAACGCCAGCGGAAAGATCCTCAAGCGCGAGCTGAGGGACCGCTTCGCCCCTCAGCCCTGATCCTTCTCCTCCGTCACGCAGAGGATGTTGCCCTCACTGTCCTTGAACCAGGCGCCCCGCATGGTGTCCGATTCGACCACGCCGTCGACCGTCTTGATGCCGGGCAGGTCGTACTCCTCGAACGTGACGCCCATGGAGCGCAGGGTCGACATCTCCGCGTCGAGGTCGTCGACCTTCCAGCTCGCCAGGGTGTGCTCGGCCTTGCCGCCGTAGGGCGTCTCGTAGAGGCCGATCACCGTGCCTCCGCATTCGAACCTGGTGTCCTCGGGCGTCTCCTTCGTGAGGGGAAGTCCGAGGGTCTCCGAGTAGAACTGCTTGGCCCGGTTCATGTCACTGACCGGAATGATCGCGGCTATGGGGGAGTCCGACAGCATCGCAACCACCTCCTGCCTCCAGGCTACGCAGCGCCCGGGCCCGGCGCTCCCTCTCAGCCCTCCCGCAGGTCCACGATCCTCTTGATCTTGCCCACCGAGCGCTCCAGCGTCTCCGGGTCGACCACCTCCACGCCCACCGAGACCCCGATCCCGTCCTTCACCGCTGCCGCGACCGCCCGGGCCGCCTCCGCGCGCTCCTCCGGCGTCGCGTCCGGCCGGGCCTCCGCCCGCACGGTCAGCGCGTCGAGCCGGCCCTCCCGGGTCAGTCGCAGCTGGAAGTGCGGGGCCACGCCCGGGGTGCGGAGCACGATCTCCTCGATCTGGGTGGGGAACAGGTTCACCCCGCGCAGGATGATCATGTCGTCGCTGCGCCCGGTGACCTTCTCCATCCGGCGGAACACCCGCGCGGTCCCCGGAAGCAGCCGGGTCAGGTCGCGGGTCCGGTAGCGGATCACCGGCATGGCCTCCTTGGTGAGCGAGGTGAAGACCAGCTCGCCCTCCTCCCCGTCGGGCAGCACCTCGCCGGTGAACGGGTCCACGATCTCCGGGTAGAAGTGGTCCTCCCAGATGTGCAGGCCGTCCTTGGTCTCCACGCACTCCTGCGCCACGCCGGGGCCGATGACCTCCGACAGGCCGTAGATGTCGACCGCGTCGATCGCGAACCGCTCCTCGATCTCCTTGCGCATCTCCTCCGTCCACGGCTCCGCGCCGAAGACGCCCACCTTCAGCGAGGTCGACCGCGGGTCCACGCCCTGCCGTTCGAACTCGTCGAGCAGCGTCAGCATGTACGAGGGGGTCACCATGATGATCTCGGGCCGGAAGTCCTGGATGAGCTGCACCTGCCGGGCCGTCATGCCGCCGGAGGCCGGGATCACCGTGCACCCGAGGCGCTCGGCGCCGTAGTGGGCGCCGAGGCCGCCGGTGAACAGGCCGTACCCGTACGCCACATGGACCTTGTGCCCGGGGCGGGCCCCCGCGGCGCGCAGGGAGCGGGCCACCACGTCGGCCCACATGTCCAGGTCGGCCTCGGTGTAGCCGACGACGGTCGGCCGGCCGGTGGTGCCGCTGGAGGCGTGGATGCGCCGGATCCGGGACTGGTCGACGGCGAACATGCCGAAGGGGTAGTGGTCGCGCAGGTCCGACTTGGCGGTGAAGGGGAAGCGGGCCAGGTCGGCGAGCGTACGGCAGTCGTCCGGGGTCAGCCCGGCCGCGTCGAAGGAGCGCCGGTAGAAGTCCACGTTCTCGTACGCGTGACGCAAGGTGGCGCGCAGCCGCTCCAACTGGAGGGCCGCCAGCTCCTCGCGTCCGAGCCGTTCGCCGCTGTCCAGCAGTTCCGTCATGCGCCCACTCCTCCACTGTCGTAAAACGGACTACCGATCATTCGGTTGATCCGTTCCGGGCCAGTAAAACCGGAGGTACCCGGGGCTTGGCAAGGGGTCGGAGGAACTTTCCCGCCCGCGTCGCCGCCCGGACGGCGGAGCGTGTGGGGCGCGCGCGGGGCGGCCGCCCCCGCCCGGTGCTCCCACCCGTTCGCGCCGCACCCGGATGACGTACACCACCGTGCGTTACATCTGGATGCGGAGAGTCACGCACGAGAGTCCGCACGCCCACGAGAGCCCCAGAAAGCGAGTCCCCATGTCGGTCGACACCGCCCCGGCAGCCGGCCCCACCCCGCCCGCCGTCGAGATCCGCCAGGTCCAGCTCAGCCTCAGCACCGCCGCCGCCCGCAACCTCGCCACCACCACCAAGTCCGAACCCCAGATGCAGGGCATCAGCTCCCGCTGGCTGCTCCGCAAGCTCCCCTGGGTCCACACCCCCGGCGGCACCTACCGGGTCAACCGGCGCCTCTCGTACGTGGTCGGCGACGGCCGCGTGACCTTCGTCAAGAGCGGCTCCAGGGTCGAGGTCATCCCCGCCGAGCTGGCCGAACTCCCGCTCCTTCGCGGCTTCGACGATCCCACCGCGCTCGGCGCCCTCGCCGACCGCTTCGTCCAGCAGGAGTACGAGCCCGGCCAGGTCGTCGTGCACGCCGGCAGCCAGGCCGACCACGTCTACCTCATCGCCCACGGCAAGATCGAGAAGCTCGGCACCGGACAGTACGGCGACGAGACCGTCCTCGGACGGCTCGGCGACGGCGACACCTTCGGCGGCCAGGTGCTCGCCGGGGACGGGACGTGGGACTTCACCGCCAAGGCCGTCACCGCCGCCACCCTCCTCGCCCTGCCCCGCACCGCCTACCTCGCCGTCGCCGAGCAGTACGAGAACCTCCGCGAGCACGTGCTGAGCGCCGGGGCCGACGGCCACCCCCGCCCCGCCAACCCGTTCGGCGAGGCGGCCATCGAGCTCAGCGCGGGACACGTCGGCGAGGCCGTGCTGCCCGGTGCGTACGCGGACTACGAACTCAAGCCGCGCGAGTACGAGCTCAGCGTCGCCCAGACCGTCCTGAAGGTCCATACCCGCGTCGCCGACCTCTACAACCAGCCGATGAACCAGACCGAGCAGCAGCTCCGTCTGACGATCCAGGAGCTCCGCGAGCGCCAGGAGCACGAGCTCGTCAACAACCCCGAGTTCGGGCTGCTCCACAATACCGACTTCGACCAGCGCATCCAGACCCACTCGGGCCCGCCGACCCCGGACGACCTCGACGACCTGCTCAGCATGCGCCGCGACACCGACTACATCTTCGCCCACCCCCGGGCCATCGCCGCCTTCGGCAAGGAGTGCAACAAGCGCGGCCTCGTGCTCGGCACCGTCGACGTCGAGGGACGCCACATGCCGGCCTGGCGCGGGGTCCCCCTCCTGCCCTGCGGAAAGATCCCGGTCACCGACCGGCAGAGCTCCTCGATCATCGCCGTCCGCACCGGCGAGAACAACGAGGGCGTCATCGGCCTCCACCAGACCGGCCTGCCCGACGAGGTCGAGCCCGGCCTCAACTGCCGCTTCATGGGCATCGACGAGAAGGCGATCATCTCCTACCTCGTCTCCACCTACTACTCCGCCGCGATCCTCGTCCCGGACGCGGTCGGCATCCTCGAGAACGTCGAGGTCCGTCCGCGCGCCTGACCGCCACCCGGGCAAATTCCGTTGCCCGGAGACGAACACGGTGCTGGAGTGGCCGCCATGGAACCCCAGCACCTGCGTGACCTGTACGACCTCCAGCTGCGCCGCGAGGCGCGCCCCGAGGGGCCCGGCTGCCGCGTCGAGCGCGTCGGCGCCGTCGTCCGGCAGACCGGTCCCGCGCACGCGTGGAACGGCGTCCTCTGGTCCGGCCTCGACGCGCCCGCCGCCGACGGCGCCATCGCCGAGCAGATCGACCACTACCGTGCGGCCGGCCTGTCCTTCGAATGGAAGCTGTACGCGCACGACACCCCCGCCGACCTCGGCGACCGGCTCCGCGCGGCGGGTCTCAGCCCCGAGGAGCCCGAGACCCTGATGGCCGCCGAGGCCGCCGCCCTGCCCCGGGAGGTCCCGCTCCCCGAGGGGGTCGAACTCCGCGCCGTCACCGACGAGGCCGGGGTCCGCCAGGTCGTCGAGGTCCACGAGCGGGCCTTCGGCACCGACAGCTCCCACCTCGGGCGCCGGCTCCTCGACCGGCTCGCGGCCGACCCCGACACGGTCACCGCCGTCGTCGCCCTCGCGGCCGGCGAACCCGTCAGCGCCGCCCGCATGGAGCTGTACCCCGGCACGGACTTCGCGGGCCTCTGGGGCGGCGGCACCGTCGAGGGCTGGCGAGGCCGCGGCCTCTACCGCGCCCTGGTCGCGCACCGCGCCCGCATTGCCGCCACCCGCGGCCACCGCTACGTCCAGGTCGACGCGGCGGCCACCAGCCGCCCCATCCTCCAGCGCCTCGGCTTCCTGACGCTGACGACCACGACGCCGTACGTGTACGAGGTCTGAGTCCGCCTACCCCTGGGCGTGTGCGGTGACCACGGCCCGCAGGAGCCCCGGGAAGCGCTCCTCGAACTCCTCGCGGCGCAGTGCGTTCATGCGGGAGGTCCCCGCGTAGTGCTGGCGGATGAGGCCGGCCTCGCGCAGGACGTGGAAGTGGTGGGTGGCCGTCGACTTGCTGACCGGCAGCTCGATGGTCCCGCAGGCCAGGTCCTCGCCCGCCGCGTACAGCTCGGCGACGATCCGTCGCCTGACCGGGTCGACCAGCGCCTCCAGGACCTGCTGGAGGCCGATCTCGCTCAGCTCGGGGTGGGGCGGGACGCGGTCCCGTCGGCCGGTGCCTGTCACTGCTGTCATCGTCGTGTCGCCTCCGGGAGCATCGTACGACAGACGTCAAAGTTCTACGACCATCGAAGTTTGACAGTAGTCGAACCTTGCGCTTGGCTGGGGCACCGGCGGCGGAGCGGTCCGCCCGCCGCCGTCACCGAACGGGGAGGGGAAGCCCGATGAGCAAGGCCAGGACGGTGCGGTTCCACGAGTACGGCGGCCCGGAGGTGCTCCGCCTGGAGGACGTGGAGGTCGGCCAGCCCGGCCCCGGCGAAGTCCTCCTCCGGATCGAGGCCATCGGCCTCAACCGCGCCGAGGCGCTCTTCCGCGGCGGCCACTACATCGAGCGGGCCCGGAGCTTCCCCGCCCGGCTCGGCCTGGAGGCGTCAGGTGTCGTCGAGGCCCTCGGGGACGGGGTCGACGGGCTCGCCGCAGGGCAGGCCGTGAGCGTCGTGCCCTCGTTCTCCCAGAACGACCACGGCGTCTACGCCGAGCGCGCCATCGTCCCCGCCTCCTCCCTCGTGCCCCGCCCCGAGGGGCTCGGCGCCGTCGAGGGCGCCGCGGTCTGGATGCCGTACGTCACGGCATACGGCGGCCTCGTCGAGGTCGGCGGGATGCGCGCCGGGGACACCGTCGTCCTGACCGGCGCCTCCAGCAGCGTCGGCCTCGCCGCGATCAGGACCGCCCACCGGATCGGTGCCGCACCCCTCGCCACCACCCGCACCCGGGCCAAGAGGGACGCCCTGCTCAAGGCCGGGGCGGCCGAGGTGATCGTCACCGACGAGGAGGACGTCGCCGAGCGGGTGCGGGACCTCACCGCCGGGCGCGGCGCCGACCTCGTCTTCGACGGCGTCGCGGGACCCGGCCTCACCGACCTCGTCCGGTCCGTCGCCCCCGGCGGCACCGTGCTGCTGTACGGAGCCGTGAGCGGGCTGCCGACCCCGTACCCCGGCTTCGACCTCGGGATGCCCGCCGTCTCCCTCCGCACCTACACGATGCCGGAGACGACGAGGGACCCGGAGCGGCTGCGCCGGGCCCGCGCCTTCGTCGAGTCGGGCCTGCGCACCGGCTTCTTCGAACCGGCCGTGGACCGCACCTTCACGCTCGACGAGATCGTCGCGGCACACCGGGCCATGGAGGCCGGCCACCAGGTGGGCAAGATCGTCGTGACCGTGCCCCACTGACGTCCGGGGCCGTCAGGCCGCCCAGTGCGCGGGGCGGTCGAAGCCCTCCGGGAGGCGGGTCGCCGCGTTCCCGCGCGCCGAGTTCAGCTGGGGCTGCGTGAGGAACAGGGCGCCCGTGAGGTCCGCGTCCGACAGGTCCGCGTCCCGCAGGTCCGCGCCGATCAGGTCCGCGAGCGACAGGTCCGCGCCCGTCAGGTCGGCGGCGATGAGCAGCGCCCCGCGCAGGTCCGTGCCCCGCAGCTTCGCCCCGCGCAGCCGCTTGCCGATCAGGTCCGCCCCGCGCCGGCTCTTCGGCCGCCCGCCGGCCGTCGCGCGGACCAGCTCGCTCGTCCGCAGGAGCAGCGGATTGACCTCGGCGCGCACCGCGGCCACGTCCAGCTTCTCCAGGGCGTCCGGGGTGCCCCCGGTGAGCTCCTCGACCCGGGCCAGCGCCGCCCGCAGCCCGGCGTGGACGGGGCGGGCCGTCGGCAGCGCCAGGGCCTCCGTGAGGTAGCGCAGCAGCTCGTGCAGCTGGCGCACCACCGGGAACACCTCGTACATCTGCCGGGCCGTCTCCGGAGCCTCCCGCCAGGACACGCCGCCGAAGGTCACCTGGGAGACCTGCTGGCCGGCGCCGAAGCAGTCGTACACCGTGCAGCCCTGGAAACCGCTCGGCCGCAGCCGCGTGTGGATCCCGCAGCGGAAGTCCTCCTGGAGGTTCCGGCAGGGCTCGCCCGAGGACTTGTTCACGGCGAAGTCGGCCGACTTGGCGAAGGGCAGCGCCACACAGCACAGGCCGAAGCAGTTCGCGCAGTCGCCGCGCAGGGCGGATTCCCGGGTCTCGGGCACGGTGAAACGGTTCCTTCGCAGTTCGGGGACGGCCCTCCACCGTATCGCGCCGCCGGCCCCGCCCTTCCCGGACGGCGCCCACGGCGAAACCGATTGCCATGATCCACACGGACCCGTGAGGATCGTCGGCATGCCGACGTTCACCACACATGACGGAACCGAACTCGCCTACCGCGTCCAGGGGGAGGGGGAACCGCTCGTCTGCCTCGCCGGCGGACCGATGCGCGACGCCGGCTACCTCGGGGACCTCGGCGGACTCGCCGCCCACCGCGCCCTCGTGCTGCTCGACGCCCGGGGCACCGGCGCGAGCGCCGAACCCGCCGACCCCGGCACGTACCGCTGCGACCGGCAGGTCGGCGACGTCGAGGCGCTCCGCGCCCACCTCGGCCTGGAGCGGATCGACCTGCTCGGCCACTCGGCGGCCGGAAACCTCGCCATCCTGTACGCCGCCGCCCACCCCGAGCGGATCCGCTCCCTCGTCCTCGTCACCTCCCTCTCACGCGCCCTCGGGGTCGGGACCACCGACGAGGAATGGGACAAGGCCGTCGAGGTCTTCGCCGATCGGCCCTGGTACCCGGAGGCCAAGGCCGCCCTGGACACGATCGGCCCGGACACCCCGCTGCGGCGCGTCTACGAGATCACCGCCCCCTTCGCCTACGGCCGCTGGGACGCGGCCGCCCAGGAGCACGCGGCGCGCACCGGGCGGGAGGTGAACTGGGAGGCGGCGCCCGTCTACCACGGCGAGGGCGCCTACGACCCGGAGTCCACCCGCCGCGCGCTCGGCGCGCTCACCGCGCCCGTCCTGATCCTGGCGGGCGAGCACGACGCGGGCCCGACGCCCGCCAAGGCCGCCGAGGCGGCCGCCCTCTTCCCGCACGCGGAGCTCGTCGTCCAGCCGGGCGCCGCACACCACCCCTGGGTCGACGACGCCGAGGCCTTCTCCCGCACGGTCGCCGCCTTCCTCGACCCCGACGTCTCCACGGTCACCGTGGACGGCGTACGGATCGCCTACCGGGTCGCGGGACCCGAGGACGCCCGGCCCGTCGTCCTGGTCCACGGCCGCGGCAACAACAGCACGACGTGGACGGAGATCGGCGCGGACCTGGCCGCCGACCACCGGGTCTACGCGGTCGACCTGCGCGGCCACGGACTCAGCGACCGCCCCGGCTCCTACGGCTTCGAGGACTTCCGCGACGAACTCGGCGGCTTCCTCAAGGCCCTCGGCCTCGCCGGCGCCACCGTCGTCGCCCACTCGATGGGCGCCGCCGCCGCGTACCTCCTCGCCCAGCGCGAACCCGGCCTCATCGGCCGCCTCGTCCTGGAGGAGGCCCCGGCCTTCGTCCCGCTCGACCCGCCGCGGCCCGTGGCCGAGCGCCCCGAGGGCCCCCTCGCCTTCGACTGGGAGATCGTCCCCACCACCGACGCCCAGCTGAACGCCCCCGACCCGGCCTGGCGCGAGGAGCTCCCCGCGATCACGGCCCCCACCCTGGTCCTCGCCGGCGGCCCCACCAGCCACATCCCCCAGGACCAGCTCTCCCACCTCGCCGACGCCATCCCCGACGCCCGCCTCGTCACGATCGAGGCCGGACATCTCATCCACAACGCCCGCCCGGCCGAATTCCTCGCCGCGATCAGGGAGTTCGGGATCTGAGCGGCTGCTTCAGGGAGTGTCCGCCTCTTCAGGGGTGTCCGCCTCCACCGCCACCGCGCGGGCCCAGCGGTAGTCCGCCTTGCCGCTGGGGGAGCGCTGGATGCGGTCGGTGAGGACCAGCTGGCGGGGGACCTTGTAGCCCGCCAGCTGCTGCCGGCAGTGGGTCTGGAGGGCTTCCAGGTCCAACGGCTCCGCCCCGTCCCGGAGCTGGACGACGGCGGCGACGTGGTTGCCCCAGCGGGCGTCGGGGACACCGGCGACCAGCGCGTCGTACACGTCGGGATGGGACTTGAGCGCCTGCTCCACCTCCTCGGGGTACACCTTCTCGCCGCCCGTGTTGATGCACTGCGAGCCGCGCCCCAGGACGGTGACCACCCCGGCCTCGTCGACGGTCGCCATGTCGCCGAGCAGCACCCACCGCACCCCGTCCCGCTCGAAGAAGGTCTCGGCGGTCTTGGCCGGGTCGTTGTAGTAGCCGAGCGGGACGTGACCCTGCTGGGCGAGACGGCCGGTCTCGCCCGGTCCGACGGGGATCCGGGTCGCCGGGTCGACGACCTGGGTGCGTTCGTTGACGTGCAGCCGGAAGCCCTTGGCCGGGCCGGAGTCGTCGGTGGCGCGCCCGTTGGAACCGGACTCGGTGGAGCCGAAGTTGTTGAGCAGCGTGACGTTCGGCATGAGCTCCTGGAGCTGGGCCCGTACCGTCTCCGACATGATCGCCCCGGAGGAGGAGAGGCTGAAGAGGGCCGAGAGGTCCGTCCCCTTGAGCGGTCCGCGCAGCGCGTCCACGAGCGGCCGCAGCATCGCGTCCCCCACCAGGGAGATGCTGGAGACCTTCTCCTTCTCCAGGGTGCGCAGCACCTCCTCGGGCACGTACTTGCGGTGCAGGACGACCCGCTGCCCGTAGTTGAGGGCGATGAACGCGGTGAGGGTGGACGTGCCGTGCATCAGCGGCGGCGCGGGGAAGAAGGTGATGCCGGAGCCGCCGGCCGCGACGCGCTCCGCCAGCTCCTCGGGCCGCTTCACGGGTTCGCCCGAAGGGTCGCCGCCGAAGAGCCCCGCGAAGAACAGGTCCTCCTGGCGCCACAGGACGCCCTTGGGCATGCCGGTGGTGCCGCCGGTGTAGATGATGAAGAGGTCGTCGGGGGAGCGGGGTCCGAAGCCGCGCCCGGAGGAACCGGCGGCCTCCGCCTCCGTGAAGGGCACGCAGTCGAGTGGCGGGGCGTCCTTGTCCGGGGTCCCCACCCGTACGAGGTGCCGCAGCTTCTCCGTCTGCGGCAGCGCCGCCGCGACCCGTTCGGTGAACTCGGCGTCGAAGACGAGCGCGGCCAGGTCGGCGTCCCGGTACAGGTAGACGAGCTCCTCCTCCACGTACCGGTAGTTGACGTTGACCGGCACGATCCGCGCCTTGAGGCAGGCGAGGACGGTCTGGAGGTACTCGACGCCGTTGTACAGGTGGAGGCCGAGGTGTTCGCCGGGCCGGACGCCCGCGTCGATCAGGTGGTGCGCGATCCGGTTGGCGGCGGCGTCGAGCTCGGCGTAGGTGAGCCGCCGCTCCGCGCCCGTGCCCGGATGGTCGACGTACACCAGCGCCTCGCGGTCGGGGACCACGTCGACGACCGATTCGAACAGGTCGGCAAGGTTGTACTCCACCGTTCCTCCTGACCCCGGTTCGCTGGTTCACATGGACGTGGCGGTCATTAGAGCGCCGACCGGTCACCGGGGGAAGGGGGTGCGCAGAAGAATCTGACTGAGTGTCAGAAAACTATTGAACTGGGCCCCCGGCTCCTGCAACCTGTTCCAGAACTGGAGACGGGAGACCCCCATGGGCGGCACCGAACACCTCAGCGTCCGGCGCGAAGGCGCCACGCTCGTCCTCACCTTGAACCGGCCCGAGGCCAAGAACGCCCTCTCACTGCCGATGCTCGTCGGCCTGTACGACGGCTGGCTGGAGGCCGACGCCGACGACGGCGTCCGCTCGATCGTCCTCACCGGCGCGGGCGGTTCCTTCTGCGCGGGCATGGACCTCAAGGCCCTCGCCGGGAAGGGCATGGAGGGCGAGCAGTACCGGGACCGGCTCAAGGCCGACCCCGACCTGCACTGGAAGGCGATGCTCCGCCACCACCGCCCCCGCAAGCCCGTCATCGCGGCCGTCGAGGGGTACTGCGTCGCCGGCGGCACCGAGATCCTCCAGGGCACCGACATCCGGGTCGCCGCCGCCTCCGCCACCTTCGGCCTCTTCGAGGTCCGGCGCGGCCTCTTCCCCATCGGCGGCTCCACCGTCCGCCTGCCCCGCCAGATCGCCCGCACCCACGCCCTCGAAATGCTCCTCACCGGCCGCCCCTACAGCGCCGAGGAAGCCGCCGCCATCGGCCTCGTCGGCCGCGTCGTCCCCGACGGCGCCGCCCTGGAGGCCGCCCTCGACATCGCCGAACGCATCAACGCGTGCGGGCCGCTGGCCGTCGAGGCGGTCAAGGCGTCGGTGTACGAGACGGCGGAGCTGGCCGAGACGGAGGGGCTCGCCGCCGAGCTGAAGAGGGGGTGGCCGATCTTCGACACGGCGGACGCGAAGGAGGGGGCGAGGGCGTTCGCGGAGAAGCGGACGCCGGTGTACCGGCGGGAGTGAGGTGCTCCCCACCCCGCCCCTTCCCGAAACCGGGGGCTCTGCCCCCGGACCCCAGGCAAACCGGGGCTCCGCCCCGGACCCCCTACGGCCTGCGGCCGTGTCCTCAAGCGCCGGACGGGCTGAATTCAGCCCCGTCGGCGTTTGAGGCGCGGGGTCTGGGGCGGAGCCCCAGTTCGGGAAGGGGCGGGGTGGGGAAAGGCCCCGCGCAGCGGCCCCGCGCTCGCACCCGCCCGCGCTGCCGCACCCGCACCCGCCCGCGCTGCCGCACCCGCGCCCGTACCCGCCCGCGCCGCCGCACCCGCGCCGCCACGCCCGCGCCCGCACCAGCGCCCCCCACCCCACCCAAGGAGCCGTCCCATGACAGCCGTCACCCCACCGCCAGAAGCCCTCCGCGCCCCGCTCGTCGTCGAGTTCCCCTTCACCCGTTCCCTCGGCCCCGTCCAGTCCGCCTTCCTCACCGGACTGCGCGAGCGCACCGTCCTCGGCGTGCGCACCGAGGCCGGTGAGGTGCTCGTCCCGCCCGTCGAGTACGACCCCGCCACTGCCGCCGAGCTCCGCGAGCTCGTCGAGGTCGCCGCCACCGGCACCGTCACCACCTGGGCCTGGAACCCCGAGCCCCGCCCCGGGCAGCCCCTCGCGACCCCCTTCGCCTGGGTCCTCGTCCGCCTCGACGGCGCCGACACCGCCCTCCTCCACGCCCTCGACGCCCCCGGCCCCGAAGCCGTCCGCACCGGACTGCGCGTCCGGATCCGCTGGGCGGCCGAACGCTCCGGCGCCATCACGGACATCGCCTGCTTCGAACCGTACGAGAGCACGGAGGCGCACGAACCCGCCCCGCACGACCGGGAGTTCGAGAACCCGGTGACCGGCATCGTCGCCCCCGCCCGGCTCGACTACACGTACAGCCCCGGCCGCGCCCAGACCCGCTATCTGCACGCGCTCGCCGAGCGCCGCACCGTCGGCGAACGCTGCCCCTCCTGCGCCAAGGTGTACGTGCCTCCCCGCGGCGCCTGCCCCACCTGCGGCGTCGCCACCACCGACCAGGTCGAGGTCGGCCCCCGCGGCACCGTCACCACCTTCTGCATCGTCAACATCAAGGCGAAGAACCTGGACATCGAGGTCCCGTACGTCTACGCCCACATCGCCCTCGACGGCGCCGGGCTCGCCCTCCACGGCCGCATCGCCGGCATCCCGTACGACGAGGTCCGCATGGGCCTGCGCGTCGAACCCGTGTGGAGCGAGGACGGCCGCTATCCCGACCACTACCGGCCCACCGGCGAGCCCGACGCCGACTACGACACCTACAAGGAGCTGCTGTGACGACGGCCAGGGAAGTGGCGATCGTCGCCTTCGCCCAGAGCGACCACCGGCGGCGCACCGACGACCTCTCCGAGGTCGAGATGGTGATGCCCGTCCTCCACGAGGTGCAGCGGCAGACCGGCCTGAAGGCCTCCGACATCGGCTTCACCTGCTCCGGCTCCTCCGACTACCTCGCCGGGCGCGCCTTCTCCTTCACCATGGCCCTCGACGGCGTCGGCGCCTGGCCGCCGATCTCCGAGTCCCACGTCGAGACGGACGGCGCCTGGGCGCTCTACGAGGCATGGGTGAAGCTCCTCACCGGCGAGGCCGACACGGCCCTCGTCTACTCCTACGGCAAGTCCTCGCCCGGCTCCGCCCGCGACGTCCTCACCCGCCAGCTCGACCCGTACTACCTGGCCCCGCTCTGGCCCGACTCCGTCGCCCTCGCCGCCCTCCAGGCCCAGGCCCTCGTCGACGCCGGGGACACCGACGAACCGGCCCTCGCCGCGATCGCCGCCCGCAGCCGCGAGGACGCCCGCACGAACCCCCACGCCCAGCTCGCCGGCGCCCGCCCCCAGGGCGGGTACGCCGTCCAGCCCCTCCGTACCGGCGACTGCCCGCCCATCGGCGACGGCGCCGCCGCCGTGATCCTCGCCGCCGGCGACCGGGCCCGCGAACTGTGCGCGCGCCCGGCCTGGATCCGGGGGATGGACCACCGGATCGAGGCCCACTCCCTCGGAGTCCGCGACCTCACCGACTCGCCCTCCACCCGCCTCGCCGCCGAACGCGCCGGAGCCTTCGAACGGCCCGTCGACACCGCCGAACTCCACGCGCCCTTCACCTCCCAGGAGGTCGTCCTGAGGAAGGCCCTCGGGCTCGACGACAGCGTGCGGATCAACCCCTCCGGCGGCGCCCTCGCCGCCAACCCCGTCATGGCCGCGGGCCTCATCCGGCTCGGCGAGGCCGCCGCCCGCATCCACCGCGGGGAGTCCGACCGCGCCCTCGCCCACGCGACCTCGGGCCCCTGCCTCCAGCAGAACCTCGTCGCCGTCCTGGAAGGAGAACCCCGTGGCTAAGGAGCCCGTGGCGATCGTCGGCATCGGCCAGACCAAGCACGTCGCCGCCCGCAGGGACGTCTCGATCGCCGGACTCGTCCGCGAGGCCGCCCTCCGCGCCCTGGCGGACGCGGAGCTGACCTGGGCGGACATCGACGCCGTCGTCATCGGCAAGGCCCCCGACTTCTTCGAGGGCGTCATGATGCCGGAGCTGTACCTCGCCGACGCGCTCGGCGCCGTCGGCAAGCCCATGCTCCGCGTCCACACCGCCGGATCGGTCGGCGGCTCCACCGCGCTCGTCGCCGCCAACCTGGTCTCCGCGCGCGTGCACCGGACCGTCCTCACCCTCGCCTTCGAGAAGCAGTCCGAGTCCAACGCCATGTGGGGCCTCTCCCTGCCCGTCCCCTTCCAGCAGCCGCTGCTCGCCGGCGCCGGCGGCTTCTTCGCCCCGCACGTGCGCGCGTACATGCGCCGCACGGGCGCCCCCGACACGATCGGCTCCCTCGTCGCGTACAAGGACCGGCGCAACGCGCTCAAGAACCCGTACGCCCACCTCCACGAGCACGACCTCACCCTGGAGAAGGTCCAGGCCTCCCCGATGCTCTGGGACCCGATCCGCTACTCCGAGACCTGCCCCTCCTCGGACGGCGCCTGCGCCATGATCCTCACCGACCGCGCCGGCGCCGACCGCGCGCCGCGGCCGCCCGCCTGGGTGCACGGCGGGGCGATGCGCAGCGAACCCACCCTCTTCGCCGGCAAGGACTTCGTCTCCCCGCGGGCAGGCCGGGACTGCGCGGCCGACGTCTACCGGCAGGCCGGCATCACCGACCCCCGGCGGCAGATCGACGCCGTCGAGATGTACGTCCCGTTCTCCTGGTACGAACCCATGTGGCTGGAGAACCTGGGCTTCGCAGAGGAGGGCGAGGGCTGGAAGCTCACCGAGGCCGGGGTGACCGAACTCGACGGCGACCTGCCCGTGAACCCCTCGGGCGGGGTGCTCTCCACCAATCCCATCGGAGCCTCCGGGATGATCCGTTTCGCCGAGGCGGCCCTGCAGGTACGGGGGGACGCCGGCGCCCACCAGGTCGAGGGTGCCCGTCGGGCGCTCGGCCACGCCTACGGAGGCGGCGCCCAGTTCTTCTCCATGTGGCTCGTGGGGGACACCCCGCCCACCGGCTGAGCCCGCCTACCCTGAGCCCCATGAACGCGGAACGTGACCTGACCGGGCTCCTCGCCGGGATGCGCCCGGAACTCGACCCCGGCCGCTACGTCTTCACCACGGTGGACGGCCCCGCCCCGGCCGGGGTCGCCCCCGTCGTCACCGTCGCCGAACCCGAGGGCCTCACCCTCGTCGTACGGCAGGAGGAGGCGGACGCCGCCGGGCTCGCGTACGACTACGTGGCGGGGCGGATCACGCTCCGGGTGCACTCCGCGCTCGACGCCGTCGGGCTCACCGCGGCCGTCGCGACCGAGCTCGCCGCGGCGGGCATGAGCTGCAACGTGGTGGCCGGATTCCACCACGACCACCTCTTCGTCGAACACGACCGCGCGGAGGAGGCGTTGGCCGCTCTGGACCGGCTCTCGCGACGGTCGGCCGGCTCGGCCGGGTGACGGCCACGGGCGGCCCCGTCGGCCGTACGTCGGCGCCCGAGCCCGGCAGTACGGTGTGCCCTCCGTGACCGGGAGGGCACACCGGGTGACCGCCGAGGCCTCCGGACCCTCCGCGCGCCCGAAGCTCCGGGGGAGTCCGCCGGCCGGCTCGACCGGTCGCCCGCCGCGTACGAGCGGCACGAGCGCGCTCACCGCCCGTGAGCGGGGCCGCCGCCGGGCTCACCGTCCGCGACCGGGACGGCGACCGGGACGGTGATCGGCGGCCCGGCGGACGGGGCCGGCCGGAGGGGGCCGCCCGGCGCGTCGCGTCGTGCGCCGGGGCACGTACCATGGCCGTATGTCCTTCCTCCGCCGCCGCAGCGCCGCCACACCCGCGGGCCCGGACTTCGACGTCCTGGCCATGGATCCGGGGGACTGGCCCGGCAATCTCGGCGCCGGTCTGCTGCCCGCACCCGACGGCTCCTGCCAGGGCGTGTTCCTCCGCTACGACCTGTTCGGCGGCCGCGGACCCGCGATGATCATCGGCAACCTCCCCGAGGGCTCCCCGGCGCGCGAGCTCGCCGACGGCCAGATCCCCTTCGAGGTCGCGCAGCTCCTCGCCGCCCTGGAGAACGACGAGCCGGTCGAGGTCCTCGACACCGAGGACATGCCCGTCATGCAGGGCGACAACCTCCTCATCGTGCGCCGCCTCAAGCTCTCCGAGAGCCGCATCTCCTGCGTCCAGTTCGACCGCAGCGACAACGTCCTCGTGACGATCGCCAGTTGGGACCGGCCGATCACCGACGACCTGTACGCACTGCTCAAGCCGCTGCCCGCCGAACTGTTCCAGCAGGGCTGACGGGGGGCGGGGCCCGATGAGCGCGCGCGTCGACGCCTGGATCTGGGCGGTCCGTCTGACCAAGACCCGCTCGCAGGCCGCGGCCGCCTGCCGGGCCGGACACGTCAAGGTCAACGGCGAGCGGGTCAAGCCCGCCCAGGCCGTGAAGCCCGGCGACGAGGTCCGGATCTACCACGGCGGCCGGGAGCGGATCGTCGAGATCAAGGAGCTCCACGTCAAGCGGGTCGGCCCGCCGGTCGCCGCCGAGGCGTACGTGGACAACAGTCCGCCCCCGCCGCCGCGCGAGCACGTCGCCGTCGCCGCCGTGCGCGACCGGGGCGCGGGACGCCCCACCAAGCGCGAGCGCCGCGAGCTCGACGAACTGCGCGGCCGACGCCCCTGACCCGCCGATCCCCTGATTCGTCGATCCGTCGATCCTTTGATCCGAAGGCCTCCGGGGCCCGTCCCGGAGGCCTTCGGCGTTCCTCAGCGCGGACCCGCGCCGAGCAGCTCGGAGATCCGCGCCGCCGAGGTGCCGAGCCCCCTCGGACCCTGGCGCAGCAGAGTGCTGCCGCTGCCCGCGCGCACGTCCTCGGAGCCGTAACGCCGTACCTTCCGGTGCCAGTTGAGGACGCCCGCGAGCCAGTCCTCAAGGCCCCGCAGATACGCCTCGAAGGCCTCCCGCCCCGCCGGGGTGAGCTCGAACTCCTCGTACAGCAAGGGGATCTCACGCTGCTTCAGCGTCTCGTACTGGCGCAGCCGGCCCCGCATCAGGTCGTCGATCATCGACACGGCGGTCGGGTAGTCGCAGTCGAAGAACTTCTGGAGCACGAGGACGCCGTTGTGCACCTCGCCCTCGACCTCGATCTCCTTCTGGTACGAGAACAGGTCGTTGACCAGCGCCCCGTAGTCCATCACCGCGTTCTCCAGGCTGCGTACCGTCCCCGACGCCAGGACCGCGGGCGGCAGCGTCGTCTCCTGCCGCAGCCGGCAGAGCAGCATGGTCAGCTCGGAGCCGAAGGTGCTGCGGCGCATCTCGATGTAGTCGACCGGGTCGGGCACCCGGTGCTGCACCACGTTGTGCATCTCCCACATCCAGCTGTCGAGCATCGCGTCGAGCGAGTCCCGCAGCAGTGCCCGCGTCGCGCGCGTCATCGTCGTGGTGGTCCGCGCCCAGACATCGGCGAGCGCACTCTCCAGCGGGTTCACCGCGAACGCCGCGCCGGTCGCCGGCTCGTCGAGCGGCACGCACGCCTTGAGCCGGTCGGTCTGCTCCTTCGCGCCGGCCAGACTGCCCGCCCGCCCGAAGACGGCCGGATAGTAGTCGTCCGCGTAGGTCCCCCAGGTCAGCCAGTCCGAGCTGAGCTTCAGCTCCTCCAGGGAGGCGCCCGGATCGAGGCCCGCCGCGCACAGCGCGAGGTCGAAGCCCTCCGCCATCGGCCGGTCCCAGAGGTCGTCGAGGAGCCCCATCCGCTCGGCCCAGTCGACCGTGTGCCGCGCCGCCTCCCGGTGGTGGGGGTTGAGCGTGAGCGGGTACGGCAGGTCGAACTCGGGCAGCAGCGAGGGCCCCACGGGCTGGTGCGGCGCATGGGTGAACGCCCGGTGCCGGGCCGCCGCCGGTCGCCCGAAGAGGGTCCGGACGTCGAGGGCGGAGGTGCCGATGATCCCGTCCAGGTGCGAGGGCCCGCCGACCATGCCCTCGTTCATGTACCGGCTGGAGCGCATGTGCCACTCGTGACCGCCGGACTGCCAGTCCTGGAGCCCCTTCGCGTACGCCGCGACGGCCGCGCACTCCTCCGGGCTCAGGCCCTTCTCGGCGGCGAGCAGCGGCACCTCGGTGAGCGCGGTGTTCTCGAACTGCTGGACCCGTGAGGTCAGCAGGTCGTTGACGGCGTTCGCCGCCTCCTGGGTCGTGCAGCCGAGGAAGCGCTCCAGGACGAGGACGCCGTTGCTGTTCTCGCCCTCCTCCTCCACCTCGCGCTGGTACGAGAAGAGGTCGTTGCGCAGGTGCACGGCGTCCGAGAAGGCGTCCCTGAGCACGCGCAGCGGCCGGGAGTACGCCACCTGGGCGGGGACCTCGGCGCCCGCCGCGTACTCGACGAGCCCGGCCGACCAGGGCGCGCCGCCGACCTTGCGGCGCATCTCGATGTACTCCAGGGGGTTGGCGACCCGCCCGTCGTTGATGTTGTCGAGCTCCCACAGGGACTCGTGGAGCAGGTGCTCGGTCGCCTCCGCGAACCGCACCCGCCAGCCCTCGGACATCGAGGGGACGGTCCGCCGCCAGAGGTCGGCGAGACCCGCCTCGACGGGGTTGACCGGCTCGGGCATGCCCGCCGCCGGGTCCGCCGGCATGAAGAGCGGCAGCCGGTCCAGATAGGCCTTGCTGCCCGCCCGGTCCTGGGTGCGCTTGAAGACCTCCAGGAAGTGGTCGTCGAAGAAGAAGACCCAGGTGTACCAGTCGGTGACGAGGTTCAGGGCCTCCTCGTCGCAGTCCGGGTGGGTGTAGGAGCAGAGCAGCGCGTAGTCGTGGGATTCGAGGTCGTGCTCCTCCCAGACGCCCGAGCCCTCCAGCATCCCCATCTCCCGCGCCCAGTCACGCGTGTGCGTGCGGGCGGCCTCCACATGGGGATTGAGCCGTGCCGGATACGGAACATAGAAATCCGGCATAACGAAGGGCTGAGGCATTTCCTGGGGAGCCTTCCGGTGAGCTGGGCCTTTGACCGGCCCAGCCTTACCCGTCGCCCGGACGGCACACGCGATCTCCCGAATAGTCGTATGAACGCCGGAGGGGTGGTGCCGGACCCCGCGCCCGGCACCACCCCGCGCCTTTCGGCCAGCCCTTCGTCAGCCCTGGGAAACCCGCACGTCAGCGGCCTTCACAAAGGCGACCCGATGGCCGAACTGGATCTGGTAGTACTCCTCCTGACCCCGGACGACCGTGTGCCCGCTCGGGTCGAACACCGGCGCGAAGTAGTACTCGCCCGGGGTGCGGCCACCCACCACGTACCGCTGACCCGCGAGCAGCTTGTACGGCAGCGGCGACACCGACTGCACCGGCACGCCCGCCGGATAGGCCGAGGCCTCCGGATACGCCCGCCCGTACACCGGCACCTCCGCCAGACCCTCCCGGGGCGTCAGGACCTGCCCCCGTACGTTCACCGCGGTCGGCTCCTCCACCGGGTTCTCGAACCACGCCTTCTGCCCGAGGTACCAGACCGCCGTCCAGTCGCCCCGGCGCTCCGCCACCGCGAAGCTCTGCCCGGTCGAGGCCCGCGCCCCCGTGTCGTTGACCCCGGTGGTGGAGTCCTGCCCGCCCGGCCGCAGACCGATGTCCTTCACCAGGGGCGCGTCGGCGCTCGGCGCGGTGTGCAGGCGCACCGCCCCGCTGCCGTGCGGCACACACGCCTGCCCCGCCGTCACACAGCCCGTGTAGACCGGCCGGTGGGACTCGTAGTCGGGACGGATCGTCACCACGCCCGCGTGCGGACCGGCGCTCGGGGTGATCGGACGGCCGAGCAGCTGGAAGTAGTGCGCCCAGTCCCAGTACGGACCCGGGTCCGTGTGCATGCCCTTGATCGAGGACGCCGTCGTCCCCGGCACGTTGTCGTGGCCCAGGACGTGCTGCCGGTCCAGCGGGATGCCGTACCGCCCGGCGATGTACCGCACCAGGCGCGCCGACGACCGGTACATCGCCTCCGTGTACCAGGAGTCCGGCGAGGTCAGGAAGCCCTCGTGCTCCAGGCCCACCGACTTGGCGTTCACGAACCAGTTGCCCGCGTGCCAGGCCACGTCCTTCAGCGGCACGTGCTGGGCGATGTGCCCGTCGGAGGAGCGCAGCGAGTACTGCCAGGACACGTACGTCGGGTCCTGCACCAGCTTCAGGGTGGTCTTCCAGTCGGCCTCGGTGTCGTGGATCACGATGTAGTCGATCGACTGGGAGACGGGCCGGTTCGCCTTGTCGTGGTTGCCGTAGTCGCCGTCGCCGAACTCCTCGTACGGCGCGGGGACCCACTCGCAGGCCACCGAGGCCGGGCACTCCACGGGGCCGGCGGCGGACCGGCGGAGCCCCAGGGCGTCCACCTGGCCGGTGGCGGGCGCGACCGCCGGGGCCGCCGGGAGCGACACCACCTGCCCGCTGTCCGTCGTCCGCGTCTCCCCGGTCCTGATCACGTCGAACACGTCGTTCGCGTACGTAGCCGCGGTCGCCGAGTCGTCCGCACCGGAGTACCGCGCCACCGCCCCGTACCAGTCGGCCGGGTCCGCGCTCGCCGGAAGCCCGGCCTCCCGCTGCGCCGCCGCGAGGAGCGCCGCTCCGCCCTCGATGTTCGCGGCCGGTACGGTGCGCAGCTCCTCGGCCGGGATCCCGGACAGCTCCGAGGCCCGCTCCAGGGTCCGCAGCCGCTCGGGCAGCTGCTCCGGCGCGGGGAGCGGGACCTCCGCGCCCGTCCGGGCCGGACGGGAGGAGTCGCCGCGGGCGTCCTCCTCGCCCTCGGAGTGGTGCGGAGCGGCCCCTTCGAGCGCCGTCACCGCGTCCGTCAGGTGCATCGGCCCGTAGCCGCCGGTCACGCTCGGCGCACCGCCGTGGGTGTCCCACCTCGACTGCAGGTACGCGACGGCGAGCAGCACGCTCTCGGGCACGCCCTGACGCTCGGCCGCCCGCGCGAACTGCCCCTGCAGGGCACCCGCCTCGGGCACGTCGGCGCCGGCGGGCGGGGCGGCGGACAGCAGCGGAAGCAGCAGGGCGGCGGACGCCAGGGCGCCCACCGCCCCCGGCACACGGATCGGTGACGGACGTCTGCGCGATGTGGAACGGAGCAAGGCGGCCTCCAGAGGCAGGGGGTGAGACGGGGGCGTGCGGGGCCGAACCCGTACAGGGGTATCGGCTCCCGGACGTCCCGTCAATCACGCCCGCGCAAACGGAAGTTCCCACGTCAGGGCGGCAATGGAGGCCATGAGGCGGAGTTTCGCGGAGACGGGTCCCGGGCCTGGGACGCGTCACTGGAGTGGACCAATGAAGGGCCGTCGGAAGGGACTTCGGGGAGTTCGGGGACTTCCGCGAATACCCCGACGGGGACAAGCCGGTGCGCCGCGTCCCGGTGTGTCGGCACCGGGCCCACGGCGCACCGCCCCCGTGTGGTCGGCCGGACCCGCCCCTTCAGCGCGTCCCGACCGCCGCGCGCACGGCCCGCCGTGCCATGGCGCAGTCGTCGTGCAGCCGCCTCAGCAGCAGCCGCTGTTCCTCACCGGGCGCGAGCGCCCCCGACGGCACCGGCACGGAACCGGCCGGCGGAGCCTCCTTCATGGTGCGCTGCACCGCCGTCTCGTAGGTACGGATCTCCCGCGTCAGCACGATCATCAGGTTCACCAGGAAGGCGTCCCGGGAGGCCGGGCCCGCCTGCTGGGCGAGCTGACTGATCTGGCGCCGGGCCAGCGGCGCGTCACCGAGCACCGCCCACAGGGTCGCCAGGTCGTAGCCGGGCAGGTACCAGCCCGCGTGCTCCCAGTCGACGAGGACCGGCCCGGCGGGGGAGAGCAGGATGTTGGAGAGCAGGGCGTCACCGTGACAGAACTGACCCATGCCCTGGCGGCCGCCCGCGTGCGCCAGACCGTGCAGCAGCTTCTGCAGGTCGTCCCGGTCCCGGTCCGTGAAGAGCCCGAGCTCGTGGTAGCGGGCGATCCGGGCGCCGTAGTCCAGCGGCGCGTCGAAGGTCCCGGCCGGCGGCCGCCAGGCGTTGAGCCGGGCGATCGCACCGAGCGCGGCCCGCACGTCCGCCCGGGGCGGGGCCTCGACGGGATGGCGCGACAGCGCCGCCGCCCGTCCGGGCATCCGCTCGATCACCAGCGTGCAGTTCTCCGGGTCCGCGGCGATCAGCCGCGGCGCCCGCACCGGCGGACGGTGACGGACGAAGGAGCGGTAGGACGCTATCTCGTGCCGGAACCGCTCGACCCACGCGGGGGAGTGGTCCAGTAAACACTTCGCGACCGCCGTGGTCCGCCCGGTCGTCCCGACGATCAGTACGGAACGGCCGCTGCGCCGCAGCACCTGCACCGGGTTGAACTCCGGGCAGATCCGGTGGACCGACGCGATCGCCGTCTTCAGCTGCGCCCCCTGGGGGCCGGACAGATCGATTCGCCCGCTGACCGGCTGGGTACCGGTGCCGCCCGCCCAGCGCCTCGGTCGGACGACCTGGGGCGCGGGGGCGAGGTACGGTCCGGCGCCGGCGGGGACGATGCGGTGCTGCGGCCGGGGCGGGGCGGACACGGAGGACGATGCTGTGTACATGCGAGGACAGATCCCTTCGTGTGCCGACGAGTTGCGTGCGTCGCCCCGCCCGCCCCCGGTCCGCACCCTGGGGAATGAGGGCCGGTCGGCGGGGCGGGGTGGCGCGTTCCTACCTGACACCCGGGCGCGGGTGGCGGAACATCTCGCGCACCCTGGCGAAGCCTGGCGAATTGTCGCCAGGCCTATGACAGGGGGCTACTGTCAACTCAGCCGAGAACCTGGGGGCTTAGACGTGACCGAGCAAACCAACACCCGCCTGGCAGACCTGTTCGGCCTGGCCGGCTGGTCCAAGGGCGAACTCGCGAGACTGGTCAACCGGCAGGCGGCGGCCATGGGCCACCCCCAGCTGGCGACGGACACCTCGCGGGTGCGGCGGTGGATCGACCGGGGCGAGACCCCGCGCGATCCCGTCCCCCGGGTGCTGGCAGCACTGTTCACCGAGCGACTCGGCCGTGTCGTGACCATCGAGGACCTCGGGTTCGTACGACGCGGGCGCGCCGGAAAGAAGCAGGACGTCAGGAAGACGGAGAACCCTGACGGGCTGCCCTGGGCACCCGATCGCACGGCGGCGGTCCTCACCGAATTCACGGGAATGGACCTCATGCTCAACCGACGCGGCCTGGTGGGCGCGGGTGCCGCGCTTGCCGCCGGTTCCGTACTCAGCAACGCCATGCACGACTGGCTGCAGACCGACCCCGCACGCCAGGGCACCGCCCAGCGGGCCACCGATCCCCTCCACGCCGACCCCGCTGGGTTCGACCGCTACGAGGCCGCCCCCATCGGGTCGGAGGAGATCGAGGCCCTGGAGCACTCGGTGGAGGTGTTCCGTGCCTGGGACGCCTCCCGGGGTGGCGGTCTCCAGCGCAAGGCGGTCGTGGGCCAGCTCAACGAGGTGGGCGGCATGCTCGCCTACCGCCACGCCGACCACCTCCAGCGGCGCCTGTGGGGCGTCGCCGCCAACCTGGCGGTCCTCGCGGGCTGGATGTCCCACGACGTCGGTCTCGAACCGACGGCGCAGAAGTACTTCGTCATCGCCGCCCACGCGGCGCGCGAGGGCGGCGACCGGCCCCGGGCCGGCGAGGCGCTGTCCAGGGCCGCCCGCCAGATGGTGCACCTGGGCCGCCCCGACGACGCCCTCGACCTGATGAAGCTCGCCAAGGCGGGTTCGGGCGAGCGGGTGCTGCCCCGCACCCAGGCCATGTTCCACACCATCGAGGCCTGGGCGCAGGCCTCCATGGGCCGGGGCCAGGCGATGCGCCGCACCCTCGGCGAGGCCGAGGAGCTGTTCGTGTCCGACCGGCAGGACGAGAAGCCGAGCTGGATGCAGAACTTCGACGAGGCCGACATGCACGGCATGCAGGCCCTCGCCTACCGCACCCTCGCCGAGCACGACCCGGCGGCGGCGGTCCCCGCACAGCGCCACGCCAAGCTGGCGCTCGAACTGCGGCGCGGCGGGCACGACCGCTCGAAGCTCTTCGACCACATCTCGATGGCCTCGGCCTGCTTCATCGCCGACGACCCGGAACAGGCCGACCGGTACGCCCGGCTCGCCCTCATGTCCATGGGGGACACCTCGTCCCACCGGACCTGGGACCGGCTGCGGGAGATGTACCGGCTCACCGGCCAGTACGCGGGCTACTCGAGGATCGAGAACCTGCGCGAGGAGATCGAGCTGGCCCTCCCCAGGTCCCCCGTCAACCGCCCCAGGACCGGACAGGCCTGAGCCTCCCCGTCCTGCGGGACGGGGAGGCTCGGGAAGGTCTCGTCAGCGGGCGGGGCCGGCTCCCGCGTGCAGCGGGTGAGGCCGACTTCGACGTGCGGCGGGCGAGGACAGTCCGGCGGTGACCCGGGCCGGCTTCGGTCCGGCGCAGGGGGTGCCCACCGGGGGCATCGGCGTGTGACCCCGGGCTCGTTCCAGAGGGGTGACCCCGGGCGTTCTCAGCCGGTGACCCGGACCACCATCACGCAGGCGTCGTCCTCGCGTGACTCCTCGCCGAACTCCTCCACCACCGCGCGCACGCCGTCCTGCGCGTCCCGTGCCTCCGCGAGCCGGGGGCCGAGGGCGAGCAGCCGTCGCGTGCCCGTGTCGTCGTCCCAGTCACTGCCTCGGGTCAGCCCGTCGGTGTGCAGGACGAGCAGGTCACCCGGGAGCAGCCGGGTCTCGGCCTCGCCGTAGGCGCCGCCGGTCGTCGCCCCGAGCAGGACGCCCTCGGGCCGCCGGAGCACGTGCCCCGTCCCGTTGCGGAAGAGCAGCGGGGCGGGGTGGCCGGCCTGCGCCCAGACCAGGGTCTGGGCCACCGGGTCGTACCTGCAGCACATCGCGCTGCCGAGCGCGGGCTGTACGGAGGTCTCCAGGAGCTGGTTGAGGTGGCCCATCAGCGCGGCGGGGCGGATACCGGCGACGGCCATGCCGCGCAGCGCGCCGAGGAGCATGGCCATGGAGGAGGTCGCGGCGACCCCGTGGCCCGTCAGGTCGCCGACGGTCAGCAGCGCGTCCCCGCCGGGCAGCGCGAGCGCGTCGTACCAGTCGCCGCCGATCAGACCGGTGCTGGCGGCCGGGAGGTAGTGCGCGGCCACGTCGAGCGGGGCGGGCCCGTCGTGGGCGAAGCGGAGCGAGCCGCGCCAGGGCGGGAGGACCGCCTCCTGCAGCTCGACGGCGACCCGCCGCTCGGTGCGCTCCATGTGGCGGCTGCGCTCCAGGCTGTCCCGGCTCTCGCGGACCGCCCGCTCGCTGCGCCGCAGTTCGCTGACGTCCCGGAGGACGGCCCACATGGAGGCGGTGCAGCCGTCGGTGTCGAGCACGGGCTCGCCGGTCATGTGCACCGTGCGCACCCGGCCGTCCGTCCGTACGATCCGGAACTCGCCGTCGATCGGCTTCCCGTCGATCAGGCAGTCCGTCACCATCCCCTGGAGGACGGGCTGGTCCTCGGCGAAGACCATCGTGGGCATCTCGTCGAGCGACATCGCCCCGCTCTCGCGGGGCCGTCCGAAGATCTGGAACAGCTCCTCGGACCAGCTGACCTCGTCGGTGAGCAGGTTCCACTCGGCGGAGCCGACCCGGGAGAGCAGCGAGCCGGTCCGGGGCGGGGCGGCCGCTCCGTACGCCGTGCCGGGGGCGGTCGCGTGCGCGGTGTCGACGGCGGCCTCGATGTCCCCGGTCCCGTCCTCGGGGGCGGCGCTCGCCGGGACTCCCGCCCGGAGCTGGCCCAAGTGGGCGCCCAGGTCGTCGAGTTGGTGCATCGCGAGGTCGCACAGGGCGCGCTGCCAGCGCTGCTGGGGGTCGTCCTCGTCCGCCACGGAGTCCCGGCGGACGGCGTCCACCTCGCCGCGCAGGCGGCGGGTCTGTGAGATCAGCGCGTCCACCGCGCCCGGCTCCGGCGGCTGGGCGGGGCGGTCCGCGAACAGATGGGACGGCATGTCGTACTCCGATACAGGCGCGGCGCGGCCAGGTGTGGAAGGTGGCCCGTAGACGACTGTTGCACAGCCCGGGACGGCCCGTAAGGGATTTGGCAACACTCGATCCGGTGGTGCTTCTGGCATATGCCAAAGGCCCGGCGATTATCGGACAGGGCGCGACCCGTTACGGTGCTGGGGTGGTGAACGACGACGGAAACGGCACGGTGGGCGCGGGGACGACGGTCACGGGCGGGGTGACCGCGGGCGAGTCGGACATGCGTACGGGGGTGGATGCGGCGGTACCGGGGGGCCGTACGCCCGGCACTCCGGCGACGGGTGGGGTCGCCGTGGCCGGTGGTGCGGGTGCGGCGACCACGGGCACGGCAAGTGCGGGCGGGGCGGGTGCTGGTGCGGGCACGGCGGCCGCGGGCGTGGCGGGTGCCGGTGGGGGCGCGGCGGCCGCGAGCGCGGTAGGCGCCGGTGCGGGCGCGGCCGTCATGAGCGCGGTGGGGACGGCCGTACTGCTCGCGGCCGCACCCGCCGGGCGGGGCCGCGCGATGGACGCCGCCTCCGTCCTCCCGGCGCTCGCCGCCGTACCGCCCGGGGTCCTCACCGGCACCACGGCCGCCACGGTCGTCGAACTCGCCGACCCGCTCGACCCGCAGACCGTCCTCACCCGCCTCCGCGCGGCGGCCGCGAGCCCCGGCCCCCTGGTCGTCTGCCTCGCGGGCCAGCTCCACCTCGACCGCCGCCAGCAACTGCCCCATCTCGCGCTCGCCCGCACCACCCCGGCGACCCTCCGCTACACGGCGCTGCCCTGGCACTGGCTCGCCGGCGAGCTCGGCGCCCGGCAGCCCGGCACCACGACCGTCGTCGCGGACCTGGCGGCCGACCCGGACGTCTGGCAGCGCCTCACCGCCGCGCCCGGACTGCTGCACCTGGGGCCCGGCACCCTGCTCTACGGGCGTGTGGTGCCCGCCCCGCGCAAGGGCGAGCCCACGACCCCCGAGTACCTGCGCGCCTGGGCCGAACTCTGGCGCTCCGGAGCCCGGTTGACGCCGACGGCGGCGCACACGGAGGCGGCTGCGCGGGCGCGGACGGTGGCCCCGGCGCCGGAGCCGGTGTTCCTTGCGCCGATGACCGTACCGACGCCGGGACTTGGACCGGCTCCGGTGCCCGCGCACGGTCCGGGATCCGCGCCGGTGTCCGCGCCCGGTTCGGCACCCGTACCCGCGCCCGCACCCGTACCCGCGCCCGCACCCCGACCCGCGCCGGCTTCGGCGCCCGCGCACGCGACCCGTCCGACCCCTGCACCCGTTTCGACTCCCGTGCCCGCGGCCCGTCCCGTACCCCTGCCCGCGATCCCTCCGGCCTTCGCACCGGCGACACCCGCACCCGCGCCCACGTCCGGGCCGGCGCCCGTCGTGGACCCGCACCCCGCGATCCTCGCCGCCGCCATGGCCGGGCGGCACGGGGAAGCGGCGGCGGTGGCGGCGGCCTGGGAGCACGAGGCCCTGCGCCGCCACGGACCCCGGTCGGTGGAGGCCGTGCACTGGACGGAGGTACGGGCCGACCTCGCCCGCCTCGCCGGGGAACCGGCCCGCAGCTGCGAACTCTGGCTCGCCGCCGCCGAGGCCCGGCTAGGACTGGGCCAGCGCCCGGACGACCCCGACGTCGAAGGGGCCGTGGACCGGGCCCACCACCAGTGGGAGCAGATCGGGGACCGCGACCGGGCCCGTGCCCTCGGCCCCACCCTGGTCGGACTCCGGCGACGGGTCCCGGGCCGCCGGCCCGGCGCACTGGCCGCCCTCACCCGCCGCATGGACTGAAGGCCCCGGACAGTCCGGAGTTCCCCGCCTCCGAAAGGCCCCACACGTGACGCCCTCGCTCGCCATCGCCCAGCGCTCGCTCGCCGATCCGTCCGTACGCCACCCGTTGTGGCCGCCGCTCACCCGGGGCTGCCCCGTCACCTCCACCGAGGACCTCGCGTACCCCCTCGACATCGACTACGCCTACGACCGGGTCCCCGCGGACCTGTTCAAGCGCCCGGCCGCTCACGGCCTCGAACGGTGGGCCCCGCTGCTCCCGCCCCTCGCCGCGCCCGGCCTCGGCGAGGGCAACACGCCCCTGGTCCGACTCCCCGACGGCGTCTGGATCAAGGACGAGTCGCGCAACCCCACCTGGAGCCACAAGGACCGGCTCAACCGGGTCGCCGTCAGCGCCGCCGTCGCCTCGGGGGCGAAGGGCATCGTCGTCTCCTCGTCCGGCAACCACGGTGCGGCGGCCGCCGCCTACGCGGCCCGTGCCGGACTGCCGTGCGCCGTGTTCACCTCCCCGGACGCCCCGCCCGCCGTCGCCTCCCACCTCAGGGCCTACGGCGCGACGGTGCTGACCGTTCCGTACGAGTCGGTACGCCCCCTGATGCGCCGCATCGTCGACGAGCTCGGCTTCCAGAGCGTCAGCAGCGTCACGGACACCGCCCACACCGGGCACCCCTTCGGGCCGGAGGGCTACAAGACCCTGGCGTACGAGCTCGCGCTCGACCTCGGACGCGCACCGGCGGAGGTGCATCTCCCCACGGGGTACGGCGAGTTGCTGTTCGGCGTGGCCAAGGGCTTCCAGGAGCTCGCGCGGCTCGGCGTCACCGGCTCCGTCCCCCGCATGTACGCGTCCGAGCCCGCTGCGGCGGGCGCCCTCACCGAGGCCCTGCGCACCGACCGGCCCGTCGCCCGCGTCCCGGTCGGGCCGACCGCCGCGTACGCCATCGACTGCGAGGTCAACAGTTACCGGGGCGTCCTCGCCGTCCGTACGACCGGGGGAGCGGCCCGTACGGTGACCGACGATCAGATGGCCGCAGCACGGGCGGAGTTGGCGGCGCAGGGCATCTGGTGCGAGACCTCCTCAGCCGCCGGACTGGCCGGCCTGCGCGCCCACGGACCACGCGAGGCCGACGGCCCGGTGGTGTGCGTGGTCACCTCCAGCGGCTACAAGGACATCGCCACGGCGAAGGAGACCTTCGAACCGACAGCCCCGGACTGGGAGCCGATCAAGGCGGCGCTGACGGCTCGGGAGACCGAGCCGCGCTGACCGACCCGGCGCCGGGCCCTGGTCCCGGTCCGATGGCGAATCCCGGCTACGAGGCGCCGGCCCGGGCCCGGCTCGTGCACGTCGAACGGCTTCACCGCAAGCGTCCCGGCCGCCGGCGCCCTGCGCCCGCTGCGCGACCCGGACGCGCCGGAGCTGGAAGGGGACGACGAGGAAGAAGGCTTCTGACACCTACTCGCTGGTCATCCCGTCGCTTCCGCGGCAACGCCTGGCTGCGGCCGGGTCCGCGTGCCCCAGCGGGCAAGAGACGGGCCGGCAGCGCCCAGTGCCGCGAAGAACACCGCCAGCAGCAGCCAGCCTTTCGTGCCGAGGCCGAGCACCACCGTGGTGAGGATCGCGGGGGCGAGAGCCTGGCCCGCGCTGAAGCCGAGACCGAGGACACCTTGGTACTGGCCCTGGGCGTGGTCGGGGGCAAGACCGAAGCCCAGGGCGAAGCACGCCGATGACTCCCAGACCTCTCCCAAGCTGTGGACGAAGATCGCGGTCAGGACCAGTCCTGCCGCGGCCCAGACCGGGGTGTACGCCGCCAGCGCCATCATCGGGCAGCTGACGAGGAAGAGCAGCCCCGCGTTGCGGAACGCCCGGCCGCCGTCGTGCAGGGTCTCGATGCGCGAGCCGATCCTGGTCTGCATCAACACGCAGAAGAGGGAGTTGACGGCGAACAGCGCGGCCACCGTCCAGCGCGGCGCTTCGGTGTGCTCGGAGATCCAGATCGGCAGGAGCAGCGAGACCACCGGGTACTGCAGTCCCATGGCCCCGTAGAGGGCGGTGAACGCCAGGAACGGGCGGTCCGTGAACGCGAGCCAGCGACGCTGCTGCGGCGGTGCGGCCAGCACGGGGTAGCGGGGCAGCAGGAGCAACAGCACGGCATACAGGGCGAAGCTCGCCGCGTTGCCGAGGATCAGCGTGACATAGGCGCCGCGGGTGCCCGCGGCCAGCGCCAGCCCGGCGCCCACCGTTCCCAGGACGACGCCCAGGTTGACGAAGGTGCGCAGCTTCGCCCGGAACCTGGCCGGGCGATCACCCCCGACCCGGACCACCAGAGCGCCCCAGGCCGCCCCGCCGACCGCCGCGGCGATCTGGTCGACCGTCGCGATGATCGTGAGCGCGGTCCAGCTCTCGACGAGGACGAGGGACGCCATCGACACCGCCTGGACCACGAGGGCGAGCATCATGATCGTGCGTGCGCCGCGCCGGTCGGCGAGATGCCCACCGGGTATCCCCGCGCACAGGCCGATCACTCCGGCGATGGTGAGCGCGGCGCCGACCTGCACCGCGGGCAGGCCCACGACCAAGGTGAAATAGAGCGCCGACGCCGCGTTGAACAGACCATTGCCGACCCGGTTGACGAAACTGGCGGCGATCAGCACGCGCTCCGGCCTGCTGTCCCCCGCTAAGCGGCCTATGCGGCCTGCCAGGCTTCGCTTGATCATGGACGGCAGGCTAACAGCGGCCGCTGATCCAGCAGCAGTCGCACCAAGGCCGCGTGCTGTGGTTGCGCCACGGGACCGGACGAGGAGCGCTCCACCCCGAAGGTTCTGTCGTCGACCGACCGGCAGTCGACCGACCGTCGGAACCTCGTCCTGGACGAGGCCGGGATCGAGGAACCGGCCGTACCGCTGTTCCCCGAGCCCGGGGACAGTCGGACGAGGGCTGCGATGATGGGGTCATGTCCCACGTCCCGGCCCCGACGCCTCCCGCCCGTCCGCTCGTCACCGAGCGGCTGGTGCTGCGGCCCGTCCGGAGCGGTGACGTGCCGGCCGTGACGCGGCTGTGGACCGACCCGGAGGTGCGGCGGCACCTCGGCGGTCCCGTGATCGACTCGGTCATCCGGATCCGGCAGCGGCGGATCGTCGGGGCCGCCGGTTTCCACGCGGTGGTCCGGGCCGAGGACGGTGTCGTGCTCGGGCTCGTCACGGTGGAGGCCGCCGGGCGGGGCGGGGAGACGGAGGTCTCGTACCAGTTCCTGCCCGAGCACTGGGGGCGGGGGTACGCGCGCGAGGCCGTCGGCGCGGCCGTGGCGCGGGCGCTGGAGGCCGCGCCGAGCGTGGTCGCGGTCACCCAGGAGGCGAACCACCGTTCCCGTCGGCTCCTGGAGGCCGTCGGCCTGGAGCACGCCGAGTCCTTCGTGGAGTGGGACGCCCACCAGGTGCTGTACCGCCGGAGTCGATGACCGTTCCGTCCCGCTACGGTCGTTCTCCCGCCGCCAGCGCCGCCACCGCCCGTTCCAGTCGTGCCGTCCGCGTCTTCGCCGTGCGGGCCTGCCAGAGGCTGAGGATCACCAGGTAGCGCTCGGTCCTGCCGAGCGCGTCGAAGGCCTCCGCCGCGCCCGGCTCCGCCGCCAGGGCCGCCGCCAGGTCGTCCGGCACGGTCGCGTCCTTCTGGGAGGGGTACGCAGCTTCCCACCGGCCGTCCGCCCGGGCCGCCCGCACCTCGGCGAGGCCCGGCTCCCGCATCCGTCCGGCGGCGGTCAGTGCCTCGACCTGCCGCACGTTGACCTGGGACCAGAGGCTGCGGGGCCGGCGCGGGGTGATCTTCTGGAGGTAGCTCCGCTCGTCGCGCGCCATGCGCTTGCCGGTGATCCAGCCGTACGCGAGCGTGCCGTCGAGGATCTCCTCCGCGCTCGGCGAGGGGACGTCCGAGCCCTTCCTGCCGAGCAGCAGCCAGAGGCCCGGGGTGTCCCCGTGGTGCTTTTCCAGCCAGGCCTCCAGTTCCTCCCCGCCGCCGAACGCCATGACCGCGAGCCCCTCGACCGTCTCCACCGGGCACCTCTTCCCCGTCGTCGGACTTCCCCGGGGACCAAGATATTGACAGTGGCCGGAAGGCGGCCGTAACTTGCGTGCAACGTCGTACTAACGCGCGTTACTAAAGCGCGTAACCCAGAGACGCGGCAAAGGCAGGGGGGACGACATGGCGGCCGGCAGTCCTCGTAGCGTCACCATGAGTGATGTCGCCCGGCGGGCGGGGGTCTCGCGCACGGCCGTCTCCTTCGTCCTGAACGACCGCCCCGGCGCGGCCATCCCGGACGAGACCCGGCGGCGCATCCTGGCCGCGATCGACGAGCTCGGCTACCGCCCCAACGCGGGCGCCCGCGCCCTCGCCGCCCAGCGCAGCGAGTGGTACGGACTGATCACCGAGATCGTCACCGCGCCCTTCGCCGTCGACGTCATCAAGGGCGCCCAGGACCGCGCCTGGCTCGACCGCAAGTTCCTGCTGATCGCCGCGAGCGAGGGCGACCGGGCCCAGGAGGCCGCCGCCCTCGACAAGCTCCTCGAACAGCGGGTCGAGGGACTGCTCTACGCCACGACCTGGCACCGCGCGGTCACCCTCCCCAAGGCGGCCCGCGAGGTCCCCACGGTCCTCGTCAACTGCTACGACGCCGAGGGCGAACTGCCCTCCGTCGTCCCCGACGAGGTCGGCGGCGGCCACCGTGCCGCCCGCCGGCTCGTCGAGGCCGGTCACGAGCGCATCGGGTTCATCAACCTCGACCCGGACATCCCCGCCGCCCTCGGCCGCCGCGAGGGCTACGAGCGGGCGCTGCGCGAGGCCGGTCTGCCCCTGGACCCGTCGCTGGTCGTCTCCGGCCACGCGACCGCGGACGGCGGTTACACCGCCGCCTGCGAACTGCTCGACCGCGCCGACCGGCCGACCGCGCTCTTCTGCGGCAACGACCGGATGGCGATGGGCGCGTACGACGCCATCAAGGAACGTGGGCTGCGGATCCCGGACGACGTGGCCGTGGTGGGCTACGACAACCAGGAACTCATCGCCGCCTATCTGCGGCCCAAACTGACCACGCTCGCCCTGCCGTTCGAGGCGATGGGCGCCAAGGGCGTGGACATGCTCGCCGCTCTCGCAGCGGGACAGTCGCTCGACACCCCTCGGGTGATGGTCGACTGCCCGCTGCTCGAACGCTCGTCGGTCTGACCGCGAATCAGATCCGCCGAGTTCTTCCGTCCCGTCTTCGTCCGGTGTGTTGAAGAGAGGAAAGAGCCACCATTATGACACCCTCCCCTGCCCGCGGCCGCTCCCCGCGGGGGCTCCGCCCCGCCCTCGTGGCGGGCGCGGCGGCGACCGCCCTGCTCCTGACCGGCTGCTCCGGCGGCGCGGGAGCAGCCGGTGCCGGAGACACCTCCGGCAACCAGCTCCTCACCATTCCCCGCGAGGACATGGGCACCTTCACGCGGAACTTCAACCCCTTCTCCCCGAAGGCCGCGCCCATGACCAAGGAGGCGGTCTACGAACCGCTGATGGTCCACAACCCGGCCGACGGCAAGGACACCCCCTGGCTCGCCACCGCGTGGACCCAGGCGCCCGACGGGAAGTCCGTCACCTTCACCCTCCGCGAGGGCGTGAAGTGGTCCGACGGCAAGCCCTTCGCCGCCGAGGACGTCGTCCACACCTTCGAGCTCCAGAAGAAGCTGCTCGGCGGCTTCGAGTACCTGGACGAGGTCACCGCCGACAGCCCGCAGAAGGTCACCTTCCACTTCAACAAGCCCTTCTCGCCCTCGCTCTACGAGATCGGCGGGCACTACATCGTCCCGAAGCACATCTGGTCGAAGATCGCCGACCCCGCGAAGGACACCAACGCCACCCCCGTCGGCACCGGCCCGTACACGCAGGTCGAGCACTTCCAGAGCCAGTCCTACGAGCTGCGGAAGAACCCCTCGTACTGGCAGCCCGCGAAGCAGCGGATCGCCGGCATACGCCTGCTCGCCTTCTCCGGCAACGACAGCGCCAACCTCGCCTTCACCAACGGCGAGGTCGACTGGACCCAGGCGTTCATCCCCGACATCCAGAAGTCCTTCGTCGCGAAGAACCCCAAGACCAACCACTACTGGTTCCCCACCACCGGCGCCATGATCAACTGGCAGCTGAACACGGCCAAGGCGCCCTTCGACGACCCCGCCCTGCGCAAGGCGCTCAGCCGGGCCGTCGACCGCGCCAAGATCGCCAAGGTCGCCATGAACGGCTACAGCGTCCCCGCCGACTGCACCGGCCTGTCGAACGCCTACGACACCTGGCGCGACAAGACCGTCGCCGCCTCCTGTGACTGGACCACGCACGACAGCAAGGCCGCGGCGCAGGCCCTCGACGCCGCCGGGTACAAGCTCGGCGCCGGCGGCAGGCGCACCCAGAAGAACGGCAAGCCGCTCACCCTCGACATCTCCGTCGGCTCCGCCTCCTCCGACTGGATCTCGGTCGCCAACATCATCAAGCAGAACCTCGCCGAGGTCGGCGTCACCGCCACCGTGAAGTCCCCGGACTGGTCCGCCGTCGTCTCCTCGTACGAGACGGGCACCTTCGACAGCGGCATCGTGTGGAGCAACAACGGCGCCACACCGTACGAGTTCTACCGCGGCGCCATGGCCACCACCCAGGTCAAGCCCGTCGGCGAGAAGGCCACCGAGAACTACCACCGCTTCGGCGACCCGAAGGCCGACAGGCTCATCGACGCCTTCGCCGCCACCACCGACCCGAAGACCCAGCAGGCCAGGGCGGGCGAGCTGCAGAAGCTGTTCGCCGCCGACGCCCCCGTCGTCCCGCTCTTCCCCGGCCCCGAGTGGGGCGCGTACACCGACGCCCGCTTCACCGGCTGGCCGACGAAGGACGACCCGTACGCGACCCTCTCCAACCGGTCCGTGACCACCGTCCTCGTGCTCACCTCCCTCCGGCCCGTCAAGGGCTAGTTCCGCCAGAGGCCCCGGCGCGCGCCGCCGGGGCCCGTACCCCCGAAACACCGACAGGGAGAAGAGCAGTGCGTCTCGTCCTGCGCAACCTGGGGTTCTACCTGATCGCCTTCTGGGCCTCCGTCACCCTCAATTTCCTGCTGCCGCGCTTCATGCCCGGAGACCCCGTCTCCCGGATGTTCGCCCAGGCCCAGGGGACGATGCAGCCCGATCAGATCGCCCAGTTGCAGAAACTCTTCGGTCTCGACGACCGCCCGCTGTGGCGCCAGTACGTCGACTACCTCCACAGCGTCGCCACCGGCGACCTCGGCATCTCCATCTCGCGCTTCCCGACCCCGGTCTCCGAGGTCATCGGCTCCCAGATCGGCTGGACGCTGCTCCTCGGCCTCACCGCCCTGCTCGTCGCCGCCCTCGTCGGCAACCTCCTCGGCGTCCTCGCCGCCTGGCGCCGGGGCGGGATCCTCGACTCCGCGCTGCCGCCGCTGCTGATCTTCGTCGGCTCGTTCCCGTACTTCTGGCTGGCGATGGGCGCGCTGTACCTCTTCGGCGTCACCCTCGGCTGGTTCCCGCTCCGGCACGCGTACGACGTCGGACTCGAACCCGCCTTCGACGCCGCGTTCCTCGGGAACGTCGCCACCCACCTGGTGCTTCCGGCCCTCACCATCGTGCTCGTCTCGATCGGCGGCTGGATGCTCGGCATGCGCAACACCATGATCGCCACCGCCGCCGAGGACTACGTCACCATGGCCGAGGCGAAGGGACTGAGCCCCGCCCGGATCATGTTCCGGTACGCCGCCCGCAACGCCCTGCTGCCGTCCGTCACCAACTTCGGCATGGCCCTCGGCTTCATGGTGGGCGGCGCCCTCCTCACCGAGGTCGTCTTCGCCTACCCCGGCATCGGCTACCAGCTCCTCGCCTCCGTCCAGGCCCTCGACTACCCGCTGATGCAGGGCATCTTCCTCACCATCACGGCGGCCGTCCTGCTCGCCAACTTCGTCGTCGACCTCATCCACGTACGCCTCGACCCGCGCGTCCGCGTCCGCTGAGGAGGGAACCCCGACATGCCCGTCCCCGACCTGCCCGTCGCCGACACGTCCGTCGTCGGCACCCCCGTCGCCGACACGTCCGTCCTCGACGCCCCGGACACCGCCACGGCCGTGCCCCACGACACGCCGCCCCGCCCGCAGGGCACCGCGCGCCCCGCCCGCCAGGGCCTCGGGCGCCGGTTGCTCGCCGACCGCAAGGCCCGCGCCGGACTCCTCCTGCTCGCCGTCTTCGCGCTGCTCGGCACACTCGCCCCGGTCCTCGCACCCGGCGACCCGTCCCTCATCACCGACCTCGGCGCCACCCCGCCCTCCGCCGGCCACTGGCTCGGCACCACCGCCAAGGGCCAGGACGTCCTCGCCCTCACCCTGTGGGGCACCCGCAGCTCGATGCTCGTCGGCTTCACCGTCGGCATCGCCGCAACGCTCGTCGCGCTGCTCGTCGGGCTCGCCTCCGCCTACCTCGGCAAGCTCGTCGACGACCTGCTGACCCTCGTCACCAACGTCTTCCTGCTGCTGCCGGGCCTGCCGCTGCTCGTCATCCTCGCCGCGTTCCTGCCGCCCGGCACCACCACCGTCGTCCTCGTCCTCACCGTCACCGGCTGGGCCGGCTCGGCCCGTGTACTGCGCGCCCAGGCCACCTCCATCCGGGGCAAGGACTTCGTCGCCGCCGCCGTCGTCACCGGCGAGCGTCCGCTGCGGATCATGTTCCGGGAGATCCTCCCCAACATGGCGTCCGTGGTCATGACCACCCTGCTCGGCTGCGTCATCTTCGGCATCGGCGCCCAGGCCGGCCTGGAGTTCCTCGGCCTCGGCGACGCCTCCGTCGTCAGCTGGGGCACCAACCTCTACTGGGCGGGCAACGACGGCGCCCTGATGACCGGGGCCTGGTGGGCGTTCGTCCCCTCCGGCCTGTGCATCGCGCTCGTCGCCTTCGCGCTCGCCCTCGTCAACTACGCGGTCGACGAGATCACCAACCCGCGACTGCGCGCCCGCCGGAAGGGGAAGAAGTGAACGTCCTCGACGTCCAGGGCCTGCGGGTCGAATACCGCGGCGACGGCCGCAGCGTCGTCGGCGCCGACGACGTGTCGTTCACCATCGGAGCCGGAGAGATCTTCGGACTCGCCGGCGAGTCGGGCTGCGGCAAGTCGACCGTCGCCAACGCCGTCATGCGGCTCCTCAAGCCGCCCGCCGAGATCACCGCCGGCTCGGTCACCTTCCGGGGCCGCGACGTCCTCGCCATGGACGCCCGCGAACTGCGCGCCTTCCGCTGGCGGGAGATCGCCATGGTCTTCCAGTCCGCGATGAACTCCCTCAACCCGGTCCTCACCGTCGGCGAACAGATCGGCGACATCTTCACCACCCACGAGAAGCTGAAGAAGCGGGCCGCCCGCGACCGCTCCGCCGCACTCCTCGACCTCGTCGGCATCTCGCCCGACCGGCTGAAGGCCTATCCGCACCAGCTCTCCGGCGGCATGCGCCAGCGCGTCGTCATCGCCATGACCGTCGCCCTCAAGCCGGCCCTGCTCATCATGGACGAGCCGACCACCGCGCTCGACGTCGTCGTCCAGCAGGAGATCATGGCCCAGATCCGCGAACTCCAGCAGGCGTTCGGCTTCTCCGTCCTCTTCATCACCCACGACATGTCCCTGATGGTCGAGCTGTCGGACCGCATGGGCGTCATGTACGGCGGCCGGCTCGTCGAACTCGCGGACGCCAAGGAGCTGTTCGCGCGCCCCCTCCACCCGTACACCGAAGCGCTGATGAACGCCTTCCCGCCGCTCACCGGACCGCGCCGGGAACTCACCGGTCTCTTCGACGCCCCGCGCACCGCCGACAGCTGCGGCTTCCACGTCCGCTGCCCCGACGACCGCGCCGACTGCTCCACGAACATCCCGGACCTGCGCCAGGTGGCCCCCGGCCGCTGGGCCGCCCTCACCGGAGGCACCCCCGCATGACCCTCCTCCAGATCCGCGGGCTCACCAAGGACTTCCCCGTCGGCACCGTCTTCTCCCGCCGCCGCGTCCGCGCCGTGAACGGCGTCGACCTCGACCTCGCCCCCGGCCGCGTCACCGCCCTCGTCGGCGAGTCCGGCAGCGGCAAGTCCACCCTCGCCCGCTGTCTCGCCCGCCTCGAACGGCCCACCTCCGGGCAGATCCTCCTCGACGGCGAGGACGTGCTCCGCACCGAGCGCCGCCGTGCCTCCCGTACGTACCGGGGCAAGGTCCAGATGGTGTTCCAGGACCCCTTCGGCTCCCTCAACCCCGTCCACCGCGTCGAGCACTTCCTCACCCGCGCCCTCGTCCTCCACGGCCACCCGGCCGACCGGGGACGGCTCACCGCCCTCATGGAGGAGGTCGGCCTGGCGCAGGACATGCTCGACTCCCACCCGCACGAACTCTCCGGCGGACAGCGCCAACGCGTCGCCATCGCCCGCGCCCTGGCCGTCGGACCGGACGTCCTCCTCGCCGACGAACCGACCTCCATGCTCGACGTGTCCGTCCGGGTCGGCGTCCTCAACCTGATGCGCCGGCTCCGCGACGAACGCGGCCTGTCCATGCTGTACATCACCCACGACCTGGGCTCGGCCCGCTACCTCGCCGACACCACCGCCGTCATGTTCGCCGGCGAACTCGTCGAGGGCGGCGACGCGCTCGCCGTCATGGACGCCCCCGCCCACCCGTACACCCGGCTGCTGCTCTCCGCCGTGCCCGACCCCGCCCGGCGCACCGGCTACGACAAGGCCGAGCGCGCCGGGCTGCGGGCCGCCGTCCTGAACCCCGAGTCCTGCCCGTACGACGACGGCACCTGCAACACCACCACCCCCGTACGCCACACCGTCGGCGAGGACGGAGGACAGCCGCACTGGGTGCGCTGCCACCTCTACGCGCCCGCCCACGAGATCGCCCACCGCGTGCTCCAGCCCGCCGACGACGCCTCCCCGGAAGCCGAGAACACCGCCGCATGACACACGACCTGATCGCCGCCACTGTCGAAGAGGGCCTCGCCGAGCGGGCCTTCCGCGACCCGCACCGGCCCCGCTTCCATTTCACGTCCCCCGGCGGCTGGCTCAACGACCCCAACGGGCTCAGCCACTGGGACGGCGTCTACCACCTCTTCTACCAGTACAACCCGCTCGCCCCCGCCCACCACCGCATCCACTGGGGCCACGCCACCTCCACCGACCTCGTCACCTGGACCGACGAACCCGTCGCCCTCGTCCCCGGCACCACAGGACCCGACCGCGACGGCTGCTGGTCCGGCGTCCTCGTCGACGACGGAGGAGTGCCCACGCTCGTCTACTCGGGCCGGCACGGCGAACGCGAACTGCCCTGCGTCGCCACCGGCAGCCCCGACCTGCGGCACTGGACGAAGGACCCCGCCAACCCGGTGATCGCCGCGCCGCCGGAGGGCGTCGACGTCACCGCGTACCGCGACCACTGCGTCTGGAAGGAGGGAGACGTCTGGCGCCAGCTCGTCGGCTCCGGCATCCGCGGCCAGGGAGGCACCGCCTTCCTGTACGAGTCCCAGGACCTGCGCCACTGGCGGTACGTCGGCCCGCTCCTCACCGGCGACGCGAGCCACGGCACCGCCGCCGACCTCGACTGGACCGGCACCATGTGGGAGTGCGTCGACCTGTTCCGGGTGGACGGCACCGACGTCCTCGCCTTCTCCGCCTGGGACGAGGGCGCCACCCACCACCCCCTCTACTGGACGGGCCGGTACGAGGGCGACCGCTTCGAGCCGAGCGCCCTGCACCGCCTCGACTACGGACAGAACTACTTCTACGCACCCCAGTCGACGCGCGACGCACACGGCCGCCGCATCGTGTTCGGCTGGCTCCAGGAGGGCCGCGGCGAGGAGGCCACCGCCCGCGCCGGCTGGTCCGGGGTCATGTCCCTGCCGCGCCTCGTCACCCCCGGCCCCGACGGCGCCCTCGCCCAAGCGCCCGTGCCCGAACTGGCACGACTGCGCCGCGACCACGTGCACGTCGGCCCCTTCGAGGGGGACGCCGACCTGGACGCGATCCGCGGCGACCAGCTCGACCTGGAGACGACCCTCCGGCTCGCTCCCGGCGCCACGGTACGGCTCGGGGTACGGGAGACCCCGGACGGCGCCGAGCGGACCGTCGTCGAGATCACCCGCGACCCCGCCGGCACCTCGGGCACCCTGCGCCTCCACCGCGAAGCGAGCAGCCTCGACCCGGACGTCGACACCGCACCTCGCCACGGCGACCTGCCCTTCGGCCCGGACGGCACGGTCGAACTCCGCGTCCTCGTCGACCACTCGGCCCTGGAGGTCTTCGCCAACGGCCGCGCCCTGGCCGCCCGCGTCTACCCGACCCGGCCCGACGAGGCGACCGGCGTCTCGCTCACCACGACCGGCCGCGCGACCGTCGCCCGCCTCGACGCCTGGCACATGGCCCCGATCGAGACGGCCCCGCGCCCGCTCTGGCCGTGACCGCTGCCCCGGTGCCGGGCTCGCGCCCGCTCCGGCCGCGCCCCTTTCGCTGATTCGGCCGTGACCCTTCCACCTGTCCGGCCGTGACCCCTCCACCTGTCCGGCCGTGACCCCTCCGCCGGTGCCGGGCCCCGTGCCCGGCACCGGACCCTCCCCTTCGTACAGGCGCCACCCCACCGCCGAGGAGGCCCCCATGCGTATCCCCGAACTCCCCTTCCGCCGCCGCACCCTGCTCCAGGCCGGCGGGCTCGCCCTCCTGCCCGCCCTCGCCGCACCCCGCACCGCCGAGGCCGCCCCCGCGCGCCGCCGCCGGACCGCGACCCTTCCCGAGGCCGTCACCTTGCCGCTCCCCGACCCCCTTCCGTACCGGGGGAGTTGGCAGCGCACCCCGGACGGCGGGCAGCACGCCTCCGCCGCCTCAGGGACCGCGCTCGCCGTGTCCGAGCACCGGATCGGCGTCCGCGCCGGCTGTTCCGTCCGGATCACGGCCGATCCGGCCACCCCGCACGCCCGGGGCGGGCTCGTCCTGCGGGCCGCGCCCGACGGCTCCACCGGCTACGCCGTCCTCCTGGAACCCGCGAACGGGCAGGTGGAGCTGGTCGATCTGGCGAGCGGCACCACCCTCGCCTCCGGCGGCAACGGCCCCGGTGCGGCCCTCGACGTCACCCTCGACGGGCCCGCCCTCACCGTCCACGTCGACGGCGAGCAGGTCCTCACCACCGTCGACCACCGCCACACCGCGGGCCACGTCGGCCTCCTCGCCGACGGCGGCACGGTCACCTTCGGACCGCCCCGGACCTGGACCGTCACCACCGACCTCGGCGACTGGACGAGCACCGGCAGCTGGACCCCGACCCCGCTCGGGCTCACCGGGGCCGCACCCGACGGCGCCAACATCCGGACGATCGCCGCCGAGGAGGCGTACGACACCTCCGTGCAGGCGGACGTCCTCGTCCACGACCCGTACGCCGTCGCCGCCCTCCTCGTCCGCGCCGACGCCACCGGCACCCGGGGCTACGCCGTCGAGGCCGACCCCAACCTGGGCCGCCTCCGCCTCTACCGCGTGGACGGCGACGTCACCCTCGCCACCCACACCACCCCGATCGCCCCCGGCACCGTCCACCGCCTGCGCGTCGAGGCCGAGGGACGCCGCCTCCGCGTCCACTGGCAGAGCGACTTCCTCCGCCCCGACGGCTACGCCCCCGTCATCGACACCGAGGACCCGGCGCCCGCCCCGCACCTCTCCGGCCGCCCCGGACTCCTCGCCTACAACGGACGGGTCTCCTTCGAGAACGTCACCGCCGCCGGACCGCCCGCCGAACTCCCCGGCGCCACCACCCTCTCCGGCACCTGGAGCCGTGACCTCAAGGGCCTGCGCGGCGACGACGGGCTGCGCACCGCGCCCGCCCCGGACGGCCCCGACCTCGTCGTCTCCGCCGACGTCCTGCTCGCCGGGGCGAGCGCCGCCGGCCTCCTCGTGCGTGGCCACGAGATCCTCCTGGACACCGCGACCGGCTCGATACGGCTCCTCGACCACACGGGCCGTGCCGTCCTCGCCACCGTGCCCCCGCCCGTACGCCCGATCCGCCCGGGGACTCCGTACCGGGTCGAAGTCCACCTCCTCGGTGGCGAGTTCACCGTGTACGTGGACGGGGTGGACGTCCTGCGCGCCCCGGCCGCCGCCTCCGGCGACACCGTCGGCCTCGTCGCGGCCGGCGGCACCGCGTACTTCCAGGACGTGTACGTCTCCGACGCGCGCGACCACTACACCGAGCCGTACCGCCCCGCCGTCCACCACTCACCGCGCACCGGCCCGGGCAGCGACCCCAACGGCCTCGTGCACCTCGACGGGGAGTACCACCTCTTCCACCAGGCCGAAGGCCGCTGGGCGCACGCCGTCTCCACCGACCTCCTGCACTGGCGCGCCCTGCCGACCGCCCTCGACTGGAACGAGTACGGCCACCGCTGGTCCGGCTCGGCCGTCGCCGATCCGGGCGACGCCTCCGGTCTGTTCGGCGGCGGCTCGGGTCTCATCGCCTACTACACGAGCTACCACCCGGACAAGATCGGCGGGAACCAGGCGGTCCGCGCCGCCTACAGCACCGACCGGGGCCGCTCCTGGCAGCCGTACGGCGGCCCCGAGCCGCTGATCGGCAACCCCGGCGGCCCGGACGGCGGCTGGGACTTCCGCGACCCGAAGGTGGTCCGGGACGAGGCCCACGACCAGTGGGTCATGGTGGTGTCCGGCGGCGACCACGTGCGCTTCTTCACCTCCCGCGACCTCCTCCACTGGTCCCACACCAGCTCGTTCGGCTACGGGGAGTGGGTGGCCGGCGGCGGGGTCTGGGAGTGCCCCGACCTTTTCCCGCTCCCCGTCGACGGCGACCCCGCCCGTACGGTCTGGGTCCTCACCTTCAGCACGGGCGCCGTCCGCGCCACCGACGGCTCCACCGCCCGCTGCCTCACCGGCAACTGGAACGGCACCGCCTTCACCGCTCACCAGGCCCCGGGCCCGGCCCCGCGCAGCGACCACGGCCGCGACTTCTACGCGGCCATCACCTTCGCGGACCTGCCCGACGCGCGCCGGGTCTGGCTCGGCTGGACCACCGACTGGGACTACCCCTTCAGCGCCCCCACCCGCCCGTGGAACGGCCAGCACTCCCTTCCCCGCGAACTCACCCTCGCCGACGGCCCGGACGGCCCCGTCCTGCGCCAGCGGCCCGTCGCCGAACTGGCCTCCCTGCGCACGGACACGACGGTACGGAGGGACCTCACGGCCGGACCCGGCGCGCCCGACCCCTGCGCGGGCCTGACGGGCACCACGTACGACCTGGAGGCCGAGCTCGTGCTGCCTCCGACCGGCGCCGCCACCAGCTGCGCCTTCCGTCTGCGGGCGAAGGACGGGCAGGCCACCCTCGTCGGCTACGACACCGTCCGCGAACGCCTCTTCGTCGACCGCACCACCTCCGGACGCACCGACTTCACCCGGTACTTCGCGGGCCGCACCGAGGCCCCGCTCGCCGCCGTCCGGGCCCCCGACGGCAGCCGCACGGTCCGGCTGCGGGTGCTCGTCGACTCCTCCTCCGTGGAGGTCTTCGGCGGCGCGGGCGAGGCCGTCGTCACCAGCCTGGTCCTGCCCGACCCCGACGCCGACGGCATCGCCTTCACCGCCGAGGGAGGCGCGGTGCGGATCGCCGAACTCGCCGTCCACCGCCTCGCCTCCACCTGCCGTCTCTCCGATGCGCTCCCCGCCCTGCCCGCCTCACCGCCGCCGGGGGAGTTCCGCACGGACCTCGGCACCCTCACCACCGTCCCCGCCGGGCGCTGGGAGCCCACCGGCGCCGGTCACACCGGGGTCTTCGACCGCGACAGCGACGCGATGTCCACCCGACGCTTCGCCGACCTCGAACTCACCACCCTGCTCCGGCTCGGCGGCCCCGACGGAACCCGGGGCGCCGCCTCCCTGATCTGGCGGGCCTCCGCCGACGGCGCCGACGGGTACGTCCTCAACGTCGACCCCGACCTCCGGTCCGTCCGCCTCGTCGTCCGGCGCGGCGGCTCCTTCGACGACGCGGCCGCCCTCGCCAAGGTCCCCGCCCTCGTACGGCACGGCGCCACGTACGATCTGCGGATCGTCCACCAGGGCACCCGTATCCAGGTCTTCCTCGACGGGGAGCGGATCATCGACCTCACCGACCCGGCGGCCACCTACACCGACGGTCACGTCGGCCTGAACGTCTTCGGCGGCCGGGCCGGCTACCAGGACACCTACGCCAAGGAGCTCTGACCCATGTCCTTCCTGGTGATCGGCGAGTGCGTCGCCGACATCGTGCGCGGCGCCGACGGCACCGAACGGATCCACCCGGGCGGCAGCCCCGCCAACGTCGCCTACGGCCTCGCCCGCCTCGGCCGGGACGTCACCCTGCTCACCCAGCTCGCCGACGACCCCACCGGGCGGCTGATCGCGGACCACCTCAAGGGCGCGGGGGTACGGGTGGAGGTCGGCGGCGTTCCCGTACGCACCCCGTCGGCGGTCGTCGGGCTCGACGCGCGGGGCGGGGCCTCGTACACCTTCGACATCGCCTGGACCCTGGAGGCCGGGGAGTACGACGTGGACCGGCCCGTCCACGTGCACATCGGCTCCATCGCCGCCGTCACCGCCCCCGGCGCGGCCACCGTCCTGGCCGAGGTCGGGCGGCTCCGCGACCGGGCCACGGTCAGCTACGACCCCAACGTGCGGCCCGAACTGATGGGGGAGCACGGCGAGGCCGTCGCCCGCGTCGAGCGCTGTGTCGCGCTGAGCGACGTGGTGAAGGCGAGCGACGAGGACCTGGCCTGGCTGTATCCGGGGGAGTCCGTCGAGTCCGTCGCCGCCCGCTGGCTGGGCCTCGGCCCGGCCGTCGTCCTGGTCACCCGGGGCGCCGACGGCTCGCTCGCCTTCACCGGGCGGGAGACGGCCTTCGCAGAGGCGCCGGCGGTCACCGTCGTCGACACGGTCGGCGCGGGCGACTCGTTCATGTCGGCCGTCCTCGACACCCTCGCCGGGCGGGAGACCTTCGACGGGCTCGGTGCCGAGTACCTCGTGAGGCTGCTGCGGAGGGCGGCCGTGGCGGCGGCCGTCACCGTCTCCCGGGCCGGCGCCCAGCCCCCCGACCGGGCCGAACTGGACGCGGCCGGGGAGCGGTTCGCCGTCAGGTGCGGGCGTGTGAGGTGATGTCCGCGGCGAACTGCTCGATCATCTCCGGCGTGACCGTCGGCCGGCACTCGGCGATGGCCTCCAGGTAGTCGGCCGTGCTCGCCCCGGGTGCCGGGTCGTCGCCGCCGCGCCCGCCGACCGCGACGAGGTCCCGCTCGAAGGAGGCCTGGGCGGCGATCCGGGCCGCGTGCTCGATGTCGGCGGGCGTGAACAGCTCGCTCGCGAGGACCAGTTCGTCGATGTCGACGTCCGGCCGCCCGTCGGTGTAGCGGGACCAGATCGCCGCCCGCGCCGCCTTGTCCGGCGTACCGATCGGGATGAGGTAGTCGAAGCGGCCGGGGCGCAGGAACGCCGGGTCGAGGGAGCGGATCGAGTTGGTCGCGCAGACGAGCAGCCGCTCGTCCCGCTCCCGGAACCCCGGTATCAGCTTCAGGAGTTCGTTCGTCACGCCGTGCATGCCACCGGGCTGGGCGGGCTCCGAGCGGACCGGGGCGATCTCCTCGACCTCGTCGATGAAGACCAGGACCCGCTCCAGCTCGGCGATCCGCGCGAAGGCGGAGCGCAGGGCGGCGGCGAGGTTCCCCTCGTCGGCGAGGCGGGACGGCAGGATCTCCACGAAGGGCCAGCCGAGCCGGGAGGCGATGCCCCGCGCGAACGTGGTCTTGCCGGTGCCGGGCGGGCCGAAGAGGCAGACCGCGCGCGGCGGCCGCACCCCGTGCCGGGTGGCCCGCTCCGGCTCGGCCAGCGGCAGCACCACCCGGCGCTCGATCAGGTCCTTCTCCCGCTCCATGCCGGCGACCTTCGCCCACAGGTCGCCCGGAAGGAGCCGGCCTCCGAGGTCGTCGAGGAGGCCGGCGGCGGGGCCGTGCAGCGGCTCCACCTTCTCGAAGTACGCGACGGCCGGCTGGCGCGTGTACCCGGCGTTCAGCAGGCCCTCGCCGAGGAGCTCCTCCTCCGGCAGGACGTACGCGATGCGTCCGACGCGGGCCGCGACGAGCCGCCGCTCCAGCTCCACGAGCAGGGCGCTGGCGAGGCCGCGGCCCCGCCACGCGGAGGAGATCGCGATCCGCATGACCCAGGCCCGCTCGCCGGAGACGCAGGCGAGCGCCGCCCCGATGGGGGCGCCCTGGTGCACGGCGACCACGGCCGGCTGACGGGAGGTGAGGGCGCCGATGCACTCGGCGAGCGAGAAGACGGACTCCTGCCCGAGCTCGGCGGTGGTGTCGATCAGATGGACGACGGCGGCGAGATCGCTCTCGCGGTAGTCGTGGATGTGCCAGTTCACCGGCGGTACCGCCCCTCGTTCGTGCTGTTGCGGCGAGGCTAGGCGGGGTGCAGGGCGGCGGTCCTGCGCCATCCTGCACAAGGCGGGGCGGTCCAACGCGCCGATCCGTCACTGGGCGGAACGGCGCGCATACGGTGAACGGCGGTACCTCTTGGGGGAGGTACCGCCGTTCGGGGGGAGAGGATCGACGCGTCACGTCCTTCTCTTGCTCATCAGCAGTCCGCCGGCCGTCAGGGAGAACAGGCACACGCATGCGCCCGTGATGACGTTGCTGACGATCATGCCCGTGCTGGGGTGCCGGGTGACGACCCAGGGCGCGACGATGAGCCACGCACCCATGAGCAGTACGACGAAGTTCAGGTCCTGGGACCTCTCCGGGGCCATCGACATACACAGGCCGAGGACCGCGAGGGCGATGCCGACGACCAGGTTGGTGATGGCGAGTGTCGGCGCAGCGGCGGCGAAGTGGACCGTGTAGGCGGAGATCGCCGCCCAGACTCCTGCGAGGATCACGAGTTCCTCGACCGCCGCGACACCTCGGGTCTGCAGCATGCGGGCGTAGCGGTCCCGCATCTCCGACGCATCGGGGTGCCCCGTGATATCACCGGGACGGTGAGAGACGTCGGCCATACGACTCGCCTCCTTCTGGCGCTCTGCACGTCTGACCGCGCTTGCGGCATCGTGCCGCGTCTTCATTGTGCCCTTATCTGTCCTTTATGTGTAGGTCTGCCCTCTATGGGATGGGCATAGAAAATGGGTGTCGAAAGTGTGGGAACCCACCAAAAGCGACCCGCCGCGCGCGGTGACCCCCGTCGCCCCGGCGTAGCCTGGAAACGGACTCGGGGACACCGGACTCTTCCCATCGCCGGGAGTACACGATGGCCGGCATCGTACGAAAGAGCTTCGACTCGGCGGACGAGACGCGTCCCTTCGAGGACGGCAAGGGCAGGCTGGACCTGCTCATCGGCGACGGCGGCTCGGTGGGCCGGGCCGTCTTCGAGCCGGGCTGGCGGTGGTCCAAGCACATCAAGCCGATCGCCGGCACCGACAGCTGCCAGGCCTCGCACGTCGGATACGTGGTCAGCGGCCGGATGAAGGTCGTCATGGACGACGGCGAGACCGCCGAGTTCGGCCCGGGCGACTACATGGAGGTCAAGCCGGGACACGACGCCTGGGTCCTCGGGGACGAACCCTGCGTGACCCTCGACTGGCTGGGCTTCACGAACTACGCCCTGCCGCCGTCCTCCTGACGGCTTTCCCGTCCCCCCGCCCCGGGCGCGGGCGAACCATGCTCACCCGGGGCGGTCATGGGTCACGCCGCCGGTGAGGCCTTCGAGGTCTCGGAGGTCGTCGAGTCGCCGGACGCGATGCCGAACGCCGGGTCCGGCACGGACTCGGGCGCGAGCAGGACCGAGGATCGGCCGTCCACGCCGACCGGCACGTCGCCGTCGATGGTCACCCGGCGCAGCTTGCGCTCGTGGTCGTCGGAGTCGTCCACGCCGTAGTGCTGGGTGGCGCGGTTGTCCCAGATGGCCACGTCGCCGACCTGCCACTGCCAGCGCACTGTGTTCTCCGGGCGCTCGATGTGCCCCTGGAAGAGGTCGAGCAGCGCGCGCGAGTCGGCGCCCGTCAGACCACTGATCCGCTGGACGAAGTTGCCGAGGAGGAGGGTGCGTTCGCCGGTCTCCGGGTGGACCCGTACGACCGGGTGCTCAGTGAGGAACTTCGTCGAGGCGAAGACCTCGCGGAAGCGCGCGAGCTGCTCCGGCAGGACGCCGGGGCGCAGGGCCGCGTAGTCGTAGTCGTTGGAGTGCACCGCGCGCAGGCCGTCGGCCAGGGCCTGCAGCGGTTCGGGCAGCTTCTCGTACGCCGTCGCCGTGTTGGCCCAGAGGGTGTTGCCGCCGTACGGCGGGATGACCACCGCGCGCAGGACGGAGAAGGCGGGGTAGGCCGGCACGAAGGTCACGTCGCTGTGCCACTGGTTGGCCCGGCCGCCGTAGTCGGAGTCGATCGGGAACGAGTAACGGCCGTCGGCCGACGGCACGGTGGGATGGGCCACGGGCGTCCCGAGCAGCCGGCCGAAGGCCTCGTGGGCCTCCTCGTCCAGGTGGTCCTGGCCCCGGAAGAAGACGACCTTGTGTTGCAGGAGCGCGGCCCGGATCTCGGCGACGGTCTCGGCGGGGAGGTCGCCGCCGAGCCGGACGCCGGAGACGACGGCGCCGAGGCGGCCGCCGACCTTCTGGACGGTGACGGGGGTGGTCGCGGTCGACATGGCGGGTCCTTTCGGAGGTCCGGGGAGCTCCCGGAGCAATTAATCTCGGAGCGGAAGCAATGAGGTGACGAATGCCCGAGGGGGTGGTACGGGAACCCGTACAAGATGGGGTCGGGACAGCGGGGCGTACGGGGGAGGCGGTGGGCCCGGCGGGCCGGCCACGCGCGAGGGTCGCGAGGGTCAGGCGCCGAGGACGGCGGGACAGGAGGAGGTCGCGAACATGTCCCGGAGACTCGCAGCGGCCGCCGCCGCACGTCAAGCGGCCGTCCGTGCCCCGAACGACCGCTCACGATGGTTGAATCGGCGCCTGCCCGGCGCCGATGGCCGGAGTCCCCACGGTCTGCGGAACCGCCGTTGACCAGCGAAGACTTCCCTCCGTACGGCAGACACGACCGGTGGCGAAGGGGCGGCCGGCGGGCCCGCGTCCGGCGGCCCCGGGATTTCACACCACCGCAACAGTCACCAGAGAGGCACCCATGACGACGACCACCCCGCACGGTTCTCGCATGGCGGGCGACGGCCGGCGCGAGGCCAATGCCGCCACCGTGCTGAGGACCGTCCTCGATCACGGCCCGGTCGCCCGCAGTGCCGTCGCGCGGCTCTCCGGCCTCAGCCCCGCCGCCGTCTCGCGCCAGGCGACCGACCTCACCCGCCTCGGCCTCCTGCGCGAGCTGCCCGAACTCGCCGGGGGCGGGGGAGTCGGACGGCCCCAGATCCCCGTCGACCTGCACATCGGAGCCATCGCCGGGCCCGTCGCGGGCGGCGTCCACCTGGGCGTCCCCGGCTCGACGTTCGCCCTCGTCGACCTGCGCGGACAGGTGGTCGCCCGGCGCACCTACCCCCACGACGGCATCGCGCCGGACGCCCTGCCCGCCGCGATCGCCCGTGAACTGCGCGGATTCCTCGACGCCCATGCGCGGGGGCGCCCCCTGCTCGGGGTGGGCGCCGCGGTCGGCGGCTGGGTGGACCCCGCCGAGGGGGTGGTCGTCCGGCACGACGCCCTGGGCTGGCGCCGTCGGCCGCTCGCCGCCGAACTCGCCCGCGGCCTCGGCGGACGCACCGTACGCCTGGACAACCACGCGCGCTCCATCGCCCAGTCGGAGATCCTCTTCGGGCGGCCCGCCGCCCGCCGCAGCCTGGTCCACCTCTTCGTCGGCAATGTCGTCGACGCGGCCGTCGGCCTCGCCGGCGTCGTGCACCAGGGACCCGGCGCGGCGGCCGGGGACGTGGCCCACCTGCCCGTACCGGACTCCACGGCACCCTGCCCGTGCGGACGTTCCGGCTGCCTGGAGGCCACGGCGTCGAACACCGCCCTCGCGACCACGGCCGTCCGCCGGGGCATCGTGCCCGAGCCCGACACCTTCCTGGTCGTGGACGCGGCGGCGGCCGGGGACCGGCGCGCCGACCGGCTGCTGCGCGAACGGGCGCGTGCGGTCGGCCGCGCCGTCGCCCTGCTCCTCGACGTCCTCAACCCCGATCTGGTCGTCGTGACCGAGCAGTCCAGCATCCTCGAACCGGACTATCTGGAGGAGATCCGCGGGGCCGCGATCGACCTCTCGCACGTCTGCGACGACCCCGAACGCATCGTCAGTCCACATGCTGGACCGGCCACGCTGCCCGTCGCGGCGGGCACGGTTCTGCTGAATCCCCTGTTCAGAAGGCCTCTTGAGACCTCAGGAGAGCTGCTTCCCGCCCTGTGTGAAAGCTGATGTCGTCTCATCATGCGGTCAATGCCGGTTGACCGCTCCGTGAAGCCGCTGTCATATTGCTCCCGTGAATCCGGACATGCACCTCATCTCCCGCAGGCACGTCGACCTCTGTCGACAGGCCAGTGCGGTCTGTGCCGTCCGCGCCTGACCCCGGCGCCGGTCGCCGCACCGGCCTCGCCACTCCCGCCCCGGCCACGCCGCACGCGGGCCCCTCGCACCCCCCTCGCTGACACGCCGTACGCCCTTCCCGTGTGACGGCGCACCCCACCGCGTACCTCCGCACGCCCTCCGCCGGCCGCGCGGGCCTCCCTTCGCGCCTCTTCCTTCCGCAGCGGAACGAATCCGTGCACCCTGCGGCTTCACACCCTCTTTCGCCTCACACCCTCTTTCACAGGCAGGCATCGATGACCGAGCTGTACTCCTCCACGCCCACCGCCCTCTCCCGGCGCACGACCCTGCGCGCCGCGGGCGGCGGCACCCTGCTGCTCGGGCTCGGCCTCACGGGCTGCCGCTCCGCGGTCTCCGAGGCCGAGGCGCCCGCCGGCAAGGCCGCCACGGAGCCGGAGCGCGGCGGCACCCTCACCGTCGCCATCAACTCGGACTTCACACCGAGCCTGCTCTTCGCCCAGAGCGGCCAGTCGCTCCAGCAGCGGCTGATCTACAACACCCTCACCCGGTACGACGACCAGCTGAAGCCGCAGCCCGAACTCGCCACCTCCTGGGAGTACGCGAAGGACGGCCGCAGCATCACGCTCAAGCTGCGCACCGGCGTGACCTACCACGACGGTCGGCCGTTCACCGCCGACGACGTGATCTTCGCGGTGAAGAACCTTCAGAATCCGGTCCGAGCCTCGCAGTTGAGGGCGACGGCCGCCGCCGTCGCCGGTTTCGAGAAGCATGGCGACCACGAACTCGTGCTCAAGCTCGCCCACCCGGTGAACAACCTGTTCGACCTCTTCGAGTTCATGATCCTCACCGACCGGAACAGCGTCGAGGACGCCGTCACCGGCAAGAAGCTCAACGGCACGGGCCCCTTCAAGCTGACCAAGTGGAGCCCCGGCGCCGGTCTCGGCTTCATCCGGAACGAGAAGTACTGGCAGCCCGACCGTCCCTACCTGGACGCCGTCGAGTTCCGCGTCGTACCCCAGGCCGACGCCCTGCTCTCCTCCCTCCGCACCGGCCAGTCCCAGCTCTCCTTCGACGTCCCCGGCAACAACCTCGCCACCGTCGCCACCACCCCCGATCTCGCCCTCGGCGAGTACGCCACCGGAGCCGGAGCCCTGTACCTCGGCGTCAACACCACCGTGGCCCCGCTGAACGACAAGACCGTCCGGCAGGCCCTCGCCTGGGGCATCGACCGCGAGCGCATCCTCAAGCAGGTCCTCGGCGGTCACGGTCTCGCCTCCGCCACCCCCTGGCCCAAGTCCTCGCCCGCCTTCACCGAGGCCGGCCGCACCCACTACACGTACGACCCCGGCAAGGCCCGCGAACTCCTCAAGTCCGCCGGTCACTCCCGGCTCGACCTCCCGCTGCTGCATCTCGGCCTGCCCGGCGACACCGCGGTCGCCGAAGCGATCCAGTACGACCTCAAGCAGATCGGCGTCCAGGTCACCCTCCAGCCCACCGACCCGGCCACCGCCCAGAAGAAGCTCATCTCCCAGTCCATGCCCGCCCTCTGGACCATGGGCCACGGCTTCGCCCAGGTGCAGCCCTCCACCCTCGCCGTCAGCGCCTACCCCTTCAACGAGGCCAAGAACACCTCGAAGTTCCGCTCCGCCGCCTACACGAAGGTCGTCCGCGAAGCCTGGACCACCCCCGCGACCGGCGCCCGCGCCAACGCGCTGCGGCAGCAGATCACCGACACCCTCCTCGACGAGGCGTTCATCATCGACCTCGTCATCCGCGGCTCCGTCCAGGTCTCCGCGAAGAAGCTGCACGGCGTCACCCTCAACAAGTTCGCCTACCTCAACCTCGACGACGCCTACCTGGCGGGCTGAGATGCGCGGCTACCTGCTCCGGAGACTCCCCTCCGCCCTCCTCGTCCTCCTCGCCGCCTCCTTCCTCGCCTTCGCCGTCCTCCGACTCGTCCCCGGCGACCCGGCCGCCGTCCTCGCCGGACCCGACGCGAGCGCCGAGACCGAGGCCGTGATCCGGGCGCGCCTCGGCCTCGACGCGCCCCTGCCCACCCAGTACGTCCGCTGGCTCGGCGACCTCCTCACCGGCGACCTCGGACCGTCCTACGCGATCGGCGGCCGGACCGCCGACCTCATCGGCGACGGACTCGGCGCCACCGTCGAACTCACCCTCGGGGCCCTGCTGTTCGTCGTCGTCCTCGGCGCCGCCTTCGGCATCCTCGGCGCGACCGCCCGCAACCGCTGGGTCCTCGGCACCGTACGCGTCCTCACGACCGGTGCCCTCGCCGTGCCGCCCTTCGTCACCGGTGTCCTCCTCGTCCTCCTCTTCTCCGTCCTCCTCGGCGTCCTGCCCCCGGGCGGCCGCGTCCCCCTTCTCACCGCACCCGACCTCGGCGTCCAGTACCTGCTGCTGCCCTCGCTCTGCCTCGCCCTGCCCAGCGCCGCCGTCCTCGGCCGCTACCTCGAGGACGGCATCGAACGCGCCCTCGCCGAGGACTACGTCCGCACCGCCACCGCCGCCGGCATCGCCCCCCGCCGCCTCCTGCTGAGGCACGCCCTGCCCAACGCCCTCCCGCCCGTCGTCACCCTTCTCGGCATGCAGACCGGCTACCTCCTCGGCGGCGCCGTCCTCGTCGAGGCGATCTTCGCCTGGCCCGGCCTCGGACAGCTCGCCGAACAAGCCCTGATCCGCCGCGACTACCCCGTCGTCCAGGACCTCCTGCTCCTCCTCGTCACCGTCTTCGTCCTCGTCCAGCTCCTCACCGACCTCGTCCACGCCTGGCTCGACCCCCGGATCAGGTGGGAGTGACCGCCATGACCACGCTCACCAAGCCCGCTTCGCCCCGCGCGCGTCGCCCCCGCCACGGCTACCGCGCCGCCCTCGGCACCGCCCGCGGCCGCACCGGTCTCGCCCTCGTCGCCGCCGTCGTCCTCGCGGGGCTCCTCGCCCCGCTCCTCGCCGGACACGGCCCCACCGACCAGAGCGGCCTGGCGCTCGCCGTGCCCGGCACCCCCGGCCACCCGCTCGGCACCGACGACCTGGGCCGCGACCTCCTCGCCCGCCTCCTGTACGGCATCCGCGCGGACCTCGGCATCATCGCCGCCGCCGTCCCGCTCGGCGCCGCCCTCGGCTGCCTCCTCGCCCTGGCCGCCGCCGTACACCCGGTCCTCGACACCGTCGTCCAGCGGACCTTCGACCTGATCCTCGCCTTCCCCGGACTGATCCTCGCGCTCGCCGTGACCGCGATCCTCGGCCCCGGCCGGCTGCCCGTGGTCCTCGTCATCGCCCTCGCCGAGATCCCCGTCTTCGGACGGCTCCTGCGCACCGGCATCCTCGTCCAGCGCGGCCGGGAGTACGTGACGGCCGCCCGCGTCGGCGGCACCTCCGGCGGCCGGATCCTCACCCGGCACATCCTGCCCAACGCCGCCGACCCGCTCGTCGTCCAGATCGCCGTCTCCCTCACCGTCGCCGTCTTCGTCGAAGGCGCCATGAGCTTCCTCGGCGTCGGCGTCCGGCCCCCCGAGCCCACCCTCGGAGCCGTCCTCAGCCAGTCCATGCCCTACCTCGCCCAGGCCCCGCACTTCGCCGCCGGACCGCTCGTGACCGTGACCGCGCTCGTCCTCGGCCTCTCCCTGACCGCCGAGGCACTGAACCGGGAGATACGCCGATGACCACCCCACCGCTCCTCGAAGTCCAGGGCCTGGACGTGGAGTTCACCACCCCCGACGGCGGCACCCTGTACGCCGTCCGGGACGTCTCCTTCACGCTCCGGCGGGGTGAGACCCTCGCCGTCGTCGGGGAGTCCGGCTCCGGGAAGTCCACCACCGCCCTCGCCCTGCTCCGCATGCTCCCCGGCACCGGCCGGATCACCGGCGGCGCCGTACGCCTCGACGGCGAGGACCTCGCCACCGCCGGCGAGGACCGGCTGCGGGCCGTGCGCGGTGCCCGGATCGGCATGGTCTTCCAGGACCCGATGACGGCCCTCAACCCCGTCCTCACCGTCGGCCGCCACCTCGACGAGGTGCTCCGCGCGCACGGCGGGCGCGACAAGCGGGCGCGCAAGGACCGCGCCGTCGAGCTCCTGCGCCTCGTCGGCATCCCCGACCCCGAGCGCCGCCTCGACGACCACCCGCACCAGTTCTCCGGCGGCCAGCGCCAACGCGTCCTCATCGCCATGGCCCTCGCCGGCGAACCCGACGTCCTCCTCGCCGACGAACCCACAACCGCCCTCGACGCCACCGTCCAGGACCAGATCCTCACCCTCCTCGGCGAGCTCACCCGTACCACTGGCACCGCGCTCGTCCTCATCACCCACAACATGGGCGTCGTCGCCCGCGCCTGCGAACGCGTCCTGGTCATGTACGGCGGCACCGTCGTGGAGGACGGCCCCACCGCCGAGGTCCTCACCCGACCGCGCCACCCCTACACCGCCGGCCTCCTCGCCGCCGTGCCCCGGCTCTCCGCACCCTCCGGCACCCGCCTCACCGGCATCCCCGGCACCCCGCCCGACCTGAGCCTCCCGCTCGCCGGCTGCGCCTTCGCCGCCCGCTGCGCCCTCGCCGAGGACCGCTGCCACACGGCCGTACCCCCGCTCACCGCCGTATCCACCCTCCCCGCCGTACCGCAGCCGAACGCGTCCGGCGACACCGTCCGCGTCGCCTGCCTGCCCGCCGCCGAAGGCGCCGAACGGGACGAACCGCTGTTTCCCCCGCCCCCCGCCCGCATCGACCGCCCCGCACCCGGCGCCACCGTCCTCGCCGCCGAGTCGCTGAGCAAGACGTACGGCCGCCGCCGACGCCGCTTCACCGCCCTCGACGACGTCTCCCTCACCCTCGCGGCGGGGGAGACCCTCGGCATCGTCGGCGAGTCCGGCTCCGGCAAGTCCACCCTCGCCCGGGTCCTCGCCCACGCCCACCCCGCCGACGGCGGCCGCATCCTCCTCGACGGCCGGGACGTCACCCGCCCCGGCCGCGCCGAGCTGCACGCCGTACGCCGCCGCGTCCAGATGGTCTTCCAGGACCCCTACGCCTCCCTCAATCCCCGCATGACCGTCGGCGAGATCGTCGCCGAACCACTGCGCGCCTTCGGTATCGGCGCCCCCGGGGAGCGGGCCGACCGCGTCGCGGACCTCCTCCGCCTCGTCGGCCTCGACCCGGCCGCCGCCGACCGGCACCCGCGCTCCTTCTCCGGCGGGCAGCGCCAGCGCATCGGCATCGCGCGCGCCCTCGCCCCCGAACCGGCCGTCCTCATCTGCGACGAACCCGTCTCGGCCCTCGACGTCTCCGTCCAGGCCCAGATCGTCGGCCTGCTCACCGACCTCCAGCGCGACCTGGGCCTCGCCCTCGTCTTCATCGCCCACGACCTGGCCGTCGTCCGCCAGGTCAGCCACCGCATCGCCGTCATGCACGGCGGCAGGATCGTGGAGACCGGCGACGCCGACGAGCTGTGCGAGCGCCCCCGCGACCCCTACACCCGGGCGCTGCTCGCCGCCGCGCCCGAACCCGTGCCCGTACGCGCCGTGGCCGAGGCGGTGTCCGCGTGAGCGCCTGCTGCACCCCGGGACGCGGCTGTACGGGAGGCCACCCGGCGGCCGTCGAACTCCTGCCGCTGCCGACCGTACGGACCTCCCCGCCGCCCCACCCCATGGTGGAGCTGCCGGGCGGCACGTTCCGCATGGGCGACGCCTTCGGCGAGGGCTATCCCACCGACCGCGAGGGACCCGTACGGGAGGTCACCGTCGCCCCCTTCGCGATCGACGCGACCGCCGTCACCAACGCCCGGTACGCCGCGTTCGTCGAGGCCACCGGGCACCGCACCGACGCCGAACGCTTCGGCTCCTCCTTCGTCTTCCACCTCCTGCTCCACCCCGACGCCGAACGCCACGTCCTCGGCCGGGTCCCGCAGGCCCCCTGGTGGCTCGGCGTCGCAGGGGCCGCCTGGCACAGCCCGGAGGGTCCCGGCTCCGACCTCGAAGGCCGCGCCGACCACCCCGTCGTCCACATCTCGTACGACGACGCCCTCGCGTACTGCGCCTGGGCCGGCGTCCGGCTGCCCACCGAGGCCGAATGGGAGTACGCGGCCCGCGGCGGCCTCGACTCCGCCCGCTACCCCTGGGGCGACGAGTTCACCCCGGACGGCCGCGAGAGGTGCAACACCTGGATCGGCACCTTCCCGCACCGCTCCGAGAGGCCCGGCGGACGCATCGGCACCGTCCCCGTCACGGCGTACGAACCCAACGGGTACGGCCTCCACAACACCTCCGGCAACGTCTGGGAGTGGTGCGCCGACGCCTTCGGCCCCGCCGAGCGCGTGATCCGCGGCGGCTCCTACCTCTGCCACGCCTCCTACTGCAACCGCTACCGGGTCGCCGCCCGCTCCCACAACACCCCCGACTCCTCGACCGGCCACGGCGGCTTCCGCTGCGCCCGCTCGCCCCTCCCGGAAGGACCCGCCCCCGCATGAGCACCGCCCCCCGACGCGACCCCTACGAGGGCTTCGCCGGCCGTGTCGGCCGCACCTTCGCCGAGTCCGAGCCCGCTTGGCCGACCCGTACCACCCCGCCCGCCAAGGCCCCCAACATCGTGGTCGTCCTCGTCGACGACATGGGATACAGCGACATCGGCCCCTTCGGCTCCGAGATCCCCACCCCCGTTCTCGACGGCCTCGCCGACGCGGGCGTGCGGCTCGGCAACTACCACACCATGCCGCTCTGCTCCCCGGCCCGCGCCGCCCTGCTCACCGGCCTCAACCCGCACCGCGTCGGCTACGGCATGGTCGCCAACTTCGATCCCGGCTTCCCCGGCTACGGCATGGAGGTCGCCGACGACATCCCCACCCTCGCCGAGCTCCTCCACGACGCCGGCTACGCCACGTACGCCGTCGGCAAGTGGCACCTCGTCCGCGACTCCGCCTCCAACGCCGCCGACCACCGCGGCAACTGGCCGCTCCAGAAGGGCTTCGACCAGTACTACGGCGTCCTGGAGGGCCTCACCAGCCTCTTCCACCCGCACCAGCTCGTCCGGGACAACAGCCCCCTCGACATCGACGAGTTCCCCGACGACTACTACTACACCGACGACATCACCGACCAGGCGATCTCCATGGTGAAGTCGCTGCGCGCCCACGACCCCGACAAGCCCTTCTTCCTCTACCTCGCGCACAACGCCGTCCACGGCCCCCTCCAGGCCAAGGCCGAGGACATCGCCCGCCACCGCGGCCGCTACGACGAGGGCTGGGACGCCCTGCGCGAGCGGCGCTTCGCCGCCCAGATCGCCGCCGGACTCTTCCCGCCCGGCACCGAACTCCCCGAACGCAACAGCGAAGCCGGACTCGACGTCCCCGCCTGGGACTCCCTGACGGAAGACCAGAAGCGGCTCTACGCCCGCTACATGGAGGTGTACGCGGCCCTCGTCGACAACATCGACCAGAACCTCGGCCGGCTCACCGACACCCTCGCCGCACTCGGCGAACTTGACAACACCATCATCGTCTTCACCTCCGACAACGGCGGCACGGGGGAGGGCGGAAGAGAAGGCACCCGCTCCTACTTCAGCCGCTTCGTCCACCAGCCGGTGCCCGGCGACTGGAACCCGGACGTCGACCGCGACCCCGAGCTCATCGGCGGCCCCCGCAGCCTCGTCCACTACCCCCGCGGCTGGGGCATGGCCTCCAACACCCCCTTCCGCCTCTACAAGGGCGACACCTACGCGGGCGGCGTCCGCGTCCCCTTCGTCCTTTCCTGGCCGGAGGGCGTCAGGGACGGCAGGCTCGCCACCGGGCACCGGCCCCAGTACCAGTACGTCACCGACATCGCACCCACCCTCCTCGAACTCGCCGGCCTCGCCCGCCCCGAGACCCGCCGGGGGGTCCCGCTCCAGGAACCGGACGGCACCAGCTTCACCGCCGTCCTCGCCGACCCCTCCCACGACTCCACCCACCCCGAGCAGTACTGCGAGATGTCCGGCAACCGCAGCCACTACCGCGACGGCCACAAGCTCGTCACCCTGCACCGGCCCGGGGCGCCCTACGACGACTCCGAATGGGCCCTGTACGACATCCGCACCGACCCCACGGAGATCCACGACCTCGCCGCCGAGCACCCCGAACTGGTCAAGGAACTCTCGGCCGCCTGGGAGGAGGCCGCCTGGCGCAACGGCGTCTTCCCGCTCCCCGACCACAGCGGCGCCCTCGCCCGCCGCAACCCCGCCGAGGAGCGCCTCGCCCGCCCCCTCACCCTCCTCCCCGGCACCCCGGAACTGGAGCGCTACCGCTCCTCACGGCTTGTCTCCCTGCGCTCCTTCGAGATCGCCGTGGCCGTCGACGAGACCGGCGACGGCGTCCTCGTCTCCCACGGCGACCAGGGCGGCGGCTACAGCCTGTACGTCGAGAACGGCCGGCTGACCTTCGCGTACAACGAGTACGGTGACCTCCACGAGACCGACGCGGGCCCGCTCGCCCCCGGCCCCCACGAGATCCTCCTCGCGGCGACGGCCGAGAAGGGCCTGCGCTGGCGCTTCACCGTCACCGTCGACGGCGGACACCGGGCCGCGCCGGACAGCGTCCACCAGCTCATCGGCATGGCCCCCTTCCAGGGCATCAGCGTCGGCGTCGACCGCAAGTCCCCGGTCTCCTGGCCCCTCTACGAGCGCCACCGCTCCTTCCGCTACACCGGCCGCCTCCGCTCGGTCACCTACCGCCCGGGCGCCCCGGGCCCCGACGCCCCGGAGACGGTCGCCGCCGCACTGAAGGAGGCCGCAGCGGCCTTCGAGTGACCGCCCTATCCGTAGGCGTCGGTGACGCAGTCGGCGGCACAGCGCCCGTGCTCGAAGCGGCGGCGGAGCGCCGCCGCCGCGTGCCGGCGCTCCACCCCCGCGTAGCCGTACCGCTCCTCGGTCATCCGCATCACCGCCTCGACGGTGACGATCGCCGGCTCGCCCTCGCCGGCGGCCCGGCGGGCCGCCGCGATCACGTGGTCGGCCGCCCGCTGGAGGTCCCGGGCGTACTCCCGCTGGGCGACGGCCCGCGCCCGCGAGGCGGCGAAAGGCCGCACGGCCCGGCCCTTCCAGCGCGCCCCGGCGGCCACGAGACCCACCCCGAGCAGCGCGACGAGCACCCCCACGGCGGCATCGGCATCCCACCCCATCGCCGGCCGTCCTCCCCCTTGGACCCACGGGTTCTGCGCGAGCCTCCGAGTCCAGGGGCGGGGTCTCGCCCCTCGGTGGATTGACACGTGTAAGCGAGCGGTGACAGGCTCCTTCTCCGGCCCCGTGTGCCCGCGCAGAAGGAGCAGCACCCCATGAGCACCATCGTCACCACCGCCCGAGGACCCGTGCGCGGCGAGCGCCGTGCGGACGGCAGTCTGCGTTTCCTGGGGATCCCGTACGCGCAGCCGCCGGTGGGCGAGCTGCGGTTCGCGGCTCCGGTGCCGCCGGTGCCGTGGTCGGAGCCGCTGGAGGCGACGGCGTACGGGCCGACGGCCCAGCGGCGGCCGTTCGCGGAGGTCACGACGATCCCGGAGCCGTCGATCCCGGGGGCGGGGGTACTGAACCTGAACGTGTTCACGCCCGATGCCGACCCGGAGGCAGGCCTGCCGGTCCTGGTGTGGATCCACGGCGGGGGATACGTGGCGGGTTCGGCGGCGAGTCCCTGGTACGACGGGGCCGCGTTCAACCGGGACGGCGTCGTGCTCGTGTCGATCGGCTACCGGCTGGGCATCGAGGGGTTCCTCCACCTGGAGGGCGCGCCGGACAACCGGGGGGTACGGGACTGGATCGCGGCCCTGGAATGGGTGCGGGACAACATCGCGGCCTTCGGCGGCGACCCGGCCAAGGTGACCGTCGCCGGGCAGTCGGCGGGCGGCGGCGCCGTACAGACCCTGCTCGCCGTCCCCTCCGCCCAGGGCCTGTTCCGGGGCGCACTGTCCGTCTCCGGCGCGGTCATGCGGCCCGACGGCCCCGAGGTCGCCCGCGCCGCGGCCCGGCTCTTCACCTCCCGCACCGGCGTCCCCGCCACCGCCGCCGCCCTCCGCGACCTGACCGACGACGAACTCCTCGACCTCCAGGACCGCATGTCCGAACCGGGCCCCGACCGCGAGGGCCTGCCGCCGATGCTGGCCCTCGCCCCCTTCGCCGACGGCGACCTGATCCCCGTACCCGTCCTGGACGCCCTGACGACGGGCGACGCGGGCGCCGACGTGCCGCTGATGCTCGGCTTCACCGAGGACGAGTTCTCGATGTTCCCCGCGCCCGGCCCCGACGGCCCGCCGCTGTCCGTCCTCCTCGGGGGGCTCGGCCTCGACCCCGCCAGGGCCGACGACTTCGCCGAGGCGTACGCGGCGGGCGGTGAGGAACGGTACTTCGGCCAGGCGCTGACGGACACCGTCTTCCGCGCCCCGAGCCTCGCCGTCGCGGACGCCCGCGCCGCGCGTGAACGGCCCACCTGGTTCTACGAGTTCCGCTGGCGGTCCCCGGCGCTCGGGCTCGCCTTCCACTGCCTGGACCTGCCCTTCGCCTTCGACCTCCTCGACGCCGAGGGCGTCGCGGCCGTCGCCGGGGACGCGCCGCCGCGCTCGCTCGCCGACGCGATGCACCGGGCCTGGGTCGCCTTCGTCACCGACCAGGACCCGGGCGCCGACTGGCCGCGCTACACCTCCGCGGAACGCGCCACGAAGATCTGGGACGCGGAGCCCCGGATCGCCGCGGACCCCGTGCACCGGGTCCGCGCACTCTGGCTCGACTGAGCCGACCGGCCGTCCCGCCCCCGCGTGCGTCCGCCTGCCGACGAGCCCGATCCTGCGCGCCTCGACCGGTCGGCCGTCCCGCGGGGCCGGCTGACGCGCCATGAGGTCCGGGCACCGGACGGGGGCGACCGGGGCCTGGGTTCAGGACGTGCCGCGGGAGAGGCCGGCCGTCAGGCCCGCGAGCAGGACCGCGAGGCCCGCGTCGAACATCTCGGCGGGGGCCTGCTCCGAGGCGTTCCCGACGACGTGCGCGAGCGTGGGATAGCGGCCGGTGGCGAGCATACGGCCGAGGTAGGGACCCGTCGCCGCCCGCCACTGACTCTCCGTGAGGCCGCTCGCGCGTTCCACGCGCCGCTCCGCGACCTCGTGGCGGACCGCTCCGAAGACGTAGCCGTTCACCGCCTGCAGGGCCTGCATCAGCGTGTCGGGGTCGTCGCCGATCCCGGGCGCGGAGCGCAGCGCCGCCAGGGTCGCCTCCATGTGGGCAAGGGCCGAGGGCCCCACTTGGGGGCGGCCGCCGAGGAGGTCGGCGAGCCACTCGTGGCGGAGGGCGGTGTCCCTGAAGCCGCGCGCGAGGGACCTCACCTCCGCCTGCCAGTCGCCGCCCGTGGCCGGCGGCGGCGCGGGGATCTCCCCGTACACCGCGTCGACCATCAGGTCGAGGAGTTCCTCCTTGGTGTCCACGTAGCGGTAGAGCCGCATGGGACCCGCGTCGAGCGCGCCCGCGACCTTGCGCAGCGACACCGCCTGCAGTCCGTCGGCGTCGGCCAGTCCGATCGCGGCCCGCACGATCCGCTCGCGGCTCAGCGGGCTCAGCGTCGAACGCGAGGCCGGTTCGGGGCGTTCCCAGATGAGCATGCGTGCGTCCTTTCCTCACTCCCCATCGATACAGTGTATCTTGCCGATACGGTGTATCGAATCGACTGGAGGGCAGAGCCGTGTCACGTATCGCCATCGTCGGAGCCGGGCCCGGCGGCCTGGTCCTCGCCCGCGTCCTGCACCTGCACGGCATCGAAGCCGTCGTCTACGAACGCGACGCGTCGCCCGACGCCCGCACGCAGGGCGGCATGCTCGACCTCCACACCGAGAGCGGCCAACGCGCCCTGCGCGAGGCCGGACTGGAAGCGGAGTTCCTCCGCATGGCCCGGCGCGAGGGTCAGGACATGCGCCTGCTCGACCACACCGGGAAACTCCTCCTCCAGGAGGACACCCCCGAGGACGCGCCCATGGACCGCCCCGAAGTCGACCGTGCAGACCTGCGCGCGATCCTCCTGGACTCACTGCCGCCGAGCACGATCGCCTGGGGGCGCGGCCTCCGGCACGCCGAGGCCCTGCCCGAGGGCCGCCACCGCCTGCACCTCACCGACGGCAGCACCGCCGAATGCGACCTGCTCGTCGGCGCGGACGGCGCGAACTCACGCGTGCGCCCGCTGCTCACCGACGCCCGCCCGGCCCACCTCGGCGCCCACATCATCGAGACGGGCATCCCCGACCTCGTCCGTACGCGCCCCGACCTGGCGGCGAGGGTCGGACGCGGGAACTACTGGGCCTTCGGGCCCGACCGGTCGCTGTCCGCGCAGCTCAACGGGGACGGCCGGCTGCGCGTCTACCTCACCTTCCACGGCCCCGAGGACTGGCTCGCCACCTGCGGCATCGACTTCGACGACCCGGCCGTCGCCCGGGCCCGGCTGGCGGGCCTGTTCGCCGACTGGGCCCCGCAGTTCACCGAACTGATCGACGCCTGCGACGACACCGTCGTCCCCCGCACCCTCGCCACCCTGCCGGTCGGCCTCAGCTGGCCCCACACGCGCGGCGTCACCCTCCTCGGCGACGCCGCCCACCTGATGCCGCCCGCGGGCACGGGCGCGAACATGGCCCTGCTGGACGGGGCCGAGCTCGGTCTCGCCATCGCCGCCGGGGGCGGGGACCTCGACGCCGCCGTACGCCGTTACGAGACGGCCATGTTCCCGCGGGCGGAAGAGGCCGCACGCTTCTCCGCACGAGTCCACGAGATGCTCATGGCACCCGACGCCGCCCAACGCCTGCTGTCCTTCTTCCAGCCCGCGGACGTCTAGTGCTGTGACCGGGACGGTCCACCGTGACCGGAAGGCGGCTCGCGGGACGAGCGCATGAGCAACGGCTGGTATTACTGGGGCATGCAGGAAGAGACGGCACGCTCCGCGATCGACACGTTCATCTCCGCGTTCAACGCCTCGGACGACGGCTATGTGACTGCCCTGCTCTCCCAGGCCCTGACCTCGGACGTGGTCTTCTGGGGGCCGTTGGGCCGCAGCGAAGGAATCGCGGCGGTCGAGCAGTTCGTGCTGGACATCCGGCGCCACCCGGCGGGGACCGGCACGATGGTGCGCTGCTCAGCGGTGGACATGCCTGACGAGTGGGCCCGGTACCAGTGGGTCTTCACCACGCCGGACGGAGGCCCCCGCCTGGCGGGAACGGACGTCGTCCATCTGCGGCGGAGCCTCATCGACCAGGTCATCGTCTTTGCGGGGGAGATCGAGCCGTCCGCCTCCTGAGTCGTCCTTCTGTCACTGTCTCTTGTGCTTGCCGGTCAATCTGCTTACGCGGATGCGTGACGACCGATACGGCGTGGAAACTTTAGTTTACGTAGACAGGCTCGGGAACTATAGTTGTCGCATGACGGTCTCTGAGATCACCCCAGAAGAGCAGACAGAGCTCGACAAGGCCCTGTACGACGCCCTGAACCCCCTGGCCTCGGCCATCCGCTCCCGGGAGACCGGGCTGCCCGTCGACCGTATGTGGGAGGCGGATCCTGTCGAAGTGGCGCTGTCCGTCCTGGCCGCGTGGAAGGTGGTGGACGGGGAGGTCAAGCGGCTCACGGAGCAGGCTGCGGCGACCGCCGGCTCCTACGGCGCGAGTTATGAGCAGTTGGGAGCCGTCTGGGGCATCACCCGGCAGGGCGCCCGCAAGAAATGGCCCGAGGCCGTCAGCCGCCCGGCACCCGCAACAGCGGGCAAAAGCAGGCTCGCGCTGTTCGGAGGGACTGCTGAGCTGGTGCAGTCGCCTTCCGGCGGTTGGGGCTGGACCGGGCGAGGCGCTGACGGAGTGTCCGGCACGGCCGCCGACGGGGCGCCGTACGCGACCGCCGAAGAAGCAGCGGCCCACGCGGGCGCATTCCTCAAAGAACACGCCCTCGACATCGGCGATCAGCCCTAACTGCTTGAGCCGGTCGATGCAGTGACCGACACGGTCCAGCCGATGTCGTCATCGGCGTCGGCCGCCGCCAGGACCCGGGCAACGACGCGTTCCCAGGTGCCGTCCACGGCCCACCGCCGACCGCGGACCGGATCGGCCGGCATCAGCGGCTCGATCCGGTCCCGCATCGCATCAGTGATCACCAACCGGGCAGACGCATCCGATCAACTGACCAACCGCTCGAAGAGACACGCTCTAGTCGCCGGTCGTGCCGTCGAGGAGCTCGCGCAGGATGTCCAGGTGGCCGTTGTGGCGGGCCGTCTCCTCGGTGAGGTGGAGGAGGATCCAGCGCAGGTCGACGTGGAGGCCGTCGCGGACGGTTCGCTTCGCCTTGGCGTCCAGGTCGTTCCCGGCGACCAGTTCGCGGTAGCGGGCGCTCTGTCCGGCGTACTCGTCGAGCAGCTGCGCGAGCGGGAAGTCGACGGCGATCCGCATCTCGCGGTCGGGGTCCTCCTCGGTCCAGGGTCCCTGGTCCTCCTCGCCGAGGAAGACCACCTGGAACCAGTAGTACTCGACCCAGCGGAGGTGGTTGATCAGTCCGCTCAGGGTCATCAGGGGCGAGCCAGGCAGAAGAGCCTTGCGGGCGTTCTCCGCCGAGACGCCCTCGCACTTGGCGCGGGCGGTGTCACGTGCGTAGTCGAGGAACGTGGTGAGCTGGGTGCGCTCGTCCCACGCGGGCGGTGTGTCGTCGATTCTGGTCATCGCGTGAAGCCTCCCCGATCATGGGAACGCTGTCGAGGTATTTAGGGCCCTGGACACGGGGCCCGACCCACCGCACCCGCCACGGACGGATCGGAACGCCAGATGCTGAAGGACTTCGCCGACCTCTCCACGCCGCTGATCGCCGACGCCTGCGTACGGCTCGGGGAACCGCTGCGGGCCGCGCCCGCCGGGATCCTGCCCGTCGTCCCCGGGCAGCGCGTCGCCGGACGGGTGCTGCCCGCCCGCCACTACGGAAGCGTCGACGTCTTCCTGGAGGCCTTCACCCGCGCCGCACCCGGAGACGTCCTCGTCATCGACAACGCGGGCCGCCGCGACGAGGCCTGCATCGGCGACCTCGCCGTCCTGGAGGCCGAAGCGGCGGGCGTCGCCGGGGTCGTCGTCTGGGGGCTGCACCGGGACACCCCGGACCTGGTCGGGATCGGACTGCCCGTCTTCTCGTACGGACGCCACGCGCCCGGCCCCGTACGCCTCGACGACCGGGACCCGGACGCGCTGACCGCCGCGCGGTGCGGCGACCACGAGGTGACCGCCGCCGACGTGGTGTTCGGCGACGACGACGGCGTGCTCTTCGTGGCGGCCGACCGCGTGGACGCCGTCCTGGAGACCGCCCGGGAGATCTTCCGCACCGAGCGGGAACAGGCCCGTCGGATCAGGGCGGGGGAGACCCTGCGCGCCCAGACCCGGTTCGACGCGTACCTCGCGGGCCGCGCCGAGGACCCCTCGTACACCTTCCGCCGGCACCTGCGCCGGATCGGCGGCGCGATCGAGGAGTGACGCCCTCCCCAGGTCCTGTCCGTCCCTGACCCGCCGGACAGGACCTGGCCGGGCGGCGCGGTCAGCCCTCGAAGCCGACCGTGCCGTCCGGCAGGATCGCCTCCACGTGCGCGCCGTGCTCCACGGTCCGGCTCACCGTGCAGAACTTCTCGTGCGTCAGACGCACGCCCCGGGCGAACACCTCGGCCGCCTTCGGATTGTTGTCCGGCAGGTCGAACTCGTAACTCACCCGGATCCGACCCAGCCGGCCGTCGTCCTCGGGACCCGACACCGACTCCACCACGATCCGCAGGTCGTCGTGGTCCACCGCCCTGGCCGTCCGGTCGATGACGAGCCCGCCGCAGCCGCCCATCGCCGCCAGCAGCAACTCGACCGGGGTGAACGAGGGCTGCGCGTCCGCGTCGTCGGCGGCGGCCATCCGGACCTCCGCGCCCCGGTCGTTGCGGGCGGTCCAGTTCCGGTACCCGGTGCGGACGGTCTCGATCCGATAGTCGGCCATGGCGGCGAAGCTCCTTCGTTCACGTGCGTGTTCCCGTACGGTACGCGCCGGGGGCGGTGCTCAGGCGATCCGCGCGCCCGCGTGGGCGCGGACGACCGTGCCCCACGCCTCGGACACCGCGCCCCAGACCGCGCGGAGTTCCGGCTCCGCCTCCCGCACCGACGCCACCGCGGCCTCCGGGTCGCCGCCCGCCGCGCGCAGGTCCTCCCCGTCGGCGTCCGCCCACACCGCGACCGTGTCCGCGCCCACCTCCGGATGGAACTGCACCGCCCAGCCCGCGCTCCCGACCCGGAACGCCTGGTACGGGCAGTCGTCACCGGTCAGCAGCGGCACGGCGCCGGCCGGGAGCCGGTCGACCTCGTCCCAGTGCCACTGCGCCGCCGGGGCACCCTCCGGCACCGCGCCGAGCACCGGATCGCCCGCGGCGGCCGGCAGTCTGCGCAGGGACACGGACCCCACCTCGGGCCCCTGGACCCGCCGCGCCACCGAACCGCCCAGGGCATGGGCGACGATCTGGCCGCCCAGGCATATCCCGAGCAGCGGCACCTCGCCGGCCACGGCCTCGCGGACGAGCGCACGGACCCGGGGGAGCCACGGCGCGGCCTCGTCGTCCTCGCAGTTGACGGACCCGCCGAGGACGAGGAGTCCCGTGTGGCCGCCGAGGGTCTCCGGGAGCGCCTCGCCCTTCCAGGCGCGTATCACGTGGAGCCGGAGCCCGGTCCGTACGAGGTGCTCGCCGACCAGGCCGGGGCCGGCGTCCGCCTCGTGCTGGACGACGAGCACGGCCTGCCCTGTCTCCTGCGTCTCCGTCGTCACGGTCGCCCCGCCTCCACGTCTCGTTCCCGGGAACGCCCGGGTGCGTTCGCCCTCCCGAGGATCTCCGAAGAAGGGCCGGTGCGGGAGCCCTCGGGGACGCGTGCGTGAGCACATCTGAGTAGCCCGGTACGGGAGCCTGAGTACGCCGACCGATACGGCGGCCGCCGCCCGCTGATGGACTGGGGTCATGACCTTCGACGCCCGGCGCACCCGCCGCCTCCAGCACGTCACCGCCACCGGCTCGGCCCTCGCGGTGGCCCTCGGCCCGCTGGTCGTCGGCGCGCTGCTCGCCAAGTCGGTCGGCGGGGACCCTATGGCCTCCGTCAACGCCCTGATCGCGGGCGGCGGCCAGCGCGCCCGGATCTCCCGCGCGCAGCTCCGGTCCGGTGTCCGGCTCCGGTCCGGTGTCCGGCTCCGCCCGGGCGTACGGCTCCGCCCCGGCGTACGGATCCGACCCGGTGTACGGCCCGGTTCAGTCGCGCGGCCTGCGCGCCAGGAGGAAGGCCTGCGGCGTGCTCTCCGCGGGGTCCGGCTCCCGTACCAGACGGGCCGATTCGACCAGACCCGCCGCGGACAGCAGGCCCGCGAGACGGTCGGGTGACCAGCGGTACACGTCGAGGCTGACCTCGTGCCCGTACGCCCGCTCCAGACGCACCCGCTCGTCGCCCACCTTGAAGGCGACGAGGGCGTACCCGCCCGGCGCGAGGACCCGGTGGAACTCGGCGAAGGAGGCGGCGAGTTCGGCCTCGGGCATGTGGACCGTCGAGTACCAGGAGAGGACCCCGCCGAGCGAGGCGCCGGGCAGGTCGAGCGCGGTCATCGAACCCACCTCGAAGCGAAGCCCCGGATAGGTGTCCCGGGCGACCGCGATCATCCCGGGCGACAGGTCCACGCCGAAGACCTCGGCGCCGAGGTCCCGCAGATGGGAGGTCACCCGGCCCGTCCCGCAGCCGAGGTCGCCGATCGCGCGCGGCCCGCCCGCCGTCTCCACCTTCTCCACGAAACCGGCGATCATCGCCCGGTCCAGCGGCGTCGTCGCCAACTGGTCGGCGAGCAGCCGCTCGTAGTCGACGGCGACGGTGTCGTACGAGCGGCGGGTGGCGGTGAGGTGCGCGGCTTCGGTCATGGCGGCACCCTATGGCGCTCGTCCCCGCTCGTCCCCGTCCGTTCCCGCTCGTCCCCGACGAGGGGTCCCCAGAGGTCCCCCGCATGCGCGATGATCGTCGCCTCTGAAGATACTCGGCGGTAGCAGGCCGGGTCCACGGCGAAAGGGCACACCGAATGGCGAGGCGGCACCCCGCGCGGGACGACCACCACACGAGCGGAACCGGGGACGGAACCCCGGCCCGCGCGAGCGAACCCGGCATCGGACGGCGCCGGTTCCTCGGGTACGTCCTGGCCGCGCCCACCCTCACCGTCGCCGCCCAGCTCGGCGCCGAGGCCCTCGCCCCGCGGCAGGCCGCCGCGGCGACGCCGGCGCTCATCCCCTCGCTGCCGGGACCGGCCGAACTCCTCGACCTCAACGAGCTGCTCACGCTCGCGGCCGCGCCCACCAGCAACCTCATCACCATCCGCGTCGACGCCGACGGCACGGCCCACTTCGCCCTGCCGCGCGCCGAGGTCGGCCAGGGCGTCACCACCTCCAGCGCCATGATCGTCGCGGAGGAACTCGACCTGCCCCTGGACAAGGTGAAGGTCACCCTCGCCGACGCCCGCCCCGAGCTGCTCTTCAACCAGCTCACCGGCGGCTCCAACACCACCTACTCCACCTACACCCCCATCCGGGTCGCCGCCGCCCTCGCCCGCGCCCGGCTGCTCCACGCCGCCTCCCTCGTCCTCGGCGACGCCGTCGACACCCTCACCACGAAGGCCGGCACCGTCCTCTCCCCGGCCGGAGCGGTGCTCGGCTACGGCGAACTGGCCGCGAAGGCCGCCGCCGTCACCGACGCGGCGGTGGAGGTGACCCTGAAGGACCCGGACCGCTTCCGCGTCATCGGCACCGGACAGCGCCGGGTGGACGCCCTCGAAGCGGTCACCGGGCGCAAGAAGTTCGCCATGGACCTCCAGGTCCCGGACGCGCTGCCCACCATGGTCTGCCGCCCGCCCACCATCAACGGCACGGTCCGCTCCGTGGCCAACCTCGCCGAGGTCCGGGCCATGCCCGGCATCACCGACGTCGTCACCGTCTCCACCGGCGTCGCCGTCCGCGGCCGCACCTTCGGCCAGTGCATCGACGCCGTCCGCGCCCTCCGCGTCGACTGGGGGCCCGGCACGGCGGAGGGCGCCTCCGACGCCACGATCCTGGAGAAGCTGCGCCGGGCCGAACTTCCGCTGGTCGTCCCGCCGCTGCCGCTCCTTACCAAGGCGGTCGACGCCCGCTTCACCTTCCACTTCGCCAGCAACGCCGCCCTGGAGACCAACTGCGCGATCGCCGACGTGCGGAAGGACTCCGCGGAGATCTGGGCCTCGGTCAAGGCGCCGATCGTCGCCCAGGAGAAGATCGCCCTCAAGCTCGGCCTGCCGCCCACCGCCGTCCGCGTCCACGTCACCGAGGGCGGCGGCTCCTTCGGCCGGAAGCTGTTCTCCGACGCCGCCCAGGAGGCCGCCGAGATCTCCAAGGCCCTCGGCAAGCCCGTGAAGCTGATGTGGCACCGCACCGACGACTTCCGCCAGGGCCGTACGCACCCGATGTCCACCTCCCGGGTCCGGGCCACGTACTCGCTCGGCGAGGTCCTCACGTACGAGCAGCGCCACACCTCCGTGGCCACCGACTTCGGGCACGGCGTCGGCGAGGTCCTCACGGCGGAGGCGGCCCGGCTGCCCGTCGCCGACGCCACCTTCTCCGAGACGATGTTCCAGCTCACCCAGATCAGCCCCTACCACCTCGGCGTCACCACCCAGCTCCTCGCCGAGACCGACAAGGGCTTCAACACCGGCTCCATGCGGAACATCTACTCGCCCAACGTCCGCTGCGCCCAGGAACTCGTCATGGACGAACTGGCCGAGCGGACGGGCCAGGACCGGTACCGGATGCGGCGCAAGCTGCTCAAGGACGCGCGGGCCCGCGCCGTCCTCGACAAGGTCGCCGAGGTGGGGTCGTGGGGCCGGAGCATGCCGGCCGGCACGGGCCAGGGCATCGCCGTCCACACCGAGTACCACTCGGCCGTCGCGATCCTCGCCGAGATCGACTGCCGGCCCGAGACCACCGGACGGAAGATCCCGGGTGCGTACACCGGGCCCCGCGTCACCAAGGTCGTCTGCGCCGTCGACGTCGGCCTCGCGGTCAACCCGCGCGGCCTGGAGGCCCAGATGATGGGCGGCATCGCCGACGGCATCGCCATCACCCTGACCTCCGGACTCCACCTGAGCGACGGGCACTTCCTCGAAGGCAGCTGGGACCAGTACTTCTACACCCGGCAGTGGAACACCCCGCCCGAGCTGGAGATCATCGTGATGCCGCCGAGCGGCGACAAGCCGGGCGGCGCGGGCGAACTGGCGGTCGCCGGCGCCATGGCCGCCGTGGCCTGCGCCTACGGCCGGGCCACCGGCACGATGCCGACGGTCTTCCCCGTCAACCACGCCGAGCCGCTCGCCTTCACCCCCCTGCCGACCGTCCCGCCCGTCCCGGCCTCGCCCACCGACGGCCGCGACCGCACCATCTGAGACCTGGAGCCCCCGTGCCGCAGCACACCTTCATCCTGAACGGCAAGGCCGTCACCGCCGACGTCGAGGGCGACGTCCGGCTCCTGTGGGTCCTCCGGGACGTCCTCGGCGTCACCGGACCCAAGTACGGCTGCGGGGTCGGCGTCTGCCGGGCCTGTACGAGCCACCTCAACGGCAAGGCGTTCACGCCCTGCGCCGTACGCGTCGACGACGTGGCCCCGACCGACGAGATCACCACCATCGAGGGCCTCCCCGACACCGTCGGCGCCGAACTCCACCCGATGCAGGAGGCCTGGCTCGACCTCGACGTCGCCCAGTGCGGCTTCTGTCAGCCGGGCCAGATCATGGCCGCCGTCGCCACCGTCCGCAAGGCGCGCGAGGCCGGACGCGAGGTCACCGAGGCCGACCTCGACACGATCCGCAACATCTGCCGGTGCGGCACCTACCACCGCATCCGGCAGGCCGTCCTGGAGGGCGCCCGCCGGATGACGTGAGATCGGTTCGCACCACGGAGGCCCTGGCTTCCTCGCCGCCCCCGCGCGAGCCGTACGCCGTCGCCCGCGCGGGGTGTCCCGGCGTGAGCCGTGCGTTCAGGTCCGCGCCGGGTGCCCCGGCGTGAGCCGTACGTTCCCGTCCGAGGCGGGTGCTGCGGCCCGTGCCGGGCGCCGTCGGCCGTGCCGGGTGCTGTGGCCCGGCCCCGTACCGCCCCGCGGGGTCAGGGCGTCGACTGGAGCAGGGCGAGCGTGGACTCCAGCTCTTGGCGGGTCAGCCGGGCGGCCTCCTCGGGGTCGCCCGCCTCCACCGCCCGGACCACGTCCGCGTGGGCGTCCTCGCCGTGCCGGAGGTCGGTGCCCCGCAGCCCGAGCAGGTCGAGCAGTTCGATCAGGCCCTCGCGGAGCACCGGCGCGAACTCCCCGAACAGGTCGGTCAGGACGGGGTTGCGGGCCGAGGCCACGATGGCCGCGTGCAGGGCGATGTCGGCGTCGACGAAGGCCGCGTCGTCACCCTCGGCGGCCGCCACCCGCCCGGTCAGCGCCTCCCGCATCGCCGCCACGTCCTCCTCGGTCCTGCGCAGTGCGGCGAGCCGCGCCGCCTCCACCTCGACCAGCATCCGCACCTCGTACACGTCCGTCACCGCCGCCCTGCGCAGCCGGGCCGGCCAGTCCTCCGTCGGCCGGGTCGCGATCACGAAGACGCCCGCGCCCTGCCGGGCCTTGACGAGCCCCGCGCCGGCCAGGGCCTGCAGCGCCTCGCGGACCGTGGAGCGCCCCACGCCCAGCTCCTTGGCGAGCGTCGTCTCCCCGGGGAGTTTCGTGCCGACCGGCCAGTGGCCCCGGACGATCTGCTCGCGCAGCCGCTCGGCGGCCTGTTCGACCAGGGGGCTGGGGCGTAGGGCACCGAGCGACATGGGGTCACCTGTTTCTCTGATGGTCCGGAGCTTCTCCGCCGTTCCGGATCGTGGGCGCGCCCTCCGGATCACGGGAACGCTGCCGAGGAATCTACCCGAACTTGTCTGAGGAGTACTTGTCTGAGGAGCTGAGGAGTGGTTACGGTACCCGCCATGATCCGCAATCCCCAGCGCCCGAGCCCCATGCCGTACCACCGCTACCGCCCCTTCCAGGACCGCGTCCACGTCCCCGAGTTCGACCGCCGCTGGCCCACCGCCCGCCTGGAGCGCGCCCCGCTCTGGGTCCCCGTCGACCTCCGCGACGGCAACCAGGCCCTCGCCGAGCCCATGGACACCGACCGCAAGCAGCGCTTCTTCGACCTGCTCGTCCGCACGGGCTTCAAGGAGATCGAGGTCGGCTACCCCTCCGCCAGCCGCGCCGACTTCGACTTCGTCCGCCACCTCGCCGGACTCGTCGCCTCCGGAGCCGTCCCCGACGACGTCACCCCCGTCGTCTTCACCCCGGCCCGCCCCGAACTCATCGAGCGCACCTTCGAGTCCCTCGACGGCCTGCCCCGCGCCGTCGTCCACCTCTACATCGCGACCTCGCCGGTCTGGCGCGACACCGTCCTCGGCCGCGACCGCGCCGAGGTCCGCCGCACCGTCCACGAGGCCGCCACGCTCATGGCACGGCTCGCCGAGGCGCGCCCCGGCGCCGACATCCGCTTCCAGTTCTCCCCGGAGACCTTCAACCTCACCGAACCGGACTACGTCCTGGAGCTGTGCGACGGCCTCACCGAGCTGTGGGACGCGAGCCCCGACCGGCCGGTCACCCACAACCTGCCCGCGACCGTCGAGATCTCCACCCCCAACGTGTACGCCGACCAGGTCGAGTACGTGCACCGCCACCTCGCCCGCCGCGACTCCGTGATCCTCTCCGTCCACCCCCACAACGACCGCGGCACCGGCGTGGCCTGCGCCGAACTCGCCGTCCTCGCCGGCGCCCAGCGCGTCGAGGGCTGCCTCTTCGGCAACGGCGAACGGACGGGCAACGTCGACCTGGTGACCCTCGCCCTCAACCTCTACGCCCAGGGCGTCGACCCCATGCTCGACCTCTCCGACATCGACGCCGTCCGCGACGTCGTCGAGCACTGCAACCGGCTCCCCGTCCACCCCCGCCACCCCTACGCGGGCGAACTCGTCCACACCGCCTTCTCCGGCACCCACCAGGACGCCATCAGCAAGGGCCTCGCCCGGCACGCCAAGGACGCCGCCGAGGCCGGGATCCCGCCGGAGCTCGCCCCCTGGAACGTGCCCTACCTGCCCCTCGACCCCGCCGACCTCGGCCGCGGCTACGAGGCCGTCATCCGCGTCAACTCCCAGTCCGGCAAGGGGGGAGTCGCCCATCTGCTCCGCACCCACCACGGCCTCGACCTGCCGGAGCGGATGCGCCCGGACGTCTCCCGGGCCGTCCAGGCGGTGACCGACGACAGCGGCCGCGAGGCCACCCCCGACGACCTCCGCGCGATCTTCCGCACGGACTACCTGGAGCCCGGCCGGGGCGCGGGACCCGTCGCCCTGGAGTCCTGGAGCACCGACCGGGACACGGAGGGCGGCCACCGCTTCACCTGCGTCCTGCGCGTCGGCGACCGTACGGAACCGGCCGAGGGCAAGGGCAACGGACCACTCTCCGCCCTGGCCGACGCCCTCACCCGGGCCGAAGTCCCCGTCGACGTCCTCGACTTCAGCGAGCACGCCGTCACCACCGGCAGTGCGGGCGAGGCCGCCGCCTACGCCGAGTGCCGGGTGGGGGACCGCACCGCCTGGGGCGCGGGCCTCGACACCTCCGTCCTCACCGCCTCCGTCCAGGCCGTCCTCTCCGCCGTGAACCGGGCGTACGCGGCGTGAGCCGGCCCCCGCACGTGCCCGTCCTCCCCGCCGAGGCCGTCCTCCCCGCCGAGGCCGTCCTCGCCGGGGAGCTGCTCGGCGCCTGCTCCGGCCTGCCCCTCGCCGTGGAGCGGCACGACGGCCGGTACGCCGTCCGACGCCCACGGAGGGCACCGGCTACGCCGTCAACTTCTCCCGTACCGCGTCGAGATACTCCGCCACCGCGTCCCGGTTCCGGGTCAGGCAGCGGATCCGGTCGGTCATCCGGTCCCGCTCGTTCTCCAGGGTCTCCAGCATCTCCGGGGTCGCGTCGGGGAAGTGGATCGTCCGCGGCTTGTTCAGGCACGGCAGGATCTGCTTGATGATCCGGGTGGGCAGGCCGGCGTCGAGCAGGCCCCGGATCTGCATCACCCGGTCCACGTTCGACGCGTCGTAGACGCGGTAGCCGTTCGGCAGCCGGTCGGCGACGATGAGACCCTGCTCCTCGTAGTAGCGCAGCAGTCTGCGCGGTGTTCCGGTGCGCTCGGACAGCTCGCCGATCCGCATGGGAACCCCCCTCCAGGGAATCGCTTGACCTTCACATCAATGTGAGGGTTCGAGCATACGGACATGACCCACGACACGACAGTGGCGGCCGGTCCCGCCACCCCCACGCCCGCGCAACTCCGCCCCGAATCCGGCCGGTTGCCCCTCCCCGCACTCCTCGCCCTCGCCACCGCCGTCTTCGTCACCAGCCTCACCGAGACCCTCCCCGCCGGAGTCCTGCCCGGCATGAGTGCCGACCTCGGCGTCGGCGAGGCCGCCATGGGCCAGTCGGTCACCGGCTACGCCCTCGGGACGGCCCTCACCGCCGTACCGCTCGCCGCCCGCACCGCCGGCTGGCGCCGCAAGCGCCTGCTGCTCACCTCGATGGCCGGATTCGCCGCCGCCAACACGGTGACGGCGGTCTCCTCCTCGTACGCCCTCACCATGGGCGCCCGCTTCCTCGCCGGGGTCGCCGCGGGCGTCGCCTGGGCCCTGCTCGCCGGCTACGCCCGCCGCCTCGCCCCGGCACACCTCCAGGGCCGCGCCGTCGCCGTCGCGATGACCGGCATCCCGCTCGCGCTCTCCCTCGGCGTCCCGGCCGGCACCTTCCTCGGCGACGCCGTCGGCTGGCGGGCCGCCTTCACCGCCATGACCGTGATCGCCGTCGCGCTCCTCGGCTGGATCGCCCTCGCCGTCCCCGACCTGCCGGGCGAACCGCGCGGCGGGCGCGCCCCGGTGGCCCGCACCCTGAGGACCCCGGGCGTCCTGCCCGTCCTCGCCGTCACGTTCACCCTGGTCCTGGCCCACACCGTCCTCTACACCTACATCGCCGCCTACCTCGACCACCTCGGCCTCGGCGGCTCCACCGGGCTGGTCCTGCTGGTCTTCGGCGCCGCCTCGCTCGCCGGGATCTGGTTCACGGGCCGTCACATCGACCGCAGGCTGCGGGCCCTGACCCTCGCCGGAACGATCCTCTTCGCGGTCGCCGCGGCCGCGTTCGCCGTCCCGGCGGCGAGCACCGCCCTGGTCCTCGTGGCCGCGGCCCTCTGGGGCTTCGGCTGGGGCGGCGCGCCCACCCTCCTGCAGACGGCCGTCGCCGAGGCGGGCGGGGACGACGCCGACACCGCGCAGACGATGCTGGTCAGCCTCTGGAACGCGGCCATGGCGGCGGGCGGCGTCGCGGGCGGCCTCCTCCTCGACGGGCTCGGCGCCGGCGCCCTGCCCTGGAGCGTCCTCGCCCTGCTCGTCCCGGTGGTCGTGATCGTGACCGGCGCCCGCGCCCACGGCTTCCCGGCCCGCGGGTGAACCCCGCCTGTCCCACCCGGACGCACCGAGGCCCCCACCGCGCGCGGTGGGGGCCTCCGTACTGCTGCGAGCCGGGTCAGACGGCCGGCGGCACCCGGGACGGGCGGCCCGTGCCGCGCGTCAGGGCGTAGCCGCCGATGCCCGCGAGCGCGGCCAGGACGCCGCCCGCGAGGGTCCAGATCCAGCGGTCCGACCACCAGCCGGAGGACCAGCCGTCCTCCGGGGCCGCCGCCTCGACGGCGGTCTTCCGGCCGGCGTCCTCGTCCGCCTTCGCCTGGTCGGCGGTGGTCGCCCCCGGGACGAGCGGCGCGGCGAGCGAACCGTCGGTGGCGTAGGCGCCGCCCTTGTCGAGGATGTCGGCGCCGATCCGTGCGGTGAACGGCTGGCCGAGGTCCTCGTCGGGCAGATCGCCGGCGGTCAGCCGGACGTAGTAGCTGCCGGGCAGCGGGTCGTTGGCCCAGGCGTCGGCCGAGGCCCGGACCGGGCGCAGCACACAGGCCAGCTCCACGGTCGCGGCCTCCTTCGCCGCCGTACGGGACTGCATGCCGTACATGCACGGCTGGCGCCGCCGCAGCCCGTCGTACACGTCGATCCGCCAGGTGGCGGGCCCGTGCCGCAGTGCCGCCTCGGGCAGCGTGACCGTGGCCTTCACGGTCGGCCGCTCCCCGGTGTCCGCCGGGAACACCCAGTACAGGTAGTCACCCGTGGCGGCCTGAGCCGTGGCCTGCTGCCCCGGCAGGAACCGGGCGGCGGTACGGAAGGTGGTGCCCGCCTCCGTGGGGCCGGCCTCCTCGGAGGAGGACGCCGAGGGACTGGGCGTGTCGGCCAGGGCGGCCGGGGCCGTCAGACCGAGCAGGGCCGCGCCCGCGAGCGCGGCCGTGGCGAGCAGGCGTACGGTACGCATCAGTTGGTCCTCCAGACAGCGACGCGCCAGCGGGACAGCCAGCCCCAGAGCAGACCGGCCAGGAAGCCGACGAGCACCAGCACGCCGAGCAGCCACCAGCCGCGGCCGAGACCGAACGAGGCGATGTCCGAGGCGGACGCGGGGCCGTCGACGACGTCCACCGTCAGCTCGACCGGCATGCCCGGCGTCGTCTTGACCGACGGGGGAGCGGAGAAGGAGTTGCTGACCTGGAGGCAGACCGTCTCGGCCGCCGGCTTGGCGTCACCGGGCTCGTCGTCGGCCTCCGGCTTCGGGTAGCGAAGGCCGGTCGAGATCACGTCGGTGCGTCCGTCGCCCGCCTCGGAGCCGCGGACGATCTCCCGGCCGTGGAGCGTGACGGCGCGCAGCAGCACCCCGTAGTCGTTGTTGACGGCCCGGTCGGCCGACACGCTGACGGAGGCGCGCAGTTCCTGGCCGGGCAGCAGGTCCACCCGGTACCAGCGGTGCTCGCCGAAGGACTCGCGGTCCGTGTACAGGCCGGGCTTCAGCTGCGGCGCCTTCTCGCACCGCGCCGCACCCTGGGTGGCCACGGGGGTGACGACCGGGTCGGCCGCACGGTCCACCAACTGCTTGACGCGGCCGGCGAGGTCCTCGGTGTGGTGGACCGAGGTGTACGTGCCTCCGGTGGCCTCGGCGATGCAGGCGAGCTGCTGCCGGGTCTTGGCGTCCGGCACGAGGCCCAGGGTGTCGATCACGAGGTGGATGCCCTCGGCGGCGATCTGGCGGGCGATCTGGCACGGGTCGACGCCGCAGGTGTCCTCGCCGTCGGTGATGAGGACGATCCGCTTGGTCGCCCCGTCCTTGCCGAGGTCGTCGGCCGCGCCGAGCAGCGCCGGGCCGATCGGCGTCCAGCCGGTCGGGGCGAGGGTGGCGACGGCGGTCTTGGCCTCGGTCCGGTCGAGCGGCCCGACCGGGTACAGGGCGCGGGTGTCCTTGCAGCCGCGCTTGCGGTCGTTGCCGGGGTAGTCGGCGCCGAGCGTGCGGATGCCGAGCCGGACCTCCTCCGGCACCGCGTCCAGGACCTCGTTGAAGGCCTGCTTGGCGGCGCTCATACGGGACTTGCCGTCGATGTCCTTGGCCCGCATGGAGCCGCTGACGTCGAGGACCAGCTCGACCTTGGGGGATTCCTTCGCCGCCGGCTCGTCGGCGGCCGCGCCCGTCGGCAGGAGCGCGACGCTCAGGGCGGCGAGCAGCGCGCAGGCCCCGGTCGCCAGCCGTTTTCTCGTGATCATCGCCGGATCGTATTGATGATCGTGCGACAAACCCAAATCAGGTCCGACTGTTGACGGGATCAGGCCTGGCTGTTGAGGAAGCCGATGAGGGAGGCGCCCCACCAACCGGTCTGGCTGACGGTCGCGGCCAGGCCCGCGAGGACGAGCAGCCGGCGCGGGACGGGGCCGGTGCGGTGGGCTTCGAGGCGCTGGCCGAGCCGGTGCGCCCAGAGGCCGTTGACGGTGACGGCGACGACGAGCCCCAGCTTGGCCAGGGTCAGCGGGGAGTGGAGGTCGGGGCGGAGGAAGAGCCCGGAGACGACGAGCCCGCCGAGACCGGCCCAGATCGGCGTCTGGAGGGCGACGGCCGTGTCGAGGACGCCGGCGAGGGGGCGCTTCCCGGTCAGCCAGAGGACGGCGAACCAGTCGACGGCGAGGACGGAGCCGAGTCCGACGACGAGGAAGGCGACGTGGAAGAACCGGGCCACGGTCAGCAGGGAGGCGTCCGCGTGGACGTGTCCGGCGGTCCAGCAGGCCGCCGCGATGCAGGCGGTGGCGGCGAGCCCGATGGCGGTGAGGAGCCAGGACGGGGTGAGCTCCTGCGCGGGTCTGAGCTCCTGCGCGGTTCTGGACATGCGTTGATCTTCCGGACGTATGAACGGCATAAATTAGGTAAGGCGAAGCTAAGTTCTCACCTGTGTGCACGTCAAGCCGGGGTGACACACGTCCCAGCCCCCGGAAGGGCTGCTCATGCGAGGGGGCAGATCGACCGAATGGGGTCTCCCTGCTCGAGCGGAGCCGAGAGCTCGGGGAAGGGTGGACAAGCACGCGAAGCTCCCGGCAGACACGGGTGATCTCGGTCGAGGACCCGTCTGCCAGGAGCTTCGTCGTCGCGCATGCGTGTCCAGCACGCGGTCAGCGCCGCCGGCTCGGAAAAGGCTCAGTGGAGATCCGACCGGACCTCGGTCAGTCGATGCCCTCGACGATGCGGAAGTCGCGCTCGACGCCGTCGGAGAGGGCGGCCAGCGCCTCCTGGTAGGCAGCGCTCTCGCGCGCCGCGACGGCCTGCTCGAAGCTGTCGAACTCGACCAGGACGGTGCGCTCGGCGATTCCGGCGTCATGCGCCGAGACCCGACCGCCACGGACGATGGTCCGACCGCCCCCGGCCCTGACGGCCGCAGCGGCCAGCTCGTTGTAAGCAGCCAGCTTCTCAGGGTCTGAAATGGTGCGGTAGACGCTGACCCAGTAGCCCTTGGGCATGGAACCTCCAATGTGGGGATGAGTGCATCTGACTTACGGGTTGGTCCCGGACGAGCGGCGGCGGGCGAGAGCGAGGCTTGTCAGCGTCGTGATCGCCATGGCGCCGATGCCGACCAGCGCCGCGGTGGTGTAGGCGCTGTCGTCGGGGAAGAGGTGGCCGGGGCCGGTGCCCGCGGCGAGGATCAGGCCGCCGATGGCGCTGCCCAGGGAGTACCCGACGCTGCGGACGACGTAGTTGAAGCTCATGGCGCTCGACGTCTCGCTCCTGGGGATGACGGCCAGGATGACGCCGGGCATCGCGGCCGAGAAGCCGCCGACGCCGAAGCCGAGCACGCCCATCGCCGCGAACAGTTCGGCCAGGTCCGACCGGGCCGCCGCGAACAGGGCGAACCCGCCGCCGACCACGACGGCGCTGCCGGCCAGGCGCAGGGGGTCGGCGATCCGCGTCCGGACCCGCGGCGTGAGCTTGCCGGCGACGAACCCGAGGACCGAGAACGGGATGAGGACCAGCCCGGCGACGAAGGTCGTCAGCCCGAAGCCGTAGCCGGCGCCGTGCGGCGTCTGCGCGTACCGGGTGATGAGCGTGAGCAGGAGGTACATGCCGATCCCGCCGACGAACATGGCGAGGTTCGCCCCGGCGACCGCCGGGTGCCGCACCGCCCGCACATCGACCAGGGGCGTCGTGCTGCGCAGCTCGATGACGGCCCAGAGGCAGAGCAGCACCACCGCGACGACGGCGAGGCCCGCCGCCACGGCGAGGTGCCGGCTCCACAGATTCCGTTCCCCGGCGAGGAACAGCACCAGGAGCAGCGCAGCGGCCAGGACGACCGCGCCTGCCACGTCCACGTGGGCGGAGCGGCCTTCGGGGGCTTCGGGCATGGAGCGCCACGCGGTCAGGAGGGCGGCGGCGGTGACGACCAGGCCGAGGCCGTACGCGGCCCGTACCCCGCCGAGCTCGGCGAGCAGCGCGGCCAGCGGGTAGCCGACGCCGGCCCCGATGACCGAGACCACCGAGATCAGGGCGATCACGGCCGCGCTGCGCTCCTCGGGGAGGTGGTCCCGGGCCACGCCCATCATCAGCGCGGTCAGTCCGAGCCCGACGCCCTGGGCCGCCCTGCCGGCCAGCAGCCACGCGAACGGCAGCGGCAGCACGGTGAGCGCGCTGCCGGCGACGACGACCGCCAGCGTGGCGAGGATCGCGGCCCGCCGGTGCGGGCCGGCTCCGAGCCGCCCCAGGACCGGCGTGGCGACGGCGCCGCTGAGCAGCGCGACGGTCAGCGTCCACTGCGCGCTGCCGAGCGAGACGTGGAACGAGGTCGCCACGCTGGTGATGAGCGGCGTCCCGAGGCTGGCGACCGCCGCCACCACCAGAGCGATGAACACCAGGGCGGGGACCAGCAGCCGCGCCTCGGAACGCGCCACCGGGAACGCCTTCACCGTGGCCCCGTCGACCGGCTGCCCGGTCACTGCTTCGGCCCTTCGCGGTCCTGGCTTTCGAGCTCTGCCAGATGCTTCAGCGCCGGAAGGGCCGCCACCAGCGTCTCGACCTCGTCGCCGGTGAGCTCGCCGATCAACCGCTCGAACGCGTGGACGCCCGCCTGGCGCCGCGCCCGGACGTAGGAGGCGCCGGCCTCGGTCAGGCACACCAGCGTGACCCGTTTGTCGGACGCGTCGCCCCGCCGCTCGACCAGACCGGACTCCTCCATCACCCGGACCAGGGCGGTCATCGCGGGCTGGGTGACGCCCTCGACCGCGGCCAGATCGGTGATGCGCCGCGGGCCGGTCCTGTCCAGGGTGGCCAGGGTGGCGGCGGACGTCAGGCTCATGTCCCGGGGCAGGCGTCTCGTGGCCCTGGTGGCCAGGCCGTAGAGGGCTGCCCCGATGGCGGCGGACGCGCCGGGAGTGGTGTCTTGACGACTCATGCTCGAAGCATAGCGTTTTTATATTCATAGTTTATGTAAATGGTCGACCGGCAGGGGCGGCCTCGACCGCTGGGAGCCGGTGACGTCTCCGTGAGCCTTTTCCGACCTCGCGGCGAGTCGGGCTGGTTGGGGCACCCTGCGCTCGCCGAGGCCGGGCTCAAGTGCTGGGCCGACAAGGCGTACCAGGGGCTGTCGACTCGGGGGCGACCGTGCCGGCGCAGGCCCTGACATGGCTGAACACCTGCTTCCCGTCCCTGTCTTGCGGTCCCGACCATGGCGACGTGTCCTTATCCCATGCCGCCACTTCCGTACTCTCCCAGTCGAACAGTGGTCTCAGCCGGCCCGATCGCTTCGCCTGGTTCATCGATGCGGTGCGCGAGGGAATCGCTCCCTTCGCGTTGTCCAGCCCCTACTCGGGGGACTTCACCGCGCGGGTGGTGAGCGCCGATCTCGGCGCCACCCAGCTGGCGACCTTCTCCTTCCCCGCTCTCGACGCAGTACGCACCGCCCGCCACATCCGGCGCGGTGACCCCGAGACCTACATGCTGGGGCTTATCCAGCGTGCTCCCATGCAGGTCGCCCAGAAACGCGAGACCGTGGCCGTTCGGGCGGGTGAGCTGGTGCTGTTCGACACCTCCTACCCCCTGGAGGCAGTGTTTCCGGACCATGGGCACCACGTCGTGGTCACGATCCTGCGACTGCCAAGGGCGTCGATGCCGCTTCCCGACGACCAGGTTGACCGGCTGCTCGCCCAGCCGTTGTCCACGTGCAGTGCCACGGGTTCTCTCCTGCGCCACCTCATGGGATCCGCGCTCGGGCCGGTCGCGGACCAGTCGCAGACGGAGAACCAGCGCCTGGGCACGATCGCCGTCGACCTGGCAGCCGCCTTCCTCGCCGGCCACATCGACGCCAGTGGCTTCCTCCCGACCGAGACGAGGCGCCGAGCCCTCGTCGCGAGAATCGGAGCGTTCATCGAGGCGAACCTCGGCGACCCGGGGCTCACTCCGGCCGCCATCGCCTCACAACACCACATCTCGGTCCGCACCCTGCACCAACTGTTCAACGCCGAGCCCGAAGGCGTCATGGCAACCGTGCGGCGCCGACGGCTGGAACGCTGCCGGCAAGCCCTCGCAACGCCCTCCCTGCGCAAGCAGCCCATCGGCGTGATCGCCGCCCGATGGGGATTCTCCAGCCCGGGCGAGTTCAGCCGGGTGTTCAAGAGAACCTACAGCGAGACGCCCCGGCAATTCCGGGACGGCACGGCCGCAGCACGTTCTCCGCGCTGAATGCACATCCGCTCCGCACTCGTCGCCAACTCCACGAACACACGGCACACCACGATGGGTGCGCGGTACCGGGGGACAGAACAGGCCCTGACACCTGCGGTATCCAGGAGAATTCGGGAGGCGAGATGGCAGGTCAAGGACAGGGGCCCAGCGGGGGCGGCGGTTCGTTCAGCCGCGGGACGGGGCAGGGCTGTGGCTTCTGCATGGGTGTTCTGCTGGCTTTGATCATCCTCATGGCGATCGTAGTGGTCGGCGGCTATTCCGCGGTGTCCGGGAGCTGACCGCCACGGTCCGACCCCACACACGAACAGACAACCCGCACTGCAGCCACTGGGCCGTTTTCATCCTGGACAGCCGCAGGCCAGCAGCGTGTGGACGGCCTGCACGGGGTACGGACGGTGGCGCCGGCGCCCTGGTGGGCGCGGTCCGCGAGTACGAGGATCCGCCGGGTGAGGCAGGCCTGGTACCCAGGCCGCGAGGGCGTCCAGGGCCTCGTCCCCTGGACCGCACTCAACGGTGCTCGGGGTTCTCGAAGTCGAAGCGGCAGCCGGCGTCCCATTCGGAGCGCTGGTTGCCGTACGCCGGGATGCCGCCGGCGTCCTTGAGCATCCGGGCGAGGTGGAGCTGGTTCCAGGTCATGAAGGTGGTGTTGCGGTTGGTGAAGTCGTTCTCCGGACCGCCCGAGCCCTCGTCGAGGTAGGAAGGGCCGGGTCCGGCCGGGCCGACCCACCCCGCGTCGGCCTGCGGCGGGATCACGTACCCGAGGTGCTGGAGGCTGTAGATGACGTTCATCGCGCAGTGCTTGGCGCCGTCCTCGTTGCCGGTGATCAGACAGCCTCCGACCCGACCGTAGTACGCGTACTGGCCGCGCTCGTTCAGGATCGACGAGCAGGCGTACAGGCGCTCGATCACCTGCTTCATGACCGAGGAGTTGTCTCCCAGCCACACAGGCCCGGCCAAGGTGAGGATGTCGGCGGCCATCACCTTCGAGTAGATGACGGGCCACTCATCGGTCTCCCACCCGTGCTCCGTCATGTCCGGCCACACACCGGTCGCGATGTCGATGTCCACCGCCCTGAGCACCTCGACCTGCACGCCCTGGCGCTCCATGATCCCGGTGCTGATGTCGATCAGCCCCTGAGTGTGGCTGCGCTCCGGCGACCGCTTGAGCGTGCAGTTGATCACCAGGGCGCGAAGGTCCGTGTAGGAGGTGCCGGAGTCGGTCATCGATGTGTCCCCTTGCGGACGAGGTGGGTGGTCAGCCGGTCAAGCACACCCGGCTGCCGACGTCGGCAACGCCCTGCTCGGTCCGGCCGAAGATCCGGTCTACTGTCTCGCCTCGTCGGGTGGAAGGACCGGTCGCCGCGCCAACGGTCGCGGAGTCGGCCGCCCGATCACCCGCATGGCCCGTACCGGTGACATGTATGGCCGAATCAGACGCCCCGCTGCCCGGTCGTCGATACGGAGTGCTCGCAGCGCGTCGAGGCGCTGTCCGGCGCGTACGAGATGGCCCGGTAGCCGCCTTGCCGCGCCCGAGCCGGGTGGCAGGCCGGGCCCGCTCCGGCCTCTCACCCGAAACCGCCTACGATGACCGCCCATGAGCACGAATGACGACCGAAGACCCCTGGTCGACGGACGCTTCCGACTGATCTCCCGACTCGGCAGCGGTGGCATGGGCACCGTCTGGCGCGCCCGCGACATCGCCCTCGACCGCGACGTCGCCCTCAAGGAGGTCCGCCCGCCCGACCCCGCCGTCGAGGACGCGAACCCCGGATTCGCCGCGCAGCTGCGTGAACGCGCCGTCCGCGAAGCCCGCGCCCTGGCCCGGCTGTCGAACCCGCACGTCGTGACGATCCACCACATCGTCGAGCCGCAGGACGGCTCGCACCCGTGGATCGTGATGGAGCTCGTCGAGGGCAGCTCCGTGTACGACCGGCTCGCCGCGGGCCCGATGCCCGTCCCCGAGGTGCTCGTCCTCGGCCGCCAGGTCCTCTCCGCACTGCGCGCCGCGCACGCCGCCGGCATCCAGCACCGCGACGTCAAACCCGCCAACGTCCTGCTCCGCCACGACGGCGGAGCCGTGCTCACCGACTTCGGCATCGCCGCGTTCGACGGCGCCACCTCCCGGCTCACTTCCACGGGCGACCTGATCGGCTCGCCGGAGTTCATCGCTCCCGAGCGGGTCCGCGGCGAGGAGGGCAACCCGGCCTCCGACCTGTGGTCGCTCGGCATGCTCCTGTACGTGGCGGCCGAGGGCCACCACCCGCTGCGCCGCGCCACCGGCCTCGCGACCGTGGTCGCGGTGCTCGACGACCCGATCCCCGCGCCGGTGCGGTCCGGCGCGCTGGGTCCCGTACTGACCCGGCTCCTCGTCCGCGATCCGGCGCAGCGGCCGGACGGGGCGCTCCTGGACCGGCTGTTGGCGGAGGCTGAGGGCGGCGCGGCCGCGGCGCCTGTTCCCGCCGCTGTTCCCGCCGCTCCTTCCGCGCCCGTCGCCGTCCCCGCCACTCCCGGCCCGTACGCGCCGGCGCCCGCGCCGTACCCGCACCCTGCCTACGGCCCACCCGCCGCGCCGGGCGCGGGCTTCGGCCCGCCGACGCTGCCCACTCCCGCGCCCTCGAGCCCGCGCAAGCGCGCCGCAGGCGTCGCCGTCGGCCTCGCGCTGGCGGCCGCCGCGGTGATCGCCGTCGTGAACCTGTTCCCCGACGGCAACGACGGCGGCGACGGCAGCGGCGGGACCTCCGGGGCGAAGGGCGGCGCCTCGCCGACCGGCGCCGTGCGCACCCCCGGCCAGGGCCCGGGCACGGGCACGGTTTCGTCCGCCTCCGCCTCCGCCCCCGCCCCCGCGGTCCGCGGCAGCCTCCTCACCACCGCCAACGTCCGTGCCGTCATCGCGGAGTTCCGCCGGGCGAGCGGCACCACGACGATCAAGGACCTGACGGTCTACGAGGAGTACGCCCTGGCGAACATCCCGACCCGGCCCGGCGCGAAGACCTACGACGCGTATGAGTACCGGGCCGGCGTGGTCAGGAAGACCGGCCCCGGCGGCACCATCAGCGCCGACGACGCCGACGAGCAGCCCTTCGACGTGTCCACGATGCCCTGGGACAGCCTCCCCGCGCTGATGAAGCGCGGCGAACGCGACCTCAAGGTGGACGACCCCACGATGCGCTACGTCGTCGTCGACCGCTGGACCTTCAACGACGACCGTCCGACACTGCGCTTCTACCTCAGCAACGACTACCGGGCCAGCGGCTATCTCGCCGCCGACGCCTCAGGCAAGGTCGTCTCGACCCTGCCCGCGTCCTGAGGCCGCCGCCCTTGCGGACCGTGGCTGTCCGCAAGGGCTCCTGCAGTCGGAGCATGCCGCTCTACGAGCTGGGTGGGTGCGCTGTCGAAGATCCGAAAGACACGCCCTGGGACTTTCGTCCGGACATCACCGGTCAGCTCCCGGTGACGGTGGTGCGGGCGGTTTCGTCGACGTGGAGGGTGAAGACGTCGGGGCGGGCGTAGTGGCCGGTGGTGTCGAGGTCGAAGCGGGCGCGGGCGAGCTCGTCGAGGTCGAGCTCGGCGGTCAGGACGCCCTCGCCGTCGCGCAGCGGCCCGGCGAGGACCTCGCCCAGCGGGGAGACGATGACGGAGCCGCCGCCGATCAGTACGGTGTCGGGCGCGTCGCCCTGGACGGGGTGGAGGTCGTCCGGCAGGCCGTCGCGGCGCAGGTACTGGCAGGCGGAGAGGACGAAGCAGCGGCCTTCCAGGGCGATGTGGCGCATGGTGGCCTGCCAGGCGTCGCGGTCGTCGACGGTCGGCGCGCACCACAGGTCCACGCCCTTGGCGTACATCGCGGTGCGCAGGAGCGGCATGTAGTTCTCCCAGCAGATGGCCGCGCCGAGGCGGGCGGTGCCGGTGTCGACGACGGGCAGGGTGGAGCCGTCGCCCTGGCCCCACAGGTAGCGCTCGGCGGCGGTGGGCATGAGCTTGCGGTGCAGGCCGAGGTAGCCGTCGGGGCCGAAGAAGAGCGCGACGCAGTACAGGGTGGAGCCCCGGCGTTCGACCGCGCCGATCACGGCGTGGACGCCGAGTTCCCGGGTGACGGCGGCGAGCGTCCCGGTCTCCGGTCCCGGGACCTCGATGGCGGCGGCCTGGTAGCGGCGGAAGAGGTCACGGCCCGCGGGGGTGCGGCTGCCGACCGTGATGCCGAAGTCCAGTCCCTTGGGGTAGCCGCCGATGAACGCCTCGGGAAGGACGACGACCTCGGCGCCCCGGGCGGAGGCCTCGCGGAGGAGTTCCTCGGCCCGGGCCACCGCGGCCGGGGTGTCGAAGAGCGGGGCGGCCGCCTGGGCGACGGCGACGGTCACGGTGCGGCGGGGCCCTGAGGCAGTCGTGGTCATGCCCTTCACGCTAGAAACCCCACCACGCATCCGGCAAACTAATCTTCCTGATGATCGACATCTATGAAACCGAATTCAGGAAGGCCGACCTCAACCTTCTGGTGGTCTTCGCCGCCCTGATGCGCGAGCGCAGCGTCACCCGGGCCGCCGCCGCGCTGCACCTGAGCCAGGGCGCCACCAGCGCGGCCCTCGGACGCCTGCGCGGGCTCTTCGGCGACGAGCTGTTCACCCGCACGCGCACCGGCGTCGAGCCGACGCCGCGCGCCGTCGCACTGGCCCGCCGCATCGAGCCGGCCCTCGGCCTGATCCACGGCGCCATGACCGATCGTGACCGCTTCGACCCGGCGACCGCCCGGCGCACCTTCACCCTGGGCATGTCGGACGACCTGGAGGCGGTCCTGCTGCCCCGCCTGCTGAACGCCACGGCCGGCCTGCCGGGCATCCGGCTCGCCGTACGGCAGGCCAGCCGCAACACCGTCGCCGACATGCTCGACCGCGGAGAGATCGACCTCGGCGTGGCCGCCGCCCCCGCACACGGCCCCGACCACCGCAGCCAGGACCTGTTCCCCTCCGGTTACACCTGCCTGTTCAACCCCCGCCTCCTGCCGCTCCGGACCCCGCTCACCCTCGACGACTACCTCGCTCACCCCCACCTGCTGATCTCCTACGACGGCCGGCGCGGCATCGTCGACGACATCCTGGAAGCACGCGGCCTCACCCGCCGCGTGGTCGCCTCCACCACCCACTTCGCCGGAGCGGCCCTCCAGCTCGCGACCCTGCCCGCCCTCGCCACCGTCCCCGCCCACGCGGCCACCGTCTACGCCGACCTGCTCGACCTCACCGAGACCCCGCCCCCCATCCCGATGCCCGCGTACACCGTCAGCGCCACCTGGCACGGCAGTGCCGGCGACGACCCCGCCCACGCATGGCTCCGCGGGCTCGTCGGCGCGCTGGCTCGCGGCGAGACACCGGACGATCGGAGTGGGCCGCCCAGCTGAACGCACCCCGGCGAGGCCGGGGTTCGGCCGGATCCACGCCCCCGACCAGTGCCGGCGGTCACGATGTCGGAGCAGGAACCCTCGGGATGTCGGAGCAGGAGCCCTCGGACGCGATCGCGCCGCCGGGTTCAATGTCGCCGCCGGGCGCCGGGGCGTGACGCCGTCCTTCCCGAACGCGCAGGGAGGGCGGCCCCGGCCATGGGGCCGCCCTCCCTTTTCCGGATGCTGATTACGGCTTGCGTCCGCACCACGCCACGAGGCGGTCGATGGCCGGCGCGTCCGCGTCGACGTCCACCGCGGCCCCGAACGGCGCACCGTCACGCGGCCCGGCGGGCAGCCCGCGCCTCATGGCGGCGTACGAGATCGCCACGAGTTCGGGGTCCCAGTCCGGGAACTGCCCGGTCGCGGTGGCCATGTCCCAGGTGTGCACGGTGAATTCCGAGGTCCAGACGGCCGCGGCGGCAGCACCCGGAAGGCTGCCGAACGGCAGTGTCAGTATCCGGCCCAGGACCGCGGGATCCGCCCATGCCGCCTCGACCTCACGCACCGCGGCGTCCCACGCCTCCTGCCATTCGGTGTCCGCGAGGTCGTCGGCGACCGTGGGGAGACTCGTCACGTCGCCACCGCGCCCGGCGAGGGCGATCCGGCGCAGGACGGCGACGAGGTGCCCGGCCAGCCGCCGGACGGTGAACTCGGGGCAGGGCGTGGGTCCGTCGAACTGCTCGGGCCGGACTGCGGCGACGGTACGCCCGGCCAGCGCGATCGCCTTCAGAAGGCCCTGGCGAGGGTCGGCGGTGGCATCAGGGGCGACAGTGGACCGTGGGGTGTTCTCAAACCGTGGGGTGTTCTCCATCTGTGTCATGGCTTCATCCTGGAAGCCGAATAGGTCATCTCCTGGCCGCTTTCCGGAAAAGAATGGCAGCCATGAGAGCCGATCGCCTGGTGGCAACCCTGCTGTTCCTCCAAACACGCACCCGTGTGACCGTGGCCGAGGTCGCCGCCGAACTCGAAGTGTCGCCACGGACCGCACGCCGTGACCTGGAGGCCCTGTCCACCGCGGGCATCCCCGTCTACTCGCAGCGTGGCCGTGGCGGCGGCTGGTCGCTGGTCGGCGGCGCCCGTACGGACCTCACCGGGCTGACCGCCGAGGAGATCCGGGCACTGTTCCTGCTCGCGGGCCCTTCGTCCACCACGCCCGAACTCCGCACGGCATTGCGCAAGTTGGTACGTGCGCTGCCCGCACCCCTGCGTGCGGGCGCCGAGGCCGCGTCGCGGGCCGGCCTCACCGACGGCACGAACTGGTCGCGCGCCGACGTCACGGCCACCGGGCCGCACCTCGACGCGCTCCGGCGGGCCGTGGTGGACGGGATCCAGGTGCGGCTCGGGTACGCCGGGCCCGGCAAGCCCGTCGGCGTGCGAACCGTCCATCCGCTCGGGCTCGTGACCAAGGCCGGTCACGACTACCTCGTCGCCGAGACGGAGCGGGGCTTGCGAACCTTCCGGCTCAGCCGGGTCGCCTCGGTTCAGGCAACCGGCGAACCCGTCGTACGGCCACCCGGCTTCGACCTTCCCACGGTCTGGCGTTCGTTCGCCGCGCGCCTGGAGGAGCGGCTGTACGCGGCGACGGTTCGGGCCCGGGCCGAGCCGGGTGCCATGGCGATCCTGGAGCGGCTGTTCGACGGGCGCCTGCACGTCGGTCCGATGCTCCCCGACGGGTGGACGGAGATACGGGTCGACGGGCCGACGCCGGAGGTCGTCGCGACCCAGCTGGCCGGCCTTGGGGCACGCGTCGAGGTGCTGGACCCGCCGGAGGCAAGGGAGCGGCTCGCACGTCTGGCGGTCGAGCTGGCCGGTGTGTACGGGCCGCCGGGCTCTTTCTGAGCAAAAAGCGGCTTCTGAGCAAAAAGCGGCGCGATCGGCGGGGTCTCCTCGTCCCGGGTGCGGGCCCCCTCCCGGGGCCCGCCCCCGGCCCTGCGCACCCGGTCGGCCGGGCCGGTCCGGAGCGACCGAACGCATGGGGGCCCGGGGCGGGGCGTCAGGCCGAGGGGGCCTCCGTGTCGGGGAGCGGGCGGGCCCTGACGCTGTGGGAGGGCTCCTGGTGGCCGCCCGAGGCGAGGATCCGTACCTCGTCCCGGTCGCTGATCTCGGCCCGGATGATGCCGGTGGCGTCGGTGTACACGGGATGGCCTCCGGACCCCGTGAGCTGCGTGCGCTCCACGATCACGACGTCCTGGGCCGAGCCTGTGCTGTCGGAGAACACCAGCTCGTAGCGGAGTGGGTTCATCTACCCGATTTTACGCCGATCGGGCATGCTCACCCGCTGAGGCCACCGCGTCGACCAGGGCGGCCAGGGCCGCCCCGAGGGCCTCGGCGCCCGGGCCCGCCGGACCGCCCGGCTCGCTCATGTACAGGTCGCGGCGGATCTCCACCATCAGGGCGCTCACCCGCGGATCCCGGCCGTAGTGCGCCAGCGGCACGTACGTCCCCGCGAAGGGACTGTCCGTGCCGACGCCGCCGAACCCGGCGAACGCCTCCCGCGCCGCGTCGAGCAGCGCGGGCGGCGTGTGGAAGGCGTCCGTGCCGAGGCAGACCGGCGGGCGCGGCCCTTCGCCGTGCAGCTCGTACGGCAGCCGCTCGGTCGGGTACGAGTGGACGTCGACGATCACCACCCGTCCCGCCACGGCGAGCCGCTCGGCCACGGCCTCCGTCATGGCCCGGGCGTACGGGGTGAAGTACCGGTCGAGCAGCGGCGCCGGGTCGAAACCGTCCGGCCGCAGCGGCGCGCGGTGGGTGGTACGGGTGTACACCGCACCCATCCCCACCGACAGCATCTCCTCGCGCTCGTCCGGGAAGCGCTCCGGATCGACGACGAGGCGCGAGAGCCCGTTGACGAACCGCCAGGGTGTCGTGCCGGCCGCCGCCGCGGCCACGGCGGCGATCTCCGCCGTGTGGGAGTCGGTGATGTGGTCCAGTTCGAGGGCCAGCTCCTTGTCGCCGAGCAGGATCCCCTCGCGCACGTCCGGAGGCACCTCGCGGGAGGAGTGCGGTACGTGGAGGAGGACGGGGGAGTCCGGGGCTCCGGGGAGGAGGCGGAAGGAGGGCGCGGTGTCGGTCATGAGGCGATCCTGCCTCCGACCCCGCCCGCTCCGTGGCGAAACCGCTGGTTAGAGTGGTACGAGGTCGCGCCACCGCACCAGGACCAGGCGCGAGACCGGGCCGACTGTCGACCACAGGGACCCGTACGACCGTCCTTTCCCGCCCCTGCCGTCCCTGTCCCGGAAATCGCGCATCCCATGAGCATCGACGCCGCACCGCGTCCCGACACCACCGCTTCCGCCCCGCGGGGTTCCCGCCCGCGGTGGATCGCCGGGCGCGCCCCGGCCCGCCCCGCGCCCGGCGCCGCCTTCCACAGCGTCAGCGCCGCGACCGCCGCCCTCCTCGGGCTCGTCGCCATCGGCGCCCTCATCCACGAACCGGTACTGATACCCCCGCTGGCCGCCAGCGCCGCGCTCGTGCACTGCGCCCCCGCGCTGCCCCTGGCCCAGCCCCGCAACGTGATCGTCGGCCACCTCATCGGCGCCGCCGCCGGATACGCCGTCGCGGCCGTCGCCGCGCACGGCAGCGCCTGGGCCGCCGCCCTCGCCGCCGGAGTCGCCCTGGCCCTGAACACGCTGGCCCGCACCCCGCACTCGCCGGCCTGCGCGACCGCCGTCGTCATCGTGCTCCAGGCCCCCGCGCCCGGCCGCTTCGTCCCCCTGCTGTTCGGGTCCACGGTGCTGCTCGTCCTGACCGCGTTCGCCGCCTCCCGCATCCGCCGCGCCGCACCGAGGTACCCCGCCTACTGGTGGTGAGGCCCGGAGCCTCCGCACCCCTGCGCCCCGGGGTGGCGACCGTACGCCCTCCCGCTGATCGCGTGTGCGGGCGCCTGCGGCCCGGTGCGCCCCGGTGATCCGCACCTCCGGGCGCCTTCCCCGGGGGTGATCGGGTCACCTTCCGGCCTGTTCCGGTCGGAAGTCGCCCGTGGACGCCGGACCGTCCGCAACGAGGGCGTATGACCCCCTGTATGGCCTCCTCCTTTCCGTACCTCCGGCAGGACTTCGCCGCCTCCCTCGTCGTCTTCCTCGTCGCGCTGCCCCTCTGCATCGGCGTGGCCGTCGCCTCCGGCGTCCCCGCCGAACTCGGTCTCGTCACCGGCATCGTCGGCGGCGCCGTCACCGGCCTCATGCGGGGCAGCAGCATCCAGGTCTCCGGCCCCGCCGCCGGCCTCACCGTCCTCGTCCTCGACGCCGTCCGGACGCTGGGCCCGGCCGGGCTCGGCGTCGTCGTGCTCCTCGCCGGTCTGCTCCAGGTCGCCATGGGCCTGCTGCGCTGGGGCCGTTGGTTCCGGGCCATCTCCCTCTCCGTCGTCGAGGGCATGCTCGCCGGGATCGGCCTCGTCATCGTGGCCGGCCAGCTCTACGCCGCGGCCGGACTCGACGCCCCCGCCTCCGGCCCCGCCCGGCTCGCCGGACTGCCGACCGCACTGGGGCGCGCGGTGACCGGCGGCACCACCCTCGTCCCGCTCGCCGTCGCCGCCGCCACGGTCCTCGTGATCGTCGGCTGGCGGCGCCTGCCCCGCCGGGTGCGGATCGTCCCCGGCGCGCTCGTCGCCGTCCTCCTCGCGGCGCTCGCGACCGCCCTGCTCGACCTGCCGGTGGCGACCGTACGGGTGGGCGGGGTACTGGACGCCGTACGGCTGCCGGGGCCCGACGGGCTCTCCGCCCTGACCGACCTGGCCCTGCTCGGCACCGTCCTCGCCTTCGCGCTGATCGCCTCCGCGGAGTCCCTGTTCAGCGCGGCGGCCGTGGACCGGCTGCACGACGGGCCGCCCACCGACTACGACCGGGAACTGCTCGCCCAGGGATGCGGCAACGCGCTCTGCGGACTGCTCGGGGCCCTGCCCATGACCGCCGTGATCGTCCGCAGCTCCGCCAACGTCCAGGCGGGCGGCAGGACCAAGGCCTCCCGCGTGCTCCACGGCCTGTGGCTGCTGCTCTTCGCCGCCCTGCTGCCCGGCACCCTGGAGTACGTGCCGCTCGCGGCCCTCGCCGGGATCCTCGTCCACGCGGGCTGGAAGCTGATCCCCTTCCGCGGCCTCGTCACCCTGTGGCGCGGCCACCGCGGCGAAGCGCTGGTCCTCGTGGTGACGGCCCTGGCGATCGTCACCGTGAACATGCTCGAAGGCGTCCTCCTCGGGCTCGTCGTCTCCGTCGCCAAAGCGGCCTGGGACGCCTCCCACCTCCGCGTCGACCACACCGACGAGGGGGAGGGGCCGGTGCGCGTCGGCCTGTCGGGCACCGTGACCTTCCTGCGGCTGCCGAAGATCCTCGACACCCTCGAATCCCTGCCGCGCGACCGCCCCGTCGTCCTGGACCTCTCGGGGCTCCACCACCTCGACCACGCGTGCCGGGCCGCGCTCGACTCCTGGGCCGACCGCCACCGCACGGCCGGCGGCCCCGCCTCCGTCCACCTGCACGGGCCGCCGGAGCGGCACGTCTGAGGGGCCGGACCACCGCGGTACGGCTCAGCGGTCGACGGCCACCGCCGCGTGCACGGTCTTGCCGTCCGGCCGCGTGTCCACCGTCACCTCGCGGCACAGGCGCAGCACGATCGGCCAGCCGAAGCCGCCGGGCCGCAGCTCCTCGCGGAGCTCGTGGCGCGGCGGCTCCCCGCTGGAATCGGCCACGGAGACGGTGACCCGGTCGCGGCCGACGGCGACCCCGAAGGAGGTGACCCCGCCCCCGTGCCGGTGGGCGTTCGTGACCAGTTCCGAGGTGACGAGCAGCAGGTCGTCGACCTGGGAGGGCCGCAGGGGGCCGAGGGCCGTGAGCGTGTGGCGGACCAGCTGCCGGGCCTGCGCCGGAGTGAGGAGCGGGGACGTTCCGGTGCTCCCGGCAGTGGGGACGCGGGGCCGGGGTTCGCTCCGGCTGTTCATCGCGGGTCCCTTTCTTCCCGATGTGTCAGAGGGTGACGGGTTACGCCTGCCCACCCAGGCCCGGGTGATGCCTCGGACACGGCGCGCACCGGTGAGGAGTGCCCCCGGGCGGAGCGGGTACGCGAACCGGGACCGCCGAACGGACAGAGAGCAGGAGGAGGTCGTCCCCGTGCGGATCGAGGTGGCCAAGGCGACGGAGACGTACGTGACGAGCGGTACGGGGGAGGGTCTGCCCGATATCGAGGCCCCCCACGAGGTCGCGCCCCGGGACGCGCGTGCCCTGTCACGGGTGTTCCTCCGCGAACTCGCGGCACGGGAGGAGGGGACGGCGGGACACCAGTACGTCCGGAACACCCTGATCGAGATGAACATGACGCTCGTGCGGTACGCGGCCGGCCGCTTCCGCGGGCGGGCCGAGGAGATGGAGGACATCGTCCAGGTCGGCATGATCGGCCTCATCAAGGCGATCGACCGCTTCGACCTGTCCCGCGAGGTGGAGTTCACCACCTTCGCGGTGCCGTACATCGTGGGCGAGATCAAGCGGTTCTTCCGCGACACCTCCTGGGCGGTGCACGTCCCGCGCCGGCTCCAGGAGGCGCGCGTGGAGCTGGCGAAGGCGACCGACGAACTGAGCTCGCGGCTCGGCCGCGCGCCCCGGGTCGCGGAACTGGCGCCCGTCATGGACCTGTCCGAGGACCAGGTGGTCGAGGCCCAGCTGGCCGCGAACGGCTACCACTCGACGTCCCTGGACGCCGCGATCGGCAGTGGTGACGACGAGACGGACGACGCGGCCCTGGCCGACCTCATCGGCGATGAGGACCCGGCGCTCGCGCTCTTCGAGGACTTCCACACCCTCGCCCCGCTCGTGGGGGCCCTCGACGAGCGCGACCGGCTGCTGCTGCACCTGCGCTTCGTCGAGGAGCTGACCCAGACGCAGATAGGCGAGCGGATCGGCGTGTCCCAGATGCACGTCTCGCGGCTCCTGGCCCGGAGCCTGAACCGGTTGCGGGAGGGGATGGTCGGGACGGAGGCCGACGGCTGACCCGGCCCGGTTCTCACCGGACCGGGCCCGGCTCACCGGACCGAGCCGAGGAACGCGCGCGTGCGTTCGTGCGTGGGCGACTCCAGGAGCTCGTCCGCCGGGCCCGACTCCACGATCCGGCCCCGGTCGAACATCAGGATCCGGTCGGAGACGTCCCGCGCGAAGCCCATCTCGTGCGTCACGCACAGCAGGGTGATGTCGGTGGAGCGGGCGATGTCCCGCAGCACGTCGAGCACCTCCGCCACCAGCTCCGGGTCGAGCGCGGACGTCACCTCGTCGAGGAGCAGGATCTCGGGCCGCATCGCGAGGGCGCGGGCGATGGCCACGCGCTGCTGCTGGCCGCCGGAGAGCCGGGTCGGCCGCGCGTCGGCCCGGTCGCCGAGCCCGACCAGGTCGAGCAGGTCCCGCGCCCTGCGGCCCGCGTCCTCCCGGCTCTCGCCGAGCACGTGGACGGGCGCCTCGACGACGTTCTCCAGGACGCTCATGTGCGGGAAGAGGTTGAACTGCTGGAAGACCATGCCGATCCGGCGCCGGTGCGTCGCCAGATGCCGCTCGCTCGCCGGCACCAGCTTTCCGCCCGGGCCTCCCGGCATGTGGGAGAAGGGCCGGCCGTCGACGTGGATGACGCCGTCGGTGACCCGTTCGAGCGTCATGAGCAGCCGCAGGATGGTGGTCTTCCCCGAGCCGCTCGGGCCGATCAGCGTCACGCGCTCCCCGCGCCCGACCTCCAGGTCGAGGCCGTCGAGCACGGTGCGGTCTCCGTACCGCTTGGTGACCCGCTCGAAGCGGACCGCGGGGTCCTCCCGGTCCTCATACGGCAAGGCGTGCCTCCAGTCGTCGTACGAGCACGGACGTCGGCCAGCTCGCGAGCAGGAACACCGCGGCGGCCAGGGTGAAGCTCTCCAGATAGGCGAAGTGGGTACTGCCGAAGGTGTTCGCCTCGTGGACCATCTCGTGCACGGTGATCACCGAGAGCAGGGGCGTCTCCTTGAACATGGACACCGCGTAGTTCCCGAGCGGCGGCAGCACGTTCCGTACGGCCTGCGGCAGCACCACCGCCCGCCACACCCGCCGGCGCGGCAGCGAAAGCGCCGTGCACGCCTCCCACTGCCCCTTCGGCACGGCGTCGATGCCCGTCCGGTACACCTCCGAGAGGTACGTGGCGTAGTGCGTGCCCAGCACCAGGACGCCGAGCACCGGCGCGTCGAGGGCGGGCACCAGGACCCAGGCCGCGAACAGCTGCACCAGGAGCGGCGTCGTACGGACGAACGCGGCCGCCCCGCGCACCGGAAGCGCCAGCCACCCGGGGCCCGCCCGCTGCACGAGGGCGAGGACGAGCCCGAGGAGCATGGCGACGGCGAACGCCGGCACGGTGGCCAGGACGGTGACGCCGAACCCCTCCAGTACGGCGGGCAGCGCGGCCCGGGCCGCCTCCCCGTCCCACATCAGGCACCGCCTTCCTGCCCGAGCCGGGCCTTCGCCGCCCGCTCCAGCGCGTTCATGAGGAGGCTCAGCACGACGGCCATGCCGAAGTAGAGCCCGAGGAGCAGCAGGTACGAGGCGGCCGTCGCGCCCGTCGACGAGCGCAGCTGGTCGATCTGGAAGGTGAGGTCGGGGACCGTGACCAGGGAGAGCAGCGGTGTCGCCTTCAGGAGCTGCACGAGCAGGTTCTTGAACGGCGCCACCATCAGGGCGTGCGCCTGCGGCAGGACGACCCGTCGCAGCCGCAGCCCCGCCCCCATGCCGAGCGCGATCCCCGCCTCGGTCTGGGCCCGGGGGACCGCCGCCACCGCGCCCCGCACCACCTCGGCGCCGTACGCCCCGTAGTTGAGGCCGAGGGCGAGGACCGCGCAGGCCAGCGGTTCGAGCCGGAAGCCGACCATCGGCAGCGCGAAGAACAGCCAGAACAGCTGCACGTACAGCGAGGTCCCCCGGAAGAACTCCACGACGAGGCGCGCACCGCCCCGCACCGGCAGCCGCGCCGACCGGGAGAGCAGCCCGAGGACGTACGCGAGGACCAGGGCGAGCGCGGCGCCGAGCACCGTGGCCTCCACCGTGACGAGGAGCCCCTCGGCGAGCCGGGGCAGCGCACGCCGCAGCTCGGGCAGGAACCCGGCCGCGACGGGCAGGGAGCCGGACCCGAGGGACAGCGAGCCGGCCCCGGCGGGCAGGGCGTCGGCCGCGACGGGCAGGGCGTCAGCCACTCCCGCCGCCCCTCATCCTGCGCACAGGTCGGCGGTCCGCAGCGAGCGGGGCGGGACCTCGCGGGCGGTGAAGCCGTACTTCCCGACGAGCCCGACGAACCGCTCGGGGGAGCCGGTGATCTTCAGGAGCTCCCGGTCGAAGGCGTCCCGCAGCCCGCCCGCCCCGGGCCGGAACACGGCCCCGCCCGCGCCGAGCTGCCGTACCCCGCCGACCACCGGGACGAACGCCTCGCCCACCTCCACCGGCGCGCCCGCGTTCGTCCGGGCGAGCCAGCGCAGGGAGACCGCGGTCAGCGCGAAGGCGTCGATCCGGCCGGCGAGCAGGGCGTCGAGCCCGTCCTGCTGCTTGGCGAGCGTCTTCACCGACCCCTCCGGAACCCCCGCCGCCTTCGCGTAGGAAGCCTCCACGGCCGCGGTCAGCACCCCGACGGTGGCGCCGTTCGCCGCGCAGGACTCCAGGTCGCTCACCCCCTTCGGGTTGCCCTTGCGGACCATGAGCGCGGTGGGGGAGACGAACTCCGGCTCGGAGAAGACCACCTTGGCGCAGCGCTCCGGCGTGATCGACATGCCCGCGCTCACGACGTCGAAGCGGCCGGCGAGCAGTCCGGGGATCAGCGCGCCGAACTCCGTGAGCGTCGGGCGCAGTTCGCGCACGCCGAGCGCCGTGAATATCTCGCGGTGCAGCGTCGGGGCCTCGCCGGCGAGTTCGCCGCCGTCCTGGAAGCCGTACGGCGCCTCACCGGCGAAGCCGACCCGCACGAAGCCCTGTTCCCGCAGGCGCGCGAGGAGCTTCCCGTCGTCGCCGGGTGCTCCCGTCCCGGCCTGGGTGCGGGTGCACGCGGTCAGGGCGAGACCGCCGAGGAGGGCCGCTCCGGTGAGGAAGTCACGGCGGCCGAGCGTCATGAGTGCTCCCCCGGGCGCGCGGCGATGAAGGAGGGGCGCCGGACCGGGGCGGCGAAGGGGGCCTCGGGCACGTTCTCGACGCTGTTGAAGACGAGGAACACATTGCTCCGGGGGTACGGGGTGATGTTGTCGCCCGAACCGTGCAGGGCGTTGCAGTCGAACCAGGTGGCCGATCCCGCCGGGCCCGTGAAGTGCCGGATGCCGCAGGCGTCGGCGAAGGTGGTGAGCGCCTCGTGGGACGGGGTCCCGGCGTCCTGCATCCGCAGCGACTGCTTGTAGTTGTCCTCGGGCGTCTCGCCCGCGCAGCCCAGGAAGGTGCGGTGCGAGCCCGGCATGATCATCAGGCTGCCGTTGGTGGTGTGGTTCGGGGTGAGCGCGATCGAGACCGAGACGGTCCGCATCCGGGGCAGGCCGTCCTCGGCGTGCCAGGTCTCGAAGTCGGAGTGCCAGTAGAAGCCGCTGGCGCCGAAGCCGGGCTTGACGTTGACCCGCGACTGGTGGACGTAGACGTCTGAGCCGAGGATCTGGCGGGCCCGTCCCACGATCCGCGGGTCCTCGGCGAGGCGGCGGAAGACCTCGCTGATCCGGTGCACCTCGAAGACGGAGCGGATCTCCTGGGAGCGGGGCTCGACGACGGCCCGCTCGTCCGCCCGTACGGCGGGGTGGGGGGGGAGCCGGTCCAGCTCGGCGCGGAGCTCGTCGACCTCGTCCGGGGTGACGATCTCGTCCACCGTGACGAAGCCGTCGCGGTCGTACTCCTCCAGTTCCCTGGCCCAGAAGGGGCCTGGCGTACCGGGCTCGGACCACACGACGGGGTCCTTGCGGCCGATGAGCTCCTCCCGGGAGCCGCGGGTGGGGTAGAGGTCGACGGGACGGGTGGGTGCGGAGGCCATGGGGCGGGGTGCCTTCCTTTCGCGTACGGAATCAGGTGGGTGTCAGGCCTGGCCGGGCTCGGATTCGGGTTCCGTGAGGAGCGGGTAGACGCCGTTCTCGTCGTGGTCCTCGCGCCCGGTGACGGGCGGGTTGAAGACGCACAGGCAGCGGAAGTCCCGCTTGACCTCGAGGGTGTGGCGCTCGTGCCCGTCGAGCAGGTACATCGTTCCGGGCAGGATCGTGTACGTACGACCCGTCTCGTGGTCGGTGAGCTCGGCCTCTCCGGCGGTGCAGACGACGGCCTCGACGTGGTGGGCGTACCACATGGAGGTCTCGGTGCCGGCGTAGAGCACGGTCTCGTGGAGGGAGAAGCCGACCCGTTCGCGGGCGAGGACGATGCGCTTGCTCTCCCAGGTCCCGGACGCGGCCCGGACGTGCCGCTCGGTGTTCTCCAGCTCGTCGAAGGTACGGACGATCATGGCGATGGCCTTTCGGGTGGTTCTGTCGGTGCGGTCTCAGGCGGAGTGGCGTACGGAGCGGGCCAGCATGCCGAGGCCCTCGTCGAGTTCGTCGTCCGTCGCGGTCAGCGGTGGCAGCAGCTTGACCACCTCGCCCCGCGGCCCCGAGGTCTCCAGGAGCAGGCCGATCTCGAAGGCCCGCCGGCACACGGCCGCGGCGCGCTCCCCGTCGGCGAACTCCAGGCCCCACACGAGGCCGCGCCCGCGCACGGCCAGGCCCGAGCGGCCGTCGTCGCCGCACAGGTCGAGGAGGGCGCGCTCGACCCGGCCGGCCCGGCCCAGGGTGCGTTCGCGCAGGGTGCCGTCGCGCCAGTACGCGTCGAGGGCGGCCGTGGCGGTGACGAAGGCCGGGTTGTTGCCGCGGAAGGTGCCGTTGTGCTCGCCGGGCTCCCACAGGTCGAGCTCCGGCCGGAAGAGGCAGAGGGACATGGGCAGGCCGTAGCCGCTGATGGACTTGGACAGGGTGACGATGTCGGGCGTGATGCCCGCCTCCTCGAAGGAGAAGAACTCGCCGGTGCGTCCGCAGCCCATCTGGATGTCGTCGACGATGAGGAGCATCTCGTGCCGGCGGCAGAGCTCCGCGAGCGCGCGCAGCCACTCGGCCCGTGCGACGTTGATGCCGCCCTCGCCCTGGACGGTCTCGACGATCACGGCCGCCGGGTGGTCGAGGCCGGAGCCGGCGTCGTCCAGGAGCCGTTCGAACCAGAGGAAGTCGGTGACCTGCCCGTCGAGGTAGTCGTCGAAGGGCATCCGGGCGGCGTGGTGCAGCGGGACGCCGGCTCCGGCGCGCTTGGCGGCGTTGCCGGTGACGGCCAGCGAGCCGAGCGACATGCCGTGGAAGGCGTTGGTGAAGGAGACGACCGTCTGGCGCCCTGTGACCTTGCGGGCGAGTTTGAGGGCGGCCTCCACGGCGTTGGTGCCGGTGGGACCGGGGAACATCACCTTGTAGGGCAGGGCGCGGGGTTCGAGGACCGTCGCGCGGAAGGTCTCGAGGAAGGTGCGTTTGGCAGTCGTCGACATGTCGAGGCCGTGGGTGATGCCGTCGTCGGCGAGGTAGTCGAGGAGGGCGCGCTTGAGCACCGGGTTGTTGTGGCCGTAGTTGAGCGAGCCCGCCCCGGCGAAGAAGTCCAGGTACGGACGGCCGTCCTCGTCGTACAGTCGGCTCCCACTGGCGCGTTCGAAGACGACGGGCCAGGCGCGGCAGTAGCTGCGGACCTCGGATTCGACGGTCTCGAAGACGGAGGGGGCGGCGATGTCGGTCAGGGTCACGAAGTCTCTTCTCCAGGGTGTGGTGCGGGGGAGTGGCGCGGAGTCGGCTCAGGACGCCGCGGGGGCGAAGGGACCGATGCGGTACAGCACTTCGGCGTCGTGTCCCGCGGAGGGGAAGGAGGCGGACGGGAACAGGACCTCGTGGGTCAGGTCGGCGCCGTGCCTGCGGGCGAAGGACCGGAAGAGCCGGTCGGACGCCAGGTTCCCCGGTGTGACGGTCGCCTCCACCCGGTCGAGTCCGTGCTCGGCCGCCACCCGGGCGGCCAGAGCGTCGAGCAGGGTCCCGGCTACCCCGGTTCCTCGGTGCGAACCCTCCACGGCGACCTGCCAGACGAAGAGCGTCCCGGGCGCGTCGGGCCGCAGGTATCCGGTGACGAAGCCCACCGGCCGTCCGGAGGCGTCACGGGCGACGGCGGTCGTGCCGGCGAAGTCACGGCACCACAGCAGATAGCTGTACGGCGAGTTGAGGTCGAGTTCGCCCGAGCCGCGGGCGATCCGCCAGAGTGCGGCGCCGTCCGCGATCTCGGCCGGGCCGACGGAGACGCCGCCGACCAGGGATGTCAGGGGGGCAGTGGTCATGGGCGCCGAAGCTACCGAGCGGACCGCGGAACTTCCTGGGGCGGAGGCCTTGTTCGGGGTGGTGGGGACGTGATAGGTGCGTCGGCGGTGTCCGTGCCGGGAATCTCCTCCCGTGCGCACGGCAGACGCGGACGAATCGGTACAGAATCCCCGTTTATAACGGGTGGATAACGCCTCTGGGTTACCACAGGTGTTATCTCAAGAACGTGAGAAAATCCGGGATTTCGCGTTTGAAGGCCCCGGAAGCGGGGAGCCGGGCCGGGTAAGGCGAACCCGGCCCGGCTCCGTCACTTCTCGCGTGGTGCTCGGACTACCAGATCGCCTCGATCCACTCGGGGTGGTCGATGAACGGGTTCCGGTTGTGCTGGTACGTGTTGTAGATGACGTCGTTGCGGCGCTCCTCGAAGGCGCTCGGCGGATCCTGCTGGTTCCACTGCTTCAGGATCGAGAGGCGGCCGTGGAAGGGGACGCTGCCGTTGGTGGAGGACTCGTTGGGCTCCAGGTCGGGCCAGCCGTCGTCACCCTCGTACCGGACGGCCATGTACAGGATCATGCGGGCGACGTCGCCCTTGTCCGCGTCGCGCGGCTCGAAGGAGTCGCTGTCCGTGTAGGCGCCCGGCGCGCCGCTGACCGGGCTGCCGCCGTTGTCCCAGTCCTTGTTGCCGCGGGTGCTGTTGACCTGCACGTCGCAGGCGCGCAGGTGGTGCAGATCGGTGCCCGGGCCGGCCGAGGTGCCGAAGTTGCCGTGGGACTGGGCCCAGGTGTGCTCGCGGTTCCAGTCGCCCACGGAGCCGCCGTTGAGCGACTTGCTGCGCGAGACGCCGCTGTAGAGCAGGATCACGTTGTTGGTGTTGTTCGGGTCCTGGTCGGTGACCTTCAGCGCGTTCCAGACCGCGTCGTACGAGATCTTGCTCTGGCTGCTGATGATGGTGTGCAGCGAGGACTTGAGGCTAGTCCCGGTCTTGCCGATCGCGTCCTTGTAGTACGTGGTGTCGTACGCGGTCGTCGTGGCGCTCGCGGGAGTCGCGGCGACCGTGGGGAGCGTGACGCCGACGAGGGTGGCGGCGACGGCCGCCGCCCACACCTTCCATCTGCCGGTCCGCACAACGGACATGGGGGGCCCTTTCCCGGGGACGGCACGCGCGGGACGGCGGCCGGCGACTCAACCGATCCGCTGTCTACGCGTGTTGACTACGTGTCATCGGGAGGGTGGCACACGTCAGGTACCTGTCATGTAACGCGGAGGAGGCTGTTCCGTGACGTTCTCGCATACGGCGGAACCGGGAGCCTCAGACGCCCCGGACGTCCACCGGCATCCCCTTCGGTTCCTTGATCCGCTTCATGATGATCTGCGAGTTCACCTCGGTGACCCCGGCGAGCGTCGTCAGCCGCTCGATCCACAGCCGCTCGTACGCCGCGAGGTCCGCCACCGCGATCCGCAGCAGACAGCCGGGACTCCCGAACAGCCGGTACGCCTCGATCACGTCCGGCACGTCCTGGAGCGCCTCCTCGAAGGCCTCCACCGTCTCCCGGTCCCGCCGCACCTCCACCGAGACGAGGACCTCGAAGCCGCGCCCCACCGCCTCCGGGTCGATGATCGCCCGGTAGCCCCGGATCACCCCGTCCTGCTCCAGCTGGCGCACCCGGCGCAGGCAGGGGGAGGGGCTGAGCCCGACCCGCTGGGCCAGCTCCTGGTTGCTCAGCCGGCCGTCGTTCTGGAGCTCACGCAAGATGTGGAGATCGATTCGGTCCATGGCGCAATTATCTACCACGATGAAACAGACCAGGGGCTGATTTCGCAATCGCCTTGCGCGCCTCCTGTCCTATCGTTGCGACCGCAGGAGATATGGGTACGGAGTAAGGACGGCAGGCATGAAGCGGACGAACGACGGGGGAGCGCGCCGGATCGTCGTCATCAGCACCGGGGGCACGATCGCCAGCCGCTGGCAGGGCACCGGCTACGCGGCCGACGCCTCCGGAGACGACGTCCTGGCCACCGCCCCCCTCCCCGAGGGCGTCACCGTCGAGGTCGTCGACCTGTTCAACGTGAACAGCTCCCGCATGACCTCGGCCCACCAGCTCGCCCTCCTGCGCACCGTCCACGAGACCTTCGCCGACCCCGGCGTCGACGGCATCGTCGTCACCCACGGCACCGACACCCTGGAGGAGACGGCCTTCCTCCTGGACCTCCACCACGCCGACTCCCGCCCGGTCGTCCTCACCGGCGCCCAGCGGCCCTTCGGCACCGGAGACGGCGACGGCCCCGGCAACCTCTACGACGCGCTCCAGGTCGCCGCGAGCGTCCGCGACCTCGGCGTCCTCGTCGTCTTCGACGGACGCGTCCACGCGGCACGCGGCACCGTGAAGACCCAGACCCTCGCCGCCGACGCCTTCTCCGACCCCTCCGCCGAGCGCCTCGGCCGCGTCGGGTTCTCCCGCGTCGACATCGAGCGGCAGCCGGAGCGCCCCGCCCCGCTGCCCCTGCCGGCCGCCGCCCGGACCGCGAACCCCGGGGCCACCGGCCCCGACGCCACCCCGCTGCCCCGGGTCGACATCATCACGCACCACTCCGACGGCGACCCGTTCCTCCTGAACGCGGCCGTCTCCGCCGGCGCCCGGGGCATCGTCCTCGTCGCCACCGGCGCGGGCAACGCCACCCCCGAGATCGCCGCCGCCGTGGCCGACGCGATCGCCCGGGGAGTCCTCGTCGCCGTCACCACCCGCGTCCCCGCCGGACCGCTCGCCGAGATATACACCGGCGGCGGCGCGGTCGACCTCGTCGCCTCCGGAGCCCTGCTCACCGGCACCCTCCGGGCCGGCCAGGCCCGGATCGCCCTCCTCGCCACGCTCCTCGCCGAAGGCGCCGGCGGCGCGGGCGACCCCGCCCGCAGCACCGCCCTCCTGCGCCGCCTCCTCGAAGGACCGGTCCGCGCCGAGCCCGCCCTCGCCACCGGCCACTCCCGCTCGGCCTCGGCCGTCGCCGCCCGGGCGTAGGGCCCGTCCGCCGGATCAGGGGCCGATACGGCTCCGACGACCCGGCGCCCCTCAGAACCCCGGCTCGCGGACGGCGCCTCCCCCCGCCCGCCCGCGAGCCGGAATCAACCCTCCTTCACCGGCGCACCGCGCCCGCCGGGCCCGCCCGGCGGCTCCGCCGTGCCCGGAACCGGCCACCACCGGGTCCCGCACGCACGCGTAGCCACCACCAGGCCCCGCACGCGCGCATGTACTCACCACCGGGCCCGCACGCACACGCGTGGCCGCCGCCCGATCCCGTACGCGCACGCGCACGCGTGGAGACCGGATCACCACTTCCGGTGTCCGCGTACACCCCACCCTCCCCACCCTCCCCAAGGACGGCCCCTCATGGTTCCCGCACCGGCCCCGCACGACCTCCCCGTCCGCCGCGAGCACGATCTGCTCGGCGACCGGGACGTCCCCGCCGACGCCTACTGGGGCGTCCACACGCTGCGCGCCACCGAGAACTTCGCCATCACCGGTACGCCCATCTCGGTCTACCCCCTCCTGATCGACGCGCTCGCCGCCGTCAAGGAGGCCGCCGCCCGCGCCAACGAGGAGCTCGGCCTGCTCCCCGCCGACAAGGCGGCCGCCATCACCGGAGCCTGCCGGGAGATCCGTACGGGACGGTTCCACGACCAGTTCGTCGTGGACGTCGTCCAGGGCGGCGCCGGCACCTCCACCAACATGAACGCCAACGAGGTCGTCGCCAACCGGGCCCTGGAGCTCCTCGGCCACGCCAAGGGCGAGTACACCCACCTGCACCCCAACGAGGACGTCAACCTCGGCCAGTCCACCAACGACGTCTACCCGACCGCCATCCGCATCGCGGCGATCGGCGCGGCCCGTGAGCTCCTGAAGGCCATGGCCGTCCTCCAGGACGCCTTCGCCGCCAAGGCCCTGGAGTTCCGCGAGGTCGTGAAGATGGGCCGCACCCAGCTCCAGGACGCGGTGCCCATGACGCTGGGCCAGGAGTTCTCCACGTACGCCGTGATGCTGGAGGAGGACCGCGGCCGGCTCGCCGAGGCGATCGAGCTCATCCACGAGATCAACCTCGGGGCCACCGCCATCGGCACCGGTCTCAACGCCGCCCCCGGCTACGCCGAGACCGCCCGCCGCCACCTCGCCGAACTGACCGGCCTGCCGCTCGTGACCTCCGCCAACCTCATCGAGGCCACCCAGGACTGCGGCGCCTTCGTCCAGCTCTCCGGCGTCCTCAAGCGGATCGCGGTCAAGCTCTCCAAGACCTGCAACGACCTGCGGCTGCTCTCCTCGGGGCCGCGCGCGGGCCTCGGCGAGATCAACCTGCCGCCGGTGCAGGCCGGTTCCAGCATCATGCCCGGCAAGGTCAACCCGGTGATCCCCGAGGTCGTCAACCAGGTCGCCTTCGAGGTGATCGGCAACGACATCACCATCACCATGGCGGCCGAGGCGGGACAGCTCCAGCTCAACGCCTTCGAGCCGGTCATCTTCCACGCCCTCTCGAAGAGCCTGCTCTCGTTGCGCGCCGCCTGCCTGACCCTCGCCGAGCGCTGCGTCACCGGCATCACCGCCAACACCGAGGCGCTCCGCGCGGCCGTGGAGAACTCCATCGGCCTCGCCACCGCCCTGAACCCGCACCTCGGCTACACCGCCGCCACGGCCATCGCCCAGGAGGCGCTCGCGACGGGCCGCGGGGTCGTCGAACTCACCGTGGAGAAGGGCCTGCTGCCCGCCCACCGCCTCGCCGAGCTCCTCACCCCCGAGCGCCTCACCGGCGCGCCGGGCCAGGCCGTCGGCTGACGCGCGGACAGGGCGGGCAGGGGCGATCAAGAGGGCATGTCCGGCCATAAGTTACCGGGCAGTTTCTCGTGACTTCCTCGGCGGGCGGTCGTAGAACGTGTTGCCATTCACTCGCGAGTGAGGAAGATCCCATGAGTGAACACCCCTTGTCCGCCCAGGGAAGACCCCAGGTAAGTCGCCGCCGCTTTCTCACGGGAACAGGTTCTGTTCTCGGCGCCGCCGCCCTCGCCGGCACGATCACGACCCCCGCCCGCGCCGAAGTCCCCGGCCTGAACTGCACCCCCATCCCCGACGGCGCCCAGGTGCGCGCCCTCGTCGTCGGCACCGGCTACGGCGGCTCCGTGGCAGCCCTGCGGCTCGCCCGTGCCGGTGTCGACGTCCACATGATCGAGCTGGGCATGGCCTGGGACGCCCCGGGCCCCGACGGCAAGATCTTCGCCAACACCACCAGGCCGGACTACCGCTCCTTCTGGCTGCGCACCCGCACCAAGCAGCCCATCAGCCAGTTCCTCGGCTACCCCCTCGACAAGGACGTGCCGCTGCACACCGGCATCCTCGACGCGGAGGACTTCGCCGGCATCACCGTCTACCAGGGGCGCGGCGTCGGCGGAGGTTCGCTCGTCAACGGCGGCATGGCGGTCACCCCGCTCCGGGAGCGCTTCCCGGCGATCCTCCCCACCGTCGACCCGGCCGAGATGTACGCCACCTACTACCCGCGCGCCAACGCGGGCCTGGGCGTCACCTCGGTGGACGTGAACTGGTGGGAGAGCCAGGACTGCTACCAGTACGCGCGCGTGGGTCGCAAGCACGCCGAGCGCTCCGGCTTCCCCTTCGTCTTCGTGCCCAACGTCTACGACTGGGACTACATGAAGCAGGAGGCCGCCGGGACCGTCCAGAAGTCCGCCCTGGACGCCGAGGTCATCTACGGCAACAACGCAGGCAAGAAGAGCCTCCAGAAGACCTACCTCGCCCAGGCCGCCGCCACCGGCCGCGTGAACGTCTCCCCGCTCCACCGGGTGACCTCCGTCAGCCCGGCGGCCGCCGGCGGCTACACCGTCGTCATCGACCAGATCGACACCACCGGCGCCGTCCTCGTCACCAAGACCGTCCGCGCCGACCGGGTCTTCTTCGCCGCCGGCAGCGTCGGCACCAGCAAGCTGCTCACCCGCCTCAAGGCGACCGGCGCCCTGCCCGCCCTCAACGGGGAGATCGGCAAGGGCTGGGGCGACAACGGCAACGTCATGTGCGGCCGCGCCAACCACATGTGGGACCCCACCGGCACGCTCCAGTCCTCCATGCCCACCGCCGGCATCGACAACTGGGACGCGGGCGGCGCCTTCGCGGAGGTCGCCCCGCTGCCCACCGGCATCGAGACCTACGCCTCCTTCTACCTCTCCATCACCCGCACCCCGCGCCGCGCCGAGTTCAGCTGGAACCCGGCCACGGGCAAGGTCGACCTGAGCTGGGACCGGGCCTGGAAGCAGACGTCCATCGACATGGCCAGGTCCATCTTCGACAAGATCAACAGCAAGGAGGGGACGATCTACCGGACCGACCTCTTCGGCGCCTACAAGATCTGGGGCGACCACCTCACCTACCACCCGCTCGGCGGCGCCGTCCTCGACCGGGCCACCGACAACCACGGACGCCTCCACGGCTACCAGGGCCTCTACGTCATCGACGGCTCCCTGATCCCCGGGAACACCAGCGTCAACCCCTTCGTCACCATCACCGCCCTCGCCGAGCGCAACATCGAGCGCATCATCGCCGAGGACTTCTGAGCACGCCCACGCGAAAGACCCACGCGGAAGACCCACGTGAAAGAGGGGCCGGCCGGATTCCGGCCGGCCCCTCTCCGCACCCTCAGTGCGTCGGCAGCACGCACACCTCGTCGAGCCCGAGCACCCGGTTGAGCCGCCCGAACGCCAGCCACGAGCCCAGGCTCATCGTCAGCTCCACGATCTCCGCCTGGCTGTACCGCGCCGTCATCCGCGCCCAGAACTCCTCGTCGAGGCCGTGGTGGTCGAGCGCGTACCGCTCCGCGTACTCGGCCGCGAGTCGCGTCCGCTCGTCGAAGGCCTCCGAGACCTCCGTCTCGCGCCACGCCGCCACGAGCGCGTCGAAGCCCTCCTCGACCTTCTCCCCGTCCCGGTCGGTACGCCAGTCCAGACAGAAGCCGCAGCCGTTGATCTGCGCGATCCGCAGCCGCGCCGCCTCGAACTCGCGCAGCCCCAGGGTCGTGTGCGCGTACACCGACAGCGAGAAGTTCGCCGCCGCCGTCCCGATCTCCGGGACCATGTCGCCCCACACGTACCCGATCGGCTCCTGGCCCTCGGGAATGTCGATGATCACCGTGGTCTCCTTCCCAGCTTCCCGACCGCCGGCCGCAACGGCACGTCCAGCGCGTCGTACAGTCCCGGCTCCGCCGCCACCAGCCAGTCGATCGCCCCGACGAGGCGTCCCACCGCCGTGGCGTTCCCGCCCGCCGACCGGTTCTCGCCCTCGTCGGTCGCCGCGACCGTCACCTCGATCCGGGGGCTCCCCTCGACGACCACCCGGTGCGCGCCCGCCCCGTCCGGCGGCACCGGCCAGTCCGGCGCGCACGAGGGATGGATCCGGGTGACGTGCTCGATCACGATGCGGGGCTCCCCGCCGACGATCCCCTGCACCTCGAAGCGGACCGCGCCCTGAGTCCCCGCCTCGAACACGCCCATCGTCCGCGTCTTCACCGTGGACTCCAGCGGGCGCCGCTCCAGAGTCTCGCGGATCTCGTCGAGTTCGGCCCCGAGCGCCCGGGCCATCAGCCGTATCTGCCCGCCCCAGACCATCGTCGGCACCGAAGGCCACAGCATGGGCGGCTCGTACTCCATCGGCTTGCCCATCCCCACCAGCTCGCGGACCGACTCCTCCTGCTCGTACGTCGAGTAGTCGAAGATCTCCTGACAGCGGATCACGTCCACCGTCGCGGCGAGCCCGCTCACCAGGAGCGGCAGCACGTCGTTCCCCCAGCCCGGGTCGACGCCCGACACGAAGAGCGAACCGCCGCCCTCGGCGACGGCCGCGAGCACCGGATTCCGGAACTCGGGCGGCGCGTTGCGCTGGTCGTACAGCGGATACAGGGCGGGCGTCACCACCACCGCGCCCGCCGCCACCGCCCGCGCCACATCGGCGAGCGCCCCGTCGGGCCGGGTGTCGCCGGAGGCCGCGTACACCACCGCCCCCGGCCGCCCGTCGAGCACCGCGCCGACGTCGTCGCCGGCCACCACCCCGAGATCGCGCCCGAGCCCCGCGAGCCGGCCCGCGTCCCGGCCCACCTTGGCCGGATCGGACACCAGCACGGCCGCGAGCTCCAGGCCCGGATGGGCGTCCACGGCGCGAATGGCCGCGCGCCCGACATTTCCGGTACCCCACACCACCGTCCGAATCATGCGCGGAGGGTAGCGCCGGGCCCCGAAGGTTCCCAGACCCGCGGCACGATGTTCTGACGACTCGTCAGAAAGGGTGCTCGTCAGGCCAGTCGCAGCGCCACGAACGGAATCGTGTCCCCCGGCAGGACGTACCGCTCCACCTCCACGAAACCGCGCGCGAGCGCGAACCGCAGCCCCTCCTCGTTCGAGGCGAGCACCACCGTCTCCACGCCCTCGTCGCTCAGCGTCCGCGCGTGCGCGAGCCCCCGCTCGTACAGCGCGGTCCCGAACCCCCGCCCGCGGTACCCGGGCAGCGTCCGCGCGATCACGGTGGCCGCCGGGGTCTCCCCGTCCGGCGGACGCACCGTCGAACACCCCACCGCCACCTCCCCGAGGTACGCGACGTCCAGCCGGTTCCGGCCCGCACGCTCCCGCACTTCCTCGGGGGACAGCACCGCCGTCGGGATGATCGTGTTGTGCACGGCCCGCCAGTCGGCGAGCTGCTCCTCGGTCCGCGCCCGTTCGATACGAAGATCACTCATTCCCGCAGGAAAGCGCGGCCGCCCCGCCCGGTCAACCTCTTTCCGGCCCACCGGGACACATCCGTACGGGTGAGGGCAGGGTCGTGGAGGCAGCGCCGCCCGCCGAACGGGTACGGATCGCTGCACTGCCCCCGGCCAGGAGGAAGCCGTCCCATGCCCGTCCGCAAGGGCGCCCCCGCGCTGCTGAGCGCCGGCACACTGTGCGCGGCCCTGTTGCTCACCGGCTGCGCGGGCCCCGCCCCGTCCGCACCCGTCCCGTCGTCCTCGCCCGCCGCGGGCGACGGCCGCCCCGCCCCGGGCCCGCCCGGGGTCGCCGCCGACGACCTCGCCTCCGCCCCGGTCCCCACACCCCGGATCCCCGGCATCGGCCCCGCCACGCACGCCCTCGTGCCCGACGGCTCCACCCAGGTCCTCGTCGCCACCGGCGCCACCGCCGACTCCAACACGGCCACCGTCACCCTCTACAGGCGCGACCGGGCCGGCCGGTGGACCGAGGCCGCCGGACCGTGGGCCGCCCACAACGCCCTCCAGGGCTGGACCGACGACCACACCGCCGGCGACCTGCGCAGCCCCATCGGCGTCTTCCGGATCGGCGACGCGGGCGGTCTGCTGCCCGACCCCGGCTCCCGGCTCCCGTACGACCAGGACGAGGAGTTCGAGATCAGCGGCACCGGCCTCTCCGGCGAACCCCTCGAAGGCTCCTTCGACCACGTGATCGCCATCGACTACAACCGGGTTCCCGGCCGCACCCCGCTCGACAAGGAACGCCCCCTCGGCGAGGAGAAGGGCGGCGGCGTCTGGATCCACGTCGACCACGGCGGGCCGACCCAGGCCTGCATCGCCCTGGACCGGGAGGCGCTGCGCGAACTCCTGCGCGCCCTCGACCCGGCCGCGGGTCCCGTCGTGGTCATGGGCCCCAAGACCGTACTCGCCCGGTGACGGACCCGTGCGGCACCGGGAGCGGAACGCCCCGGCGCCGCACGTCCGTCAGTCCCCGCCGCCCGACCCGACCGCTCCGCGGAACGAGGCCGTGTGCTCGCGGACCTGCTCCGGCGTCAGATACGCGTCCGTGTACTCGAAGTCCCGCAGCGTCCCCGCCTTCGAGGCCAGGAATCCGGTCCGTACGTAGTCGTCGCCCGCGACGGCGTTGAGCAGCCAGTTCGTCATCACCCGGGTCTTGGCCACATTGGTCCGCAGCGCCGCCCAGTGGTAGCCGCGGGCCACGGCCTGGGCGGGCGCCCCGTGCAGCTCCACGCCGAGCGGCTTCGACACCCCGTCCATCCCGCCGAGGTCCACCACGAGCCCCAGGTCCTTGTGCATGTACGGGTGGGTCCGCTCGCCCCGCAGCGTCGCGACCAGGTTGTCGGCGACGGCCTTGCCCTGCCGCATCGCGTGCTGCGCGGTCGGCGGGCAGATCGCCCCCTCCTCGCCCTTGGCGAGATCGGGGACCGCCGCCGCGTCGCCGAGCGCCCACACCCCGTCGAGCCCCGGCACGTCCATCTCGGACGAGACGACGAGCCGGCCCCGGACGGTCTCCGCGCCGAGCGTGCCGATCAGCGGACTCGCGGCCACGCCGGCCGTCCAGATCAGCGTCCGGCTCGGCAGCACCCGCCCGTCCGTGAGCGTCACTGTGTCCTCGTCCACCGAGGCCACCGACACGCCGAGCGACACCTCGATGCCGCGCTTGGTCAGGATGTCCATGGCGGCGGAGCCCAGCTTCTCGCCCAGTTCGGGCATCAGCTTCGGCGCGATGTCCACCAGGTGCCACTTGATGAGGTCGGGGTCGAGCCGGGGGTACCGCTTGACCGCGTTGGAGGTGAGCAACTGGAGGCAGGCGGCCGTCTCCGTCCCGGCGTAACCGCCGCCGACCACGACGAACCGCAGCCGCGCGGCCCGCTCCTCCTCGTCGTCGCTCGCGTCCGCCAGGTCCAGCTGGGCGATGACGTGGTCCCGGATGTAGACGGCCTCCGCGAGCGTCTTCATCCCGCGCGCGTACTCGGCGAGCCCCGGGATGTCGAAGGTGCGGGTCACGCTGCCGGGCGCGAGGACGAGATGGTCGTACGGCTCCGTCACGTGCTCGCCGGAGATCGTCCGCACCACGCAGACCTTCGCCGCCGTGTCGATCCCGACCACACCGCCCGGGACGATCCGGGTCCGGTGCCGCCGGCTGCGCCGCAGCGACAGCGCGACCGACTGCGGGGTCAGCACGCCGGCGGCCACCTGGGGGAGCAGCGGCAGGTACAGCTGGTACGAGAACGGTGAGAGGAGCGTGATCACCGCCTCCCGTGCGGCAAGGCGCCGTTCGAGCCGCCGCACGCAGCCCACTCCGGCGAAACCGGCGCCCACCACGAGAATCCTCGGTCGCGTCACGCTGTCCGCCCTTCCGTATGAGCGTCGTTTCACCCTTTTTATCGTGATTGGTGAGGTATCGCCCTTCGGGTTACGTTGCGGCAGGAGAACCCACGGCCCCCACGGAAGGCGGAACAGCGCGCATGACCACGTACAAGGTCGGCTACTTCATCGGCAGCCTGTCGGCCACGTCCATCAACAGGATCCTGTCCCGGGCGCTCCTCCGCGTGGCGCCGCCGGGCCTGGAGTTCCAGGAGATCCCCATCAAGGACCTCCCGCTCTACAACCACGACTTCGACGCCGACTACCCTCCCGAGGGCAGGGCGCTGAAGGACGCCATCGCGTCCGTCGACGCGGTCCTCTTCGTCACCCCCGAGTACAACCGGTCCATCCCCGGCGCCCTCAAGAACGCCATCGACTGGGCCAGCCGCCCCTGGGGCACGAACTCCTTCACCCACAAGCCGTCCGCCGTCATCGGCGCCTCGCCCGGCAAGATCGGCACCGCCGTCGCCCAGCAGAGCCTCCGCTCGGTGCTCTCCTTCTGCAACTCCCCGCAGATGAACGCCCCGGAGGCGTACATCCAGTTCACCCCGGGGCTGTTCGGCGAGGACGGCGAGGTCACGGACCCGACGACCCAGCAGTTCCTGACCGACTTCATGGCCGACTTCAAGGCCTTCGTGGAGCGCGTCCTCACCGTCCTGCCGCCCCAGCGCTGAGACTTCGGGCGCGTCAGAGGACCGCGATCCCGAGCGGCCGGGAGCCCGCCGGAAGACGGCGGGTGTCGCCCGAGTCGAGGTCGATCACGGTCAGACCGTCCCAGTAACCGTCCCGGGTGAATCCGCCCGTCACATAGGCGGTGCGGCCGTCCCGGGACACGGCCACGCTCTCGTGCGGGCCCTCCAGCGGATAGACCCGCTCGGCCCCGCCGGGCGTGCGCACCGTCAGGGAGGGCCCCTCGTCCACGTCCGGGTCGATCGGCCCGGTGCCCACGGTCAGGAGCGTCCCGTCGGCGGTCACGGTCGTGCCGTGCTGATGCGTGTTAGCGGTCATGGGCTCGATCGTCGTCCGGCCCGTGCGGGGGTCGACCACCGCGAGCCGCTCGCCCTCGAAGGGCAGCAGCAGCTTCCCGTCCGAAGGCCGTACGGCCGTGTAGTGCGGCTTGAGCCAGGAACCGAGTCCGCCCTCCGTGCCGTACGGGGCGACCTCGATCCGGCGCGGCTCCAGGGTCTTCGCCGCGACGACCGTGACGTCGAAGGAGTCGTGGTCCGTCGCGTACACCTCGGAGCCGTCCCGTGACACGTCCACGTCGAACGGGCGCCGGCCGACCGGGACGGCGTCCGTGACCTTCAGGGTCGCCGTGTCGACGACCTCCAGGGCGCCGTTCCCGCCGGGCACGTTGACCCCCACGTACACCCGCCGTCCGTCGGGCGCGAGCGCGATGCCCATGCCGCCGCCCCGGTACTCGCCCGTGGTCACCGGGCCGGTGTCCGTCCGGTACGGAATCAGCGCGAGCCGCTCGCGGCTCGCCGTGTCCACGACGGCCACGCCCTCGGCGGTCGCCACCCAGGCCCGCCCGTCCTCGCCGACGGCCAGACCGTACGGCGCGGTGCCGACCTTCACCGAACCGGTGGCGCCCCGCGCGGGGTCGACGAACGTGACCGTGTCGGAGCCGAAGTCGCCGACGAGCAGGGTGCCCGGGGCGACCGTGCCGTCCGGGTCCGGCGTCACGGTGACGGGGGAGCCGGGGACGGGGGATCCGGGGACGGGGGATCCGGCCGTGGGAGAGGTCCCGGCGGGTGCCGTCGTGCCGGCGGCGGAGGCCGTCCCCCCGGAGCCCCGGGCGCAGCCCGCGAGCAGGACCACGGCCACCGCGCCGGGCACGAGCACCCGGGCGGCACGGGACGAACGGCGGAACTTCGGCATGACGGACTCCTCGGTACGGCGACCGCGCGGACGGCCCCGTTGGGGTCCGCGCCCTGCCCCGATCCTCCGCCCGCGCCCGCCTCCCCCCGGTCCGCCGCCCGGCCCCTCACGGGCAGCGGATCGGCGGACACAGGGGTCCACCGATCGGTCGACCCCTTGAGGCTCCCCCTCGGGGCTCACCTCTTGAGGGTTTCCCCCGCGGGGCTCACCCCTTGAGGGCGTCCAGGAAGCACAGCACCCGCTCGGTGCACAGCGCGGCTGCCTCCGGCACGTGCTCCGGCGTCCCGCGCTCCATGAACAGGTGGGCCGTCCCCGGGTACAGGAACAGCTCCCGGTCCCCGGCGCCCGCCACGAGCTCGCGCGCCGCCGCCAGGTCGCCGTCGTCGACGAAGTACGGATCGGCGTCCATGCCGTGCACCTGCGTGGGCACGCCCTGCGGCCACTCGGGGCCGAAGGCGGCCACCGGCACGCAGCCACCGAACAGCAGGGCGCCCGCGGCCCCGGGCCGGGTCTGCGCCAGCTTCTGCGCGGGCAGCACGCCGAGCGAGAACCCGGCGTACACGATCTCCCCGGGCAGCCCCCCGGCCGCCCGCTCGCCCCGGGCCGTGATCGTGTCGAAGCCGACCTCCTGGGCGTACCCGACGCCGGCCTCCAGGTCCTCGAACGTCCGCCCCTCGTACAGATCGGGCACGTGCACCGTGTGCCCGGCCCGCCGCAGTTCGTCGGCGAACGCGCCGACGCCCTCCGTCAGTCCCAGCGAGTGGTGGAAGAGCAGTACCTCGGCCATGTCGTCATCCCCTGTGTCACCGTACGGTCACTTCACCGGGCAGCATGACGTACGCCACTGACAGCGGTGCGGGGGACGAGGTCAGAGCATCGGCCGGTGCGGGACGACGGCGCCCGCCTGGCCCACCATGCCCGCGGGACCGCCGACGCCCATCGGGCCGACGGCACCCATCGGTCCGGTGACGCCCATCGGACCGCCGGCACCGGGGTGCGGGGCACCGGCGTGCGCGACGGCGCCCTGCTGCGGCCCGGGGATCCCCTGCGGAGGCATCTGGATCACACGGCTCAGATCCCGCAGAACCTCCTCGGCGACCTGGCGGACGTCACCGGGAACGTCCCCCCGCTCCCGTATGAGCTCGGCATAGATCGGTGCCGTGCCGTCCGCGTGGTTCATGGGGCTCGCTTCCTCGTTCCTGCGCCGGTTCCGTCACCGACGGGCAGACGGCGAGTCTACGGGGCACCACCGACACGCCCGGGATCGGGAGCCGGATAAGGACCCCGCCGGCCTGTCCCCGACCGTGAAAATTCGCTGTCCTCCCCGGCCTTCCCGCCCCGAGAATGGATCACCGAACACACGGGAGGGACCCCCATGAGCCAGGCGACCCTGACTCTGCACGACCTGATGCCGTCCGAAGAGCTCGCCGCCGCACTCGCCGACGGGCACATCACTCGCAAACAGCACCCCGAACTGCCGCTGTCGATCTACACGTACACGCGCGCGTGCCAGTACGCCCAGCACTGGAACCGGGCCACCACCCGGTGCCGCGGGCTCGTCGCCGACGACGCCACCGGGCGGATCGTCGCGCTCCCCCTCCCCAAGTTCTTCAACCTCTCCGAACACGCCGGCGGACGCCCCTACGCGCCCCCGCTGCCCGACGAACCCTTCGAGGTCTACGACAAGGTCGACGGCAGCCTCGCCGTGGTCTTCCACTACGCCGACCGCTGGCACGTCGCCTCCAAGGGCTCCTTCACCAGCGGCCAGGCCACCTGGGCCCAGCGCCGCCTCGACGCCGCCGACACCACCGGCCTGACCCCCGGCGTCACCTACCTCGCCGAGATGCTCTACCCGGGCAACCGCATCGTCGTGAACTACGGCGAGCGCCGCGACCTCGTGCTGCTCGCCGCCTTCGGGGCGGACGGCACCGAGACACCCCTCGCCGAGGCCGCCGAGGGGTGGCAGCCGATCGGCTCCGTCGTCCGCACCTGGCCCGCCATGGGCGTCGACGAGCTCGTCGCCCTGACCGAGTCCAACACCCTGCCCGGCGGCCGCCCGGCCACCGGCACGGACGCCGAGGGCTTCGTCCTGCGCTTCGCCTCCGGCCTGCGCGCCAAGGCCAAGCTCAGCGAGTACGTGCGCCTCCACAAGGTGCTCACCGGCGTCACCGAGCGGGACATCTGGCGCAGCCACGGCATCCAGCGCTTCGCCGCCCTCCCGGCCGGCGAACTGGCCAAGGGCCTCGGCTGCGCCGTCACCGACGTCGAGGCCTCCGGAGGCAAGCCCCTGGACGCCCTCCTCGACCAGGTCCCGGACGAGTTCGACACCTGGGTCCGCGAGGTGATCACCCGCCTCGAGACGGCCGCCGCGGACCGCGAGAAGGCCGTCGACGAGGCGTACGCCCGCCTGGCCCACCTGGCCGGCGACCGGGCGGCCTTCGCCCGCGCCGCCTCGGGCCTCGCCGACCGGGCCCTGCGCGCCCTGCTCTTCCTGCGCCTCGACGGCCGCCCCACCGACCTCCTCGTCTGGCGCCAGCTGCGCCCCGAGGCCACCGACCCCTTCGCCCACGACGAGGAGAACTGACCGTGCCTGTCGTCCACCTCATGACCGGCCTCCCGGCCTCCGGGAAGACGACCGCCGCCCGCGCCCTCCAGGCCGCCGCCGAGGGCCGGATGCGCCGCGTCAACCTCGACGACCTCCGGGCCATGCTCGACGTCCCCGCGCCGGACCGAGGCCGCTCCCACAAGCACGAGCAGACCGTGCTCGGCATCCAGGACGCGGCCGTCCGCGCCGCCGTCGACGACGGCTTCGACGTCGTCGTCGACAACACGCATCTGACCCCGCACGTCCCCAAGCGGCTGAAGGCCGCCGTGGGCGGCCTCGCCACCTTCGCGGTCCACGACTTCACCGACGTCCCCGTCGACGAGTGCGTCCGCCGCGACGCCGCCCGCGACCGGCCCGTCGGCGAGGAGATCATCCGCATCCTCGCCGACAAGCACGCCAAGGCCACCCGGGGCGGCTGGCGCCTCACCGCGGACTGGCTCAACGACCGCCCCACCGTCGGAGACCCCTACGTCCCCGACCCGGCGCTCCCCACCGCCGTCATGTGCGACATCGACGGCACCCTCGCGCTGCGCGTGGACCGGGGCCCGTACGACTTCAGCCGCTGCGACCGCGACCTGGTCAACCCCTCCGTGCGCGACGCCCTGCGGGCCTTCCGGCACACCGAGCAGGACCGGATCGTGCTGCTCTCCGGGCGCAGCGAGGACCACCGCGCCCTCACCGAGAGCTGGCTCGCACGCCACGAGGTGCCCTACGACGAGCTGTGGATGCGCGCCTCCGGCGACGGCCGCGGCGACGACCTCGTGAAGGCGGAGCTCTTCGACGCCCATGTCCGCCACCGGTACGCGGTCCGGGTCTCCCTGGACGACCGCGACCGCGTCGTCGCCCTCTGGCGCCGGATGGGCCTGCCCACCTGGCAGGTCAACTACGGCGCCTTCTGACCCGGCCGCGGCCGGGCGTCCGACGGGGGTGGGACCGCCCACCCCCGTCGGCGTGTCAGGATCGTGGGATGGTGGAGAAGATCATCGCGGCGTGCGACGGCGCGTCGAAGGGAAACCCCGGCCCCGCGGCCTGGGCATGGGTCATCGGCCGCGCCGACGGAGCGATCGACCGCTGGGAGGCGGGCCCCCTCGGCCGGGCGACCAACAACGTGGCCGAACTCACGGCCCTGGAACGCCTCCTGGAGGCCCTCGACCCCGCCGTGCCCGCCGAGGTCCGGATGGACTCGCAGTACGCCATGAAGGCCGTCACGACCTGGCTCCCCGGCTGGCGCCGCAAGGGCTGGAAGACCGCCGCGGGCACCCCCGTCGCCAACAAGGACCTGGTCGTCCGGATCGACACGCTGCTCACCGGCCGGGACGTCGACTTCGTGTACGTCCCCGCGCACCAGGTCGACGGCGACCCCCTCAACGACGCCGCCGACCGCGCGGCCAGCCACTCCGCCCGTACGCAGGAGCCCCTGGCCTCCGAGGGCGGCGCCGAGCTGCCCCCGGCCGAGCCCGCCGCACGCGCCTCCACGCCCCGGCCGCGCTCCTCTGCGCCCCGCAGGGGCTCCGCGAGCGCCGGCGGGGGTTCCGCCCGCAGGACTCGCCCGTCCGGCGGCACCCTGAACGCGAAATTCCCCGGCCGCTGCCGCTGTGGTCGTGCCTACGACAAGGGCGAGACCATCGCGAAGAACGCGGACGGCTGGGGCCATCCCACCTGCGTCTGAACCGACGGGCCGTCCGACTGGCGGGCGGCCCCGTCCGGCCCGTGAGACCGCTCGACCCGGTCGCACGGCAGGCTTCACCCTCGCGTGGACGCAGGTTCTCCCGGGGTTCTGTTCTCGGAGCGGTTGTGGCTGCATACTGATCCTCCTCGCATCCGGTGGCGAACCGTTTTACCTGCTCATTTGTCGTTCTCACGACACCTTCGGCACCGGACGAGAACCCCCTCCTGCTGCCGCCGCGGCCTCTCCGCGGCGGGAGTCGTCCCTGCCCGTGAAAGACCCGAGGTTCCGTGCCAGTACCTGTTCTCCTGACCGGGCGCTCCGTGCGCCTGGAGCCGCTGGCGATGCGGCACGCCGAAGCCCTCGCCCGGGCCGGCGGGGCGGACCGATCGGCCTACGCCTTCACCCCCGTACCCGACGGCCTCGAATCGGCCCTCGACTACATCGCCCGTGCCCTCGCCGATCAGGCGGCAGGCCGTTGCCTGCCCTTCGCCCTGGTCAGTACGGCCGACGAACGAGTCATCGGCTCGACCCGCTTCCTCGAACTCGACTACTGGCGGGGCCCGCTGATCTGGCCGCCCGTCCCCGGCATGCCCCACGGCGATCCGCTGACCGCCGTCCCGGACGCCGCCGAGATCGGGAACACCTGGATCGCGGGCGACGCCCGGGGCACGGGCATCAACACCGAGGCCAAGTACCTCATGCTCCGGCACGCCTTCGAGTCCTGGGGCGTCCGCCGCATCACGATGCGCGCCGACGCCCGCAACACCCGCTCCAGAATCGCCATCGAGCGCCTCGGGGCGACCTGCGAAGGCATCCGTCGCGCCCACTCCCGTGGCCTCGACGGCGCCGTCCGCGACACGGCCTTCTACTCGATCCTCGACGAGGAATGGCCCACGGTCCGGGACATCATCGAGCTGCGCCTCTCCACCCCCCGGCAGGTGCGCATCCCGCAGGACCTGCTGCCGGCCTGAGGCCGGGCACGGGACGTGGTCACCCCGTGACCACGTCCCGTGAACACGGGGGCTCGCGCCCCCGTCCCAGCGGTGGTTCCATGGAAGTGACGGGAAGGACTCGGTGTGAGGACGCGGAGTAGCGGCCGTCACCGGACCGCGCACCGTGCAATCAGGATCCGCGAGAAGCGGATGAGTCCTTCCCGCCCCTCCACCCCGCTCCGGGGGGTGCGACGCGTCCCGGTACGGTGGCCGGGACACAGAGTCGTGCCACCCGAAGGGACCGAGTGATCGTGCCGACCGGAACTCCCGACGTGCTCCTCCGGACGGAGGGCCGCGCCGGGTTCATCACCTTGAACCGGCCCCGCGCCATCAACGCGCTCACCCACGCCATGGTCCTCGCCGTCGACGACGCCCTCACCGCGTGGGAGCACGACCCGGCCGTCACCACCGTCGTCATCGAGGGCGCCGGGGAGCGGGGCCTCTGCGCCGGCGGCGACATCCGCGCCATCCACGACGACGCCCGCGCCGGGGGCTCCGCCTCCGCGGCCTTCTGGCGGGACGAGTACCGGCTCAACGCCCGCGTCTCCCGCTACCCGAAGCCCTACGTCGCCCTCATGGACGGCATCGTGATGGGCGGTGGCGTCGGCGTCTCCGCGCACGGCTCCGTCCGCGTCGTCACCGAGCGCTCCCGCGTCGCCATGCCCGAGACCGGCATCGGCTTCGTCCCCGACGTCGGCGGAACGCATCTGCTCGGCCGCGCCCCCGGCGAACTCGGCACCCACCTCGCCCTCACCGGCACCCCCGTCGGCGCCGCCGACGCGATCCTCACGGGCCTCGCCGACGCCTTCGTACCCTCCGCCGAACTCCCCGCCCTGGCCCGCGACCTGACGGAGCTGCCGGCCGCGGAGGCCCTCGCCCGCCACGCCGCCACACCGCCGGAGGGCGTCCTCGCCGAACAGCGGGAGTGGATCGACGCCTGCTACACCGCCCCGACCGTCGAGGAGATCGTCGAGCGCCTCTACGACACCGGCGTGCCCGCCGCCAAGGAGACGGCCGAGACCCTCCTCACGCGGTCCCCGGCCGCCCTCAAGGCGACCCTGGCCACCCTCCGCCGCTCCCGCGCCCTCGGCACCCTGGAGGAGGTCCTCGACCTGGAGTACCGCGTCTCCTGCGCCGCCCTGACCACCCCCGACCTCGTCGAGGGCATCCGCGCCCAGGTCGTCGACAAGGACCGCGACCCCCACTGGACCCCGGCCACCCTCGCCGAGGTCACCGAGGCCGACGTCGCCCGCTACTTCGCCGTCCCGGCCGGCGGCGACCTCGGCCTGGCACCGCGGGGTGGCGTGTGACCACCAGCACCACCTTCCAGTTCCAGCCCGTCCTGGACCGCATCGCCGAGGAGATCGCGGACCTCACCGACCGGGGCACCCCGGCCGACTACATCCCGGCCCTCGCGGCGGGCGACCCGCGCGACTTCGGCATGGCCGTGGCGGAACTCGACGGCACGGTCTACGGAGTGGGGGACTGGCGGCGCCCGTTCTCCACGCAGTCCGTCACCAAGGTCTTCACCCTCGCGCTCGCCCTCGCCGGAGAGAGCGAGGCGCTCTGGGCGCACGTCGGCCGCGAACCCTCCGGCGACCCGTTCAACTCGCTCGTCCAGCTGGAGTACGAACACGGCATCCCCCGCAACCCGTTCATCAACGCCGGAGCCCTCGTCGTCACCGACCGGCTGCACCGCCTGACCGGCGACGCCTCCGGGAGCCTGCTCGACTTCCTGCGCGCCGAGAGCGGCAACCCGGACCTCGCCTTCGACGACGGCGTCGCCGCCTCCGAGGCGGCCCACGGCGACCGCAACGCGGCCCTCGCCCACTTCATGGCCTCCTACGGCAACATCACGGGCCCCGTCCCCGAGCTGCTGCGCGAGTACTTCCGCCAGTGCTCCCTGGAAGCCTCCTGCGCCGACCTGGCCCTCGCCACGGGCTTCCTGGCCCGGCACGGGCTCCGCGCCGACGGCAGCCGCCTGCTGACCCGCAGTCAGGCCAAGCAGGTCAACGCCGTCATGCTCACCTGCGGCACGTACGACGCGGCCGGTGACTTCGCCTACCGCGTCGGGCTCCCCGGCAAGAGCGGCGTCGGCGGAGCGGTCGTCGCCGTCGTACCGGGCCGCTGCACCCTGTGCGTGTGGAGTCCGGGCCTGGACAGCCGGGGCAACTCGGTGGCGGGCGTGGCCGCCCTCGACCGCTTCACGACCATAACGGGCCTGTCGGTGTTCTGACCGGCCCGGAGTCGCGAGGTCAGCGGGGCCAGTCCGGGGCCGGGTCCTCGTCCAGGAGGGGCCGGAGGGCGCCCACGACCGCGCCGACGCACACATCGCGCAGTTCGGTGCGCGTACAGGTCTCGTGGGTCAGCCAGTCCACGCACAGCACCTGCACGAAGACCAGCCAGCTCTTCAGGACCCCCGACACGGCCGCCCGGGTCCGGTCGTCGGCGAGCGGCAGCACGCCGAGCAGACGCTCGCGCAGGGCGTCGAGCTCACCGGTGATGATCGTCTGGACGAGACGGTCGCCGGCCAGGACGCGGTTCGCCGCGAGCACGGTGTTGCGGTTCTCCGCGAAGTACTCGATGTGCGCGTCCAGACCCTGCGTCAGCTGCTCGACCAGGGTGTCGGCGGGGTCGAGCCGCGTCTTCGCGAGCAGCTGCTCGGAGGCCTCCCTGTAGAGCGCGGCGAAGAGGTCGCGCTTGTTGGGGAAGTGCTGGTAGAGCAGGGCGCGGGAGACCCCGGCCCGCTCGGCGACCTCCTCCATCAGCACCTCGTCGTACGGCAGCGCCGCGAAGAGCCGTGCGGCGACGTCCAGGAGCTGGGCGCGGCGTTCGGCGGGGCTGAGGCGTCTACGGGGAGGCACGCCGCCAGCTTACTTGACAGGCGTCCAGTAAGCGGTCGTACGCTGGCGGTGCACCACTACTAGATGCGCGTCTACTGGATGGGGGCCGCGGACATGACCAGAGCCAAGGCACTGCGGGGGCTCGCCCTGGCCATGGGGTACGCCTGCGTGGCCATCGGACTGTTCCACGTCCTGCTCGGCAACGCCGCGATCCCGGGAGCCGCGTCGGCCGGCCCGACGGTCGACAGCCTGGGCCGGTTCTTCGGCGCGATCTTCGCCGGCTACGGTCTCGCCTGGCTCTGGGCGGCGCGACAGTCGCCGATCCCCGCCGCGGCCGTGCGGGGGCTCACCGCCGTGTTCCTGCTGGGCGCGCTCGGGCGGCTCCTCTCCCTCGCCGTCGAAGGGCGGCCGCACGGGTTCCAGCTGGCGCTCGCCGCCCTCGAACTCGCCCTGTCCCCGCTGCTGTTCTGGCTGGCGAACGCGGACGCGGACGCAAAGGCGGAGGCGCGGGCGCGGGGCGGTTCCGCCTGATTCAGCCCTGCCGTCCCTCACGCGGCGCGCCGCCGAGGGCCGCCGGTTCGCCGAGCGCCCCGGCCGCCGTCCGCCAGGCCTCGGTCACGGCCCCGTGCGCGAGCTCCGTCGCGGCGGCCACGCCGTCGGGCAGCCGCAGCGGCGTTCCGATGTGGACGTGCAGGCACGGCCTGCGGACCGGCGCGGTGAGCACTCCGGCGAGCTGCTTCACCCGCCCGCCCGAGGTGATCCGCCGGGCCCCGGCCTGGCCGATCGGCACGACCGGCGCCCCCGTCGCCCGCGCGAGCCGCGCGAGGCCGGTGCGGAACGTCTCCGGCGGGTTCTCGGCGGCGTCCCGGCGCGGCGGGATGCGCCCCTCCGCGTACAGCATCACGTGCCGCCCCGAGGCGAGCGCCACCGCCGCGTGGTCCAGGGCCGCCGCGGCGTGCGCCGAGTTGCGGTGGACGGGGACGTGGCCCTCACGGGTCAGCGCCCGGCCGAGGACGGGGACCCGCCAGAGCCCCGAAGTGGCCAGGAGGACCGGTTCGACGGCCAGGCGCCTGCGGAGCGCGGCGAGCACGAGCGCCGGGTCGGCGAGCGACGTGTGGTTCACGACGAGGATGCTGCCCGGCTCGACACGGGCCCCGGGGTCCGAGGTGACGGTCAGCCGCCCGAAGAACGGGACGACATGGGCGGCGATGCGGCTGAGCACGGGAGGCCCCCTGGATGCGAGGCGGAACGGTGACGGAACCATCGTCCGGTCACCCCGAGGACCGGACATGAGCATCCGTACTCAACCGCCGTGCGTACTCCGTACCCCGCCGTCGTGAGCCGTCGGACGGCGGGCCGCCGTCCCGGTCAGGGGTTGTCGAACCAGGACAGGGCCGCGATCCGCCAGCCCTCCGGGGTCCGGACGAACTGGATCGTCTTGGTGCCCTCGCCCTCGTACGGCTTCCCGTCGAAGACACCGGACTTGCGGTAGGTGCCGAACCGCGAGGCGACGTCGCCCTCGATCCGCGTCTCCTCGGAGGTCTCCCACTCGGAGAACTCGACGAGCCGCCCGTCGGAGAGCAGCCGCTCGCGCGGGGCGATGAACTCCTCCACGGAGTACGCGGTGAACGTGGGCGCGGTGCAGACGATGACGCCCTGGGGCAGGACGAGCCGCCGGATCCGGTCCACATCGGCGGCCTTGCCGCCCCGGTTGTCGAACGCGCCGTAGAACTCGGCGGTCACCTGGTCGATCTCGGTCTTGGACATGACACGACCCTACGCCCCGTCCCACCGCCCCTCGGCGGTGAGCCGGCCTCCGCGCAGGCCGAGCACGCGGTGGCAGAGGTGCCGCACGGTCGCCGTGTCGTGGGAGATGAACAACATGCCGATGCCCAGGTCGTCCTGGAGGTCCATCAGGAGATTGAGGACACCCGCCCGTACCGTGGGGTCGAGGGCCGAAGTCGGCTCGTCGAGCACAAGGAGATCCGGTCCGCCGGCCAGGGCCCGGGCGATGCCCACCCGCTGGCACTGGCCGCCGGACAGCTCGTGCGGCAGCCGCTCCCCGAGCGCCGGGTCCAGGCCCACGAGTTCGAGGAGCTCGACGATCCGCGCGGGTCCTTCCGTGGCCGACCACGGGCCGTGCAGCCGCAGGGGCTCGGCGAGCTGCTCGCGGATCCGGCGCCGGGGGGAGAGCGAACCGTACGGATCCTGGAACACCGGCTGGAACCGGCGTCGCAGCGGCCGGAGTTCCCGCTCCCGCAGCTTTGTCAGCTCGATCCCGGCGAAGCGGACCGTACCGGCGTCCGGCCGCAGCAGTCCGAGCACGGCCGCGGCCGTCGTCGACTTGCCGCACCCCGACGGGCCCACCAGGCCGACGGTCTCCCCGGCCGCCACCGTGAACGACACCCCGTCCAGGACCGTCCGTGCCCCGCGCCGGACGACGAGGTCCCGTACGTCGAGCAGGGCGTTCACGCTGCCGCCTCCCTCGGGTGATGGCAGGCGACCAGCCGGTCCCCGTACGCCCTCGGCTCGGGATCCTCGCCCCGGCACAGGGCGTCCGCCCGCGGACACCGAGGGGCGAAGGCGCACCCCACGGCGGACAGCCGCGGAACACCCTCGAACGAGGGGAGCCGCGAGCGGTGCGGCAACCCGGCCGTCGGCAGGGAGGCGAGCAGGCCCCGGGTGTACGGGGCGGCCGGGCGCCCCCAGACCACCTCGGCCGCACCGAGTTCGACGATCCTTCCCGCGTACATCACGGCGACCCGGTCGGCGTGCCGGCGTACGGACTCCAGGTCGTGGCTCACGAGCAGCAGCGCCGCCCCGGCCGCCGCGCAGCGCTCCCGCAGCAGCGCGAGGACCTGATCCCGCCGCTCGGCGTCGAGCGCGGTCGTCGGCTCGTCGGCCACCACCAGGTCCGGCCCGTTGACCAGCGCCATCGCGATCACCGCACGCTGCCGCATCCCGCCCGACAGGGCATGTGGATACGCGGACGCCACCGCGCCGGCCAGGCCGACCTCCGCGAGGGCCCGCCGCGCGACCGCCAGGGCCGCGCCGCGCCGCCTCCCCGTCGAAGTCCGTGCCGCGAAGGCCAGTTGGGCGTCGACCCGGTGGACGGGGGAGAGGGACGCCGTCGCGTCCTGCGGGATCCACGCGAGCCGCCGCCCCAGGTCGGCCGAAGTGACCGGGGCGCCGCGCAGCAGCACGCGGCCGGAGACGGCGGCCCCGCGCGGCGCGAGGCCGAGGAGCGCCCGGCCCGTCAGGGACTTGCCCGCGCCGGACTCGCCGACCAGCGCCAGGACCTCGCCCGGGTGGACGTCGAAGGAGACCCCGCGTACGGCCTCGGCGCCCGCGAAGGACACGCGCAGTCCCTCGACGGCGAGCAGGGGTTCAGACGGAGGGAGCGGCAACGGACGAGACCTTTCGCGCGGTACGTGTACGGGTGCGGGCGGCCCGGAGCCCCGGGAAGCCCTGCGACAGGGAGACGGCGAGCGCGGCGAGCAGGGCGAGGGCCACGGCCGGGGCGAGCGCGGCCACCGGCGCCCGCTCGGCGTAGTCGGCCGACTCGTCCAGGAGCAGCCCCCACTCGGGCGACGGCGGCTGTGCGCCGAGCCCCAGGAAGCCGAGCGAGGCGAGCGCCAGGGCCACCCCGGGCAGCCGCAGCACCGCGTGCCGGGTGACCGGACCGGCCACCGACGGCAGGACGTGCCGGGTCCACACCCACCACGGCCCCGCGCCGAGCGCCCGCTGTGCGACGAGGAACCCGGAGGCCCGCACCTCCTGGACGAGCGCCGCCGTGTGGGAGGCGAGCGGCGGCCAGGCGCCGAGCGTCACGGCGAGCGCCGCCGCTCCCGCGCCGGGCCCGGTCACGGCGGCCACCAGGAGCCCGAGGACGACCGGAGGCAGCGCGTTGGCGACGTCCGCGAACGCCGCCGCGGGCCCCGGGAGGAGTCCGAGCACGAGCGCGACCAGAAGGGCCGCGAGGGTCACGGCGCCGGCCGTGCCGACCGTCGCCGCCGCGCCGTGTCCGAGGCGGGCCAGCACGTCGCGCCCCAACGCGTCCGCGCCCAGCGGCCGTTCGGCAGACGGCCCGGCGAGGCGCGCGCCGAGGTCGACGGCGTACGGATCGCGCAGCAGCCCCCAGCCGATCACCCCGGAGAGCACGGCGGCGAGCGCGACCGGCACGGCGACGGGGATCCGCCGGGGCCGGGGCGGCGGCAGGCTCAGGCCCGCCTCCCGGAGGGCGGGCCCGAGCAGCGCGCGCCGTACCAGTGACGCCGATCCGCCCGCGAGCAGGCCGAGTCCGAGGAGCACGAGGACACAGCCCTGGAGCAGCGGCAGGTCCTGCGACCGGGCCGCGCCGAGCGCCGTACGCCCGATGCCCGGCACGGCGAAGACGGTCTCCACGGCGACGGCCCCGCCGGTCAGCCCGACGACCACCATGCCGAACTGCCCGGCGAGCGCGGGCAGCGTCCGCCGGAGCGCGGCCGCCCGGATCCGGACCGTGCCGGTGCCGGCCCCGCGCCACAGTTCGACCCAGCGCTCCGCCAGGACGGCGGGGAGCGCGTCGGCGACGAGCCGGCCGAGCAGCGCGCCCGCGGGGAGGCCCAGGGCGAGCGCGGGCAGCATCACATGGGCCGGGCTCGCCCAGCCCGAGGTGGGCAGCCACCCCAGCCACACCCCGAGGACGATCAGCAGGGCCAGGGCCAGCAGGAACTCCGGCACCGAGGTCAGCATCGCCGCCGGCGCGCCACCCGTGGCCCGCCCACGCAGCAGCACCGGGGCGGCGAACAGCGCGCCGACGGCGAGCGCGACGAGCAGCGCCGCCCCCATCAGGGTCAGCGACACGCCGAGCCCCGCCGTGACCGACGGCAGCACCTCGGCCCCCGACACCCAGGAGGTCCCGAGGTCACCGCGCGGCAGCCCGCCGGCCCAGTCGCCGAGCAGCGCCCACGGCCCGGAGCCGAGCCCGAGGTCGGCGCGGATCGCGGCCAGGGCCTCGGCGGTGGGCTCCTGCTCGGCCGACCGGGCGCGCAGCACCCGCAGCGCGGGGTCCTCGCCGGAGAGCAGGGGCAGCAGTCCGACCAGGGCCAGGACGCCGAGCAGCGCTCCTGCCCTGACGGCGACGGCCTTCACCGTACGGACGCCCTTCACCGTACGTACGTGTCGACGGTGACGAGTTCGCGTTCGCGGGGGTCGTGCGCGGCGCCCACGACACCGGCGGCGTCGCCCTGGACGACGCGCTCGTGCAGCATCGGCACGGCCGCGTCGGTGGCGAGCACGGCGGCCTCCGCCGCGACGATCGCCCGCCGGCGGGCCTCGCCGACGGGGGCCGCCGACGCGGTGGCGAGCGCCCGGTCGACTCCCGGGTCGGCGAGCTGGGAGAGGTGGAAGGAGCCGTCGCTCGCGAAGTCGCTGTACAGGTAGGCGGCGGGGTCGCCGGAGTCCAGGACGGTGGCCCGCGACAGGACGAAGGCGTCGAACTTCCCGGCCAGCGCGTCCGCTTCGACGGCGGCGTACTCCCGCACGTCGAGCCGCACCCTGAACCCGGCCTTCTCCAGCTGCCGTTGCAGCAGCTGGGCGACCTCGGGCAGCTCGGCCCGGTCGGTGAACGTGCCGACGGTGATCGCCGCGCCCTTCGGGTCGGCGGCGGGGGCGCGCCGTACCGGTGCGCGCAGCGGCGCCGCCCATGGCAGGGCGGGGCCGAGGAGCCCGGTGGCGAGGTCGGCCCGGCCCTCGTACACCCCGGCGACGAGACCGCGCGCGTCGACGGCGGCCCGGGCGGCGGCCCGCAGGCCCGCGTCCCTGAACGGGCCGCGCCGGGTGTTGAGGTAGAGGGTGTTGGTGCGGGGCATCGGCACCTCGGTGAGGAGCTCCTGGTCGAGGAGTCGGGCCTGCGCGACGGGGACGGCCTCGACGATGTCGGCCTCGCCGGTGCGCAGGGCGGCGGCCCGGGCGGTGCCGTCGGGGACGTACCGGACGTCGATGCCGGTGGCCTTGGCGCGCCCGCCCCAGTACCGCTCGTACCGGTCGAGGGTCGCCGACGAGGTCCCGTCGGCCCGGACGAGGACGAACGGTCCCGTCCCGGCCCCGACCGGGTTCACCGTCCGTCCCGCGTACGCCTTGGCGGCGAGGATCGCGAGCTGCGGCGAGCTGAGCCGCTGCGGTACGAGGGGGTCGGCGGCGCCCGTGGTGACGGTGACCGCACGCGGTCCTGCCGCGCGGACGGTGAGGTCGACCCCGTCGAGGATGCGGGGCTTCGGCGAGGCCCGTACGGCGGCGGTGAGGGAGCGGACGACGGCCTCGGCGGTCAGGGGCGTCCCGTCGTGGAAGGTGACCCCCTCGCGCAGCGTGAACGTCCAACTGCGCCCGGACCGCCGCCACTCGGTGGCCAGTGACGGGGTCGCGTTCCCGTCGCGGTCGAGCCGGACCAGGGTCTCGGCGGTGGACCAGCGCGACAGCTTGAAGGCGTCGTCGGACAGGGGGGACAGCCCGGACCGGGGCGGCTGCATCATCGCGACCCGTATGCGGCCGCTCGCGCCCTCACCTCCCGTCCCGCTTCCGGCGAAGCACCCGCCGAGCAGGGCGGTCGTGGCGACCACGGCGACGACGGACAGGGGGCCGCGCCGGGAGCGGCGGGGGAGGTGCGGGGGCAGGCGAAACACAGGGGTCCTCGGGGGAGCGGTGTGCGGGACGCCCTGACCCTAGCATCATGACAATCGTTTTCATTTGGAGAGTCCCCGGCTCTCGCGCCGGTCTCCGCGACCTTCTCGGACCTTCTCGGCGAAGGGCGCGGGAACGGCGTAGTCGACGCGGTGGTCATGGCGACCACCCTGAGCCAGGCGATACGTATCGTCTAAAGGTTTCGCGGAAGCGGGAGGGGCAGGCGCGGCGGTGTCCAGTCGGCGTGCCGCAGGATGGCGCGCAGGGTCGCGCGGTCCGGCGCCGCCCGCAGGGCCGTGTTGCGTACGGAGACGGCGACGGGATGCGAGAGCTGCTGGCCCATCCGGCCGGCCTGGCGGGCGGCGCGGGCGACGGCCTGACTGCGCGGTCGCCGCTCGGCGTCGTACCGGGCGAGCGCCGACCCGATGCCGGACGCGTCGGCGCATCCGCCCTCGCCGGACGCGCCGGCGAGCGCGGCGGCCAGTGACACCGCGTCCTCGAGGGCCTGGCAGGCGCCCTGGCCGAGGTTCGGCGTCATGGCGTGGGCCGCGTCGCCGAGCAGGACGGCCCGGCCGGCGACGAAGGACGGCAGGGGGGTGGCCAGTTCGTGGATGTCGTGGTGCAGCACGGCCTCGGGGCGGGTCGCCGCGAGGAGGGCCGGGATCGGCTCGTGCCAGTCCCGGAACCGGCGGCGCAGTACGGCCAGAGGGTCCGGATGGCGCACGGCCGGCGGGGAGTTGAGCACGGCGTGCCACTCGGCCCGCCCGTCGGCGAAGGCGATGTGCCCGAACTCGGCGCCCCGCCCCCAGGTCAGCTCGAAGTCGGACGCCAGCGGCACCGGGGAGTCGGTGATGGCGCGGAGGACGGTGGACCCGCTGTACGCCGGACCCGGGTGGCCGGGGAACAGCAGCGCCCGGAGCGCGCTGTTCACGCCGTCGGCGGCCACCACCAGATCCGCCTCCCGTACCCCCTCCCCGGTGACCACCCCCACCCGGTCCGGGACGGTCAGGTCCAGGGACGTCACCTCCGCCCCGACGAGCAGGCGGTCGGCGGGCAGCGCCGCGCGCAGCGACCGGTGCAGGGCGGCGCGCGGGATCCCGACGATCGGAGTGCCGAGCGCCCGCTCCAGGGCGGCCCCGTCCATCCGGGCCAGCCAGCCGCCGCCCGGGACGCGGGTGCCACCGGTGTACTGGGGCCGGGCCGCCTCGCGTACCGCCTCACCGACGCCCAGGGCGTCCAGGGCGCGGATGCCGTTGGCGTGGAGGGAGATGCCCGCGCCGGCGTCGCCGAGGGCGGCGGAGCGTTCGAGGACGGTCACCTCCCAGCCGACCCGCCGCAGACCGATCGCCGCCGCCAGGCCACCGATCCCGCCACCGACCACCACCGCGTTCCCGCCGCCCATGTCAGGCACCCCTCTGTACGGTTCTTCTACAGCTGTAGAAGAACCGTACTCCTCCCCTCTACAGGTGTAGAAAGGGGGGATGCCCGCCTCCGCCGCCGCCCGACGTGCCCTCCTCGCCGACACCGCCATCGACGTGCTCGCCGAGCAGGGCATGCGCGGGCTCACCCACCGCGCGGTCGACCGGGCCGCCGGCCTGCCGCCCGGTACCACGTCCGCGTACCACCGCACCCGCCAGTCGCTCCTGACCGCGCTGGTGCTCCGCCTCGTCGAGCGCGACCAGGCCGAGATCGAGGAGGCCGGGCAGCGGGCCGGCGCCCCGCGCGACGCCGAGGAACTCGTCGCCGGGCTCACCGCGTTCACCGCGCTCCGGCTCACCGGCGAAGGCCGCCGCCGCTCCCTCGCGCGCTACGGGTGCGCCCTGGAGAGCGTGCACCACCCCGAGCTGCGGGAGATCCTGGTGCCGCGCGACAACGCGGCCCGGCGGTCCGTCGAGGACTTCCTCGCCGCCCGGGGTCTCGCGGACGCCCGCGCGCGCACGGTCACCCTGCTCACCTGCGTGGACGGCCTGGTCTTCGACCGCCTCGTCAACGGCGGAGCCGTACCCGCCGAGGAGATCCGCCGGCTGGTGGAGACCGCGCTGCGATGAGCGCGCGCTCTCGCGCGTATGGAGTGGGCATGTCAAGATGCGGTCGGTCCATGCCAACCGACCCGGGGGGACACCGTGAAGACACAGGCGCACGCCACCAGGGGCGTGCTCGCCCTCGCCGGCGCCCTCGCACTGATCATCGCCCTGCCGGGCAGCGCGCTCGCCGCGCCGCCCACCGCCCTGCCCGCCAACGCCGACGGCCTGGAGCAGACCTTCCAGCCGGCGTACGACTACGACACGGACGGCTGCTACCCCACCCCCGCGATCGGCCCCGACGGGACGCTCAACGGCGGCCTCAACCCGTCCGGCGCCCTCAACGGCCAGTGCCACGACGCCTCGGACCTCACCAACACCAACGGGTACGCGCGCGCGAAGTGCAACAACGGCTGGTGCGCGATCATCTACGGCCTCTACTTCGAGAAGGACCAGGCGGTCATCGGCAGCAGCCTCGGCGGACACCGCCACGACTGGGAACACGTCGTGGTCTGGGTGCAGAACGACCAGGCCCAGTACGTCTCCACCTCCGCCCACGGGAACTTCAACGTCTACGGCCGCGACCGGATCCGCTGGGACGGCACCCACCCGAAGGTCGTCTACCACAAGGACGGCATCGGCACCCACTGCTTCCGCCCGGCGAACTCCAACGACGAACCGCCCGAGAACCACCAGCACACCTGGCAGTTCCCCGGCCTCGTCGGCTGGAACGGCTACCCCGCGGGCATTCGCGAGAAGCTCAGCCAGGCCGACTTCGGCAGCGCGGTCTTCGGCCTCAAGGACGGGAACTTCGCTGCCCACCTCGCCAAGGCGAAGCCGGCCGGCATCCCCTTCGACCCGTACGCCTGACGATCGCGAAGGGGCGATCGCAAAGGGGTGAATATGCCCCGATGCCGCCTCGTCGCCGAGGTCTGGGCGGCACCCTGCTGACGTGCGAAAAGAAGACAAAAAGGTCGTTCCCGGGTAGCGGGGCGCTGCACAGGGGTCCGCTCCCGGCCGGACCGAGGAACCCCGGGCTGCCGACGATCGGTCCGCTCGGCGGACGCACTCCGCCGAGGACGCTTTCGTTACCGGTCCTCATCGCAGTGCACTGCCCTTTAGGGCGGTGGTGAAGCGATGTGGAGCCTGCGGGAGTTGACGCCTTTCGTCACGGAAACCGCGTGTGTGTGGAGGGCGAAGCCGCAGCGTTGATTGGTGCGAATGTTCTGATATTCGGCCATGAATCCGCTGCGGTACGGTGATCGGTATGCAGTTGAGGTACAGCTTCCGCCTATACCCGAATGGTCCTCAGCGCTCCGCGCTGGCTCAGGCGTTCGGGTGCGCGCGGGTGGTTTACAACGACGCCCTGCGGGCTCGTGAGACCGCCCGCGCCGCGGGTGAGGCATTCCCCAAGACCGGGGAGCTGTCGAAGCTGCTGATCACCGAGGCGAAGAAGACCGACGAGCGCGCCTGGCTTGGCGACGTGTCCGCCGTGGTGCTGCAACAGTCGTTGCGGGACCTTGACACCGCGTACCGGAACTTCTTTGACGGCCTCGGGGGTAGGCGCCCGCGTATGGGCACGCCCCGGTTTAAGTCCCGCAAGGACAACCGGCAGGCCGTACGGTTCACCGCCAACGCACGCTGGAAGATCACGGCCGGTGGGGCCCTGTCCTTCCCGAAGATCGGAGATGTGCGGGTCAAGTGGTCCCGCTCCCTGCCCTCGGTTCCGTCCACGGTGACCGTGGTCAAGGACGCCGCCGGCAGGTACTTCGCCTCGTTCGTGGTGGAGACCGCGCCGGATGAGACGCTGCCCGGGACGGACGCCGTGGTCGGTATCGATCTCGGCCTGACCCACTTCGCGATCCTCTCGGACGGTACGAAGATCGACGCCCCGCGTTTCCTGCGCCGGGCGGAGAAGAAACTCAAGAAGGCCCAGCGGAACCTGAGCCGCAAGGCGAAGGGGTCGAACAACCGGGACAAGGCCCGTATCAAGGTCGCTCGCGCTCACGCGCGGGTGGCCGACGCGCGGCGTGAGTTTCACCATCAGCTCTCCACGAAGGTCATCCGCGAGAACCAAGCGGTGGCGGTGGAGGACCTGGCGGTGAAGGGACTCGCCCGCACGCGTCTGGCCAAGTCGGTCCACGATGCGGGCTGGGCGTCGTTCGTCGCGATGCTGGAGTACAAGGCCGCCCTCTATGGCCGGACCTTCATCCGCATCGGACGGTTCGAGCCCACCAGCCAGGTGTGCTGCGCGTGCGGGACCAAGGACGGTCCCAGGCCCCTGCACGTCCGTGTGTGGGAGTGCCGGGGCTGCGGGACGGTCCTGGACCGGGACATCAACGCGGCGGTCAACGTCGCCAAGGCCGCCGGACTGGCGGTGTCGGCCTGTGGAGCGCGGGTAAGACCGGTACGCGTACCGGCGCAGCGCGTTGAAGCAGGAACCCACCGAGACGGTCGGCCGACCGTGGTAGGAATCCCCGGCCTTTAGGCCGGGGAGCGGAAGTCAACGCTCCCACACCCGTGCCACGACCGCCCCCGACGGCGGCCTGCGCATCAACCCGCCGAAGGCCCACGTCCGGTACTGGCATCCGGAGGACGAGATCGTGATCATCGCCCGGGGAAACGCCTCCTCCGGCACCGTGAGCAAGGTAGGTTGCCCGCCATGACCGAACTCGGAACCGTCGCCTGGCCGCCCGCCCCGATGAAGACCGAACGGCTCGTGCTGCGCGAGTCCGAGGCCCGGGACCGCGCCGCCTTCGTCGAACTGTTCGCCTCGCCCGAGGTGGGCACCTACGTCGGTGGCGCCCGACCGCGCGATGAGATCGAGCGCGGGATGCCCGAGGTGCCCGGGCGGCGCCCCCGCCTCTTCGTGGTCGAGCTCGACGGGACGATGATCGGCATGATCACGCTCGATCGACGCGACGCGGAGCGCAAGGGGCGCGTCCGTCCGGAGGGCGGCGAGGCCGAGCTCGGCTACATGTTCCTGCCTCAGGCGTGGGGACGCGGGTACGCCGCCGAGGCGTGCGCGGCGGCACTCGACTGGTTCACCGGCGTGCACCCCGGCGAGCCGGTGGTGCTCTCCACCCAGACCGCCAACGACCGCGCGATGCGCCTCGCGGCGAAGCTCGGGTTCACCGAGGTGGAGCGGTTCGAGGAGTACGGCGCCGAGCAGTGGTTCGGCGTGTGGTCCCCGGCCACGCGGTAGACGGACATGAGCGGCTTCTCCGGGGAGTCCGCGACGAGCTCTTCGAAGGCGCGGACCGAGCTCCTGGCCGGGCTGCGGCTCGACCGGGTGGCCGCCGCGGCCGCCGCCACCGTCGGCGAGCTGCCCGCATACCGGGTCCTGGACGAGGAGGAGACGGTCCGGGAGCTCCTGGCCGTCATGGAGACGGCGCTCGCCGCACTCGCGGAGGGCCGTGCCCCCACGGACCGGGAGCGCGTGGAGTTCTCGGACTTCGGCGCCCGCCGAGCCGACCAGGGCGTCCCCCTCGAACCGCTCCTGGAGGCTTTCCGCCTCACCTCCCGCCACGCCTTCGACGCCCTGTACGCGGCGGCCGGTGCGTACGGCGAGTTCGCCGTCGCCCTCGCGCTGACCCGGGACTTCTGGCTCTGCTGCGACCACGTGTCGACGGCGGTGATCGACGGCCACCGGCAGCGCGAGACGGAGCGGTTGCGCGGCGGCGAGGAACAACGCGCGCTGCTGCTCCGGCAGTTGCTGAGCGGTGAACTCCCGCCGGAGTGGCTGCCGACGGCCACCCGGCTCCTCGGCCTCGACCCGGGCAAGGAGTACCCCGCCTTCCACGCCGTCTCCGCCCCCGGGCTCGCGGACATGCTGCGCGAGCACGCGGCCGCGCTGCTCGTCGAACCCGCGTCGGGGCACGTCGTCGGGCTGGTCGAGCCCGGCAGGCTCTCCTCCCTGCGCGTCCCGGTCGGCCTCGGCCGCGCCCTGCCCGTGGCCCGCGCGCACGAGTCGTACCGGCAGGCCCGCCGGGCCGGTGAACTCGCCGCCGCCTTCGGACTCCGCCGCCCGGTGACGGACGGCGAACTTCCGCTGCACGCCGCCGTACTCGCCCTCCCGGACACCGGTGAACAGCTGGTGGACCGCTGCTTCGGGCACACGAGCGGAAGCCGCCGCGCGACCCTGATCCGTACGGTGGACGCCTACCTCGCGGCCGACGCGAACGCCGAAGCGGCGGCGGCCGCCCTGTACGTCCACCCGAACACGCTCCGGTACCGGCTGCGCACCTTCGCGCGGGTCACCGGGCTCGACCTCGGCCGGTCCGAGGACGCGATGCGGGTCTGGTGGGCACTGCGCCACCTGGAGGCGGTGGCCGCCGGAGCCGGGGGAGCGGCCGGCTGACCCCCGTACGCCACCGCGGTTCTTGTCGGGGGCGACAAACACCGGCGCCCCGCTGTTGGGCACCGCTCCATGGTCACGCGCGCGCGTGACGGGCACGGTGGTGGGCACCACCGCGGGCGAGCCGAGCGCCCGACGAGGGACCGGAAGGAACGACGCCCCCCCATGCCCCAGAAGTACGGCGACTACCAGAACGAGATCTACCTCGACGGGCTCTTCGGCGTCACGCCCGCCCTGCCGATGACCTTCGACGAACTGGAGACGCGGGCGCGGGCGGCGCTCCCGCCCTCGCTCTGGTCGTACGTGGCCGGCGGCGCGGGCGACGAGCACACCCAGGAGGCCAACGTCACGGCCTTCCGGCAGTGGGGGCTCGTCCCGCGCATGATGGTCGGCGCCGCCGAACGCGACCTGTCCGTCGACCTCTTCGGCATCGGGCTGCCGTCCCCGCTGTTCATGGCGCCCGTCGGCGTGATCGGACCGTGTGCCCAGGACGGGCACGGCGACCTCGCGACGGCCCGTGCCGCCGCCCGCACCGGCGTACCGATGATCGCCTCCACGCTCACCGTCGACCCCATGGAACGGGTCGCCGCCGCGTACGGGGACACCCCCGGTTTCTTCCAGCTCTACACCCCCACCGACCGCGCCCTCGCGGAGAGCCTGGTGCACCGGGCCGAGGCGGCCGGCTTCCGGGGCATCGTCGTCACCCTCGACACCTGGGTCACCGGCTGGCGCCCCCGCGACCTCGCCACCGGCAACTTTCCGCAGCTGCGCGGACACTGCCTGGCCAACTACACCTCCGACCCGGTCTTCCGGGCGCGGCTCGCCAAGGCCCCCGAGGAGGACCCGCGCGCCGCCGTCGCGGAGTGGGCGGGGATCTTCGGCAAGCCGCTCGTCTGGGACGACCTCGCCTGGCTGCGCTCCCTCACCGACCTGCCGATCCTCCTCAAGGGCATCTGCCACCCCGAGGACGTCCGCCGCGCCAGGGACGGCGGCGTCGACGGCATCTACTGCTCCAACCACGGCGGACGCCAGGCCAACGGCGGCCTGCCCGCCCTCGACGCCCTCCCCGGGGTGGTCGCCGCGGCCGAGGGACTGCCGGTGCTCTTCGACTCCGGCGTCCGCACCGGCGCCGACGTCGTGAAGGCCCTCGCCCTCGGCGCCACGGCGGTCGGCGTCGGCCGCCCGTACGCGTACGGCCTCGCCCTCGGCGGCGAGGACGGCATCGTCCACGTCCTCCGCTCCCTCCTCGCCGAGACCGACCTCATCCTGGCCGTCGACGGCTACCCGACCCTGGACGCGCTCCGCGCGGAGGGCGCCCTGCGGCCCGTCACGGCGTACGGCGCGCCCGGCCCGCGAGGGAGGTGACGCGGCGGCGCCGTTCCTCACGCGCGCGCGTGTGGCGGTCCAGTTCCTCCATGAGGCGGCGACCGCGATGGTCCGGGTCGAGTTCGTCGAGGACCCGGTCGATCTCGGCGAGCAGCGCGCCGTAGAACTGCCAGCGCTCCGGATCGTGCGCCGCCTCCTCCCGGAGGAGCACGGCGGCCCGGTCGCGGGCGGTGCGGGCCGCCGCGAGCTCCTCGCCGAGACGGGTCTCCGCCGTCTCCGCTCCGGCGCTCGAATGCGAGGTGACGAGGTCGGCGAAGCTCACGAGGGTGTCCGCGAGGTGCCGCAGCGTCTCCCGCAGGGCGAGGCCCGTCCCGGGGCGTACGAGCGCGGCCCCGTGCCGTTTCCTCGCGAGGTCCGTCAGGGAACGGGCCAGGACGCGCAGCACGACCGCGCAGATCTCCAGGGTGTCGAGGCCGGTGCGCAGCACGATCCGGTGCAGCAGCCCCTCCTTGACCCGCGGGTTCAGCCGGAGGCTGTCCTCCGCCTGCCGCAGGGCCGCGTCGACGTCGGCGACGTCGTTGTCGAGGCGCCGCGCCTCGTGCAGCCGCGCCGCGGCCCGCTCCACGGGAGCGGGGGAGGAGGCCGCGTCCGGCAGCGGGGCCGGTTCGTGCGGGGCGTCCGGGTCGGCGAGTTCCTCGCCGATGTCCAGGAGCAGCCGGCGCATCCGCCGGGCCAGGTCCCCGATCGAGTCCCCGGCGGTGTCCACCCAGACCGGCGGGACGAGCACGACGTTGAAGAGCAGTCCCACGACCGCGCCGATCAGCGTCTCCAGGACGCGGTCCCACGCGGTGTCGGCGACCTGTGTGACACCGAGGACCAGCATCGCGCTGATGGCCACCTCGGGGACGAACTCCTCCACCCGGACGAACCGGCCCACGACGAGCGACGCCAGGATGACCAGGGCGAGGCTCCACCAGCTGAGTCCGACGAGCGCGCTGAACGCGATGGCGATGAGCACGCCCACGACGACGGAGTTCACCCGCCGGAGGCTCGTCGTGAGCGTCGAGTACAGCGTCACCTGGACGACGAGCAGTGCGGTGAGCGGTGCGGTCAGCGGCGCCGGCTCGGAACTCAGCCGGAGGGCGACGACGTACGAGAGCGTCGCCGCGGCGGTGGAACGCAGGGTCTGCACCACCACCGGGTCCCGCCCCCATCGCCGCCACCACCTCCATCGGCGCCACGGGCGCGGAAGGGCGTGCAGGACGGAGCGGTGCGGCATGGCGTACTCCTCCTCCGATGGTCGGGGGCCGGTCCTCCGCCGGGACCGTTCTCCGCCGGGCGGGGGACCGTTCTCCGCCGGGCGGGGACTGTGGACGCCTGCCCGCCCCGACTCCATCGAATCGCGATGCTCCGGGGGCCGCCCGCCGAGGCGGTCCGGGGGAGCGTGTGAGGGGCGCCGTTCGCTCCGGCCTAAAATCGTCACATGAACGAGAACCTTCCGCCGTGTCCCCAGTGCTCCAGCGCCTACACCTACGAGATGGGCGCGCTGCTCGTCTGTCCCGAATGCGGCCATGAGTGGCCTGCCGCGTCCGACACCGCCGCCGAGGCGGCCGCCTCCGGCGAAAAGGTGATCAAGGACTCCGTCGGCAACGTCCTCGCCGACGGCGACACCGTCACCGTCGTCAAGACGCTCAAGGTCAAGGGCAGCCCCTCCGGCATCAAGGCCGGCACCAAGGTCCGCAACATCCGGCTCGTGGACGGCGTCGACGGCCACGACATCGACTGCAAGGTCGACGGCTTCGGGCCCATGCAGCTCAAGTCCAGCGTGGTCAAGAAGGCCTGACCGACCACGAAGGGCCCCGATCGAGGCTCTCCATGAATTGCATAATTTGGCAATTCAATACATGATGGGTTTGCTGTGCCCGCAGGTAGCCGCGGGCACAGCATCCGATCGACGACCCGTCGACGCCCCCTCGCCCACGCGAGCCGATGAGGAGAGTCACGACCGTGTCGGTTCCCCTGTACCAGGCCAAGGCCGAGTTCTTCCGGATGCTGGGACACCCGGTGCGCATCCGGGTCCTCGAACTCCTCCAGGACGGCCCGAAGGCGGTACGGGACCTGCTCGCGGCGATCGAGGTCGAGCCGCCGGCACTCTCGCAGCAGCTGGCGGTGCTGCGCCGGTCGGGGATCGTGACCTCGACGCGCGACGGCTCCACGGTGGTCTACCGGCTCGCCGGGGGCGACGTCGCCGACCTCATGCAGGCGGCACGGCGCATCCTCACCGAGATGCTGGCGGGCCAGAACGAACTCCTGGAGGAGCTCCGGGAGGCCGAGGTCACGACACGGTGAACACGACCCTGCACCGGGTGCGCTCCCTCCTGCCCGTACGAGCCGACTTCACCGCCATGGCACGCACCCCGCGCCGTGACCTCCTGGCGGGGCTGACCGTCGCGATCGTGGCACTGCCGCTCGCGCTCGGCTTCGGCGTCTCCTCCGGCCTCGGGGCCGAGGCCGGACTCGCGACCGCCGTGGTGGCGGGCGCGCTCGCCGCGCTCTTCGGCGGCTCGAACCTCCAGGTGTCCGGGCCGACCGGGGCCATGACCGTGGTCCTCGTCCCGATCGTGGCGCGGTACGGCCCCGGCGGCGTCCTCACCGTCGGGCTGATCGCCGGCGTGATGGTGATCGGGCTCGCCCTCGTCCGGGCCGGCAGGTACATGGCCTACATCCCCGCCTCCGTGGTGGAGGGCTTCACGCTGGGCATCGCCCTCGTCATCGGCCTCCAGCAGGTTCCGAACGCCCTCGGTGTCCCCAACCCCGAGGGCGACCGGGTCCTGGCGGTGACGTGGCGCGCCGTCGAGGAGTTCCTCCGGACCCCGAACTGGACGGCCCTCGGGCTCGCCCTGGGCGTCGCCGCCCTCATGCTGGTCGGCGCCCGGTGGCGGCCCACCATCCCGTTCTCCATCGTGGCGGTGATCGCCGCCACGGTTGTCGCACGGCTCTTCCACCTCGACGCGGCGGCACCGATCGGCGACCTGCCCGCCGGGCTCCCCGCCCCCTCCCTCGGTTTCGTCGATCCGTCCGCGCTGGGCTCCCTGATCGCCCCGGCCGTGGCCGTCGCGGCACTCGCCGCCCTGGAGTCGCTGCTCTCCGCGCAGGTCGCCGACGGGATGACCGTGGGCCAGAAGCACGACCCCGACCGGGAGCTGTTCGGGCAGGGGCTCGCGAACCTGGCCGCGCCGCTGTTCGGCGGCGTCCCCGCGACCGGCGCCATCGCCCGTACGGCGGTGAACGTCCGTACCGGCGCCTCCTCCCGGCTCGCGGCCCTCACCCACGCCGCCGTCCTCGCCGTGATCGTCTTCGCCGCCGCCCCCCTGGTCTCGAAGATCCCGCTCGCCGCGCTCGCCGGTGTCCTGCTCGCCACCGCGATCCGCATGGTCGAGGTCGGCTCGCTGCGCGCCATGGCGAAGGCCACCCGCTCCGACGCCGTCGTCCTGGTCCTCACCGCCGTCGCCACCCTCGCGCTCGACCTCGTCTACGCGGTGATCATCGGCTTCGTCGTGGCCGGGGCCCTCGCCCTGCGCGCCGTGGCGAAGCAGGCCCGCCTGGCCGAGGTCGACTTCCGCGCCGACCTGTCCGGCGAGCACAGCGAGGAGGAGCGGGCGCTGCTCGCCGAGCACATCGTGGCGTACCGGATCGACGGCCCGCTCTTCTTCGCCGCCGCCCACCGCTTCCTCCTCGAACTGACCGAGGTCGCCGATGTCCGGGTCGTGATCCTGCGCATGTCCCGCGTCACCACGATCGACGCCACCGGAGCGCTCGTCCTCAAGGACGCCGTCGAGAAGCTGAACCGGCGGGGGATCGCGGTGATGACCTCGGGGATACGCCAGGGTCAGCGGCAGGCCCTCGCCTCCGTCGGAGCCCTCGACCTGCTGCGCCTGGAGGGGCGGGAGTACGCGACCACACCCGAGGCGATCGCCGGAGCCCGCGCCCATCTGAGAGGCGCCGGGATACTGCCCGCCGGCACGTCCCGGCCGCACGGGCCCGCCGTCACCGGGGAGGCCGCACGATGACGATGCCCACCACCCGTCGCATGGTCGAGGTCTCCGGAGCCGAAGCCCTGTGGCTCCTCGAAGGGGCCGCCCACGGGCGACTGGTGCACATCCGGCGGGAGCAGGCGGTCGTCCGCCCGGCCGTGCACGTCCTCGAGTACGGCCGGCTGATCGTCCGCACCCCCGTGCAGGCGGAGGTGGCCGACGGCCGGCCCGTCCTCACGTACCAGGCGGACGACATCCGGCTGCCCGGCGGCACCGGCTGGGCCGTGACCGTGACCGGCCCCGCCGAACCGGTCGGCGACCCGGTCGAGGCCGCGCACTACCTGCGCACCCTCCCCGGCTGGGCGTACGGGCCGCACGACACCCTGCTGCGCATCACCCGGCAGACCGTGACCGGGTACCGCCTGGGCACGGTGGAGCCGCGGTGAACCTGGACGCGAGCTCTCCTCCCCCTGTGAAGACGAAGGCGACGACATGACCATCGAATGGCGCTACACCACCCACCCCGGCCTGGGCGTGCTCTCCCTGGCCGGCTTCCTGGGGGCCGACGCGGTCGGACGGTTCAGCGGCGCCGTGGGGTGGGTCCTCGCCCGTGGCACCGGGCCGGTCATCCTCGACCTGACCGCCCTGCGGGGCTGGTCCGCCGACGGGCAGCCGGCGGTCACGGACGCCGCCCGCCGCCTCGCAGCCGAGGGGCGCCGCCTCGAACTCGCCGCGATCCCCGCCGACGGGTCCCTCGTCCCGAGCGGCGACCACCCGGAGATCCCGGTCCACTGCGACCTGGAGGCGGCGCTCGCCGCCCACCACGGCGGAGGCCGGGAGCAGCGGGAGTGGTGCAGCGGCGAGTGGCCCGGCGTGCGGAGTGACGTGAGCCCCAGCCGGAAGTGACCATGGACCGCCGTGGAGGCGGGAGGATGGTCCCCATGGAGAAGAGTTCTGGGTGGAAGCGATGTACGGTGCGGGCACTGCGGCGGTCCTGCGACGCCGCGGCGGCCTCCTCCGCGGGCGGGCGGTGCGCACGGTGAGCGCGCCGCTGTACCAGTTGAAGGCGGAGTTCTTCAAGACGCTCGGGCACCCCGTACGCATCCGCGTCCTGGAGCTGCTCAGCGTCCGGGAGCACGGCGTCTCGGAGATGCTGGCCGAGATCGGGGTCGAACCCGCGCACCTCTCGCAGCAGCTCGCCGTGCTGCGGCGTTCGAACCTCGTCGTCGCGCGCCGCGAGGGGTCGGGGGTGTTCTACTCGCTGACCAACCCCCAGGTGGCCGAGCTGCTCGCGGTGGCGAGGTCGATCCTCTCCGGTGTGCTCGCGGGTCAGGCCGAGCTCCTTGCCGACCTTCGCGCCGCCACGCCCGGAGCGGTACCGCGCGACTGACGGCCGCCGTCGGACAAGCCCCGTACAAAGACTCGACAAAGCGCGCAAAGTGCAAGGAAAGTGCCGTAACTCCGGTTGCGAGAAGCTCCGTTAGCCGTCCCGGAAGGGTCCTCGCGACCACTGCGGGAGGGTACTCATGGGCCTGTTGCGCAAGATCCGGACGACCGGACGGGTGGCCGAACCGGCACCCCCGGCGCCCATGGGCGAAGTCCTGCCGCAGGCACGTCGCCTGAGCGGCTCCGCCCAGGTGCGCTGCGTCGACGCGGGCTCCTGCAACGGGTGCGAGATCGAGATCGCGGCCGCCTTCAACCCGGTGTACGACGCGGAACGGTACGGGGCCCGGCTCGTGGCCTCCCCGCGCCATGCCGACGTGGCCCTGGTGACCGGGCCGGTGACGCGGAACATGGCGGAGCCGCTGCGCCGCACGGTCCAGGCGATGCCCGAACCCCCGATCGTCGTGGCGGTCGGCGACTGCGCCATCGACTGCGGGGAGTTCGCGGGCGGGTACGGGATCGAGGGCGCCGTGTCCGACGTCGTACCGGTCGACCTCGCCGTACCGGGCTGCCCGCCGGCTCCGGCGGAGATCGTGGCGGCGCTGCGCCGGGTGACGGGCCGGTGAACGCCGTCGCGGCCGGGCTCGGTGCCGCGGCGGGGTTCGGCGCGCTGGGCGCGACGGCGGGCGCCGTACTGCCGCCACGGCCACGCCTGCCGGTGGCGGGAGTGTGCACGGCGGGGGTCGGTGCGGCGGGGTGCGCGGCCGGCGTGGCGGCCCTGGGCGGTGCTGGGTGGTCCGTACGACTGCCGGGACTGCTGCCGCTCGCGGGGACGGTGTGGTCGGTCGACGCCCTGTCGGGCCTGTTCATGGCCGTGGCGGGGGCGGTGGTGACCGCGGTCGCGGTCTACGGCATCGGCTACGCCTCCGGCCACGGCGACCACGGCCTCGCCTCCCGGGCGGCCCAGGCCGTGCTGCCGTTCTTCGCCCTCGCCCTGATCCTGGTGCCCGCCGCGGCCTCCGTCTCCACGTTCCTCGTCCTGTGGGAGCTGACGGCACTCTCCTCCCTCCTGCTCGTCCTCGTGGAACACCGGGAACGGCCGGCGGTGCGGTCGGCGGGCGTCTGGTACGCGGTGATGGCCCACCTCGGTCTGGTCCTGCTGCTCGCGGGCCTCGCCCTGTTCGCCGCGCACGCCGGGGGAGAGGGCTTCGAGGAGCTCCGGCGGCACGCCGACGAACTGCCACCGGCCGTACGGGGCACGGTGTTCGTCCTCACCGGCGCCGCGTTCGCCTCCAAGGCGGGCGCCGTGCCGCTGCACGCCTGGCTGCCACGGGCCCATCCCGAGGCGCCGGGGCCCGTCTCGGCACTGATGAGCGCCGCCATGGTCAACCTCGGCGTGTACGGCATCGTCCGCACCGGCTTCGACCTGCTGGGCGGGGGACCGGCCTGGTGGTGGCTGGGCGTGATGACGGTGGGCGGACTCTCCGCCGTGCACGGGATCCTCCAGGCCGCGATGGCCTCCGACCTGAAGCGGCTCCTCGCCTGCTCCACGGCGGAGAACCTGGGACTCGTCCTCGTCGGGACCGGCGCCGCGGGCCTGTTCGCCGCCTCCGGCGACGGTCCCCTGGCCGCGCTCGCCCTGGCCGCCGCCCTGCTGCACCTGGTCAACCACGCCGCCTTCAAAGCCCTGTTGTTCACCGCGGCGGGTTCGGTGGTCCGGGCCACCGGGGTACGGGACCTCGACCGGCTCGGCGGTCTGCGGGCCCGGATGCCGCTGACGGCGGGACTCTTCGCCGTGGGCGCCCTCGGCGCCGTGGCGCTCCCGCCCGGCAACGGGTTCGCCGGCGAGTGGCTGCTGCTCCAGTCCCTGATCCACGGCATGGAACTGCCGGGGGTGGCCGTGGCGGTCGTGCTGCCGCTCTCGGTCGCGTTCATCGCCCTGTCGGCGGGCATCGCCGCGGCGGTGTTCGTGAAGGCGCTCGGCATCGCCTTCTTCGCCCGGCCGCGTGGGGGACAAGCCGCCCATGCCCACGAGTCGCCCCCGCCGATGCTCGCCGGCATGGGCCTCCTCGCGGTGGCGTGCGCGGGCCTCGCGCTGGCGCCGGGGCTGCTCGGCCCCGGTCTCGACCGGGCGGTCGCCGCGGCCGGCCCCCGGGGCGCCGTGCCCGTGACACGCGAGGGTCTCGGCGTACGCCTGCACGACATCGAGGCCACGCTCTCGCCGCTGTGGGTGGTGGCCGCCCTCACCGGAGCGCTCGTCCTGGCCACCGTCGTCCCCCGGTGGTACGGGACCCGGCGGCGCCGGACGAACGCCCGCCTGTGGGACTGCGGCGGCGGCGCACCGACACCCCGCATGGCGTACACCGCGACCTCGTTCGCCGAACCGCTCCAACGGGTCTTCGACAACGTCCTGGCCCCCGAGCAGGACGTGGACGTGACGCACGCACGGGAGTCGGCGTACCTCGTGGAGCGGGTGCGCTTCCGCAACCGCGTGCCCGACCGGATCGAACACCGCCTGTACGAACCGGTGCTCGGCGCGCTCGCCCGCACCGGACGGAACGCCCGCCGGCTGGCGAACGGCAGCGTCCACCTCTACCTCGGATACGGCTTCCTGGGACTGCTGGCCCTGTTCGTGGTGCTGGCGGTGGGCCGGTGAGCGCGGTCGGATACGCGGCGGTCGCCGTGCAGACGGGCGCGGTCGTCGGCGGCGCGCCGCTCCTGACGGGGCTGATGCGGCAGGTGCGGGCCCGCCTGGAGGGCCGGGCGGGCGCCGGCGTGCTCCAGCCCTGGCGCGACACGCGCAAACTCCTGCGCCGCGAACCGATCGCCCCGGTCGGCACCGGCCCCGCCTTCCGGACGGCCCCGGCGCTCCTCGTGGCGACCACCCTCGTGGTGGGCTCGCTCGTACCGCTGCTCTCGACGGACACTCCGGTCGCGGGGCGGGCGGACCTGATCCTGGTGGTCGCGCTGCTCGCCCTCGGCACCGTGACGCTCGCCCTCGCCGGCCTCGACACCGGCACCGCGTTCGGAGGCATGGGCTCCTCGCGGGAGATGACCATCGCCGCCCTGGTCGAGCCGACGCTGCTGATGGCGGTGCTCGCGCTGTCGCTACCGGCCGGGACCACCAACCTGCCCGCGATCGTCGCCGACGCCGTGCGCGATCCGAGCCGGCTCGCCTCTCCCGCAGGGCTGCTCGCTGCGGCCGCGCTCACGGTCGCCGTGCTCGCCGAGACCGGGCGGCTGCCCCTGGACAACCCCTCCACGCACCTGGAGCTGACGATGGTGCACGAGGCGATGGTCCTGGAGTACGCGGGCCGGGACCTGGCACTGGTCGAGCTCGGGGCGCAGATGCGCCTCGCGGTGCTCCTCGGTCTGCTCGCCTCGCTGTTCACGCCGTGGGGCATCGCCACCTCGGCCTCGGCGGCGGGTCTGGCACTGGCTCTCGTGGCGCTCGCTGCGAAGGTCGCGCTCCTCGGCACCGTACTGGCGGCGGCCGAGGTGTTCTGGGCGAAGCTCCGTCTGTTCCGCGTCCCCGAACTGCTCGCCGGATCCTTCCTGCTCGCACTGCTCGCGGTCGCCGCCTCCTACTTCCTGAGCGGAGAGTGAGCCACCGTTGAGCGACAGCACGTACACCCAGCTCCTGGACCTCGCGTGCGGGGCGTTCCTGCTGGCCGCCGTCATGGTCCTGTGGCGGCACGAACTCACGGCGATCCTGCGGGTCTTCGCGCTCCAGGGCGTCGCCCTGGCCGCCGTCGCCGTACTGCTCGGACTCCACGAGGGCCGGGCCGGCCTCGTCGTGGTGGCGGTGGGCATCGGGGCGCTGCGGGCCGGCGCCCTGCCGTACCTGACGCACCGGGCACTGGCCGCCCTGACGACGGACCGGCAGCCGTACGACACCGCGAGCACCGAGACGCGCGAGACACGGCCGCTGGTGAACGTGGCCGCCTCGCTGCTCACCGCGGCGGCCCTGACCCTCCTGGCCCACGCGGTGGCGCGCCCCCTCGTCGAGCTCGACCCGACGCCGGCCACCCGCGCCCTGCCCGTGGGGCTCGCGGTGGTGCTCATCGGCTTCTTCGTCCTCGTCACCCGGCGCCACGCCCTCGCCCAGGCGGTGGGCTTCCTGCTCCTCGACAACGGCATCACCGCCACCGCCTTCCTCGCCACCTCCGGAGTGCCGCTCATCGTCGAACTGGGCGTCTCCTTCGACGTCCTGCTCGCGGTCCTGGTGCTCCGACTGCTCACCGCCCGGATGCGGGCCGCGTTCGGCACGACCGACCTCGACGACCTGCGGGAGCTGCACGACTGATGGACGCCACCACGACCACGCTCCTCCTGTCCGGCCCCGTCGTCGTCCCCTGCGCCGTCGCCGGTGTCCACGCGTACGCGTACGCCGGGGCACGCCGGACCCCGGCGGTGCCGCGCCCCGTGCCCGTCACGGTCGGCGCGGGGCCGACGGAAAACGCTCCGCCACCGCCGGACGCCGACGCGACCACCCGACACGCCTCCCCCTGGTGGGGGCTCGTCCCACCGTCGGCGGTGCTGGTCTGCGGCGCACTGCTCGCGTCGGCGCTGCCGCGCGGCGGGGCGCTCTCGGCGTGCGGCGGACTGCTGAGGGCCGACGCGCTGACGGCGTGGATGCTGCTCGTCGTCGGAGCCGTCGCCCTGATCGCCTGTGCCGTCCTGCCGTCCCACCTGGCCGGGGAACGCCTCTCCGCACGGGGCACGGCGCTCCTGAACGCCCTGGTCCAGGCGTTCCTGGGCGCCATGTGCCTGGCGGTGGTGACGGCGAACCTGGGGGTGCTGTGGGTGGCGGTCGAAGCGGCGACGATCTTCACCGCCTTCCTGGTGGGCCATCGACACACCCGGCGGTCCGTCGAGGCCGCGTGGAAGTACGTGGTGATCTGCTCGGCCGGCATCGCGCTCGCCTTCCTCGGCACGGTGCTCATCTCCTACGCGGCCCGACAGGCCGGCATCGACGAGGCGCACGCCCTGGACTGGCCGACGCTCGTGGCCCACGCGGACGCGCTCGACCCGTCCGTCACCCGGCTCGGCATCTCCCTGGTGATCCTGGGCTTCGGGGCCAAGGCCGGACTCATCCCCCTGCACGCCTGGCTGCCGGACGCCTACGACCAGGCGCCCGCGCCCGTCTCCGCGCTGATGTCCGGAGTGCTGCTGTCCGTCGCCTTCTCCGCGATCCTGCGCTACGACGTGATCGCGGACACCGCGCTCGGGGACGGCCGGCCTCGCACGCTCCTGGCGGGGATCGCCCTGCTCACCCTGGCCCTCGCCACCGCCCTGCTGCTCGCCCAGCGCGACCACCGGCGCATGCTGGCGTATTCGAGCATGGAGCACATGGCCCTGATCGCCCTCGGCACGGCCATCGGCACCCCGCTCGCCCGGGCGGCCGTCCTGCTGCACATCGCCGGGCACGGCCTTGCCAAGGCGGTCGCCTTCTGCGCCTCGGGCCATGTGCTGCGCCTGACCGGGACGACGCTCGTGGGACGGGTGCGAGGGCTCCTCGCCCGGCTGCCCTGGCTCGGAGGCACCTTCGGCCTCGCGGTGCTCGCGCTCCTCGGCTTCCCGCCGTTCAGCCTGTTCTCCTCCGAACTCGGCATCGTCCGCGCGGGGTTCGCCGTCGGCATGGGCTGGGCGACGGCGACCGCCCTGCTGCTCGTACTGATCGCGTTCGCCGCGCTGGCCGTCCGTACGGCCCGTATGGTCCTCGGCCCGTCACCCGCTCCCGCCCCGGCGCCGTACGGGGCGGGAGCCGTGTGGCCCCTCGTCCTCGGCCTCGGCGCGTGCGCCGCGCTCGGTGTCACGACCGGGCCGCTGACCGACCTCCTGCACGATGCCGCCGCCGCGATCGGAGGCCACTGACCCCATGCGCACCGTCCACGAGATCCCCGTCGAAGAACTCCGTTCGAAAGCCGCCGAGTTGCTGGACGGCGGCCACCGTCTGGCGCTCGTCGCCGCACACCACGACGACGGGGACCGGGTCCGGGTCGTCTACCTCTTCACCGCCGGCCCGCCGGACGTCCGTACCGAACTCCACGTCCACCTGGACCCGGACAAACCCGAGGTGCCGACCCTCGCCCCGCTCTCCTTCCCTGCGGGCCGGTTCGAGCGGGAGATCCGCGACCTGCACGGCGTCGTCCCGCTCGGGCATCCGCTGCCGCGCCGCCTGGTCCGCCACTACCACTGGCCCAAGGGCTGGTACCCGATGCGCCCCGACGCCGCGCCGCCACCGCCGTTCACCGAGCAGGAAGGCCCGTACCCCTTCCTGGAGGTCGAAGGCGACGGCGTGTACGAGATCCCCGTCGGCCCCGTGCACGCCGGGCTCATCGAACCCGGCCACTTCCGCTTCTCCGTCGTCGGCGAGACCATCCTCGAACTCAAGGCCCGGCTGTGGTTCGTCCACCGGGGCGTCGAGAGGCTCTTCCAGGGCCGGACGGTCGCCGCCGGCCTGCCCCTCGCCGAACGCATCAGCGGCGACACGGCCGTCGGCCACGCCCTCGCGTACTGCCTCGCCGTCGAGGAGGCCACCGGCACCGAGATCCCGGGCGCAGCCGCCCGCGGCCGCGCGCTCCTCCTCGAACTGGAACGGCTCCACAACCACGTCGCCGACCTCGGCATGCTCTGCAACGACGTCGGCCACGGCATCCTCCACGCCCACGCCCAGCGCGTACGGGAACAACTCCTGCGCCTGAACGCCGAGATCACCGGTCACCGGCTGCTGCGCGGCGGTGTCGTCCCGGGCGGCACGGTCCTGCGGGCGCTCCCCGACCCCGTACGACTCGCCGCCCTCGGCCGCGACATCCGGGAGGTCGCGGGCCTGGCCCTGCACCACTCCACGGTGCGGGACCGCTTCACCGGCACCGCCGTCCTGACCGCACGCGCCGCCGGGGACCTCGGCTGCCTCGGCTACGTGGCCCGCGCGAGCGGCCTCACCGGCACCGACGCCCGCGTCGGCCACCCCTTCCTCCCGTACGACACGGAGCTCCCCGTCCCGGTGCGGGACACCGGCGACGTCCTCGCCCGCTTCCTCGTCCGGGCGGAGGAGATCGACGTCTCCCTCGCCCTGATCGACCACCTCGCCGAGGGCATCGCCCCGGGCGAGAGCCGTACGCCCGTCGCCGGACGACGCGGCTCCGGAGTCGGCATCGTCGAGGGGTGGCGCGGCGCGATCACCACCCGCGTCGAGACCACCGCCGACGGCCGCCTCGGCCGCGTCAAACCCGTGGACCCGTCCTTCTTCAACTGGCCCGCCCTGCCCGTCGCACTCGCGAACACGATCGTTCCCGACTTCCCCCTCACCAACAAGAGCTTCAACCTCTCCTACGCGGGAAACGACCTCTGACCGGCAGGCGAGGCCCGGCCCGCCCTCGCCCGGGTGCTCGGCGACGCCGCCCACGTGCTCGTGAAGCCCTACTGGAACAGCCGGGGGGCCGGCCTTCCCAGGGCCCGGCCCGCGCGCCACTCCTGCCACTCCTGCCACTCCTGCCACCCTGCCGTCCCACGGCGTCCGAACGCGTTGTCAGTGGGCGGGGATACGTTGTCGATGTTCCGCCGCTCCGGCGTGAACACCCCCTTTGACGTGCATGGGAGAAGTGCGTTGCCGGTCTGGGAGAGGTCGAGCGCGGCACGGGTGGTACCGCCCGCGCGGCCGCGGAAACTTGCCAAGGTACCGTTCGTCGAACTCGCCGACGGGCGCCTGCAGGGTGTGGTGTCGAGCGGCTCCGACATCGGGCGCGTGTACGTGTCCTCGATCGCCGCCGGGACGTACGCGTTCGCGTGCAGCACCAACAACAACCGCCCCTGCGGCGGCGCGCGCGGCTCGTTCTGCAACCACATCCGCGCACTCGTCACCGAGGCCGTCCTGCAGTACGGCGCGCAGCGCGTCGCCCGCTACCTGAAGGCCGACACGCCCGACGCGGAGCCCGATGCCGACGCGCTCGTCTCGGCGATGACCGCCACGCGTCCCGCGCAGGGCGACCGTTCGGCCGCCGCCCCGGTGTTCAGCCGGTTCCTCAGGCACCTCGCCTACCTCGAACGGGAGCCGGTCACCGCACCGCTGCCCGAGATGCAGTGGTTCCCGCCGACGAGGGCGGTCGCCTGATGCGTACGGACCTGCTCGACGACCCCGTCGACGGACTCGACGAGGCACTGGCCGCCGTGGACGCCTTCGACGACGCACTCGTCGCCGGCCTGCTCCGCCCGCAGCCCGCGCAGACCGACGGGATCGCCGCGCTCGCGGCCGCCCTCGCCGGTACGCCGCTCGCCTCCCTCGTCGCCGAGGCCGCCGACAAGACCGCCGCCGGTACTGCGGGCGAGGACCACCTCGTCGCGCTCGCCGCCGCCCGCACCGCGCTCATGGGCTCCGTCCACGACGCCCTGACGGCCCGCATCGGGGACGTCACCGGCCGCCCGGCCGCCGAGGAGACCCCGCAGGCCGCCACCGGCGAGGAACCCGCCGCCCCCGTGCTCGCCGCGGCCCGCGCCTGGCTGTGCGACCTCGCCCGCGCGGGCTGGAGGGGCATCGACCACGAACTCGTCGGCGGCGCCGCACCCGTGGTCTCCGCGCTGCTGCCGGACCCCGCGCTCCGCCGGCAGGCGACGCTCCTCGACGGCTTCGCGGCCGAACTCGCCGCCTCCTGCCCGGGGGCCACCCTGGAGCGCGTCCCGGTGCGCCGCTGGGCCGACCTGTGGTCGCGCGCCCTCCTGCTGACCCTGCCCGGAGCCGCCCGCACGCCCGCCGTGTCCACCGCGACCGGCCGTCTGCTGCCCCTCGGCGTCGACGTGCAGGAGCACGCGACCGCCGTACAGGCCCAGGTCCACGCGGTGTTCGAACCGGCCGACGGCACGCGGCCGCGCCTGGTCAGGGCCGCGGTGTCCGCGCCCAAGCCGGACACCGTCGTCGGCGCCGGGCTCTGGCAGCTGCTCCGGCCGCGCATGTCGCTCCTCGCCGCCGTGAGCGAGGGCCGCGCCGTGGAACTCGACGCCATGCCCGTCACCGCCGAGGGCGACCTCGTCTGGGACGACGAGCACGCCCGCGCGGGGGAGCCCGCCGACCCCTTCGCCACGGCCAGGGTCGTCCTCGCCACCGCGACCGACCCGCTCACCGCCCCGCTGGACCGCCACCCGGCCCGGATCGCCGTGCCCGTCCTCCTGGAGGGGTACGCGGCCGAGCGCGAGGACGACGGGCCGCTGACGTTCACCATTGCGGGACACCGACTGGCCGTCGACACCGACCGCGTACCGGCCGCCGGCCCGCTCACCCCGGAGGCGATCGCCGCGTCCGGAGCCTGCCTGGGCCTGCTGCGCTGGGACGCCGGAGCGTTCCTCCTCCAGCCGCTCGCCGTCGAGACGACCGTCCGGAAGAAGACCGTCGCCGTCCACGCGGGCGCGTGGGCCGGCGGCACCACCGACAAGGCCGGAGTCCGCGCGGAGAAGGCGGCCACCGACACGGTCGCCGTCCTGCGTGAGCGCGCCGGAAAGCTGCTGCGCTCATGACCGACGCCACCGACCCGACCTTCTCGCCCGACCCCGAAGTCGGCACGGACGCCGGCTCCTCGCCCGGTCCCGCTGCCTCGCCCGACCCCGACGACAACCGGCGCCAGGTCCTCTACTGGCGGCTCCTCGCCCGGCTCTTCGACCCCGAGGAGCAGGCCGCGCTGGAATCGGCGAGCCTCGCCGTCGTCGAGGACATCGGCCTGCCGTCCGCGCTGCTCGACCCGGGCGCCTCCGTGGACTCCGTCGTCCAGCGCCACCCCGAGCTGGCCGACGAGTTCGACGGCCTGATGGCCCCGGAGCCCGAGCCGGACGGCGCGCGCGACCGGGCCGCCGAGGTACGACGCGCGGCGCTCGCCTCGAAACTGCTGCTCAACGTCTTCGCCACCGGCACAGGCACCGTCTCCGCCGGGCAGCTCGCCCGCTGGCAGTCGGACGCCGGCTGGCTGGAGCGCGCGCACGGCTGCCCGCCAGGCGGGCTGCGCGGCGGGAAGGCGTCGGGAGCGGCCCTCGACGGCGGCGGCCTCGGGCCCGAACTCGGCGCCATCGAGGCCGACCTCGTCCACCGCATGCACCTGCGCGAAGTGCTCGCCGACCCCGTGCTGGCCGCCCGGCTCACGCCCAGCATGTCCCTGATCGAGCAGCTGCTGCGCGACAAGGGCAACCTCTCCGGCACGGCCCTTGCCAACGCCAAGGCGCTGATCAGGCGGTACGTCGACGAGGTCGCCCAGGTGCTCCGTACCCAGGTCGAGAAGGCCACCGCCGGCGAGCTCGACCGCTCGGTCCCGCCCAAGCGGGTCTTCCGCAACCTGGACCTCGACCGCACCATCTGGAAGAACCTCACCAACTGGAGCCCGGAGGAGGAGCGGCTCTACGTCGACCGCCTCTACTACCGGCACACCGTCCGCAGGACCACGCCCCAGCGGCTCATCGTCGTCGTGGACCAGTCCGGCTCCATGGTCGACTCGATGGTCAACTGCACCATCCTCGCCTCGATCTTCGCCGGGCTCCCCAAGGTGGACGTCCACCTCATCGCGTACGACACGCGTGCGATCGACCTCACGCCCTGGGTGCACGATCCGTTCGACGTGCTCCTGCGCACCAACCTCGGCGGAGGCAACGACGGGCCGGTGGCGATGGCCATGGCCCGGCCGAAGATCGCCGAGCCGAAGAACACCGTCATGGTCTGGATCTCCGACTTCTACGAGTTCAGCCGCTCACAGCCGCTGTTCGAGGGCATCGAGGAGGTCCACCGCTCCGGGGTGCGGTTCATCCCCGTGGGCTCGGTGACCAGCTCCGGACGGCAGGAGGTCAACCCCTGGTTCCGGGAGCGGTTCAAGGCGCTCGGCACCCCGGTGATCTCCGGCCACATCGGCAAGCTCGTGCACGAACTCAAGACCTTCCTCACCTGAGACCTCACCTGAGACCTCACCCGAGACCTCACCCGAGACCGAAAGGCTCCGCACATGTCCGACCTGCTCCGCGCTCCCGCCGAGATCAAGTACGCCGAGGAACTCGACTGGCTGGAGTCGATCGACGACAACCCCAAGCCGTTCTCCTGGCGCCTCTCCCCGAAGATGGTCCGCCTGTTCGTCCTCGGCTCCGAGCGCGCCGACGGCCTGGACCGGGAGGTGTCGCAGAAGTGGTTCGGCGACCGCAGCTTCGTCGAGCGCTCCATCGTCACCCTCGCCTCCGACCGCGGCCTGCTCCTCATCGGCGACCCCGGCACCGGCAAGAGCTGGCTCGCCGAACTCCTCGCGGCCGCGATCAGCCGCAACTCCACGCAGGTGGTCCAGGGCACGGCCGGCACGACCGAGGACCACATCAAGTACTCCTGGAACGTGTCGATGGTCATCGCCAAGGGCCAGTCCCGCGCGTCGATGATCCCCTCGCCGATCATGACCGCGATGGAGACCGGCACCATCGGCCGCTTCGAGGAGCTGACCCGCTCCACCAGCGACGTCCAGGACGCGCTCATCTCGATCCTCTCCGAGAAGTACATCTCGGTCCCCGAACTCGACGGCGCCGACGGCGAGAACATCGTCTTCGCCAAGCCCGGCTTCTCGATCATCGCCACCGCCAACAGCCGCGACCGGGGTGTCAACGACCTCTCGTCCGCGCTGAAGCGCCGGTTCAACTTCGTCCGCATCCCGGTCGTGACGAACAAGAAGAGCGAGGCCGAGATCGTCCGCTTCCGCACCGAGGAGCTGCTGCGCCGACACGCCATCGAACTGGACGTGCCGCCCACCCTCCTCGACGTCCTCCTGCAGAGCTTCGCCGACCTGCGGGCCTCCGCCGCCGCGGCCGGCAGCGACGACGAGAAGCTGGAGTCCGCCCTCTCGACCGCCGAGCAGATCGGCGTCCTGGAGGACTCGATCCTGCACAGCAACTTCTTCGGCGAGCGCACCCTGACCGCCCGCGCCCTCGCCGCCTCGCTCGTCGGCACGCTGGCCCGGCGCGAGCCGGAGGACCTGGCCATCCTCAACAAGTACCTGCACGGCGTCGTCGAGCCGCGCGGCAAGGAGGAGGGCGGCTCCTGGCCCGAGTTCCTCGAGGGCGGCCGCGAAGCGATCGCGAAGCTGTCGTGACCGGGGCCCCGTTCACCGCGCTGCGCGGTCAACTGCACGAGGCGGCAGCCGAGTTCGCCGACGGACCGGACGCCCTGGAGGGCGTCCTCCTCGGACTGGTCGACGACGTCGACCGAGCAGTGACGGAACCGCTGGAGATCTTCCCCGTCTGTCACCACTCCCCGGCCTCCGCCCTCGCCATGGCCCGGCGGCTGCGCGAGAAGCAGCCCAAGGTCGTGTACCTGGAGCTGTGCGAGGACATGGCCCCGCTCCTCACCGAGCTGCGGAACTGCCGGCTGCCGGTCGCGGTGCAGGCGTTCGCGAGCGACATCGACGGCTTCCCGCCCGACTGGGCGCCGCTGTCCGTCGTCGCCCCGATCACGGAGGCCTCCGCCGAGTACCAGGCCATCGCGTACGCCCTCGACACCCCCGGCGTGGAACTGGTCCTCGTCGACCGCTCCTCCGACCACGTCTTCCAGTGGGACGCGCGCCACGACCGCGCCGACGAGCCGGACGCCCGTGAGGAAGGCGGCACCGGGACCGCGCTCCACGGCGAGGCCGTCGGCGTCGAGATCGGCGACCTGCGGCCGCGCTTCGCCGAACTGGAGGAGCACCTGCTCCGCCACGGCAAGGTGCGGCACTGGTCGGAGTGGTGGCACCAGTACGTCGAGGTGCCGCTCGGCGACAGCGACCACGACACCTACCGTCAGGTCATGTTCCTCATCGGCAGCCTGTTCCGGCGGCTCGCGCCGGGGGACGGCGACCGAGTCCGCGTCGACGAGGACCGCGAGCGGTACATGTGGACCCGGATGCGCGAGCACCTGGCCGCGACCGGCGCCGACCCGGCGGACTGCCTGTACGTGTGCGGCGCCTTCCACGCGGCCAGCCGCGTCGACGAGTTCGGCGTGCACGGCGACGACGGCTTCGAGATCTCCCCGCGCACGGCCACGACCTGGCAGTACGGTCTGATCCCCTCCAGCAACGCCGCGATCGAGGCCCAGTTCGGCCTCGCCTCCGGCTCCGTGTCGATCGCCGCGACGCAGTGGACGAAGAACCTCAAGCGCACCCGGGTGAAGCCGTACCGCCTGGACGGCCAGGCCGGCACGAAGAGGACCGGGACGAAAGCCGCCGCGACGGCCGCCCTCCCCGCCGCCGCCCCACCGCCCGAGGACCGCCTCTCCGGCTTCCTCCAGCGGCCGCCGGTCCTCGACACCCTGGACGAGACCGAACTGCTCGGCTGGTCCGTGGACATCGTCCGCGCCGCCCGACGCAACGGCTACCAGGCCTCCACCGCCGACGCGATCGCCGTCTTCGAGACGTCGATCCTGCTCGCCGGGATGCGGGACCGGGCCAAGCCCACCCCGTACGACTTCCAGGACGCCGCGGTCACCTGCATCGAGAAGGACGGCGTGCCCGGGCGCCGGGACGTGCGCCGTCTCGTCGAGATCATGATGGGCGGCGACCGGATCGGCCAGGTCGGCTACGAGGCACTGCCGCCGCTCGCCCGCGACGTCCACGACCGCCTGGCCCCCCTGGAGCTGAACCTCCAGCAGCGCGGGGTGCGCCGGGCCCTGCTCGACATGACCTCCCGGCCGGAACTGCGGGCCTGCTCGGACGTCCTGTGGATGCTGCGCCGCCTGATGCCGGGCGGTGCCGCACGGCCCGTCATGGGGGAGCGGCGGCTCGGCGAGCGGTCGATCCAGGAGTCCTGGGACCTCGCCCTCGGCACCCACCAACGGGCGCTCATCGAGCTCGGCTACGAGGGCGTGAGCCTCGAACAGGTCCTGGAACAGCGCCTGCGCCGCACCGCGTACGGGCCGCAGGCGACCACCGCCGAGGTCCTCGCGGCCGTCGAGGACGCCACGCTGTACCTGGGCGGCCGGCGTCTCGCCGAGGAGCTCGGCGCCCGCGCCCTCGACGTCCTGGCGGGGGAGCGCACGGTCGACGGGGCGCCGGAGGTGCTGCGCCGGGTGCGCGGACTCCTCGCGTACTACCGCACCAGCGAGCCGGTCCTTCCGCCGTGGATCGAGTCCTTCGTCCGCACCGGGTACGCCCACTACTGCACGCTGCTGCCGACGGCCTTCCGCGACGAGGACGCGACGGTGGGGCAGGTCGCGGCGATGCTCGGCTTCCTGTTCAGCATGGAGGGCCTGGCGCTCTCCCTGGGCTGCGACAGGACGCAGCTGGAACTGGCGGTCGCCCAGGCGCACCCCGAGGACCCGGCGAAGACGGCCCTGCTGTGGGCGGCCCAGGTACAGCTGGGCACGCTCTCCCGGGGCGAGCTGCGGGCCCGCTGCGACGAGCTGCTCGCCAACCCCCTGGTCGTGCCCTCGTACCCGCGCTACCTCAGCGGCTTCGTGCACGCCCTGGAGCCGGTGCCGGGCCTCGCGGACGTGGTGGTGGAAGCCGTGTCGAACGCCTTCGGGCGCCTGCCGGACGCCGTCCTGCTGCCGTGGCTCCCGGTCCTCATCACGACCCTCCGCTCGAACGCCGCGGAGCTGGCCCCGCTGCTCATCCGTGAGGCGGGACGGATCTTCCCGGCCCGGCTCGCGGCCCTGGACACCTGGGTCCCGCCGTGGCACGGACAATCGGCCGCCCCACGCGCGCTCCCGGCAACCACCGCCCCTCGGGGAGCGGCGCTCCTTCCCGCCCTCCCGGCGACCTGCGACGCGCTCGCGGAGCTCCTCGGCTGCACGGAGGAATGGACGGCGACGCACGCGTCGGCGGGGACGGGCGCGGCTCTCCTCGCCACCCACCCGGCCACGGCCGAGGCGCTGGCGGCCGTCCTCACGGCCCGATGACCCCGGTTCCGCTGTCGACGGCGGAACCGGACGGCGGCCCCGGGACGGGTGACCCTCGCCGTGCGGCCGCCCGAGGCGGTGCGGCCGCACGGCCGAGCACCGGCGGGTGCGCGGACCGCCGGCTCTGTCGCGGGACGGCGCCGAACAAGGGCTGCCCCACGGCGCGAACGTCAAGGACGCCGCGTCCAGCGTGGCCGGCTGCCCCGATCCCGTGCCCCGCTCCGTCCACGTACGGCAGCGGTTCACTCGTCACGGTGGACTCGGCCGAACCATCGGCCCCCGCGCGTCGAGGCTCGGGCACCGTGACTCCCATGCACGCCCGCCGCATGACAACGCTCCTGCTCATCGCGCTCCTCACCTCCGGATGCGTGGCCGTCCCGCACGGCCCCGCTCCCGCTCCACCGGCCCGCTCCGGCGGGCTCGCGCCGGCCGCCGACCGGCCTCCCGCCCCGCTTCCCGCCGCGCCTCCCATCTGGCCCGCGCCCACGGAGCCCGCCCCTCGTGAGGCCCTCACCGTCACCGACCCCCGCCCGGCTCCCGAACCGACCCGGGCCCCCGACCGGAAGGCCCCCGACCGGAAGGCTGCCGTCGCGGCCGCCGAGGCCCCCGCCGCCCGCCGGCCACGTGCTCAGAGGCCGGCCCCGAACCGCCCGCACACCAAGGCGAACAAGCAGAACAAGCCGAACAAGCCGGCGCACAGGAGGTCCGGTACGCACACCATCCCCCGCTCCCCGCAGAAGAACCGGCCCGCCCCCGCCGGCCCGCACCGGCCGACGGCCGCCCGGCCGCCCGAGATGCGCCGCCTCTGCCACCAGGCCGAGTCCATCCAGGCCCCCATGGGCGCGGCCGACCTCTGCCGCGATCTGTACGGCCGCTGACCTCGGCTGCTCCTTCCGCCCGGGCGGAAACTCGCTTGTACCGGCTCGAGGGGCCCGCGTATAAGACGATCATGTTCACGCCTCGCCCGTTCCTCCACTCCGACATGCCCCGCCTCCAGGAGACCGTGGCGGAGTGGATCGCCACCGCCGGCCGCGACGCCTACGACCACGTGGGCGAGCTTCCGCACCGCGTCTACGACAACCTGCGCGGCGGCCCGCCCGTCGGCGACCTCGTGCACGTCTGGGAGGACGAGCACGACGGCCGCGTCGGGGGCATCACGATCTGCCTGCGGTTCGGTACGGCGTTCGACGCGTTCTGCGCGCCGGAACTGCGCGGCACCGACGCCGAGCGCGCGATGCTGACGTTCGCGGCCGACACCACCACCCGGCACATGGCGGACGACGAGGAGTACGTCCTCACCGACCTGTTCGAGACCGACGCCACCCGCGGACGTCTGCTGAACGAACTGGGCTTCGCCTTCTTCCGGGTCTGGGACGACGTGAACACCCGCGACCTGACCGATCTCCCTCCCGTCGTGGTGCCCGAGGGATTCGCCGTCCGGGCGGCCACCCTCGCCGACGCCGAAGCCCTGGCCGAGGCGCGCAACGCCTCGTTCGGCTCCGACTGGACGGGCGCGGCCTACCGGGACGGGATGATGACCCGGCCCGGGTACGACCCGGGGTACGAGATCGTGGCCGAGGCCCCGGACGGGCGGATCGGCGCGTACACCGTCGCCTGGGTCGACGAGCGCAACGGCCTGGGGCACTTCGAGCCCGTCGGCACCCACGAGGCCTTCCGCCGCCGGGGCCTCGCCTCGGCGGTCATGACCGAGGCCATGCGGCGCATGGCGGAGCTCGGTCTCCGGCGCGTGACGGTCAACCACGACGCCGAGAACGCCCCGGCCGCGAAGCTCTACGGCTCGCTCGGCTTCACCCGCGAGTGCCGCACCCACGGCTACCGCAGGGCGAAGGCCCAGGACTCGACGTCGCGGTAGCGGATCGGGCCCGGGCCGCGGCCGTAGTTGCTGCCGACCAGGTGCAGGCGCTCGGCCGGCCAGCGGCGACCGGTGAAGCCCGCGAGCCCGGCGGCCGCCTCCCGTACGGACGTCGCGTCGTCGCGGCGGGCGCGGGCGAGCGTCAGATGGGGGCGCAGCGGCCGGTCCTCGAAGGGGATGCCGCACTCCTTGACGACCGTCCGCACCTCGGTGGCGAGCGCGTGCAGCCCGTCGAGGTCGCCGTCGATCCCGCTCCACAGCACCCGGTCGTCGAAGTGCCCGCCGCCGCGCAGCGCCAGCTCCAGGGGCTTCCGTGCCGCCGCGATCTCCGCGAGCGGCGGCCGCAGCAGGGGGACGGTCGCCACCGGGAGCTCCCCGAGGAACGCCAGCGTGATGTGCCAGTCCTCGATCCGGTTCCACCGCATGCGCGGGTACGCCTCGTACGCCGGGCGCAGCTCGCGTGCCAGCTCGTCCTTCGCGTCGTCGGGCGGGGCGAGCGCGACGAACACGCGTACGGTCGCGGCCCGCGCCCTGTCGTCGTCACCGGACTCCGTACCCTGCCCGGGCGCCTCAGCCATCTTCCGTTCCCTACTCACCATCTGTCCCGCAACCGTCGGAGGCGAGGGTACGCGGTACCCCGGACACCACCGACGCAGGGGATCGCCCCAGGCCGACCCCGAACCTCCCCGACACCGCATCAGGGGCGCCCGGCGGTCGACGCGCCCCCGCGCGCTCCCCCACGGGGGTGGTTCCCCGGGGCCAGTGGGGCGCAGCGCGGCACGGTCCGCACGGACGCGCGGAGCTCAGGGCCGAAGCTGTGCGCTGTTCCCTGTTCACCTGCGAAGACGGAGGTTCGTCCACCCATGACCCACGCACTTCTCAGACCGTCGGCATGGCGCCGCAGACCGGGCGGGAGGGCCGCGGCGCCGGTCGCGCTCGGGCTCGCGCTCGTCCTGGCCCTGCCCGGCACGGCCTTCGCGGCCCCTGGCGACCTCGACCCGACCTTCGGGGAGGGAGGCCGGGTGACGACCCCCGTCACCAACTACGCGGAGGGCCACGACATCGCACGGCAGGGCGACGGCAAGCTGGTCGTGGTGGGGACGAGCGAGGGCGGCTTCACGCTCGCCCGCTACAACACCGACGGCAGCCTCGACACCACCTTCAGCGGCGGCACGGTGACCAGCGACTTCGGCGGCGGCTCCCACTCGGCCAACGCCGTGGCGATCCAGCCCTCCGACGGCAAGATCGTCGTGGCGGGCACCACCGAGGTGCTCGATGAGGGCGGAGGCTGCTGCTTCTTCTCCGTCGCCCGCTACAACACCAACGGCACCTTGGACACGACCTTCGGCACCGACGGCCTGGTGCGGGTCGACGAATTCGGCGGCTCCGCGGACGGCTCCGACATCGCCGTGCAGCCGGACGGCAAGATCATCGCCGCGGGCAAGCCCGGTGGCGACGGCTTCGCGCTCGTACGCCTCGACACCTTCGGGAACTTCGACCCGAGCCTCGGCGGTGACGGGACCGTGGTCGCGGGCTTCACGTCCACCTCGCCCCAGGGCGGCGGCGGCATCGCGCGGAGCATGGCCCTCCAGCCGGACGGCAAGATCGTCGCTACCGGTTACGTCGGTAACACCGCCTTCGACATCGGCGTGGCCCGCTACAACAGCAACGGCACCCTCGACACCACCTTCAGCGGCGACGGCATGGTCACCGCCGACTTCGGCGGCACCGAGTTCGGCAACGCCGTCGCGGTGCAGCCCGACGGCAAGGTCGTCGCCGCGGGCTCCGGGGGCGCCGGCTACGCCCTGCTCCGCTACAACGCCGACGGCACCCCCGACGCCGGCTTCGGCACGGGAGGACGCACCTCGGTCGCCTCCCCGGGCGACGGCGGCCTCGCGTACGCGATGGCGCTCCAGCAGGACGGCAGGATCGTGCTCGCCGGCCGGGCCAGCGACCCCAACAGCTCCGAGGCCAACGACTTCGGCCTGGTCCGCTTCCAGCCGAACGGCACCGTCGACACGGGCTTCGGCCGGAACGGCTTCGTGGTCACCGGCTTCAACGACTTCGACGAGGCCCGCGGGGTGCTCGTCCAGCCGGACGGCAAGATCGCCGCGGCCGGCTACGGAGCGGGCTTCCAGTTCGCCCTCGCCCGCTACGAGGGCGGCGGCGGCACGACCCCGTCGTACGCCGACCTGTCGGTGACGAAGTCCGGTACGAGCACCGTGAGCATCGGCAACCGCGCCACGTACACGGTGACCGTCACCAACGCGACCTCCTCCACCGCCACCGCGACCGGCGTCACGCTGACGGACTCGCTCTCCGGCGCCGGCGCGACCCTCGTCTCGGCGGTCCCCTCGCAGGGCACCTGCACGACCACCGCGACGGGCGCCACCTGCGCCCTCGGCTCCCTCGCCCCGGGCACCGGCGCGACGCTCACGGTGACGGCCGAACCCCGAGCCACCGGCACGCTCACGAACACGGCCGGCGTCAGCGCCACCCAGCCGGACCCGACGACCCCCAACACGGCCACCGCGACCACCTCGGTCAACAACGCCCGCGGCTGCACGATCATCGGCACCAGCGGCGCGGACACCCTGACCGGCGGCTCCTCCAACGACGTCATCTGCGGCCTCGGCGGCAACGACACCATCCGCGCGAGCTACGGCAACGACACCGTGTACGGCGACTACGGCAACGACAACATCGACGGAGGCTTCGGCGACGACACCCTCAACGGCGGCCCGGGCAACGACACCCTGACCGGCTACTACGGCAACGACCGCCTCACCACCACCGACGGCGTCTCCGGCAACGACACCGCCAACGGCGGCCCCGGCTCCGACACCTGCACCACCGACCCGGGCGACACCCGCATCAGCTGCCCCTGACCCCACCCTCCTCCGAGTGCCGTCGCCGCCCCGCGCGCCGACGGCACTCGTGCGTGCGGACCGGTCCTCAGGCCATGTTGAAGTACGGGAGCGGGCCGGCCGGTTGGTCGGCGGTGATCACCGGCATCGCAGGTGGGTGCCGATCAGGTGTCCAAGGGTCCGGCACCGGGGACCGCGGTCACGGATCCGGCCGGGCCCGCGCCTGCTCCCGTACCGCCCGCGGCGACGACCCGAACTCGGCCCGGAACACCCGGCTGAAGTGGCTCGCCTCGCCGAGCCCCCGGCGCGCCGCCAGGACGTACGCGGGCAGGTGGGCGAGCGACGGATCGACGAGGTCCCGGCGGATCCGCTCCAGACGCCGCCGCACGTGATCGCTCACCGTCACGCCCGACTCCCGGAACAGCGCGTGCAGATGGCGTACGGAGATGTGGTGCGCCGCCGCGATCGTCCCCGGCGACAGGTCCTCCGCCAGGTGTTCGTCCACGTACACGAGGATCCGCTCCAGGACCCCCGAGGACCCGGTGCCGGAAGCCGCTCCCGCACCGCCCGCCTCGCGCAGCAGCGTGCGCAGGATCGCCGACACGTGCTCGCCCATGTCCCGGCGGGCCAGCGGCCCGAACCCGTGTGCCCGCTCGGCCAGTTCACCGAGTACGGCGGCGAGCACCCGCCCGCTCGGTGAGCGCGGCAGCTCCGCGTTGGCCGTCACCGCGCCGTCCGCCCGCGCCAGCTGTCCGGCCGTACCGGCGTCCAGGGACAGCAGGAAGTACCGGTGCGAGGAGCCGAGTTCGAGGCGGAAGGGCCGTGCGCCCGTGTAGAGCACGAAGTCGCCCGGCGCGAGCACCGCCCGCCGTCCGTCCTGCTCCAGCTCGCCGCGCCCCGACACGAGCAGGCCGAGGAGATGGCCCGGCCGGGGCGCCGCGGGGGAGGGCCGGGGCATCACCCGGATCTCCTGCTCCCCGCTGATGTCGCAGCCGCTCAGCGCGCCGAAGCGGCTCGGCCGCATGTCGGCGGCGTACCCCTCGTCGCCCGCCCGGGCCCGGACGAGCACCGTGTCCGAGGCACCCGACAGGTCCGCCGTCGCGGTGTCGAGATAGCCGAAGACCAGATTGCCGTCGTCCCGTCGCTCCACCCGCATGCCGCGCTCCTCCCGCCCCCCTGCCCGCACCGCGCGCACCCTTCGCGCCGCCCGGTCCGCGCACTGCGGGCACAGAACTCTGCGCTGCCGGACCAGTGCCCACCGCGGGATTGCCAGATGCTCGCAGAGTCCCCGCTGCACCCGGAAGCACAGAGGCGGTAACAGATGGATGTACTTCTGGCCATCCTTGGCCAGTTCGGCCTCTACGGCCTGCTCACGGTCGGCATCGCGGTGATCTTCGCGGCGACCCGCGTGGTCAACCTCGCCCAGGGAGACCTGGCCATGGCCGGCGCCTACGCCGCCGCGACCGCGACCGCCGCCCCCTTCGGCCTCCGCACCCTGCTCGCCCTCGCCGCCGGAGCGCCCCTGCTCCTCGTCGTCGAGCGGCTGCTGCTCCGCCGCCCCGGCTCCGACGGCCTGGCCGCCATGCTCGTCACCTGGGGCCTGGGCATGGCCCTGCGGCAAGGTGCGGAACTCCTCTTCACCGGAACCTCGCGCACCGTCGCCGTACCCGTGGACGGCACGCTCGACGTCCTCGGCACCCCCTACCCGACGTACCGCCTCGTCTGCGCCCTCACCGCGATCGGCGTCATCGCCCTCGTCCTGCTCGCGGCCCACCGCACCGACTGGGGACTGCGGCTGCGGGCCGTCGCCGACAACCCGGCCATGGCCGCGCTCCTCGGCACCGACCCGCGCCGCATGCGCGCCACGGCCTTCGCCGCCGGCGGCCTCCTCGCGGTCCTCGCCGGAGCCCTCTACAGCCCCGTCCTCGCCGTGAACCCCAGCATGGGATTCGGCCTGCTCGTCCCCGTCTTCTTCGGCCTGCTGCTCAGCCGCCCCGGCGCCCTGGCCACCGCCGCCGGCGCCGCCCTGCTGATCTCCGCACTGTCGGTCCTGCTGCGCACCTGGCTCTCCGACACCCTCGCCGAAGCCCTCTTCTACGCCGTCGTCGTCGCGATCGCCGCCCTGCGCTCGCGCCCCTGGATCGGAAGGTTCTCCGCATGGTTCCGTCGCACCCCCGCGCCCGCGAGCGCCGCATGACGCCCGCGCCCCGGACCACCGCGCTCGCGGTGGCGGGCACCCTCGCCCTCGTCCTCACCGGCTGCCAGGGCGCGGCCCTGTCCGGCGACGACGCCCCGGCCACCGGCGGACCGGTGAGGATCGGCGTGATCGTCCCGCTCACCGGACCGGTCTCCCAGGTCGGAACCGCCCTGCGCAACGGACTCGAACTGGCCGTCAAGAAGGTCAACGCCGACGGCGGCGTGCACGGCCGGCCCGTGGAGTACGTCGTGGTGGACGACGCCGGCGACCCCGCCAACTCCACCCAGCTCGCCCGCCGCCTGGTCCGCCAGGACAAGGTCACCCTGCTCTTCGGCACCATCACCGGCGACACCGCCGAAGCCGTCGGCAGGGTCGCCGACGAGGCACACGTGCCCTTCGGCACCGCCATCCTCGGCGACACCGAACACTGCTTCGGCCACCAGTGGGGCTTCGGCGAATCCACCCGCCAGATGCTCACCCCGACCGTGCCCGGCCTCGTCGCGAAGTACGGAGGGAAGGTCGCCCTCGTCGGCTCCGACTACAACTACCCCCACTTCTACGCCGGTGTCGCAAAGGAACTCGTGAAGAAGGCCGGCGGCACCGTCGTCGCCGAGGAGTACAGCCCCCTCGGACAGACCGACTGGCAGCCGGGCATCGGCCGCCTCAAGTCCGCGAAGCCCGACACCGTGCTCTCCATGGTCGTCGGCGCCGACGCCGTCACCTTCGGCAAGCAGGCCCAGCAGTTCGGCCTCCTCACCCCGGAACTCGGCTTCGAGGGCGCGTCCCTGGACGCCGACTTCCAGCCCGCGCTCGGCGAGCTCGTCGCGGGCCGCACCCACACGGTGCGCTGGAGCGACCGCCTCGACGACCCCGAGAGCCGCGCCTTCGTGCAGGACTACCGGGCCGCCCACCAGTGGAAGGCCCCCATCCCCGAGGTGGCAGGCAACGCCTACTTCGGCGTCAAGTTCCTCCTGGCCGCGGCGGAGAAAGCCGGCTCGAACGAACCCGAGGCCGTCAACAAGGCGATCGGCGGCCTCTCCTTCGACAGCCCCCTGGGCAAGGGCACCCGCTTCGACGCCTCCAACCACGTGCTCCAGGCCGACATGCGGGAGGTCACCATCGGCCGCGACGGCGCGTACACCGTCACCAGGACCCACCCGATGGTCACCGACAAGACCCCCAAGAAGGGCTGCGCGTGACCGTCCCCACCGCATCCGCCGCCCGCGTCGCCCCCACGACGGGCATCCGGCGCACCCTGCGCCCCGCGCTTCCGGCCCTCGCCGGGGTCGCCCTGCTCGCCGCCCCCTTCGGCCTCGACGCCTTCGCCGTCGCCACCCTCACCCTCGGCCTGTGCCACGGGCTGTTCGCCTACGGCCTCGACCTGAGCTGGGGCCGGGCGGGCCTCCTCAGCGTCGGACACGCCGCGTTCTTCGGACTCGGCGCGTACGCCGTCGCCCTCGGCCAGGAGCACGACCTCCCCCAGGCGGCGACGGTCGCCGCGGCCGTCGCCGCCGCCGTGGCGATCGCCCTGCCCGTCGTCCGCATCGGCCTGGCCGCCCCGGTCCCCGACGCACCCCTGATCCTCCTGACCATCGGCGTCGGACTCCTGCTCCAGCGCGCCGCCACCACCCTCGCCCCCGTCACCGGCGGGACCAACGGACTCTCCGTCTCCGGACCCGACGTCGTGACCTCCTACTACGTCACCCTCGCCGCCGTCGCGGCCGTGGTCGCCGTCTGCGGAGTGCTGTTCGTGCGCGGCCGGTTCGGCGCCCGCCTCGTGGCGGCCGCCCACAACCCCGAGCGAGCCGCCCAGAGCGGCGTCGACGGGACCAGGGTGCGCGCCACCGCCTTCGCCGCGAGCGCCGCCGTCGCCACCCTGGCCGGAGCGCTGTACGCACCCGTGGCCGGCCTGGTGTCGCCGCAGGTGTTCGGCCTCGGCCTGTCGACGTCCGTACTGATCTGGCTCGCCCTCGGCGGCCGCGCGTCCACGGTGGGACCGTTCGCCGGCGCCCTCGCCGTCACCGTCGGCCAGCAGTACCTCGGCTCCACCTGGCAGGGCTGGTACCTCCTCGCCCTCGCCGCCCTGTTCCTGCTCGTCGTCCAGGTGGCACCCGCCGGTCTCACCGCCGCCCCGCGCCGGTGGCTGGCCGGGCCAGGACCCGCCGTACGCCTGCCGGCCGCGGCCCGCCGGGATCGGAGCCGTACCGTACGGGAAACCCCCGCAGGAGCCGCACCCCTCGCCGTCACCGGCATCCGGAAGGCCTTCGGCCCCGTCCAGGTGCTCGCCGGCGTGGACCTGACCGTCGAAGCCGGCCGCTGCGTCTGCCTGATCGGACCGAACGGCGCCGGAAAGAGCACCTTCCTGAACGTCGTCGCCGGACAACTCGCCCCCGATGCCGGCACCCTGCGGCTCTTCGGCACCGACGCGACCGGACTGCCGGTCCACCGCCGGGTGGGGCTCGGCGTCGGCCGGATGTTCCAGATCCCCAGCGTGATCGCCGAACTCTCCCCGGCCGACAACCTCCGCCTCGCCCGCATCGAGGCACCCCAACCCACCGAACCGCCCGCCGAGTTCCGCGACCTCGTCGCCGACGGACTCCGGCCCGCCGGAACCCTCCCGCTCGCCGACCGGCGCCGCCTCGAACTCGCCATGGTGCTCGCCGCCGCGCCCCGGCTGCTGCTCCTCGACGAACCCGCCGCCGGACTCGGCCCCGACGACGCCCGCCGCCTCACCCGGGAACTCCGCGAGGTCAACCGGCGCACCGGCTGCGCCCTGCTCGTGGTCGAGCACGACATGGACATCGTGCGCGAACTCGCCGACGAGGTCGTCGTCCTCGCCGAAGGACAGGTACTCGCCCGCGGCCCGCTCGACACGGTCGCCGCCGACCCCGCCGTCCGCACCGCCTACCTGGGAGCACACTGATGCTCGAACTGACGGGCCTCGCCGGGGGATACGGGCAGGCCGCCGTCGTCCGGCCGACCGACCTGACCGTACGCGGCGGCGAGATCACCGCCCTGATCGGCCGCAACGGCGCCGGGAAGACGACCCTCCTGCGGACCGTCTTCGGCCTCGCCGACCGGCACGCCGGCCGCGTGACCCTCGACGGACACGACGTGCCCCCGGGCCGCCCCGAACTGCTCGCCCGGGCCGGCGCCACCCTGATGCCCGAGGACCGGGGCGTGTTCCCCGCGCTCACCGTCGCCGAGAACCTCCGCCTCGCCCGCCGCCGCGACACCGAACCGGCGGTCGACCCGTACACCGTCTTCCCGCTCCTCACCGACCGCGCCGGGCAGCAGGCCGGCACGCTCTCCGGCGGGCAGAAGCAGCAACTCGGCATCGCCCGGGCGATCCTCGCCGGACGCACCCTCATCGCGGTCGACGAACTCACCCAGGGCCTCCAGCCCTCCGTGGTCGCCGACGTCCTGGAGGCCCTCGGCGCGATCGCCGCCGCCGGAACGGCCGTCCTCCTCGTCGACCAGCACGCCGGAGCACTCCTCGACCACAGCCGGCACGTCGTGGCGATGGAGGCCGGACGGGTCGTCCTCGACGCGCCGAACGGGCCCGGTCTGCGCGACCGCCTCGACGACATCCTCGCGGTCCGCTGACCGCGAGGAGCGAGCCGGCCCGCGCCACCGGCCCGACGCCCTCCCCGCGGTCCGCCGACCGCCCCACCCTCTGGAGCCATCCCATGGACCCCTTCGCCTCAGCCACCGACCTCGCGGCGGCCGTACGCCGACGCGAACTCAGCCCCGTCGAGATCGCCGAGACCTACCTCCGCAGGATCGCGGAACACGACGGGGAGCTCGCCGCGTTCACCTGGCTCGACGAGGACGCCGTCCGCGCCGCCGCCCGCCGCGCCGAACAGGCCGTCACCGACGGCGGCCCCCTCCCGCCGTTCCACGGCGTGCCCGTCCCCGTCAAGGAACTGACCCAGGTCGAGGGCCAGCCCGCCACCTACGGTTCGTACGGAGTCGACGACCGGCCCCGCACCCTCACCGAACCCGTGGTCCGCCGCCTCCTCGACGCCGGGTTCCTCCTCATGGGCCGCACCAACTCGCCCGAGATGGGCCTCCTGTCCACCACCGACAACAGCCGCTTCGGCAGCACCCGCAACCCCTGGAGCCCCGAACACTCCGCCGGCGGCTCCAGCGGCGGCGCCGCCGCGGCCGTCGCCGCCGGCCTCGCACCCGTCGCCCACGCCAACGACGGAGGCGGCTCGATCCGCATGCCGTCCTCCTCCTGCGGACTCCTCGGCCTCAAACCCAGCCGGGGCCGCGTCCCCCAGCAGGTCCCCGGCTGGGAACACGCCACCGTCGAGGGCGCCATCACCCGCACCACCCGCGACGCCGCCGCGCTGCTCGACGCGATGTCCGTGCCCGACCGGCTCGCCATGTACCAGGCCCCCGCACCCGACCGCCCCTACCTCGACGAGGTCGGCCGCGACGCCGGACGCCTCCGCATCGGGCTGCTCACCGAGGCGCCCACCGGCCTGCCCGTCGACCCGCAGTGCGTCGCCGCCGCCGAGCACACCGCCCGGCTCCTCGAAACACTCGGCCACCACGTCGCCCCCGCCGCACCCCGCTTCTTCAGCGAGCAGGCGATCACCGGATACGCGCAGACCGTCCTCGACGCGGCGCTCTGGGCCGCCCCGTACCAGCAGCCGGAACTCGCCGAGCCGCACCTCAGGTTCCGGATGGACCGGGCCGCCGGGAAGCACTCGGGCGAGTACACCCGGGCCGCGACCCTGCTCGCCGAGGAGGCCCGCGCGGTCCGCGCCCAATGGGGCCAGGAGTTCGACCTGCTCCTCACCCCCACCATGGCCTGCCTGCCGCCGCCCGTGGACGCCCTGCTCAAGGAGGCCAACGCGGACCCCGGCGGCCCGCGCACCACCGAGACCCGGATGATCTCCTTCACCTCGATCTGCAACATCACCGGGCAGCCCGCCGTCAGCCTGCCCACCTTCACCTCGGCCGAGGGCCTCCCCGTCGGCAGCCAGCTCATCGCCGGCCCCTGGGACGAGGCCGCCCTGATCCGGGTCGCCGCCGAACTGGAGGCCGTGGACGGCTGGGCCCGCCGCCGCCCCGCGCGCTACGCCGCCTGATCCCCGGCCGCTCGCGCGAGGCGTCTCTCCTCGTCGGCGGTGGCACCGCGCCACCGCCGCTCCCGGTTCCCCCTCCCCAGGGAACCGGCCCCCTTGGAAGGAGCCGCACCATGGCACGTACCGCACCGGCCCGCATGCTGCGCCGGATCGTCGCCGAACACTCCACTGAAACGGCCATCGGTGGGCCCTCCCGCCGCACCGTCCTCGGCGGACTCGCCGCCGGGGTGGGCCTGGCCGCCACCACCGCCGTCGGCGCGGCCGGTCCCGCCCGCGCCGACACCGCCCCGAGGCCCGTCATCGCGATCGTGGGGGCCGGCATCGCCGGACTCAACGCCGCCCTCCGGCTCGCCGACCACGGCATCGCCGCCACCGTCTACGAGGCCGACACCCGCGTCGGCGGCCGGATCCACTCCAACCCGGCCGGCTCCTACTGGGGCGACGGCCAGAGCTCCGAGTGGGGCGGCGAGCTCATCGACACCGGCCACACCCACATGCAGAACCTCGCCGCCCGCTTCGGCCTGCCCCTCGACGACCTGCGCGCCGCCGAGCCCGCCGGCGCCACCGAGGTCTACCGCTTCGACGGCGCCTACTACACCTACGCCCGGGCGAGCGCCGACTTCAAGAAGCTCAAGCCGGTGATCCAGCAGGACCTCGCCACCTTCGACTGGCCCGTCGCCTGGGACGCCGCCAACAGCCCCGGCGCGGTGGCCCTGTCGAACATGTCCATCCACGACTGGATCGCCACCCGCGTCCCGGGCGGCCACGCCTCCCCGTTCGGGCAGCTCCTCGACGTCGCCTACACCACCGAGTTCGGCATGGACACCGCGTCCTCGTCGGCCCTCGGCATCATCGGCATGCTCGGCTACCAGCCGACCCCCAACGGCTTCGCCCTGTTCGGGGAGAGCGACACCCGCTACCGCGTCCGCGGCGGCAACCAGCGCCTCCCGCAGGCCGTCGCCGCCGCCCTGCCCCCGGGCACGGTACGCCACGGCTGGCGGCTCCAGTCCGTGGCGGCCGCACCGGGAGGCCGTCAGCTGCTCACCTTCACCGCCTCCGGCTGTACGCAGACGGTGCTCGCCGACCATACGATCCTGGCCCTCCCGGTCGGCATCCTCCAGCGGCTCGACCTGTCCGCCGCCGGCTTCGACAGCCGCAAGCTCGCCGGCATCGCCGCTGCGCGGATGGGCCAGAACTGCAAGCTCTCCCTGCAGTTCGACACCCGCCACTGGAACGCCTCAGGCCCCTGGGGGATCGCCGGCGGCAGCACGATGAGCGACACCGGCTACCAGACCTCCTGGGACTCCTCCAGAGCCCAGCCCGGCGGGAAGGGCATCCTCACGGTCTACGCGGGCGGCAGCCACGCCGCGGACTTCACCCCGGCCACGCCGTTCCGCACGGCGGCCGACCCCCAGATCGCCGGCTACGCCTGGGCGGCCCTCGCCCAGCTCGAACCGGTCTTCCCGGGCCTGACCGCCCACTGGACCGGCAAGGCCACGCTCGCCGCCTGGCCGCTCAACCCGAACGCGTACGGCTCGTACGCCGGCATGCCCCTCGGGTACGCCCACCAGTACGGGGGCTACGAGGGCGTCCGCCAGGGCAACACGCACTTCGCCGGCGAGCACACCTCCGCCATGGCCCAGGGCTACATGGAGGGCGGCGCCGAGTCCGGCGAGCGCGCGGCCGACGAGGTCCTCACCGACCTCGGCGTCCTCTAGGGCCTTCCGTACGAACGGGCCCGCCGGGCGAGACCCGGCGGGCCCGTCCTGCTCCCCGGCCGGGGATCAGCCCCTGCCGGGGAGCAGGCCCCGCTCCAGGGCCACGACCACGGCGCGGGTGCGGTCGCTGACGTCCAGCTTCGCGAAGACGCGCAGGAGATGGGTCTTGACCGTGGCCTCCGCGATGACGAGACGGCGGCCGATCTCGGCGTTGGAGAGGCCGTCGGCCACCGCACCGAGGACGTCCTGTTCGCGCGCGGTCAGGACGACGGGGGCGGGGCGGCGCATGAGGGCGACGAGGCGTTCGGCGACGCGGGGCGCGAGGACGGTCTCGCCGCGGGCCGCGGAGCGGACGGCCTCGGCGAGCTGGTCGGCGGTGGTGTCCTTCAACAGGTAGCCGACGGCGCCGGCCTCGACCGCCCGCTCGATCTCCACGTCGGTGTCGTACGTGGTGAGGATGAGCACCCGGGTCGGGGCGGGTCCGGCGGCGATCGCGGCGGTGGCCTCGACCCCGTCCATGACCGGCATGCGCAGGTCGACGAGGGCGACGTCGGGCGTGAGGCGCTCGACGAGACCGAGCGCCTCGCGGCCGTCGGCGGCCTCGCCGACGACCGTGATGTCCGGGACCGGCGCCAGGAGCGCGACGACTCCGGCGCGCATCACGGTGTGGTCGTCGACGACCACGACCCGGACGGGCTGGTGCGCTTCGGGCATGTCAGGGCCGTCCGTTCGAGGGGAAGGTCGTGGGGAAGGTCGCGAGGACGCGGGTGCCGTCCCCGACCGAACTGGTCACGGTCAGTTCGCCGTCGAGCTCGGCGAGCCGCTTGCGCATGCCGTCCAGACCGAAGCCGTGCGACTCCTCGACGAGGAAACCGCGTCCGTCGTCGGTGATCTCCAGCTCGATGGCGTACGGACCCTGGGCGAGGACCACGCCGACGGTGCTCGCGTCGGCGTGCTTGCGGACGTTGGCGAGGGACTCCTGGGTGCAGCGCAGGAGCGCGATCCGGGTCTGCTGGTCGCAGTCGACGTCCTCGGCCAGCTCCGCCTCCACCGTGATCCCCGTGTCCTGGGCGAACCGTTCCAGCGTGCGGCGCAGGGTCGGCACCACCGAGCCGGGGGAGAGTCCGCTGCGCGGTGCCGAGCCCACCAGGACCCGGGCCTCGGCGAAGTTCTCGCGCGCGGTCGCCTCGATGGAGCGCAGCTGCCGGGCCGTGTGCTCCGCGTCGCCGTCGAGGCCTGCGCGGGCGGCTTCGGCGAGGACGATGATGGAGGCGAAGCCCTGGGCGAGGGTGTCGTGGATCTCGCGGGCCATCCGCTCCCGCTCGTCGGCGGCGCCCTGGGCGCGATGGGCGGCCGCCAACTGCTCCTGGGTGAGGGAGAGTTCGGTGGCGAGTGCGGAGGCGCGGGCTTCGCCGTCCGCGACGAGCCGGTGAAGCAGGAGCCCCGCCAGGACGGACACGGCGTATCCGGCCAGGGCGGCGGCCGCGTTCCCCGGCGAGTCGCGCCAGATGCTCCCCGCCGCCGTCGCGGCCGCCGCGCAGCCGCTGAGCAGCACGGCGGCCCGGGGACCGCGGGTCTGGAACCAGAACTGGGGGAGGGCGGCGATCAGGAGGGCGGCGCCGCCACCGGGGAGCGCCGCCATCACGCCGAGCCCGGCGGCCAGGACCGCCAGGTAGAGCGGCGAGTGGTGGCGGGCGCGGTGGACGGCGGTGTACGCGAGGGCCGCCGCCACCAGGGCCAGGGAGGCCCATTTCACGGGCCCCGAGTCGTTGCCGACGCCGATGACCGAGGGGACCAGGCCGAGGAGCAGCCAGGCGGCCGTGTACCAGCGGCGCAGGGCGGTGAGCGCCGGCCGCTCAGCCGCTGTGTATGCCGTCTCGTCCGTCATTCCGTCAGCCTACGGACACCGGCGGGGTCCCCGCCCGCTCGGACTTCCCGGATCGACGCATGCCGTGTGCGGGCCACCAGTTCGCCTCGCCGAGCAGCAGCATCAGGGAGGGCAGCACCAGGACGCGGATCACGAAGGCGTCGAGGAGGACCGCGACGGCCAGGCTGAAGCCGATCTGCTTCATCTCGATGAGGTGGAGCGCGGCGAAGCTCGCGAACACCGTCACCATCACCACGGCCGCGCTGGTGACGACCCCGGCGGACGAGGACAGGCCCTGGAGGACCGCCTGCCGGGTGGGGACGCCGGACAGGCGGGCCTCGCGGATCCGGCTGATCACGAACACCTGGTAGTCCATGGAGAGTCCGAAGAGGATCACGAACAGGAACAGGGGGACGCGGGATCCGATCGAGCCCGTGGAGGTGAAGTCGAGGATCCCCTCGGCCCATCGGTGCTGGAAGACCAGGACGAGGACGCCGAGGGAGGCGAACGCGGAGAGCAGGTTGAGGAGGATCCCGACGAGACCGAGGACGACGGACCGGAACGCCCACACCGTCATCACGAAGGTGACGAGGAGCAGTGCCCCGACGATGAGCGGCAGCTTCCGCTTCTGGTGGTCGGGGTAGTCGGCGTAGCGGGCGACCTCGCCGGTGACGGCGACCTCGGTGCCGGTGAGCGCGCCGACGGTCCCGGGCACGAGGTCGGTGCGGAGCCGGTCGAGCGAGGCCCGGGCCTCGGGGCTGTTCACGGAGCGCGGGACGGCCAGTTCGAGCATGGTCGTACGGCGGTCGGCCGAGGTCCGCAGGACGGGAGCGCCGCCGATCGCCGGGTCCTCGGCGCTCGCCCGGTCCGCGAGCGCGCGCAGGGAGCCCGCGACCTCCTCGGCCCGCTCCGCGTCCGCCCGTACGACCACCTGGTGCATGGCCTTCAACTCGGGATAGGCGGCCATGAGCCGGTCGTAGGTCCGCATGGCGGGGATGGCGCGGGAGTGCGTCTCGCGGCTCATCTCCGTGATGTTGATGTCCAGGACGGGGAGGGCGAGGGCGAGGAGCGCGAGGGTGGAGACGGCGAGGGTCACGGCGGGGTGCCGGGCGACGGGACGGAGGACGGCGGCGGTGAGCCGCCCGCCGGGACGGCCCGCACGCGCGGCGCGGTCCCGCACCCGCTTCCCGCGGGCCCTGCGGCGTTCGGCGCGCTCGCCGAGGAGGGCGAGGAGTGCGGGCAGGACGGTCAGCGAGCTGAGGACGGCGACCAGGGTGACGACGACCGCTCCGGTGGCGATGGAGGAGAAGATGACGTCGTCCGCGAGGTAGAGCGTGGCGCTGGAGACGGCGACGGCGAGCCCGGAGACCACCACGGCCCTGCCCGAGGTCGCGGCGGCGAGCTCCACGACGGCCTGCGTGGTGAGGCGTCCGCCGGCGGCCCGGGCCCGTTCCTCGCGCTCCCGCTTCAGGTGGAAGAGGGTGTAGTCGACGCCGACGGCGAGTCCGATGAGCAGGATGACGTTGGTGCCGACGCCGGCGTCGGGGAAGACGTGCGAGGCGATCATCGACAGGCCGACGGCGGCCACGATCGCGGTGAGCGCGAGCAGCAGCGGCACGACGGCCATCACCACGGAGCCGAAGACGATCAGCAGGGTGATCAGGGTGACGGGCAGTGCGATGACCTCCGTACGGGAGAGGTCGTCGCCGCGGAGCTCGTCGACGCCCTTGCCGATGGAGGGGCTGCCGACCTCCTCGACGAGCAGCCGCGGGTGCGCGGCCTGCACCTCGGCGGTCTGCGCGAGGAGCGCGTCGACGTGCTGCTTCCCGTCGAACTCGGCGCCCTTCATGGTGACGTCGACGCGCAGGGCGGTGCGGCGCGCGTCGGCGACCGGGTCGGCCACGGACAGCACCTCGGGCAACTGCCGCATCCGGGCGCCGATCTCGCGTGCGGCGGCCTCGGCCTCGGTCCGGTCGAGGGGGCCGGTGCCGGACGCGGCCTGGATCAGGACGCGTTCGAGGGGCTTCTGCTGGAGACCGCCCTCGGCGGCGAGGGCCTCGGCCCGGCCGGCCTCGCCGATGCGGTAGTCCTCCGTGGTCGCGGGGCGGGCGCCGAGGGCGATGCCCGCGCCCAGGCAGAGGGCCACGAAGAGGAGCCAGCCGATCAGCGCGCGCCAGGGGTGCCGGGCGCTGTGACGGGCCATGCGTACGGTCGGGTTCGTCATGCGTCCCAGACTCGTCGGCGCGGCCGTCGCGCCGACAGGATCGGCCGGTTGAACCTGGTGTCCACCGGTCGGTGGACACGGGACCGAAGACGCAGGTCAGGCCGGCTCGGCTCAGATCGGCTCGGCTCAGGTCAGGTCGGCTGGTCGGGGTCGAGTTTGATGCCGAGGCGCACGGTGGCACTCGCGAGTACGCCCCAGAGGGCGTCGCTCAGGAAGTGGGTCAGGTCGTCGAGGGAGCTCCGCGACTCGGGGTGGGCGGCCCACTGGTTCACCACGCCGTCCACCAGGCCGACCATGCCGAACGCCAGGTTGAGGTTGAAGCCGGTGGGCGCCGGCTCGCCGTCGAGGAACCGCTCGGCGTACGAGTCCAGGAGCCGCGCGAGGCGGAGGGCGATGGCGGTGCGGGTGCCCGTGACGGCGGGCGAGCCGCTGCCGAGGAACCGGTGGAGCTCGGGGTGCAGCGCCACCCAGCCCACATAGGTGCCGGCGGCGTGCTCGATCGCCTCCCGGATCGTGCCCCGGGGGGCGAGCGCGGGGGAGAGCGCGGCCATCAGGTCGTCGGTGATGCGCGCCCGGATCTGTTCGTCGAGGTCCTCGCGGCTGCGGAAGATCCGGTAGACGACGGAGCGGGGCATCCCGGCCTCGGCGCCGATCGCGGCCACGCTGACCGCCGTTCCCTCGCGTTCGATGACGGTGAGGGCCGCGGTGAGGACCTGGTCGCGGCGCTCGGCGCGATGGCCGGTCCAGCGGGTGTCGCGGCCGTCGGGGCGCCCGTCGTTGCGTGTGTCTCTGTCCTCGGCCACAGCGTGGATCGTACCCGGGGATCAAGAAAAGACGGCGCGTGCAGGGTGGTGCAGGTCACATTACCGCCGGTATCCTGGACGCGGTGATACAGGTAAATTCCGGTGTCTGAGGGAGTCCGGGAGAGTGCCGGGGGAGAATGCACCGCCACTGCCGGCCACAGAGGGGATGGACATGGAGAACCAGCACGTCGACGTGCTGATCATCGGCGCGGGACTGTCCGGGATCAGTGCCGCCTGCCATCTGCTCGCCGGGAACCCCGGGACCACGTACGCGATCATCGAGCGGCGCGCCGGCATCGGCGGCACCTGGGACCTGTTCCGCTACCCCGGCATCCGCTCGGACTCCGACATGTACACCTTCGGCTACGGCTTCCGCGCCTGGCACGGCACCAAGGTCCTCGCCGGCGGCACGGACATCCGCCGCTACATCCGGGCCACCGCCGAGGAGCACGGCGTCACCGACCACATCCGCTTCGGCCGCAGGGCCGTCCGCGCGAACTGGTCGAGCGACGAGGGCCGCTGGACCGTCGAGACCCTCGACGAGGCCACCGGCGAGACCCAGGTCCTCACCGCCCGCTTCCTCGTCGGCGCCACCGGCTACTACGACTACGACGCCGGCCACCGCCCCGAGTTCCCCGGCGAGCAGCGCTTCCGCGGCACCCTCGTGCACCCGCAGCACTGGCCCGAGGACCTCGACCACACGGGCAAGCGCGTGGTCGTCATCGGCAGCGGCGCCACCGCCATCACCCTCGTTCCCGCGATGGCCCCCGACGCCGCGCACGTCACCATGCTCCAGCGCTCGCCCACGTACATCCTGGCGCTCCCCGCGGACGACCCCCTGTCGGTCCTCCTGCGCAGGCTGCGCGTCCCGGCCGCGCTCGTCCACCGCGTGGGCCGCACCCGCAACATCGCGATGCAGCGCGGCCTGTACGCCCTGTGCCGCAAGGCCCCCCGCCTCATGCGCAAGGTGCTCCTCGGAGCCGTACGGGCGCGGCTCGGCAAGAGCGTCGACATGCGCCACTTCACCCCGGCGTACAAGCCCTGGGACCAGCGGCTGTGCGTCGTGCCCGGCGGCGACCTCTTCACCACGCTGAAGAGCGGCCGGGCGTCCGTGGTCACCGACCACATCGAGACGTTCACCGAGACCGGCGTCAAGGTCGGGTCCGGCGAGGAGATCCCCGCCGACATCGTCGTCACCGCCACCGGCCTGCGCATGCAGCTCGCCGGCGGCATGGAGCTCGCGGTCGACGGCAAGCCCGTCGTCACCCGCGACCACCTGCTCTACAAGGGCGTGATGCTGGACGGCGTCCCCAACCTGGCGATGATCATCGGCTACACCAACGCCTCCTGGACGCTCAAGGCCGACCTCGCCGCCGCCTACGTCAGCCGGCTCCTCGCCCACATGGACCGGCACGGCCTCACCGCCGTCACCCCCGTCGCCGCCGAGGCCGACCGCTCCTCCGTCTCCGTCATGGGCGAGTCGCTGACCTCCGGCTACATCGCACGCGGCGACGCGATCATGCCCCGCCAGGGCACCCGCGACCCGTGGCGGATCCGGAACAACTACTACCGCGACCGCCGCGCGCTGCGGCGGTCCCCGATCGAGGACCCCGCGCTCCGCTTCGACCGCGCGGTCCCCGACGGGCGCTCCGCCGAGCGACAGGACCGGACCCCCGCGGCCTGACGCCCCTCCGAAAAGCGCCTCCGGACGACAGCCGACCGCGAGAGACCGAGGACGAAGATGACCGGCGTGCAGAGGTACCACGAGAGGCTCCGGACCCTGTCCGAGGCCTCGGTGCACATCCACTTCGACGCGTTCACCGACATCGACTGGGACCACCCCGACTTCGCCATCGACCCGGCGGACCCCCGCTGGGTCCTCCCCGCTGCCGACCCCCTGGGCGGCCATCCCTGGTACCAGGAGCAGCCGTTGGAGGTCCGGACGCGCATCGGCCTGTGGCGGTACGCCAACATCGTCAAGGTGGGCATGCAGTTCGAGAACGTCCTCATCCGCGGCGTGATGGACTACCTCTTCTCCCTGCCCAACCAGGACCCGGAGTTCCGCTACCTCACCCACGAGGTCACGGAGGAGTGCCACCACACCCAGATGTTCCAGGAGTTCGTGAACCGGGCGGGCGCCGACGTGCCCGGCGGGCGGCGCTCCTTCCGCGTCCTCAGCCGCTTCCTGCCGCTGGCCGGCTCGCTGATCCCCGAGTCCTTCTTCACCGGCGTCCTCGCCGGCGAGGAGCCCATCGACCACCTCCAGAAGGCGATCCTGCGCGGCGGCGAGGACATGCACCCGCTGATGCGCCGGCTCATGCAGATCCACGTCGCCGAGGAGGCCCGGCACATCTCCTTCGCCCACGAGTTCCTGCGCGTCAAGGTCCCCGGCTACGGCAGGGCGCGCCGGGGCGCGCTGTCGATCGCCTTCCCGGTGATCATGCGGGTGCTCGGCGACGTCATCATGGTCCCCGACCGGAAGACCGCCGAGACGATAGGCGTGCCCCACCGGGTGATCAAGGACATCTTCTGGAAGTCGCCCGACGGCCAGAAAATGCTCCGCGACCTCTTCTCCGACGTGCGGATGCTCGCCGAGGACATCGGCCTGATGAACAGGACCTCACGGCGGGTCTGGAAGGCGCTGCGCATCGACGGCCGCCCGTCCCGCCACCGCGGCGAACCCGCCCCGCACGCCGCCTGACGCGACCGACAGGTCCCCCGAAGGGAGAACCATGACCTACGTCGTCACCCGGTCGTGCTGCGCCGACGCCTCCTGCGTCCTCGCCTGCCCGGTCAACTGCATCCACCCCGCCCCCGGCGAACCGGGCTTCGGGCAGACCGAAATGCTGTACGTCGACCCCCGCACCTGCGTCGACTGCGGCGCCTGCACGACGGCCTGCCCGGTGGACGCGCTCAAGCCGCACACCGGGCTCACGGAAGCGGAGTTGCCGTTCCTCGAACTCAACCGCGCCTACTACGACGCCCATCCGCACGAGGACCGCACCCCGATGGCCCTCGTGCCCCCTCAACGCCGCACGTCCGCAACCGAGTTGCGGGTCGCCGTCGTCGGTGCCGGGCCGGCCGGGCTCTTCGCCGCCGACGAACTGCTCCGGCATCCGGGCGTGACCGTGACCGTCCACGACCGGCTGCCCACCCCGTACGGACTCGCCCGCGTGGGAGTGGCGCCCGACCACCAGGACACCAAGCAGGTCGCCCGGCTCTTCCGGGCCGTCGAGAGCCAGCCCGGCTTCTCGTACCGGCTCAACACGGAGATCGGCCGCGACCTGCACCACGAGGACCTGGTCCGCGACCACCACGCCGTGATCTACGCCGTGGGCGCGGCCACGGACCGGCGGCTCGGCATCGACGGCGAGGAACTGCCCGGCAGCGTCTCCGCCACCGACTTCACGGCCTGGTACAACGGCCACCCCGACCACGGCGACGACCGCTACGCCCTGGACGGCGAGCGGGCCGTCGTCATCGGCAACGGCAACGTGGCCCTGGACGTGGCCCGCATCCTGACCGCCGACCCCGACACCCTGGCACGCACCGACATCTCCGACCGGGCGCTCGCCGCGCTGCGTACGAGCCGCGTCCGCGAGGTCGTCGTCCTCGGGCGCCGCGGACCGGCCGAGGCCGCGTTCACCCTGCCGGAACTGCTCGCCCTCGCCGCGCTCGACGGCGTCGACGTCCTCGTCGAGGGCTGGCCGGCCGATGTGCCCGCGGACGCCACCCCCAAGACCGGGGTGCTCGCCGAGCTGGCCGCCCGGACCCCCGTACCGGGGCGGCGGCGCATCGTCCTGCGCTTCCGGACGAGCCCCGTGCGCATCCTCGGCGACGACCGGGTGACCGGCCTGACGGTCGTACGGACCGGACCGCGCGCCGACGACGCCGCCGAGACCGCCGGGAGCATCGAGACCATCGAGACGTCGCTCGTCCTGCGCGCGATCGGCTACCGCGCCCGACCCGTCCCCGGCCTCCCGTTCGACGAGGCGACCGGTACGGTGCCCCACGACCGGGGCCGGGTCCGGCCGGGCGTGTACGTGGCCGGCTGGATCAAACGCGGCCCCAACGGGTTCATCGGCACCAACAAGTCCTGCGCCCAGGAGACGGTTTCCGCACTCCTCGACGACCTCGAAGCCGGACTGCTCACCGCCCCCGCCGCGCCCGGCTCCGGCGCACACCCGGGCGCCGTCGGCCTCGACGGCTGGCGGGCGATCGACGAAGAGGAGCGCGCCGAAGGCCGGCTCCAGGGGCGCCCCCGCGTCAAGATCGTCGACAGGGAGGCCCTGCTCGCCGCCGCGCGCTCCGTGCCGGCCCGCCGCCCCCGGCGCTGACCTACCGCCGCCCCGGCGCCGGCCGCGTGCCGCCCCGTGAGGCGGAAGACGGCGTCCGGCAGCCCTCCTTCGACGCACCGGTCACCACCGAGCCCGTCACCGAACGGCTCGCGGCCTAGGAACGGAGGAAGACGCGGACCCCCTGGGAGACCGTGTCGTCGCCGAGGAGTTCGTTGTGGTCGAGACAGCCGGCGCCGTTGTTGACGGCGCCGGCCAGCGGCACGCTGTTGTCGGGGTTGACGACCTCGTCGCAGTTCGACCACCAGGTCGCATAGCGCACGGCCCCGGGCGTCTCGTCGCCCTCCGCGAGCTTCTTCTGGACGTAGGAGCCCGGGGTCATGTCGCGGCAGGCCTGGTCCCACAGCGCGCACGCCCACGCCGTGCTCGTGCCGTGGTTGGGGCCGGCGAGGGAGACCCAGTGGGCGACGGAGGACCGGCCGGCGACGTCGAACTTCACGTACCAGCGGGTGACGAGGCTCCCGAAGGAGTGGGCGACGAGATCGACCCGGCTCGCCCCGGTCTGCCGCTTGACGTCCTCGACGTACGCGGCGAGCCGGCCGGACAGCACCTCGTTGACGGACTGGTGCGTGTCGTAGCCGAAGGAGAACAGGTCGGCGTCGGTGTACCCGTCGGCCTTGAAGTCCGCCCGAAGCCCGCCCCAGACGCCGGGGTCGGCGTTGAACCCGTGGACGAACACGACGGGGGTACGCGCGGGCGCCTCGGCCCGGACGGGCGCCGCCGCCAGGAGCAGGGACGCGACGACGGCGAGCAGCGGCACGACCGTCCGGCCACGGAGTCTCAACACACTGTCCCCTCACATGAGTTACGCACGAGTAGTCACGAGCATGGTGGGGGTTGAAGGGGCGGAAGAACAGCCCTCTGCGCGGCTTCTTCGACCCTCTCGGGGAGAAGCCCGCCGGCCCCGTCGGGGAAGTGATGCCGTCCCAGGGCTTGTCAGTGCAATTTCACATTACTATGTTACAGCGCACCGGCCCGGTGATGGAACGTCATCCGCCGTGCGAACCAGACCAGTTCGCGAACGCATCCCCTCACCAACCCCCCTCACCAGCAGGAGTTCCGTTGTCCCTCCGCAGACGTGTGCGCTCGTCCCTGCTCGCCTCCGCCACAGCCGTCACCCTCCTCGCCTCCGCCGGCCAGGCCGGCGCCTTCACGACGGGCACGGACGACACGACCGCCCCGGCTCCGCAGGCGCAGCCGGGCGGCAACCCCTTCGACGAGGTCGAGCACCGGGGTTCCGCCCCGCGCACCACCTTCGGCCCCGCGCCCGCCCCCGGCGGGCACGCCGCGGGCAAGGTGCCCGGCCGGGCACCGGCCCCCGCCAAGGCGCGGACGCTCGCCGCGAGCGGCACCGCCACCACGACCACCGGCGTCCCCTGCACGCTCGACGGCATCACCGGCCTCGCCCCCGAGCAGTTCGCCGACTTCCTCGCCGATCCCGCGGTCACCGCCGACGGCTGTCTGCGCGGCCTCATATGGACCTGGGACGCCCGGCTCGCACCCGTGATGTCCGACGCCCACGTCCAGGCCGTCGCCCGCCGCATATCCGGCCTGTCCGCCGCCCACGACGGACGGAACTCCTCCCACCTGGAGGAGATGTTCACGTACCTGCACGCCGTCGCCTACCACGACTACTCGCGCGGCGAGATCGACATCACCGACGCGCCCACCGTGAACGCGATGCGGCAGGCCGTCGCCGACTTCGGCGCCGCCGCCCGCACCTTCGACGTCACGAAGACCAACGCGAACACCCTCCGCGAGGCCCTCTACGCGGCCAGCGCGCCCGGCCTGCGGCAGCACCAACTCGGTCTGATCAAGCGGGTCCTGGCCACCATGGACCCCGCGCACACCGCCACGAACCTCGACCCGGCCTGGGCCGGAGCCGCGCTCGCCGGACTCTCCGTCAACTACCTCGGCGTCTACCCGGGCAACCAGGACGCCGCCTTCCAGTCGGCCGTCGCCGCCGACCCGGCCTACCGCGCGACCTTCAGGGCCTTCGCCGGCTACGGGCACCTCAAGGGGACCGTCAACGCCTGGGTCGCCCGTGACGCCCTCGGCGAGTACGGCCGCTTCGGCCAGATCGCGGCCCTCAAGGACGGCGTCGTCGCCGACCTCGGCGCCTCGCTCACCACCGTCGTCGACACCTTCGGCCGCGGCAGCGAGCAGTGGGCGAAGGTCGTCTCCTGGCTCAACTTCTACGAGGCCTGCAAGCCGTACGGCGTGTGCAAGGAGGACATCGAGAAGCAGCTCTTCCCGTACACGTACACCTACGACAACGGGGCCATCAAGGTCCGCACCGCGCTCGACCGGGCCACCGTCGACCAGCTCTACTACGCGAGCAAGCAGGTCAAGGCCCAGTACCACCGCGTCCTCGGCACCGAGCAGCCGCTCGCGGGCGACAACAACACCACCCTGAACATCGTCCTCTACGCCTCCCGCGCCGACTACGAGAACTACCACCCCATCCTCACCGGCATGGGCACCAACAACGGCGGCATCTACATCGAGCGCGGCGCCACCTTCTACACCTACCAGCGGCGCGTCCCGCAGGACTCCTCGCTGACCCTCGAAGAGCTCTTCCGCCACGAGTACACCCACTACCTCAACGGCCGCTGGGCCGTCCCGGGCTTCTTCGGCGAGGGCCCCTGGTACCAGGGCGACCGCACCACCGCCATGGACGAGGGCACGGCCGAGTTCTTCGACGGCGCCACCCGCGACAACGGCATCGCCGTCCGCAAGTCCCTCGTCCGCGGCATCATCAACGACACCGCCGGCGGCGGCCCCCGGATGAACCTCAACCAGATCCTCCACGCCACCTACGACGGCGACGGCTTCCGCTTCTACAACTACGCGGGCACGTTCTTCGAGTTCCTCTGGACCGAGAAGCCCTCCCTGCTCCGCGAGATGTACACCCACCTGCGGGCGAACGACGTGGCCGCGTTCGACGCCTGGCGCAACCGGCTGGGCTCCGACGCGAACCTCCAGCGCGACTACGACCGCTTCCTCGACGCGCAGATCGCCAAGGTCGACCAGCTGTACGTCCCCAACACCACGTTCACGTCGAACGAGCAGCTCACGTACTCCACCGTGGCGGGGGTGCGGACCGCCTTCGCCGGGGCCACGTACAGCAACCCGGACTGCGTCGAGAACGGCGACACCGGCAAGCGGCGCTTCATCTGCACCGGACGCATCACGGCGAACCTGACCAACTGGAGCAGCGACGACCAGAACTTCAAGGACATGTCCGAAACGGTCGACTACTTCATCCTCGACCGTGCGGGCGCCGCACTGAACAACCTGGCCGACATGAACTGCAGCTTCGGACCGATCGAGATCTGGTCCAGCAAGGTGGCGGGCACGTCGAGCTACAGCTGCGAGGGCCCCCTCCGCAGCTGACCGCACCGCACCGCACACCGTCCGGGCCGGTCCTTCCACGGGGGGAGGGGCCGGCCCGGCACCGCGAACTCCCCGACTGGAGGCCGTACTCCGTGAGCACCACCCCGCACTCGGTCCACACCACCGACTACCACACCGCAGGCGAGCCCTTCCGGATCGTCGACGAGGACCTGCCGCCCATCCCCGGCGACACCGTCGCCGAGCGCCGCGCCCTCGCACTCCGGCTCGGCCCCCTCGACGAGCTGCGCCGCCTCCTCGTCCGGGAACCGCGCGGACACTCCGGCATGTACGGCGGATTCATCGTCCCGCCCGACGACGACGGCGCCCACTTCGGCGTGCTGTTCTGGCACAAGGACGGCTACTCCACGGCCTGCGGCCACGGCACGATGGCCCTCGGCGCCTGGGCCGTCGACACCGGACGCGTCCCCGCGCCCGACGACGGCGACGTCCCCGTCCGCATCGACGTGCCCTCGGGGCGCGTCACCGCGACCGTGCACCGTGCGGGCGGCCGCACCACCGGCGTCACCTTCCGCAACGTCCCGACGCGCGTCCTCGCCCGCAAGGTCCCGGTGACCACCTCGTCCGGCACCGTCGAGGTGGACCTCGCCGACTCCGGCGCCTGCTACGTCTCGGTCCCCGCGCGCACCCTCGGCCTCGACACCACCCGGGCCTCCCTGCCCGCGCTCGTCCGGGCCGGGCGGGAGATCCGCGCAGCGTTCCCCGAGCACGACGTGTACGGCGTCATCCTGTACGACGAGCTGCCCGACACCCCCACCGGGCCGCACCAGCGCAACGTCACCGTCTTCGCCGACGGGCAGATCGACCGCTCGCCCTGCGGCTCCGGCACCTCCGCACGGCTCGCCCTGCTCGGCGACGAAGGGCGCCTCGCCCCCGGGGACACCCTCACGCACGAGTCCGTGGCGGACACCGTGTTCACCGGCAGGCTGCTGCCCGGGGGCGTCACCGAGGTCACCGGAGCCACGTACCGCACCGGCACCCACACCTTCGTCCTCGACCCCCACGACGACCTGGGGACGGGATTCCTCCTGTGACCACCATGACGGCCGGGACCGGCCCGCTCCACATCGACGCCCCGACCACGACCCGCCTCCTGACCCCGGCGGCGACGGCCGACGTCCTCGCCGGCGTCCTGCGCGCCGGGTTCGACCCCGAGGCCGCCCCGCCCCGCACCGCCGTCCCCGTCCCGGCCGGCGAACTCCTCCTCATGCCCGCCGCCCTCGGCGCGTACGCCGGAGTGAAGATCGCGGGCGTGGCCCCCGGCAATCCGGCCCTCGGCCTACCCCGCATCACCGGCTCCTACCTGCTCCTCGACGGTACGAACCTCCAGCCGCTCGCCCTCCTCGACGGCGCGGCCCTCACCGAGCTGCGCACCCCGGCCGTCTCCGCGCTCGCCGTACGCCGTCTGACGCCGGACGACCGGCCCCTGCGCCTCGTCCTCTTCGGCACCGGGCCCCAGGCGTACGGTCACCTGGACGCCGTCCTCGCCGTCCGACAGCTCGCCGAAGTGGTCGTCGTCGGGCGCAACCCGATCGGCGCCCGCGCCCTCGCCGGATACGCGCGGACCCTCGACGTGCCCGCGCGCACCGGCACGCCCGGCGACGTGGCGGGGGCCGACCTCGTCGTCTGCTGCACCACGGCCCGTGAACCGCTCTTCGACGGCACCCTGGTGGCCCCCGGCACCACCGTCGTCGCCGTCGGCTCGCACGAGCCGGCGGCGCGGGAGACCGACACCGCACTCGTGACCCGCGCCGAGGTGTACGTCGAGGCGCGCGCGGCGGCACTCCGCGAGGCCGGCGACCTGCTCGTCCCGATGGCGGAGGGGGCGATCGGCGAGGAGCACATCGCGGGCACCCTCGCCGACCTGGTGCACGGCCGCGTCCCCACCGGGCGTCCGCGGCTCTTCAAGAGCGTGGGCATGGCCTGGGAGGACCTCGCCGTCGCGGGCGCCCTGTACCGGGCCGCCCGCGAGGCCTGAACGATTCCTCGGAGGGGCCCGGTCACGCCCCCGTCCGGGCCGACGCCTCTCGATGCCGGAGGTTGACGACCGCGGCCCTGGCCACCGCCGCGGGGTTCAGGAACTGCATCGGACCGATCAGGCGGGACGCGAACATGTGCATGTGCCGCGCCAGGCCCCCGTCGCGCGCCGCCGCCGAGAACATCAGCCGCTCCCCGGGGTTGAACGGCCGTCCCTTGGCGAAGTCGGCGGCCAGGTACTGGTGACCACCCAGGCGGCGCCTGTGCCGGCGCGCGTACGCCGTGAGCGCCTTGTCGAGGTCGCCCGGACCGGTCAGGGCCGGGGCGACCGCCTCTGCGAGCCACTGCGCGGACTGCAGGGCCCACCCGCATCCCACTCCCCACAGGGGGTCGCCGGTCAGGGCGGCGTCACCGATGAGCGCCACACCCGGCGCGGTCGGCTTGCGGGTGCGGAGCGGGTAGTCGACCGTGCCGGTGATCTTCGTGACGCGCTCGGCGGCGTCGATGTCCGGCGCGTCGGGCAGGGCGCGGACCATGTCGAGGAAGCTGCCCTCCAGGTCCTCCCGGAAGGCCGGCAGCCGCTTCTTGTCCGGGAGGACCGCGACGACCGTCACCCCGTCGTCGTTCGGGAACGCGTAGGCCATGTCGGGCACCAGGAACCAGGCGTGGCTGATCCCGTCGCGCAGAGGCAGGTTCCGGAAGTGCGCGAGATAGCCGAAGCGCGCGTTCTCGTGCTGCCGGGTGGGCACCCCGGCGTACTCGGCCACGGCCGAGTCCTTGCCGTCGGCGCCGACCACCAGGCGGGCCCGGATCTCGCGCTCGCCCTCGGGCGTCTTCGCGCGTACCCCCACCGTCCGTCCGGCCTCCTGGAGCAGCCCGGTCACCTGGTGGCCGAGGAGCACATCGACGCCGGGGGTCTCGGCCGCCCGGCACCTGATCAGCGGGTCGAGGGTGCTGCGCCGCACGTTGTAGCCGTACGGCAGCGCGGGGCCCGGCGCGGCGCTCGGCTCGATCCAGCCCCAACGGGTGTACCAGCGTGCCTCGTTGCGCACGGCCCCCGCTTTCTCCAGGGCGGGTATGAGGCCGAGTTCCTCGAGCACCGGGGTGGCGTTGGCGGTGAGGGAGTGGGTGCACAGCGTCTTGTACGCCGTGGGGCGCGAGCGGCGTTCCAGGAGTGCGACGCGGGCGCCGCGCCGGGCGAGCAGGATCGCCGCGGCGCTGCCGGCGAGGCTCGCCCCGCTGATGACGACGTCGTAGTCGTGTCCCGCGTTCTCAGGCTCGGTCATGCGCTGATCGTCCCCCCGTGGTGTGGTGACACTTCTGTCAGGAACATGAGGACGAGGAAGGTGAGTGGTTGTCAAGGGATCGAGCCCGCCACGGGTCTTGGCAACTCCAGTGCCATGTGAAATATTACTGATGTGCCCACGAGAAACACCTCGGATGTCATCGTCGTCGGCGCCGGCGTCGTCGGCGCGGCCTGCGCCCACTACGCCGCCCGAGCCGGCCTCTCCGTCACCGTCGTCGACCGCGGTCCGGTCGCCGGCGGCACGACGGGAGCGGGCGAGGGAAACCTCCTGGTCTCCGACAAGGAGCCGGGGCCCGAGCTCGAACTCGCCCTCGTCTCCACCGCGTTGTGGCGGGAGTTGGCCGAACTTCTCCCGCCGCAGGTCGAGTACGAGGCCAAGGGCGGCCTCGTCGTCGCCTCCGACGAGCCCGGGATGCGCGCCCTGCGCGACTTCGCGGCCCGCCAGGAGAAGGCGGGCGTCACCAGCCAGGAGGTCCCCGCGGACCGGCTCCACGACCTGGAGCCCCACCTCGCACCCACCCTGGCGGGCGGCTTCCTCTACCCTCAGGACGCCCAGGTGATGCCCGCCCACGCGGCGGCCCGGCTGCTGCGCACGGACGGTGAACGGATCCGGCTGCGCCTGGGGGAGGAGGTCACCGGCCTGCTCACCGGCACGGCCGGAGAGATCCGCGGCGTACGGACCACGGCCGGCGAGATCCACGCTCCCTCCGTGGTCAACGCCGCCGGAACCTGGGGCGGCGCCCTCGCCGAACTCGCGGGCGTACACCTGCCCGTCCTGCCCCGCAGGGGCTTCGTCCTCGTCACCGAACCCCTCCCGCGCGTCGTGCGCCGCAAGGTGTACGCCGCCGACTACGTGGCCGACGTCGCCAGCGGCTCCGCCGCACTCCAGACCTCGGCCGTCGTCGAGGGCACCCCGGCGGGGCCGGTCCTGATCGGCGCCAGCCGGGAACGGGTCGGCTTCGACCGGACGCTCTCCACCGAAGTCCTGCGCCGGCTCGCCGCCGGGGCCACCGCACTGTTCCCGGTCCTCGGCACCGTACGGGCCATCCGCACCTACCTCGGCTTCCGCCCCTACCTGCCGGACCACCTGCCCGCGATCGGCCCCGACCCGCGCGTCCCCGGCCTGCTCCACGCCTGCGGCCACGAAGGAGCGGGCATCGGACTCGCCCCCGTGACAGGGGAGATCGTCACGGCCTGTCTGACCGGCGCCGAACCGCCCCTCGACATCCACCCGTTCCGCCCCGACCGGTTCGCCGACGCACCCTGAGGCGCGCGCACCCACCGTCACGAGAGGAGGGCCCGTGGCCCGCACCCCCGCCGACCTCGTCGGCGCACACCCCGAAGCGCCGTTCGAGATCACCTTCGACGGCCGTCGCGTCACCGCCCTGCCGGGGCAGACCGTCGCCGCCGCCCTCTGGGGCGCCGGCATCCTGGCCTGGCGCACCACCCGGGACGGCGGCCGGCCGCGCGGCGCCTTCTGCGGCATCGGCCAGTGCTACGACTGCCTCGCCACCGTCAACGGCGAACCCAACCGGCGCGCCTGTCTGGTCCCGGCCCGCCCCGGCGACGCGATCACCACCCAGGAGGGGCACGGCCATGACCGCCTCGCCGTCTGAGCCGGAGACGCCGGAGACACCGGAGACGCCGGAGACGTACGACCTGGCGGTCGTGGGAGCCGGTTCCGCGGGACTCTCCGGCGCCGTCACGGCCTCCGAACTCGGCCTCTCCGTCGCCCTCCTCGACACCTCCACCCAGACCGGCGGGCAGTTCTACCGGCACCCGGCGCCCGCGCTCGGCGCCGTACGGCCCGAGGCCCTGCACCACGACTGGTCCGCCTTCTCCGACCTCCGGCGACGCCTCGCCGGAAGCGGCGTCGCCCACCTCGCCGGACACCACGTGTGGTCCACGGTGCGGGAGGGCGACGGGACCTGGTCGGTGCACGCGGTCACCGGGGCCGACGGAACCGAGGAGCGGCCCGTACGGATCCGGGCCCGGGCGCTGCTGCTCGCCACCGGCGCGTACGAACGCCAACTCCCCTTCCCCGGCTGGACCCTGCCCGGCGTCGTGGGCGCCGGAGGAGCGCAGGCCATGCTCAAATCAGGGCTCGTACTGCCCGGCCGCCGCATCGTCGTGGCCGGCAGCGGCCCCCTGCTGCTCGCCGTCGCCTCCTCCCTCGCCGCCGCCGGCGCACGAGTGCCGGCCGTGGTCGAGGCCGCCGGCTATCTGCGGTACGCCCGCAGCCCCCGGGCGCTCGTGACCAACCCGGGAAAGGCGGCCGAAGCCCTGCTGCACGGATCCGGACTGCTCCGGCACCGGGTACGGCTCCGGCTGCGCAGCGCGGTCACCGAAGTGCACGGCACCGACCGGGTGGAGGCCGTCACCGTCACCCGCCTGGACGCCGACTGGCGTCCCGTACCGGGCACGGGCCGCCGGATCGCCTGCGACGCCCTGGCCGTCGGCCACGGCCTGGTCCCGCAGATCGAGCTGGCCACGACGGCCGGCTGCGCCACCCGACGGCTCCCCGACGGCACCCTCGGCCTCGCCCTGGACGACCTCCAGGAGACCTCGGAGCCCGGCCTGTGGGCGGCGGGCGAGACCGGAGGCGTGGGGGGTGCGGAACTCGCCCGTACCGAAGGCGAGTTGGCCGCTCGGGCGATCACCGCGCGGATCCTCGGCCGCCGGGCCGGTGCGAGCCGGATCGCCGAACTGCGGCGCCGCCGGGACCGGATGCGCGCCTTCGCCGACGTGATGTCCGCGGCCCACGCCCCGGGCCCCGGCTGGCAGGACTGGCTCACCGACGACACGGACGTGTGCCGCTGCGAGGAGGTCGATGCCGGGCGCGTCCGCGAGGCCGTCGCCGAGCTCGGCGCGCGGGACGCGCGCACCGTCAAGCTTCTCACCCGGGCCGGGATGGGCTGGTGCCAGGGGCGGATGTGCGGGACGGCCGTCGCCTGCCTCGCCGCGCGCGGCGGAACCGCCGAACCGCCCGCGGAGCGGCGCCCGTTCGCGGTACCGGTCCGGCTCTCGACCCTTGCCGCCCTGGACGAGGCCCCGCATCCCGACGCTTCCTAGAGCCTGAAGGAGAGGCCCGTGCGGGCCTCTCTTCTTTCCCCCTCCATAAAATGTCACACACTACAGAAAGGTCATCGCCATGACCGCCACCACCTGGAACACCGACCGCCCCTGGCGCGGCATCATGGTCGCCACCACCCTCCCCTTCCGCGAGGACCTCTCCGTCGACCACGACGCCTACGCCGAGCACGTGGCCTGGCTGATCGCCAACGGCTGCGACGGCGTCGTCCCGAACGGCTCCCTCGGCGAGTACCAGACCCTCACCGACGCGGAGCGCGCCCAGGTCGTCCGTACCGCCGTCGAAGCGGCGGGCGACGGGGCACGGGTCATGCCGGGTGTCGCCGCGTACGGCAGCGCCGAGTCCCGCCGCTGGGCCGAACAGGCCGCCGAGGCCGGCGCCGGTTCGGTCCTGCTCCTGCCGCCCAACACGTACCGCGCCGACGCGACGGCCGTGCGCGCCCACTACACCGAGGTGGCCGGCGTCGGCATCCCGATCGTCGCGTACAACAACCCCTTCGACACCAAGGTCGACCTCACCCCCGACCTCCTCGCCCGGCTGCACGGCGACGGCAGCATCGTCGCGGTGAAGGAGTTCAGCGGCGACGTCCGCCGCGCCTACGAGATCGCCGAACTCGCCCCGGAACTCGATCTGCTGATCGGAGCCGACGACGTCCTCCTCGAACTCGCCGTCGCGGGCGCCGTCGGGTGGATCGCCGGTTACCCCAACGCCTTCCCCGCCAGCTGCGCCGCGCTGTACCACGCCGCCGTCGCGGGCGACCTGACGACCGCTCTCCCGCTGTACAAGTCCCTGCACTCCCTGCTGCGCTGGGACTCGAAGACGGAGTTCGTCCAGTCCATCAAGCTCTCCATGGACCTCGCCGGCCGCCCCGGCGGCCCCACCCGCCCGCCGCGCCACCCGCTCACCGGCACGATCGAGGCCGCGGTGCGGACCGCCACGGAGAAGGTCGTGGCCGACGGCCACCACTGACGCGGGGCCGCCCGAAGCCCACGCCGGCGCCGACCCTTCCCCGACCCGGACGATCCCTTCCCCGGAGGCCTCCTCCCATGACCGACACGCTTCCCACCCTCACCTCCCGCAACCCGGCCGACCCGGCCGACGTGCTCCTGCGCATCCCCGCGCCCGGCGCCTTCGCGGCCGTCGACACCGTCGAACGGGCCCGTGCCGCCCAGCCCGGCTGGCTCCTCGCCGGAGCCGCCGCCCGCTCGGCCGCCCTGGGCGCGATCGCCACCGCCGTCGAGGCCGCGGCCGGCGAACTGGCCGAGCTCGCCGTGCGCGAGGTGGGCAAGCCGCTGACCGAGGCCAGGGCCGAGGTGGCCCGTACCGCCGCGATCTGGCGCTACTACGCCCAGGCCCCCTACCAGCCCACCGGAGAGGTCCACGAGACCGCGGCCGGAACCGGACTGCTCCTGACCCGGCGCCGCCCGCACGGCGTGGCCGGGCTCATCACGCCCTGGAACTTCCCCTTCGCCATCCCGACCTGGAAGGCCGCCCCCGCGCTCGCGGCCGGGAACACGGTCGTCCTCAAACCCGCCCCCGAGGCCACCGCGTGCGCCCGGCGCCTCGCCGAGATCGTCCAGCAGGCGGTGCCGGAGGCGGTGTTCACCGTCCTGCCCGGCGGCGCGACCGAGGGCAACGCGCTCGTCTCGGCCGTCGACGTCGTCTCCTTCACCGGCTCCACCCCCGTCGGCCAGGCCGTGGCCAGGGCCGCGACCGCCCGGGGCATCCCGGCGCAGGCCGAGATGGGCGGCCTGAACGCGGCGCTCGTCCTGCCCGACGCGGACATCGAGCAGGCGGCCGGCCACATCGCGGCCTCCCTCGCCGGGTACGCGGGCCAGAAGTGCACCGCCACCAGCCGCGTCATCGCGGTCGGCGCCGCCCTCGACCCGCTGCGCGAGGCACTCTCCGAAGCACTGAGGGCCCTCCCCGTCGGCGACCCCGCCGACCCGGCCACCGTGTGCGGGCCCCTCATCCACGAGGCCGCCCGCGACCGGGTCGTCGACGCCTGCCGGGGCCTTGCGAAGCTCGCCGCCGGCACCGCGCTCGACGGGCCCGGCTGGTACGCGGCCCCGACCCTGGTGGAGAAGGTGGACCCCGGGCACCGGCTGCTGCGCGAAGAGGTCTTCGGCCCCGTCGCGACCCTGCTCGCCGCCGACGACCTCGCCCACGCGATCCGGATCACCAACTCCGTCCCGTACGGCCTGGTGACCTCCGTCCACACGGCCGACCTGAACACGGCCCTGCACGGCCTCGACCTGCTCGACACCGGGATGATCCGGATCAACGCCCCCTCCACCGGCGTCGACTTCCACCTGCCGTTCGGCGGCTCCAAGGCCTCCAGCCACGGGCCGCGCGAACAGGGCCGAGCGGGCCTGGAGTTCTACACGTCGGGCCGCACCTACACGGTGGCGCCGGCAGGGTCCTCGGCGTGACCGTTTAGGTCCTCGCCGCACAGCGCCCGCTGGTACAGCGCCTTCATGGCACCGTCGATGGGGTGGGGCTGCGGCCTCCCCGAGGCGTCCGGCCTGTTCCAGCGGATGAGGTTGACCGACACGGACATCTGGCGTTCGCCGTCCGCGCTGGTCAGCGACATCGTTCCGGATCCCCAGACGGTGCCGTCGTGACCCCAGAAGGTGGAGCCGCCGAGATCGACCCTGTGCAGACCGAGCCCGTACTGGATCGGCGACCCGTCCAGGGCCGTGGCCGGGATCGTCCGCTGCATCTCCGCAAGGGACGCCGGGCTGACGACCTCTCCGGCGAGCAGCCGGGCGTAGAAGCGGTTGAGGTCCGTCATGGTCGACACCAGCGCGGCCGCCACCCCCACCCAGGACATGTCGTAGACGCTGTAGTCACGCGGAGGGTCGATCAGGCCGTAGAACGCCTCGTACAGCCGCGAGTGCGGGCCCTCGACCTCCGTCCCCTTCGGGAACCCGGTGTGCCGGAGCCCGGCACGATCGATGACGCTCCGGGTGATGCACTCCTCGGCCGGCATCCCGGTCACCCGCTCCAGGAGCTCGCCGAGGAGCAGCCAGTTGACGTTCGAGTACACCCCCGTGGGCCCGCCGGGCTCGCCCACCGGGGGCGCCGAGAGCCCCATCTCGATCAGCTCGGCCGGACGGAAGGTACGGAACCGGTTGTCGTCCAGGCTCCGCGTCGACACGTCGAGGCGGGTCGGGAACCCCTGGAGGGACGGGAACGCGTAGGCGAGGTAGTCGGGGATGCCGCTCGTGTTGTTGAGCAGCATCCGGACCGTGATCCTCCGGCCCCGCTCGCCCGGCACGAGCTCCGGGAGGTAGTCGCCGATCGGTGCGTCGAGCCGGATGTGCCCCTGCTCGACCTGGAGCATGACGGCGGCCGCGGTGAAGGTCTTGGTGACGCTGCCGACGCGGTGCCGCATGTCGGCCGTGACGGGACGGCCGGTCGCGAGATCGGCGACCCCGGACGCGCCGCTCCAGGTCCGGTCCCCGTCCCGTACCGCGGCGATCACGCCCGGCACGCCGGCGTGGTGGACGTCGTCCAGGGCGGCCTGCAGTCGTGTCGTCATCACATGAGTCCTTTCTCGATCATCGGTGGGGTCAGTCGGCGAGGGCGCGCCGCAGCACGGCGCCGAGTTCGGCGTTCTGCCGCTGCGAGACCTCGGCGGAGAGGATCGCCTGCGATCCGTGGAACGTGCCGGGCCACTGGTGGATCTCGACGGACACGCCCGCCTGGAGCAGCCGGACCGCGTAGGCGAGGTCCTCGTCGCGGTTCGGGCAGAACTCGGCCGAGGCGACGTACGCCGGCGGGAGGCCCGACAGATCGGCCGCCCGCGCCGGGGCGGCGTACGGGGTGGCCGGCCGGCCACCCAGGTAGTGCCCCCAGGCGGCGATCGCCTTGCCGCGGTGGTACCAGGGCGTGTCGGTGAAGTTCCGTGCCGACCAGGTCTCCAGACGGTCGTCGAGCCCCGCCTGGTTGAGCAGCTGGAAACGGATCGGCGGCCCCTGCTCGTCCCGCGCCCGCAGCGCCACCGCGGCCGCGAGCCCGCCGCCGGCGCTGTGGCCCCCGACCGCGATCCGTGCGGGGTCGATGCCGAGTTCGGCCGCGTGTCCGGCCATCCAGTTCAGTACGGCGTAGGCGTCGTCGAGCGCGGCCGGGAACGGGTGCTCGGGGGCAAGGCGGTAGCCGACGGAGATCACCACCGCGCCGGAGTTCTCCGCGATGCGGGTGGCCCACGGGTGCTCGGTGTCCACGTTCCCCATGACGTACCCGCCGCCGTGCAGCCAGACCACCGCCCCCTGTGCCCGGCGCGGCCGGTAGATCCGTACCGCCACGTCCGGGTCGCCGGGCACGACACGGTCCTCGACCTCCATCTCCGAGGTGTCCGGCGCCGGTACGGCGGCCGCCAGACCGGCGAAGTAGGCGCGGGCGGAGACCGGGTCGGACAGATCGGTCTGCGGGAAGAAGGGGATGAACGCTTCGAGTTCGGGATCCATGACGACCATCCTGCGGGCCGGCCGCCGGGAGATCATCCGCCATCCGTCGCGCGTCCCGCGCCGGTCACGCACCGAACGGCGCGCCCCCGTCGCTCCGTCCTTCTGCGATCCTTCTGCCATGGAGGCACTGGCCGTACGGCTGTCGGGACTCGATCCGTACGTGGACGGCGCGATGCGCATCGTCGCGTTCTACGACACCCTCATGCGCCGCCGGGTGGACCTCCCGGCGCTCGCCCGGGCATCGGCGGGCCTGGCCGAGTGCGTCGCCGGGATACGGCTCCACGGCACCGGCCGCTCGACCCGCGTCTCGCCCCAGGGCACGCAGGCGTCCACCCCGCCGGCGCCCGCGTCCACCGAGGTGCCGATCACCCTCGACGAGGAGGAGATCGGCACGGTCTGGCTGGAGCGTCCCGGCCCGCCCAACCCGCTCGACGAGGTCCTCCTCGACCGCTTCGCCCTCGCCGCCGCGGCCGCCGCCGAACGCTACGGCCCCGCCCGCACCACCATGGCCGACCCGGCCCTCGTCGAACTGGCCGTCAGTTCCGACAGCGACGACGCCGCCCGGGCCCGGGCGCTCCGCCTCCTGGGCTTCGCCCCCGACCTCCCCGTCCACGTCGTCGCCGTACGCACCAGCCTCCCGCTCGACCGCGTCGGCACCCTGGTCTGCCCGGGCCGCCCGGTGAAGGCGGCCCCGCTCGCCGACGTGGGCGTCATCCTGGCCACCACCCTGGACCGTACGGGCTTCCCCGCAGGCGTACGAGCGGGCATCGGCGGCACCGGGAGCCCCGACCGCTCCTGGCGCCAGGCCCGTACGGCGCTCCGCTTCACCACCCCGCGCGAACCCGTCGTCCACCACGCCGACCTGGGCGCGCTGGCCCTCCTGGCGGACATCCCCGAGGAGGCCGTACGGGACAACCCCGACGTGACCGCGATCGACCGCCTGTCCCCGGAGGACCTGGAGACACTGGACACCTACTGCGCCACCGCCTCCGTCCGCCGCGCGGCCGAGCTCCTCCACCTCCACCACAGCAGCATCGCCCGCCGCCTCGACCACATCGGCAGGACCCTCGCCCTGGACCTCACGGCCCCCGCGGGCCTGACCCGCGCCCGGCTCGCCCTCACCACCTGGCGACTGCTCCACAACTGAGCGGGCGAGCACGGCGGGAAAGTTCGTTGACGCCACCGGACGGGGCTGAAAAGCTGCCCGCGATCATGGACCGACCGCTCTCGGGGGAGACATGCCCTACTTCAAAGCAGTGCTGTTCGACTGGGTCGGAACGCTCGTGGTCCCCAAGTGGGGCCCGATCGCCGGGAGACCGAGGGGCGCCCACTGGATCGAGAGCACCCTGCTCGGCCTCGGCCGCGAAGCCCCGGAGACGGAGGTACGGCGGATCAGCGAGGCCCTGACCGAGGCGGGCCGACTGCCGGACGTGACGGGGGGCTGGTCCGACGTGTCCGCCGACGCGCACCGCGAGGGCTACGACACGTGGATGCGGGCCGCGGGGATCGAACCGGCCCTGGCCGACGCGCTGTACGCGACCCTCTCCGACCCCACCGGCAACCCGTTCGCGACGGACGTCGCACCCACCCTGGCGGGGCTGAAGGCCGCCGGGGTCAAGGTGGCCGTCATCAGCGACATCCACGTCGACATCCGGCCCGCGTTCGAGAAGACCGGCCTGGACGCGTACGTCGACGACTACGCCCTGTCCTTCGAACACGGCCTGTGCAAGCCCGACCCCGCCTTCTTCGGCGTGGCCCTGGAGCAGCTCGGGGTGCGCCCCGACGAGGCCCTCATGGTCGGCGACCGCTCCGGCCACGACGGCGGAGGCGTCGAAGCCGGCCTGCCGACCCTCCTCCTCCCGCCCCTGACCCGGACCGTCGAGGAACGGCTGCACCTGGTGCTCGGGGCCTGCGGGATCGCCCGATGACAGCCCGACAGCCCCTCACCCACGACGCGTTCGTCGCACTCGCCTCCGCCGACCCGGCGGTCCTCGGCCTCGTCCTCAAGGGGTCCCGGGCGCACGAGGGCATGACCACCGAGCACTCCGACCACGACCTGTACGTCGTCCTCGCCGAAGGCGTGCCGACGGACCTCACCCGCTACACCGGGCACCGCACCCGAGAGCTCGACCTCGTCCTCCTCACCCTCGACGAGTTCCGTGCCCTGGGCATGCCGGGCTTCGAACGGTACGCACTCGCCCGCGCCCGGGTCGTGCTCGACCGGCTCGACGGAGACATCGCCCGGATCCTGGCCGCCAAGGCGCGCCTCACCGCCGACGAGGCCTCCCGCGCCGCCGCCCAGTGGCTCGACGCCTACGCCAACTCCCTCTACCGCTCGCTCAAGAACGACAGGGACGGACACGGACTCGCGGCCCGGCTCGACGCCGCCGACAGCATCGGCCACCTCCTCGAACTGCTCTTCGCCCTCGACCGCCGCCCCCGCCCCTACAACAAGTACCTGGAGTGGGAGCTCGCCCGGTACCCGCTGCCCGGCTGGGACACCGACGCCCTGCTCGACGCCGTGGCGCGCATCTCCGGATCGGGCGACGTCCCCGCCCAGCGGCGGCTCTTCGCCCGGGTCGAGGCAGTGGCACGGCACCACGGACACGGCGCCGTGCTCGACGCCTGGGGCGAAGACCTGGAGCTGATGCGCGGCCGATAGGGGGGACGTCAGAGACGCTTCGCGCTGCGCAGCGTCTTGGCGTAGTAGCCGTTGCCGTCGAGGCGGGAGACACCGCCGATGTCACCGATGGTGGGCCCGTTGACCTCCTCGCGGCTGGAGACGAAGACCAGGTGACCCTCGGTGTCGTGGCCGAGGACCATGCCGACGTGGTCGAGGCGCTGCCCGGTGCGCGTGTCCAGCTTGAAGAACACCAGGTCGCCCGGCTGCAGCTCGTCGATGGCGGAGGGACGGTTCTGCGCGGCGATGCCGGTCAGCGGCAGGATGTCCACGCCCTGATCGGAACGGGCCATGCCGTTCGCCGTGCGCGGCAGGCCGTCGCCGGACTTGTCCGAGGACATCAGCGGGTAGCGCGCGCGGAAGCCGAGCACCATGCGCATGAAGCCGGAGCAGTCCAGCGACCGGATCCGCATCGCCTCCGGCTTGCCGACGGTGCCGTCCCGGAAGGGGTACGGGACGCCGAGGTAGTCGTAGAAGTCGGACTGCTCCAGACGGAGGTCACCGCCCTCGGCCCCGGTGGTGTTCAGCGGCCCGAAGTTCGCGTCACCCGCGACGACGCGGCCCTGCTCGTCCTTGCGCTGCGGCGCGCCCGCCACGTACTGGAAGGCGAACGCGAAGATGTCGTCCTCCTTGCTGTCCGCGTTCTCCGCGTACCAGTCCTTGAACCACTTCTCCTTCTCCGCGCCCTTGGCCCAGGGCTTCGGCATGAGCCGGATCCAGTCGGTCGTGGAGACCTTGGAGGCCGTGGAGGTCGGCTCGGCGAAGGTACGGGCCGGGCCCGTGAGCTTCGCGGTCCGCGCGCCGTCGGTCAGGACCGCCTCGACCTGGCCGTCGGCGCCGCGCAGCACACTGCGCGCGGGGTTCTCCAGGCGCGACCACTGCTCCCCGCCCGTGTTCTGGGCCGCGCCCGCCTTCCCGGTGCCGTTGAGGACGCCGACGTTGCGGACCTCGGTGACGCCCTGCTCCTCCTGCTTGCGCAGCTCCAGGGTGAGGTACCCCGAGGTCGCGACGAGCCCGAGCACGGCGAGGCCCGAGAGGAGCGTGCGTGACTTCTTCTTCCCTGCCATGGTTCTTCCTTGGTTCTCAGGCGGTGGCCGGCGGGCGGCGATGCTCAGGCGGCGGCGGGCATGACGCCGAGCAGCAGGCCGGCGGCGACGACGATGTAGGCGAGGAGCGAGACGGAGGCCGTCGCGAGGAGCGTGGGCCCCTTGGGCTGGCGGACCAGCTGGTAGGCGATGAGGCCGGGCACGATGAACCCGAGGGTCTGGTTGCCGTACATCAGGGGGAACTCGATCGAGAGGACGATCATCACCGTCGCCTGGAGCAGCACCCCGAGCAGGACCACCGCGGCGAACAGCCGCTTGCCGTACAGGATCACGAGCCGCTGCATGAGCTTGGTGCCCGCGTACGTCAGCGCGGTGACGCCCACGACCATGGCCGCGCGCTGCAGGTCCTCGATGAGGGTGAGGGCGATCCAGCCCGGGGTGATCATCCCGCCGGGGGAGAGGTTGGTCGTGAGGTAGCACAGCAGGGAGAAGAGCAGGCCTATGGCGATGCCCAGGGCGGCCATCTCGGGGGTCAGTGCGGCGGTGGTCAACGGGGGCTCCGGGCGCGGTTACGGGTGGTGAGGCGGGCGGTCGGCGGGGGGACCGGTGGGTCAGGGCTGCGGATGCGTGCGGTCGTCGCCCTCGTGGGCCGGCTGGTGGAACCAGCCGAACGACTCCTCGGGGGCGGCGGGCACGGGGACGGTCCACCCGTCGTCGGGGCCGCGCTGGGCCGTGAGCACCACCGGCCCGGGGCGCGGGTCGGTCGGCTGGAGCGGGATCCGGACCAGGGGGATCTCCTGGGTCTGGGAGGCCTGGTACCGCTCCTCCTGGGCCAGGGGGTACGAGGCGTACGGGTCCAGGCGCGGCGGCTGGGCGGGGCCCGCCGGTGCCTGCTGCGCCCAGTCCCCGTCGGCGTGGTGGTCGACGGCGCTGTCGTCGGCCGGGAGTTCGGCGAGGTATTCGAGCAGCTCCTCGCCCTGGCCGTGGATGTTGCCGATGGCGACGAGCGAGGAGCCGTCGGGCATCCGGCCGAGCAGGGCCGGCATGAAGTCCTCGGCCGGGCGCCGGTCGCCGCCGAGGTCGACGGCCCGGTCCCGCCAGGCGGCGGGGATGGCGTCGATGGCGCTCTTCGCGGGGTGACCGATGACGAAGACGTTGTCCGGCCGCAGGTCCGGGATGATCTCGCCCATCTGCCCGTTGCGCTCGACGCGGTCGGGGCGGCAGTTGATCACGACGTTCAGGGGGCGGCTGATGGCCCCGAGGTCGAGCAGCTGGTTGACGTTCATCAGGGTCGACTCGGGGTCGTTGGCCGCGAAGACGTTCGCGAAGGCGAGCCGCCGGTTGTCGGGCGTGACGTAGCGCTCCACCGAGAGGACACCGGGGTCCGGCGGCGCGTCGTACATGCCCTGCAGCGCGACCTCCCGGTCGATGCCGAGGAGCTCCGCGACGGCCAGGGCGATCGCGACGTTCTCCTTGAAGGTGAACCAGCTGAAGCCGCGCAGCTCGGCGTCGCTGACCGTCTCGGGGTCGGCGTAGACCAGCCGGCAGTTCCGGGCGTCGGCCTCCTCCTGGAGGATGTGGAAGCGCTCCTTCTCGGCGGTCACGCAGATGCCGTCCTCCGGCATCGAGCGGCACAGGGAGCGGGCCACGTCGTCCAGGGTGGGGCCCATCTCGGCGAGGTGGTCCTCGCGCACGTTGCACAGGACGCCGATCGTGGAGCGGATCAGCTTGCTCTGGTTGACCTCCTGCAGCGCGGGCATGACGGCCATGCACTCGATGACGAGGGCGTGCGGCCGGTACGTGGCGGCCCGGCGCACGATGCCGATCTGCTCCACCACGTTGGCGATGCCGAACTTCCGGTAGACCGGCTCCTCGGTCGCGTCGGGGTGGATGAAGCGCGCCGCCGTACCCGTCGTCTTGGCGACGGTCACCAGACCGCCGCCGCGCAGGGCCCCGGCGCAGAGCCGGGTGATGGAGGACTTGCCCCGGATGCCGTTGACCAGCACCCGGGTCGGGATGGTGTGGAGGGCGGCGTAGTGCCTGCGCTGTTCCACGATGCCCGCGATCAGCAGGAACACGCCGCTGATCAGCAGGACGAAGTAGAGGTAGAGCACGGGCTTGTCACCTTCCGCCGACGCCGGGCCGGGTCTCCGCGGACCGGCGCGCCTGGTTGTGTCTGTGGGCCTGCGCCTGCTGGCGCAGCAGTTCGAGGCTGCGGACGACGGCGCCCACCTCGTCCTGGTACCGGGGGTACAGCACGGTCTTGAGGTCGCCGTCCACGAGCTTCTCGGCACTGCCGGCGAGGGCGCGCAGCGGCCGGACGACCACCAGGTAGACCCAGCCGAGGCAGAAGATGATGGCGGCGAGCCCGAGCATTCCGGCGAGCACGCTGCGGTCCTCGCGCTCGTACGGGGCGATCTGGAAGCGCGAGGCGTCCTGCCGGCTGACGACGGTCCAGCCGAGGTCGGCCGTGACGCCGCCGCCGGAGAACGGGGCCGCCGCGGCGACGGTGACCTTGTTCCCCTCGCGGATCAGCAGGCCGTTCTCCACGGGACCCGCGCCGACGCTCAGGTTGGCGGCCCGCACGAGGTCGGTCAGGGGGCCCTCGGGGAGTTCCTCGAAGGCGAGGAAGCCGTTGCCGGCGGCGACGGTCTGCCCGGCGGAGTCCACCACGCGGACGTCGCCGAGGCCGGGCCGGGCCAGCAGCGAGTCGAGGAACTCCACCCGGATCTCGCCGACCAGGGTGCCGCCCTTCCGCCCCGGCACCGGAGCGCCGGCCTGGACGATCGGCTCCTTGCCGCCCTGCCCGGACACCCGGACCGGCGGCAGGTCCTTGCCGCCGCTCCAGTCGTGGGGGTCCGTACCCGCCTTCGCGCTGATGCCGCCGGCGGCGTCGACGACGTACAGGGCCCGGTAGCGGGGGTGCTTGAGCAGCGCCTCGTCGAGGAGGCGGTTGGTGTCCTCGGGGTTCTCCTCGCCGATCAGACTCGCGGTGGAGACGAGGTCGGCCTGCGCCTCGTTGAGCGCCCTGCGCAGGCGGTCGGCGATCAGGTCCGTGCGGTCGCGCTGGTCGTTGACCATGGTGGCCGGCACGCTGACCGAATCGTCCGTGCGGTTCAGGAGCAGGCCGACGGGCACGCACCACAGGAGCAGCAGCGCCGCCGTCACCACCAGCGGACCGCGTCCGCCGACCAGGATCCGCCGGCGCGGGGCGCCGTCGGAGCCGCCGCCGTCACCGGCGAGCTGCCGGCGCAGGCGTTCGAGAGCGGTGCCGATGCGGGCGGCCTCTCCCCAGCGGGGCACGGTGACGGGCCGGGTCAGATCGCCGCGGGCGAGCCGGCGCGACTCCAGGAACAGCCGGAGCAGCGGCCGCTGCACGGTCGCCCAGAGGACGGTCACCGCGAGGAGCCCGAGCAGGACGAGGACGCCCGCCGCCGCCAGGCCGTACAGCTCGCGGCCCTGGTCGGAGGTCTTCTGCTCGACCACGGGCAGCAGGGCCACCACCGTGAGCCCGAGGCCGGCGGCCTGGCTCGGCTTGTTCTCCGGGTTGGAGGAGGCGAGCGAGGCGTAGCCCGCCGTGGCGATGCGGCCGTTGTACTCGCCGCCCAGGAGGGTGCCGCTGACGCCGGGGTAGCCCCGGGAGCCGGGCTCCTTCGCGCGCACGGGGTGCTCCTCGGTGCGCACGGCGGCCTGGTCGGCCAGGCGGGTCATCTGCTTGTGGAGGAAGGTGAGCTCCTGGCGCTCCTGGTCGGAGTTGAGCGCTTCGGCCTGCTCGAAGCCGGCCGTGCCGAGGATCTCGCCGTTCTCGGCGACGACGGACATGGTGCGGAAGGGGCCGAGGTTGATGGGGGGCACGGACAGGCTGCTGGACGCGAGGAGCAGCTGCTGCGGCCGGCCGGGCCAGTCCAGTACGGCCATGGTCATCAGACGCACGTCGCCGGTCTCGAGCCGCACCATGCGGGGCGTCAGGGCCTGCTTGCCGAGGAGGACGTCCTTGTCCAGCCAGGAGAGGGGGATCGTCTCCCCGCGCGCGGCGAGGACGTCCCCGCTCTCCAGGTCGACGACGGTCGTGCCGGTCCACTTCTGGTAGGTCCGGCCCAGGTCCGACAGGATCCGCTCGGGCTTCACCGGGCTGCCCGCGCTGAGCGCCGTGGCGGTCCGCTGCAGGTCGGTGATCCGCTCGTCGATCGAGGCGCGCAGCGCGATGGCGCCGTCCTCGGCGAAGTACTGCTGCGAGGACAGCACCGCCTCCGGCACGACCGTGTCCTTGCCGGGACCGAGCACCTTGGCCGTCAGACCGGCCAGGCCGAGGATCAGCACGCACAGGACCGCGATCGGCGGACGGATGCCGCCCAGGAGCGGCATGTCCGCACGCCTGCGGCTCCGGCGCCGCCCGCCTCGCACGCGGTACGCGGCATTACTCGATGTCACTGCTGCTCTTTCCTGATTCCTGCGGTCCGCCGCACATGCGGTCCGCCGCTGACGCGGGCCCGGGTCAGCCGTGGTGGTACAAACGCACGAAAGGGGAGGGTGCTCAGTAGTCCAGGGAGAGCTCGGCCAGGCCGTCGCCCCCCGGAGCCCCCCGGTTGAAGAGGAAGCCGCGGGTCCGTTCGGCGGCGAGGCGGTAGCGGGAGAGCCGGTCCGCGGTCAGGCCCTCCGGATGGTCGAGCACGTGCTGGACGTCGACGAGCCGGTTGTCCACGACGGCGCCCTCGGGGAGCTTCTCACCGGGCTCGAGGTCGGGCGGGATGTCCACCAGGGTGGGGCGGTAGCGGGCGGACACGTCCCACCCGGACTCCGTCTCCCGGAACTCGAACCAGCCGATCGCGCCCTCCTCGGTCAGCCCCGTGGGCGACCCGTGCCGGGCCACCTGGTTGCCCAGGCTGAAGGCGACCCACTTGCCGTTGATCTTCTGGATCGGCTGCACCACGTGCGCGTGGTGGCCGATGATCAGGTTGATCCCGGTCTCCTTGGTGATCCGCTCGGCGAGCTGGAGCTGGGGGACGCTCGGCTCGTTGTAGTGCTCAAGGCCCCAGTGGAGCGAGAGGATCACCACTTCGGCGCCCTGCGCCCGGGCCCGCTTCTCGGCCTTCTTGATCTCGTCCGTGCTGATCCGGTTGAACGACCAGCGTTCCTTCGCGGGCGTCGGGTTGAGGAAGGACTCCCACGAGAAGGCCAGGTGCGCCACCTTGACGCCCTTGACGTCACGGATGTTGATCTTCTGCGCTTCCTCGGGCGTACGGGCCGAACCGGTGTGACCGAGCCCCGCCTTGTCCATCGCGTCCAGAGTGCTGCGGATGGCCTTCAGACCGTGGTCATTGGTGTGGTTCGAGGCCGTCGAGCAGGTGTCGTAGCCCACGTCCTTCACGGTCGTGAGGATCTGCGGCGGCACGAGGAACTCCGGGTACCCCTGCCAGGGCCCCTTGGGGGAGCCCACGGGCGTCTCCATGTGGCAGATGGCCAGGTCGGCCTTGCTGATCACCGGCTTCACCCCGGCCATCAGCGGGCCGAAGTCCAGTCCGGCGACCCCCTTGCCGGTCTTCTTCGCGTCCCGGGCACCCTGCTCCACCAGCTCAGGGTGGATGAGAACATCTCCTGCGGCGGCGACGGTGAACGAGCGGCCGCCCGGCTTGATCTGCGACTCCGTGGGCGTGGACGCACAGCCGACGGTGAGGACGGCGAGGGCCGCCGTCACTGCCAGAGCACGGCCTATGGGGAGAGAATCGCAGAATGTCACCGGCTGATCTTCACATGAGTCCCAAGATCGACTGCTCCCAGGGCGTCACGAGAGCATCACTTTTTCTTTACGCTCTCGCCGTCATCGGACTCGTGCTCTCCCTCGCCGGCTGCCATGACGCGGCGCGCGACAGGGAGCAGGCAGGGGATGACGCTCCCAGTCAGCTCGTGAACCTGGACGACCGGATCGTCGAGTACGCCAAGCAGGCCGGAGCCCGTGACCCGTACACGCCCCCCAGCGCGGCCCAGCGGGAACGCCTCGCCCGGGGTGTCGGTCAGCTCCTCGACGGTGAGCGCGACAAGGCCGAGGAGAGCTTCGCCTCCGTCGGCTTCCAGGTGACCCGGCTCACCGACTCCACCTTCGGCCGCCGCTACGACGAGGTCGCCGCGCGGAAGCCGGGGGCCGAGGCGCGATGGGGGCGGCTGTACGTCACCGCCGACTCCGCCGTCCGCTGGAGCGTCCAGGTGCCGCACCCGGTGGCCGACCGCGGCACCGAGTCCCTCGGCGCCCGGCTCCTGGAGAAGACGTCGGGCGGCGCCCTCGTCCTCGCCGGAGCCCACCGCACCTCCGGCCGGGGAGACGCGGCGGACGTCGCCCACCGCACCGACAGCCTCTTCCACACGATCGTCACGGAACTGCAGAAACGCGGTGTTCCGGGCCTCCAGCTGCACGGCTTCGCCAAGGGACCGGACCGCCCCTACGACGCCATCCTCTCCACCGGCGCCGCGCAGACCGCCCCCGAAGAGGCCGCGACCCTCGCCGCCCGCATGCAGGCGAGCGGCCTCCGTGTCTGCCGGGGCTGGGCCGACCGGTGCCCCCTGGAAGGCACCACGAACGTCCAGGGGAAGTCGGCGGAGGGCCACCACGCGACCTTCATCCACGCCGAGCTCGCCCCGGCGGCCCGGGCCGAGGACGGCAAGAAGGCCGCACAGGCCCGGACCGCCCTCTCCGACCTCCTCTTCGACTGGTCGAACATCCCCGCGGGACGCTAGGACCTGGCCGTGTCCGAAGGCCCGGACTGTCCGGGAACGGTGGGGGCCAGGAACTGGCGGGCCTGCAGGTTGTAAGCCTCCCGGAACGCCCCGGTGCCGCCGGCCGGGTCCATGAGCTCTTCGAACGTGCCGTGCTCGACGACCCGGCCCCGCTCCAGGACGTAGATGAGGTCCGCGTGGCGGACGCTGTGGAGCCGGTGGGTGATCAGGACGGTGGTCTGACCCGTACCGGCGAGCCGGTGGATCTGGTCGAAGACCCGCTGCTCGGCCACCGGGTCGAGGGCGCTGGTCGGCTCGTCGACGACCAGGACCTGCCCGTTCCGGTACCGCGCTCGCGCGAGGCCGATCTTCTGCCACTGCCCACCGGAGATCTCCTGACCGCCCCGATAACCGCGGGCGAGCAGCGTGTCCAGGCCGCGGGGCAGCTTCGCCACGACGTCGTCGGCGCCCGCGTAGGCCGCCGCGGCGTCGACGTCGCGGTCGTCGATCGCGCTGCCCGGTCGGCCGATCCCGATGTTCACCCTGGCGGTGAACGGCCACCGCTGGAAGTTCTGGGCGACCATCGCCACCCGGGAGAAGAGCCGCGCCCGACAGGCCTCGGCGGCGTCCACCTCGCCCCACATCACCCGGCCGGTGTCGGGCATGTGCAGGCCGCACAGCAGCTTGGACACCGTGGTCTTGCCCGATCCGTTCGCCCCCACCAGGGCCACGGTCCTGCCGCGGGGGATGACCAGGTCCACCTCTCGCAGCGACGGCTCCTCGGCCCCCTGGTAGGAGAAGGTGACCTTCTCGAAACGGATCGCGTCGAAGTCCTCCGGCAGGTCCAGGCCCGCCTCGGGGATCGCCCGCCGCTCGGCCTCGGTGCACAGCCGCTCCAGGTCGGCGACGAAGAGGGACTCCTCCTGGATGTCGGTGACCCGCAGCACCAGGTCCGTGATGCTCGCCGACCCCGCCCGGATCGCGAGCACCGCGGTACCGCCGACCGCGAGCGCCATCTGCCCGTTCCACAGGAGCAGCCCGAGCACCGTGTACGCGGCGACCGTGGCCACGCCGCGCGCCCCGTCCGCGAGCAGCCCCGTGCGGGCTCCCACCCACGCGAGCCGCGTCTGTTCGCGCTCGCTGGTCTCCGCCATGCCCCGGTAGTGCTCGAGCAGGAACGGGCCCACGTCGTGGACCCGGACCTCGCCCGCCGCCTGCTGGTCGATCAGGAGGCGCCTCAGCAACTGCCCGGCGCGCGCGTGCTGGACGAACCGGTGCCAGCTCTCGTACCGCGCCCGGGCCATCGTCAGGGATCCCCACGCGCTCGGCAGCGCCATCGCGACGAGGAGCGGCAGCAGCGCCACGTGCAGGACGGTCAGCACGCTCGCGGCGGCGATCAGGGAGATCGCCGAGGCGACCACGGCCGTGCAGTAGCCCACCATCCGCCGGGCCCCCTCGGATCCCCACTGCGCCGAGTCCATCAGCTTGTGGAAGGCGTCGTCCTCGATGGCGTCCATCTCCACCCGGGCGACGAGGCCCAGGTACCGCTCGGTGGCGACCCGTTGGACCTTCGGCTCCAGAATCCCCGTCGAGGCGGTCGACGCCGACTTGAGCAGCGAGGAGACGACCGCCATCGCCGACACGAACACCAGCGACGGCAGGGCCGCCCGCAGCCGGTCGACCAGGACCCCCGACGCGAGGAGTTCGGTCAGCAGCGCGTTCACCGCCACCAGCGAGAACGCCTGCGCCACACCGCGGCCGATCTCGCTGACCGCCACCGTGTACAGGGCGCGGAGGTCGGCCTGCCGGGCGAGGCGTACGGCGATGCCGACCTGGCGGGGGAAGCTCACGGCCATCCGCCACATGCTCAGCTTCACCCAGGTCCCGTTGTGCTGGCTCCAGCCCTGGTCGTAGGCGAGTTCACCGCCGAACAGCAACCGCTCGGACGCCGAGACGGGCTCCGCCGAGACGGTCTCCGCCGGGGCCGTGGACGCCGAGTCGTCCGTGGTGGTCGTCATGCCGACCACCACGCATCCGGGCGTGCCGGGCGGAACGAGACGGCGTGCCGATGACGGTGCGGGGCGAGGGGCCGAGGGCCGGGAAGGGGGTGCATGGGCGTTCTCCGGAAGCCGGGGGCTGGGCTGTCGGAGAACTCAACGAGGAGGCCGGGCGGGTCGAACACATGTGTTTCGGACGGCGCCCGAACCCCGCGGTGGAGCGAATGCGCGTTCGTGCCGGATGCATCGATCCTTGCGGCGCGTGGGTCGCGCCCTCGCGGCCGCGTGGCCGAAACGCCGACAGGGGGCCTCCCGGGTCGGAGGTCGAGGACCCGGGAGGCCGTGGCTCCGGAGCCGCCGGGCCTCAGGCCCCCGCCAGCTCGGCGTTCGCGCGATCCGTGATGAGGGTCAGCACGCGGCCGGCGACCGCGAGGTCCTCGGCCGGAATGCCCTCGTACAGCCGGGCGGCGATCCCGAGGCTCTCGGCGGTGGTGGTCTCGTACAGCTCCCGTCCGGCGTCCGTCAGGCGCAGCCGGGAGGCGTGTGCCGGCACCTGCTCCACGAGCTTCGAGGCCGTCAGCTCGTCGACCACTCCGCGCACGACGGACTCGTCGGTCTTGAGCGAGCCGATGACGTCGGTGACGAGCTCGTCCCGGTCGACGGAGTCGCCCGCGACCGAGACGACCCGGAGGGCGACGCTCTGCTCGAAGGTGATTCCGTGGCGGGTCAGCACCCGCTCCAGGAGGGCGCGCGGGGCGTAGTGCGCCAGGGCGACGACGCGACCGTTGAGGATGGGTGCGGTGGTGGTCATGACTGCTCCTCGGCGTTCTCGGTGGTCTCGGTGTGCGGATCAAGAGGTGCTTCGAGCAGGGCCTCGAGCTCGCGGGTGAACTGCCGTGCGCGCGGGCTCTTCCGTCCCCCGAGCGGCTCCAGCATCTGGTCCAGGAGGCCCTGGACCACCGTGATGGCGCGGCTGGTGACGTCGTGCCCCTGCTCGGTGAGCGAAAGGCGCATGGCGCGCGGGTCGTCCGGGTCCCGGGTGCGGGCGACGAGTCCGGACGCCTCAAGCGCGCGGGCGAGCTTGGAGACGTACAGCGCTTCGAGCCCGGTGTGGTCGGCCAGCTGCCGCTGGCTCGGTTGTCGCCCGGAGCGCGCCATGCCGTACAGGGACCCCATCAGCGCGTACTGGGCATGGGTCAGGCCCAGCGGTGCGACCGCCCGGTCGACGGCCACGCGCCACTTCATCGACAGGCGCCAGACCAGGAATCCCGCCGTGGCGCTCTCGGTTTCTGAACTCACGAGAGATACCGTACATGGCTACTATGTACATGGCTACTATTTTCTCGCTCGGGCCCCGAGCCCCGAGCCCCGAGCCCCGGGCCCGGAGGCCGGTGGCCGCCGGGCCCGGGCCGCCGGCTACCGGCCCTTCGCGCTCAGGGCCACCAGGCCGTCCATGCCCATCACGTACACCTGGCCGCCGCCCGCCCAGAACGCGCGCGGCGGGCCGGTCTGAAGGGTCGTGGCGAACCGGTACCACCAGCGGACCCCGCCGTCCCCCGCGTCCAGGGCCCACAGCCGGCCCCCCGCGGCGAGGTAGACGGTGCCGTCCGCGCTCTGGAGCACGGGCAGACCGCCCTTGTCATCGGGGATCGTGCCCGCCCAGCGCACGGAGCCGGTCCGGGCGTCGAAGGCGTACACGAGGATCGACAACGCGGTACGGGCACGGGCGGCGGCGAAGACGGTCCGGCCGTCGGGGCTCGCGACCACGGCCCTCAGGGCGACCTCCGGCCCCGTCCAGGCGACGTGACCGTTCGCCGGGTCGACGGCGCGGACCCGGTCGGTCACATGGAGGAACAGACCGCCGGCCGAGGAGTGCGGCCCGTCGGTCCAGTGGTCGTAGCGGCCTTCGGTCAGCCCCTCCATGGGGTCGTTCGTGGAGCCCGGGGAGGGCTGCTCCCAGGCGAACTTCCGCGTGCGGACGTCGAGCGCCGCGATCGTCTGCGCGCTGCCGTCGGTGTTCTTGCTCGCCCAGAGCAGCCGGGTGCCCGAGGACGGCACGAAGAGGCGGCCCTGCGGATACCGGACCTCCGTGTCCGTGAGGATGCTGTGCCATCCCGTCCGCTTCGCCGTGTCCACGACCCAGACCATCGGTCCGGCGATGATCTGGAGGCCCTTCTTCGGGTCGATCCTGCTCGACCCGGCCGTCCCCGTGACGTACACCTTGCCGTCCAGCGCACCCGCCACCCCCACGCCCGAGGGGGACTTGTACGGAGCCGGGAGGGTCCAGGCCTCGGCGCCGGTGTCGAGGCGGATGGCCCGCAGCGCCTTGTCGAGCTCGCCGGCCCCCCTGCGGACCACGGCGTACGCCATGCCGCCGCTCACGGCCGCGATGTTCCCCTCGATGGCTCCGGCCGCGCTGTCCGGCAGGTGGGCCACCGGGCCCCAGCGGCGCCCGCCCGCCCGGTCGAAGGCCCAGACGTGCTTCGCGCTGAACGCGACGACCGTCCCGCCCTCGCCCAGGATCTGGACCAGGGGCTCGGAGACGGGCTTCGTCCACAGGGGCTTCGCCGCGAACCCGTCGCCCAGCGGGCGCGCCGGGTCGGTGCGGGCGGGGGCGGGAGCCTTGGCGGCGGTCGTGGGCTTCGGCTTCGACGGGTCGTCCCGCCCCAGCCACAGGCCGAACCCGGTGCCGCCGCCCGCGAGCGCCACGGCCCCGCCCGCGAGACCGAGGGTCAGCAGCCGGCGCCGGCCCGGGTCCGCCGGGCCCGGTGGTGCGTACGGCGGTACGGAGGGCGGTACGGGCGGCAGGGGAGGCAGGGGAGGCGCCGGTACCGCCGGCGGCAGGGCCGCCGCGGGCACCGAGGGCGCCATGACCGCCGCCGCCCGCTCGATCGCGGCGATCAGCGCGGGCGGCAGCCACACCTCCGACGTCCGGGGAGTCCCGGCCTTCCGGACGAAGTCGACGACCTGGCGCGGGGTGGGCCGGTCGCCCGGGGCCTTCGCCAGACACGCGGCGACCAGGAGCCGCAGTCCTTCGGGGACCGCCGACAGGTCCGGCTCCTCGTGGGCGACGCGCCGCAGGACGTCCTGCGGCTGCCCGCCGCCGTCGCCGTCGAAGGGGCCCGCGCCGCGCGCGGCGAACACGAGGGTCGAACCGAGCGAGAACACGTCGCTCGCCGGGGTGAGCGGCTGCCCGAAGGCCTGCTCGGGCGACATGTACGCGGGCGTGCCGAGGATCATCCCGGTGGCCGTGAGCGCCGTCGCGTCCGTGGCCCGTGCGATGCCGAAGTCGATGAGGTGCGGCCCGTCCAGGGCGAGCAGCACATTGCCCGGCTTGAGGTCGCGGTGGGTCAGGCCCGCCGCGTGGACCGACTCCAGGGACTCGGCGATCCCGGCCACGAGCGCCCGCAGCGCGGGCTCCGGCAGCGGGCCGTTCAGGGCCACCGCCCGGCCGAGCGAGACGCCCGGGACGTACGCGGTCGCCATCCACGGCACCGGACCGTCGGGGTCCGCGTCGACCAGGGGCGCGGTGAACGCGCCGGAGGCGGCCCGGGCCGCCGTCACCTCCGCGCGGAAGCGGGCCCGGAAGCCCGGGTCGGCGGCCAGTTCCGGGCGGATCAGCTTCACCGCGACGGTCCGGCCGCCGGGCGACCGCCCCAGGTACACCGCCCCCATGCCGCCCTCGCCCAGACGTCCCCGCAGGGCGTACGGGCCGATCGCGGGCGGGTCGGTCGGCAGCAACGGCTCCAGCGGCGTCATGGTCAGGCTCCGTTCGCGTCCAGTGCGGCGACGGTCGTCGCTCCGGTGTCTGCGATGCACAGCCGCCGGTCTCCGGCGGCCCAGGCGAGGTTCGCGGGGCTGATCCCCTTGAACCCGCCGTACTTCCAGCGCGGTGCGCCGTTCGCCGCGTCGAAGGCCCACACCATCCCGTCCGCCCCGATCCGGTACACGTTCCCGTCGGCGTACAGCAGCCGGTTCCCGGGGGACGAACCCGCGGGCTCGGACGGGACCGGGCTGCGCCACCGGGCCTTGCCCGTCGCCGCGTCCAGCGCGGTCAGGGTGAAGCCGTCCGCGTCCCGTACCAGCACGAAGGCGACGGTGCCCCGCTCGTCGGTCGCGACGCCGTCGCCGAGCCGGGAGGCGCCGATGACGTCGGGCACCGTCCACGCCCGTCTGCCGGTCGCCACGTCCATCGCGGTCAGGGTGCCCTGGTAGTCGACGAGGAGGTAGTACGTCCCCGCGGCACCCACCAGGCCGGCCTTGAACTCCTTCGACCAGGCCGCCTTGCCCTTCGCGTCCACCGCGACGATCCGCTCGGTGTCGGCGTACAGCAGCCCGCCGCCGGACCGGGGCAGGCTCCAGAACACGGGCATCGCCCGAGCGGTGTGCAGCCAGGCCGTGCGGCGGGCGGCGAGGTCGACCGCCCACACCCCCAGCCCGTTGGTGCTGCTCTCGTCCGTCAGGAGCGGCAGGAGGTAGGCGCGGCCGCCGCGGACGCCGGGGAAGCCGATCCCGCCGCCGGAGCGGTGCTCCGTCAGGGCCGCCGTCCAGGGATCCTTGCCGTCGGCCATGCGGACCGAGAGGACCCTGGAGTTCAGGCCGGACCCTCCCGCCTGCGGCTTCAGGCCGGCCCCCGACACGTACAGCCGCTTGCCGTCCGTGGCGGCGACCGTCAGGGCGGCGGTGCCCATCACGGAGAAGTACATGTCGTGGTCGGCGCTCTTCACCGTCCAGGCCGTACGACCCCGCCGATCGAGGCCCACGATCTGCTCCAGGGTCACACAGGCGACGACCCCGTCCCCGGGAAGCACCTGCACGGCGGCGGCCGGCAGCTTCGTCTGCCAGGTCAGCTTCGCGTCGGGCACGCTCTCCGGAGAGGGGCGGGAGGACCGGGAGGGCCCGGGCGTGCCGCCGGCGCCCGCACCGCCCTCCGTCCCGGAGCCCTTCCGGTTCAGCGCCCACACCGTGCCGGCTCCGGCGACGGCGAGCGCTCCGCCGGCCAGGCCGAACAGCAGCGTCCGCCGGCCCGGCGCGGGCCCGGGTCCCCCCGGAGGCGGGACGAGGTCCTCCAGCGGGCCGGTGAACGGGACGGTCGGCTCCGGCTCGGGCGGCGCCGCGAGGGCCGCCCGCAGCGCGAGGACCTCGGCCGCGACCCGGTCGGGAAGCCAGCCCGCCGCCTCCGCCGGCCGGTCCCGACGGGGGCCTTGGCCGTAACCGAGCCGGGGGTCGGGGCGACGGCCGAGATCCTCGACGTACGCGATCACCTCGCGCGGGGACGGCCGCCGCGCCGGGTCCTTGTCCAGACACCGCTCGATCAGGGGCCGTAAGCTCGCCGGAACCGCCGACAGATCGGGCTCGGTGTGCACGACCCGGAAGAGCACCGCCGCGCTCGCGCCGTCCCCGAACGGGCTCTCCCCGCACGCGGCGAACACGACCGTCGTCCCCAGCGAGAACACGTCGCTCGCCGGGGTGAGGTGCTGCCCGAGCGCCTGCTCGGGCGACATGTACGGTGCCGAGCCGATCACGGAGCCGGTGGACGTCAGGGACGTTCCGTCGGTGGCGCGCGCGATGCCGAAGTCGATGACGTGCGGCCCGTCCAGGGCGAGCAGCACGTTCGCCGGCTTCAGGTCCCGGTGGATCACCTGCGCCGAGTGGATCCCCACCAGGGCCTCGGCGAGGCCGGCCGTGAGCATCCGTAACGCGTCCTCCGGCAGCGGGCCGTGCGTCCCGACCGCGCGGTGCAGCGAGACGCCCACGACGAACGCGGTCGCCATCCACGGCGTCCGGGCATCCGGATCCGCGTCCACGACCGGCGCCGTGAAGGCCCCCGACACCCGCCGCGCCGCCGCGACCTCGTGCCGGAACCGGTCCCGGAAGGCGCCGTCGACGGCCAGGTCCGGCCGCACCATCTTCACGGCCACCGTCCGGCCCCCGGACGACCGCCCCAGGTAGACCGCCCCCATGCCGCCCGCGCCGAGCCGCGCGACGAGCGCGTACGGCCCGGCCTCCCGCGGATCGTCCGCACGGAGTCGCTCCATCGTGGTCCCCTCCCTCGACGGCCCCACAGGTTACCGGCGAGGAGGGCGCTCGTGTCCGGCTTCACGAAGTGCTCGCACGCGGGGTCCTCGTACGCCCGCCAGGGCCTGTCCGACCCTGATCCGCCGGACGGCTCCTAGGCCTTCTTCGTCCTGGCCGCGGGGGAGTCGGGACCGCAGGACAGACGGGCGGCCTCCGCGCCCACGTCCCCCGCCTTCGCGTTCTCGATCGAGGTGGAGCACTCCAGGACACCCGAACCGTCGGTGGTCCAGCCGATCGCGCGGCCCGCGGCCCGCTCGCCCTTGCCGCAGGTGTACTGGAAGTCGGCGGTGACCTGTCGTACGAAGGCGTATTCCACGACGGTTCCGGGGCCCTCGACGACGGTGCGGTTCGAGTCGGGCTTCGGCGCGGGCCGGTGGACGTCGGCGAAGGCGTAGGCGTCACCCTCGGCGGCTTCCGTGTCCCCGATGTGGGTGCCGAGGGAGCGGAGCACGGCCTCCGCGTCGATCCTCGGGCCCTTCTCGAAGGTGACGGCGGTCGTCGGAGTGTGGAGCGGCATCTGCTTGTTCGTCACCGCGCCGCCCTTCTCGCCCAGCTTCTGCTTGGCGGCGACGCTGGTCAGGACGTCCCGCGTGTCGACGTTGAACCACGTGTACGTGCCGTTCGCGCAGGCCGTCCTGATCGCCTGCGTGGGCAGTGCCGCCGTCCCGCCGCTCTCGGACGTACAGGCGACCGTGCCGGAGAGCAGCGCGGTGACGGCGCACGCGGAGAGGCCGAGCTTCGTGATCTTCATGCTTGTGTCCCCCTGAGATCTTGCGCCATTGGTCGATGGCGGATTCGACCTTGCCTTCGACGGGCTTGCCGGGCAAGGGACTTGAGCCACTTCTGAGCTGGGCCGCGAGCGGCTGGGACCGGGCTCGGGCAGGGCCGGGAGGGCGCCGGATCGGCGCGGCCGTGCGGGGACGTCCGGGATGCCCCGTATCCCGGCGATCCGTCCGGGGTCCGACGGGGTCGTCCGGCATTACGGGGTCGTCCGGCGTTCCGGAATGTGGAGCGGCGGTAAAGCGCGGGAAAAGTCCTGCTCGGCGGGCTGCGGTTCCCGTACGGAGCGTTTCCGCTTTCTTGACGCGTTCTTGGCGCCCCGGCGCCCCGCCCGGGCGTGTCGGAACAACGGATTCCGCAGGAGAGAGGCCATTGACCTGCGGTTCTGCTCGCGCTTCCATTCAGCCCGGGAGCCCATGGAACCACTTGATCACCAGCCGCCTCGGAGGCGATACCGCTCCCGTTCAGAACCACCGCTCGCATCGATCGGAACCGCCTGATGACCGACACCCTCAGCGCGCCGCACGCGTTGGCCCCTCAGACCGAGCCTGTGCCGCAGAAGCTCAAGCGTTCCATCGGTGTCGTGGGCGGTACATTGCTCACGCTCTCGTGCGTGACGCCCGCCTCCACCCTCTTCGTGGTCGTACCCGACCTCTTCGACGGAGTCGGCACGTACGCCGCCCTCACCATCGCCATCGGCTCGCTGCTCTGTATCGGCGTGGCGTTCTGTTACTCCGAGCTGGGCACCCTGATCCCCAGCGCGGGCGGCGAGTACGCCATCGTCTCCACCCTCTCGGGCCGCCTGGCCGGCTGGCTGGTCTTCGTCCTGTCCCTGCTGGTGGTGATGATCGTGCCACCGGTGATCGCCATGGGGACCGCCGACTACCTCGCCCCCCTGGTGCACATCCCCGCCCCGATCGCCGGCGCTGGCGTCATGCTCCTCGCGACCCTCGCGGGCCTCCTCGACCTGCGCGCCAACGCCTGGATCACCGGCATCTTCCTCGTCCTCGAGGTGATCGCGGCCGGAATCGTCGCGATCCTCGGCTTCGCCCACTCCGAGCGCGGCGTCGGCTCCCTCCTCCACGGCCAGGTCGCGGCCGAGGGCGGCTCGCACTCGCTCGTCACCGGCGCCATGGTCGTCTCCGGCCTCGCCATCGCCCTCTTCATCACCCAGGGCTTCTCGACGGCCGTCTACCTCTCCGAAGAGCTGGAGAACCCGCGCAAGAACGTGGCCCGCACCGTGCTCGCCACCCTCGCCATCTCGACCGCCGTCATCCTGGTCCCCGTCGTCGCCATCACCCTCGGCGCCGGCGACCTGGAGACCCTCACCGGCGGCGACATCAGCGGCATGATCGCGGCCTGGTCCAACTCGGCCGTCGGCACCTTCATCAGCCTCTGCGTCGCCCTCGCGATCATCAACGCCGGCATCGTCATGGTCATCCAGAACTCCCGCGTGCTGTTCGCCTCCGCCCGTGACAAGGCCTGGCCGGAGCCCGTCAACAACGCCCTGTCCCGCCTGGGCCGCTTCGGCTCCCCCTGGGTGGCCACCCTGGTCGTGGGCGTGCCGGGCGCGGCCCTGTGCTTCGTCAACCTGGACACCCTCTACGGCGTGACCGGCGTCTCCGTGACCGGCATGTACCTCCTGGTCGCCGTGGCGGCGCTGTTCAGCCGCCGGGGCGCGCACCGCGAGGTCGGGGCGTGGCGCATGCCGCTGTGGCCGGCGGTCCCGGTGGTGCTCATCGGCGTCATGGCGTACATCCTGTACATGCAGGACGTCGAGTACCTGCTGTGGACCGGCGGCATCACGGCGGTGGCCACCCTCTACTGGGCGCTGTACCTGCGGCCGCGCAAGGAGACCCGCTGGCTGGTCAGCATCCCGGAGGACGAGCAGCTCTGACCCTGCCGAAACCGTCCGACCCGAGGGCCGGGGCGCTTCTTGCGCCCCGGCCCTCGGGTGTGCTCCGGACGGGGCCGCTCCGTACGGCGATCACTCCGTCCGGGGGTCGGTCGGTACGTCCCGCGTGTCGTGACGGGCCCCGTGGGCAGCGGAAACGTATCTGTGCATGCATGACCACTGACATGGAACACCTGTTGAACGTACGTCTGTGCGAGCGATTCGGTGATGCGGCCGACTGGGCCGAGGTCACGTCCCTGACCGCCTCCCACCTCCGGGCCGTCGTCTCGGCGCTCGGGCCCGAACACGCCGTGACCTTCCTGACGGCGGCGCGTCGCGCCCTCGACGAGGAGGAATCCCGGGCAGGAACGATTCACCTGGGCTTCGGGGCCCACCTCTGGACCCACCTCGAAGACACCGCCTGGAGCCCGTCGCCCCTGGCCGGGACCTCGGCCTGGGACGCGATGCTGACCATGCACCGCCTCTCCGTCCTGGCCCCCGACCCGGGCCTCGCCGCCCACCTCGACGCCGCCCTGGACGCCTGCCGCCACCGCCTCGTACCGGCGGTGGCCGGGTTCTGACCCACGCGCCGCCGACCGCGCCGACACCCCCGAGGCCTTCGCCGACCCGCCGGCCTCGGGGCCCGCTCCGTCGTGAACGGACCACCGACGACGGCGCCGCCCGGTCCGCCCGCCTATCCGCTCGACGGCCATCTGCACATACGGCGCGCAACCGCCTGACACCGTCCGCGGGGGACGCAAGCGCCCGGGATCGACCAATCAACCGTCAGTCGATCGAAATTCGATCAATCGACAGGATTGCATTGACTCGATCACCAGGCGCACCTAGCTTCTGGCCGCACCCGACCGCCAGAAAGGTTGTTGCGTCATGACCGACAGAGCTTTGCCCGCACGGAAGGTGAGGGGCCGTGGGCTCCTCGCCGTCGTCCTCGCGTTCGGCGGAACCGCCGTCCTCACCGGCGCGCCCGCCGCGGCCGCGGGAAGCGTCACCTATGTGGACTGTTCGCAGGCGGCCGCCGGGGACGGCAGTCAGGCGGCGCCGTTCAACAGCATCGGACAGGCCAACGGGAAGACGTACGGACCCGGCGACACGCTCGCCTTCGCCGCCGGCACCGTATGCACCGGCGCCCTCGCCCCGCGGGGCAGCGGCACCGCCGCCGCGCCCATCGTCCTCACCGGCTACGGCACCGGCGCCCTGCCCGTGATCGACGGCGGCGGCGCCCCCGACGCCGTCTCCCTCACCAACCAGGACCACTGGCGGATCAGCGACCTCCAGATCACCAACCCCGCCATCACCCTCGCCCGCCGCACCGGCCTGCGGATCTCCGCCACCGACGGAACCGCCCACAGCGGCTTCGACATAGGCGGCCTCGTCATCGACCGGGTCGCCGGCCAGACGAACAAGAACAGCCCGACCACCGAGGACTACGTCCAGTCCGCCGGCATCGTCACCGGCGCGAGCGGCACGAACTCGACCCTCAACGACGTCCACGTCCACGACAACCGGATCAGCAACACGGGCGGCGGCGGCCTCAAGATCCGCGTCGGCGCCATGGCCGTCAAGGGCACCGGAGTCCTCATCGAGAACAACGTCGTCAAGGACGTCGGCGGCGACGGCATCATCGCCAGCTACGCCGAAGACCCCATGATCCAGTACAACAACGCCTCCGGCGTCGGCAACGGCGTCTACCCCTTCTCCGGCGGCAACTTCGCCGGCGTCTGGGTGCTCGGCGACCACAACCCGACCATCCAGAAGAACGCCGTGTACGGCATCACGCGGATGTCCGTCGCCGACAGCCAGGCCTTCGACTGCGACTGGGGCAACACCGGCACCTGCACGATCCAGTACAACTTCAGCCGCGACAACATCGGCGGCTTCTTCCTCGACTGCGACGGCTGCGGCACCATCGGCGCCGCCCAGCAGGTCATCCGCTACAACATCTCCGAGAACGACTGCCGCATGAGCAGCGTCAGCGCAGGCCGCTCCGCCCTGCACATGTACAACAACGTCCTCTACTGCACGGACAAGAAGTTCAGCATCACGCTCCCCGACGAGAGCGTCGTCGAGAACAACATCTGGGTGGGGACCACCGACTCCCGGCTGCCCACCGGCGCCGGGATCTCCTGGCTGTGGAACGTCTTCCAGGGCGTGCCCCGGCCCACCGCCAACGGCATCGCCGGCGACCCGCGGTTCGTGAACCCCGGCACCGGCGGCGACACGATCCACTCCGTCGACGGCTACAAGCTGCGCGCCACCTCACCCGCCCTGAACAACGGCTCCGTGATCAGCGGCAACGGCGGCCGCGACTACTGGGCGAACCCGGTGAGCGCCACCACGAAGCCGCACCGCGGCGCGTACAACGGACCCGGCCTGTAAGGGCCTCGGGCGCCGAGGACGGGCGGGGTCCGTCCTCGGGCCGCGCTCACGGCGCCACGTGGTAGTACCGGGTACAGGAGAGGACCATGCCGTCGTCGGCGATCGTGAAGACGTCCACGAAGCGCAGGTCCTGCCCGTCGGTGCCCGGCACCACGCGGCGCCCCGTGGCGACCACGCTGCGGTCCTGTCCCACGACCCGGTCGATCTCGTAGCGGGCCCTCGGCACCGAGTGCCCGAAGTGGGTGTGCAGGACCGCCGGGCGCCCGTGGAACGGAGGCAGACCCGGCAGTTCGAGGACCACGCCGTCGTGCAGCAGGGAGGCGCACGAGTCCAGGTCACCGGCGTCGAGGTAGTCGTAGACCAGGCGGACGTGGTCGATTCCTGCGGCGGTGACCAGGTCGGCCGGCCCCGGCAACCCGGTGCTCGTGTCATCTTGGCGGTTCAACGGCTGAGCCCCTTTCAGTCTCGGCCAGGATTCTGGGGGGAGCCGCCAACTCCGCGTTATCCCCCCTCTATCTCCGACCGGGATCTTCACGGCATGGACAGGGCGGGGGTGGTTGTGGAGACTGTCCTCACTCGGACCTGACGTGTCAACTCGTTTCTTTGGTGGGGGAATCGGTGACGGACGACATCGGGGACAGATCCCAGGAACTCCCGGACATGTCGCCCCTCGCCTTCCGGGTCCTGGGACCGCTGCAGGTCCACGGCCCCGACGGGCCGCTGCGGCTTCCGCCCGGGCGCCAGGAGGTGATCCTCGCGGCGCTGCTCCTGGAAGTGAACCGGGTGGTCAGCACCAACCACCTGGTGGACCTCATCTGGGAGGACAACCCGCCGGAGACCGCCCGCACCCAGGTGCAGATCTGCGTGTCGCGGCTACGGAAGCTCCTCGCCGGAGCGGACGGCGAGGTCTCGATCACGACCCGCCCCCCGGGATACGTCCTGCACACCGACGCGGCGAACGTGGACGCCGCACTCTTCACCGACCTCGTCTTACGGGCCCGCCGACTGCGTGAGAAAGGCGAACTCGACTGGGCCGTACGGTTGTTGAGGGGCGCCGTGACGCTGTGGCAGGGCGACTGCCTGCCCGGCCTCGACAGCGGCCCGCTCGCCAACAAGGCACGCCAGCTCAACGAGGAACGCCTGACCGCCGTCGAACTCCGCATCCAGCTCGAACTCGAACTCGGACGGTACGACGGGCTCGTGGGCGAACTGCAGAGGCTCACCCACGAACACCCCCTGCGGGAGAAGCTGCGCGGCCAGCTGATCCAGGCCCTGTACTGGTCCGGACGGCAGGCCGAGGCCCTGGAGGCCTTCCGCACCGCACGACGGTTCCTCGCCGAGGAACTCGGCCTCGAACCCAGCCGGGAGCTCAGGGAACTCGAATCGGCGATCCTCGCCGGCCGGCTCCCCGCGCCCACCGGAGCCGTACCGGTACCCGCAGTCGTACGCGTACCGGAGGAGAAGGCGTCCCCCGAGGAGCCGGCGCGGCCCGCGGTCGTGGAGTCCGCGGAGGACACCGAGACGACCACCGCGCCGTCCGCAGAATCGGTTCGGCAGGACGCCGTGCCCCACCAGCTCCCCGCCGCCGTCGCCGACTTCGTGTCCGACGCCGGCCAGCTCGCCGCCCTCGAAGAGGCGCTGACCGGACGACCCGGCCGCACCACCGTGGGACTCGCCGCCATCACCGGAAAGCCCGGCACCGGCAAGTCGACCCTCGCCGTGCACGTCGCCCACATGCTCTCCGAGACCGGCTTCCCCGACGGCCAGCTCTACTGCGACCTGCGCGGCACCACCGGCACCCCGGCCACCCCCGAGGAGGTCCTCGGACGGTTCCTGCGCGCCCTCGGCATCCCCGGCCAGCTCATCCCGGAATCCCTGGACGAGCGGGCCGAGATGTACCGCACCCGACTCGCCTCCCGCCGCGTCCTGGTCGTCCTCGACGACGCCGCCGGCGAGGGCCAGGTGCTGCCGCTGCTGCCCGGCAGCCGCGGCTGCGCCGTCCTCGTCACCGGCCGCGCCCGCCTCACCGCCCTGCCCGGCGCCCACCGCGTGGAACTCGACGTGCTCGCCGAGGACCGCGCCCTCGAACTGCTCTCCCGCATCATCGGACGCGAGCGGGTCGCCGGCGAGGCCGCGGCCGCGGAGGCCCTCGTCCGCACGGTCGGACGGCTCCCGCTGGCCCTGCGGATCGTCGCCGCCCGGCTCGCGGCCCGCCCGCACTGGACCCTGGCGTCCATGGTGCAGCGCCTCGCCAACGAGCGGCACCGGCTCGACGAACTCACGCACGGCGAGATGACGATGCGCGCCAGCCTGTCCCTGACGTACGAGGGCCTGGCACCGGAGGACCGCCGCCTCCTTCGCCTCCTGAGCATGGCGCAGGCACCGACCCTGCCGAGCTGGCTGGCGGGCGCCCTGCTCGACGACCGCCGCCCCTTCCCCTCGGACCTGATGGAACCGCTGGTCGACGTGCAGATGCTGGACGTCGCCGGAGTCGAGCGCACCGGCGGCTTCCGGTACCGCTTCCACGAGATCATCCGCGTGTACGCACGGGAACAGCTCGCCGCCCACCACACGCCCGAGGAACGGCAGGAGGCCCTCGCCCGGATGGCGGGCGGCTGGATGCACCTGGCCCAGCAGGCCCACCGGAAGGTGTACGGCGGGGACTTCACCGTCCTGCACGGCGACGCGCCCCGCTGGGAACCCCCGGACTCGTACACGGACGAGGTCCTCGCCGATCCGCTGGCCTGGCTCGACGCGGAACAGGCCTCCCTGTGCGGGATGGTCGAGCACACCGCCGACGCGGGCCTCCACGACCTCAGCTGGGACCTCGCGACCTCGCTCGTCACCCTGTTCGAGGTGCGCGGCCACTACGACCTGTGGGAGCAGACCCATCTGAGCGCCCTGGCCGCCGTCCGCAAGGCGGGCAACCTGCGCGGCACCGCCGCGATACGCGCCTCGCTCGGCTCGCTCTACATGAGCCGCAACCAGTTCGACACCGCCCGGCAGGCCCTGAACTCGGCGCTCGACGTCTTCCAGGCGCTCGACGAGCCGATGGGCGAGGCACTGTGCCGCCGCGACATGGCCCTCATCGCCCGCAGCAGCGGCGACGACACCTCGGCCCTCGAGCTGTACCGGAGGTCCCTGGCCGACTTCGACCGGGCGGGCGACGTCGTGGGCCGCGCGATCGTCCTTACCCAGAGCGCGCACATCCGGATGCGGCAGGGCGAGATCGCGGCGGCACAGAGCCAGTTGGACGAGGCGCTCGACATCTACGAAGGGGTCGGCTACACCGGCGGCCGCGCGAGGACACTGCGGCGCGTCGGACAACTGCTGCTCGAACAGGGCCGGAGCGACCTGGCGGTCCTGACCTTCACGGAAGTGCTCGAACTCTGCCGGGATTCCGGCGACGTGATTGGAGAGGGCCATCTGCTCCGCGACCTGGGCCACGCGTTCGTCATCATGGGGCGTCCCGACCGGGCCAGGGACTTCTACGACCGCGCGGTGACCGCGCGGGAGGGCGTCATGGATTTTAGCGGTGGCGCACTGGCGCGCCTGGACCTCGCCCGTCTCCTCGACGCGGAGCCGGGGCGCTCCCGGGAGCTGCTCGTCCCGGCGGTCGAGGTGTTCCGCGAGCGGCGGATGGGCCGGGAACTCGCGGAGGCGGAGAGACTGCTCGCGACCGGCTGCTGAGGAGCGGGCCGGCCTGACGAAGGTCAGTCCCAGGGGTTGTTGTCGGTGCTGCACGTGGTGATGGGCGTGCCGGTGGCGTCGACCGTGGTCGTGCAGACCGGGGTGGTGCTCGTCGTGGTGCCCGTCGTCCCGTCGGCCCAGCTCGCCTGGACGCCCACCCCGGTCAGGATCACGATCAGCGCGGCGGTCACGGCGGCGCGGACGGAGGTGCGGGCGGCGGTGGTGGAGGAGTACGACATCGGATCCTGCCTCTCGGTGGTGTGCGGCGTTTCCTTCTGACCACCAACCTAGGAACAAGCGGATTCACGGCACCGCTCGCTGCCTTATCACCCCGCTATCACGGAACGGCACCCCACTCGCACCCCTATCACGGGCGTGTATGCCGCTATCGCCCGGCATCCTCGCCCGTTAGTGCCGCGATGCCCCCTGAATAGTCGCGTCCGGAGCATGGATCCCAGCAGACGGCGAGGCGCAGCCCCCGGTCGGCGGCCCGACCGGGCCGTCGACCGGAGGGCCCGCCCCAACTCGACGAGCGGGAGCTTCTCATGACGACCAGTCTCTCCCCCGAGGACACCGTGACGGCCACCGCCGCACTCGGCACCCTCATCCGCGGCCACCGGCTCCGCATCGGCCTGACCCAGCAGGAGCTGGCGGACCTCTCCACCATCAGCGTCCGCGCCATCCGCGACCTGGAGAAGGGGAAGGCACAGCGACCGAGAGCCGACACGATCCGGCTGATCGCCGACGGCCTGCGCCTGGGCCCCCGGGCCCGTACGGCCCTGGAGGACGCGGTACGGCGCGGCCACCGGGGCGGCACCGGGACCCGGCACTTCGCCGCCGAACGGCCGGCCCCGCCCGTACCGCTGCACCCGCTGATCGAGAGGGACGCCGAGGCCACCGTCCTCACGGAGGAGCTGCGCTCCGGAGCCGAACGGCTGATCACCGTCGTCGGCCTGACCGGCGTCGGCAAGACGAGACTGGCCCTGGAGGCGGCGGCCCGGCTGCACGCCACCGGCTTCCCGGTCCTCTGGCACACCGCCCCCGGGGCGGTCGCCGACTGCCTGCCGGCCGACGACGAGCAGCTCGCGGCCCTCACGGCCGACTGCGCCGCCTTCCTGCACGGCGACGGCCGGGCCGACGAACTGACCCCCGAACTGGCCGGCGCCCTCGGCGACCGCGCCGTGCTCCTCGTCCTCGACGGCGTCGACACCGCACTCCTCGACTTCCACCGCCTGAGCCGACTGCTGCGCGAACTGCCCGGACTCCGCCTCCTCCTCACCGCCGACGAACCCTGGAACGTCCCCGGCGAACGCCTCTTCCTCCTCTCCCCGCTGGAGGCACCCGACCCGTCCGACGGCATCCGCTCCGACGCACCCGCCGCCCGGTTCCTCCTCAGCCGGCTCCGCCACGTCCGCCCCGACATCGTTCCCGACGACCGCGTCCTCGCGGACGTCGCGTGGGTCAGCCACCGGCTCGACGGCCACCCGCTCGCACTCTCCGCCGCGGCCTCCTGGCTCACCGTCTGCGACCTGCCCACGCTGCGCGGCATCGTCGAGTCCGACCCGGCGCCGCTGCTCGACCACCTGGCCGACGGCCGCTCCGGCTCCCGGCTCCGCGAGCGCGTCGCCCGCACCCTCGCCGCGCTCCCCGACGGCCACCGGGAGCTGATCGGCGCGCTGTGCGCCGCGGGCGAGGGCGAGTTCGTCCTGGAGGACGTCGTCCGACTGACCGGCATGCCCCTGCCGCACTGCGGCCGCACGGTCCGCGACCTGCTGGTCAGCGGCGTGATCCGGGCCGGTACGGGCGGCGGCCGCTCCGCGTTCCGCGTGCTGTGCGTGGTACGCGCCCTCGCGGCGACGGCGACGGCGACTGCGAGGGCGACCGCGCCCGCGCCCGTGTCCGTGACGACCGGGGTGCGCACGCCGGTCCGGTGAGCGGCACCCGTACGACCGGCGGGCCGCCGCCGACCGCCGTACGACTGCCGGAACCGCTGCCGCATCCCCGTACGGCCGGTGGAGTCCGTACGACTGCCGGAACCGCTGCCGCCCGACTGCCGCCCCGCCGCCGAACCGCTGGCGTACCGCCGCAGCAACTGCCGCTCCCCGCCCCGGCCCACGGGTTGTATGGCGACTGCCCCGCCCGAGCCCCTCTCCTCCCTCTCCTCCGCCGTGACTTCCCCAGGAGCCCCCATGCCGTTCGACACGCCCGTCGCACCCGCTCCGGCTGCCGTCCGGTTGCCGCTCTCGGTGGCCCAGCGTGACATCTGGACGGCACACGCCCTCGACCCCACCGGCGTGAAGTACAACGTCGCCGAGTGCCGCGAGATCAACGGCCCCGTCGACCCGGAGCTGATGGCGGCCGCCTGGCGCCGGCTCGTCGAGGAGGCGGACTTCCTCCGCATCCGCCGCTTCGAGGACGACGGGGAGCAGGTGTGGCAGCTGCTCGACGCCGACGCCGGCTCGCGCAGCCTGCCGTTCACCGACGTGAGCGCCACGGACGACCCGGAGCGCGAGGCCTGGCGGCTGATCGACGCGCTGATCTGCGCCCCCTTCGACCTCACCGACCAGCCGCCGGTCCGCTGCGCGCTGATCAAGCTCGGCGAGGAGAGGTACTTCTACTTCTACGGCTTCCACCACCTGGTCGTCGACGGCGTGGGCGTCTCGATGGCCCTCGCACGGCTGGTCGAGCTGTACGAGCAGGCCGTCGCGGGCGAGCCCTGGGGGCCGTCCCCGTTCGGCAGCCTGGCCGAACTGCTCGCCGAGGACGCGGAGTACCGGCGGTCCGAGGAGGCCGCCGCCGAGCGCGCCGCCTGGCGGGAGCACCTCGCCGGAGCGCCGGACGCCCCCGCCGGCCTCGTCCGGGGCACGGGCCGGGCGGCGGCCGCGCACGGCGGCCTGCCCTTCGCCCGCCGGAGCGTACGGGTGTCCCCGGCGGACGCCGACCGGCTCCGCGCGGTGGCACGCGGCGAGCGCGCCTCCTGGTCGGTCCTCCTCGTCGCCCTGTTCACGGTCTACCTGCACCGCGTCACCGGACGGACCGAGCTGACGATCGCCCTGCCCGTGACCGGCCGGACGTCCCGACGGGCGCGCAGCACCCCGGGAATGTCGTCGAACGTCGTCCCCCTGAGGCTCCGGGTCCGGCCCGAGGAACCGCTCGCCGCACTGGTCCGCTCGGTGGGGGCCGAGGTCAAGCACGGTCTGCGCCACCAGATGACCCGGTACGAGGACCTGTGCCGCGACGCCGGTGTCATCGACGGCGCCCGCAGGCTGGCCGCGCCCGTCCTCAACATCATGGGCTTCCACGCGGAGCTCACCGTCTGCGGCCACCCGACGGTCAACCACAACGTGAGCAACGGCCCGGTCGACGACCTCAGCGTCGCCGTGCTCGACCTGGGCGCCGCGAACGGCCTGCGCATCGACTTCGACACCCCCGTCGAGGGCGTCGACGTGACGGCCGTCGCCGCCCACCAGGACCGGTTCGCCGCCTTCCTGACCACCGTCCTCACCGCCGAGCGACCGACCGAACGCCGGGTCGCCGACCTGGACGTCCTGTCGGAGGCGGAGCGCGAGCTCCTGACGGGCCGGTGGGCCGGACCGCTCGCGGACGCGGTGGACACGACGCTCGTGGAGCGGTTCGAGGAGCAGGCGGCACGGTTCCCCGACGGGGTCGCGCTCATCGACGAGGCAGGCGAGGTCACGTACGCCGAACTGAACGCCGCCGCCAACCGCTGGGCCCGCCACCTGCGGACCCGCGGCCTCGGGCGCGGCGACATGGCCGGCGTCCTCCTCGAACGCGGCACCCGCTTCGCCACCGCTCTCCTCGCCGTCCTGAAGACCGGCGCCGCCCACGTCCTCCTCGACCCGGACTTCCCCGACGACCGGCTGCGCTCGGCGGCCGCCGACGCCGGCATCAGCCACCTCGTCACCCGCCCGGTGCTCGCCGAACGCGTCGAAGGCCCCTGGGCCACCCACACCGAGGCCCCCGGCGAACTCCTCTCGTACCACCCCGGCAACCTCGGCGTGCCGCTCGGACCCGACGACCCCGCCTGCCTGATGTTCACCTCCGGCTCGACGGGCCGGCCCAAGGCCATCCTGTCCTCCCACCGCAACCTGGTGGCGACCCTGATCGGCCAGCCCTACCTCCCCGCGGGCCCGGACCAGGTCTACCTCCAGTGCTCGCCGGTGTCCTGGGACGCGTTCAGCCTGGAGTTCTGGGGAGCGCTCCTGCACGGCGGCACGGCGGTCCTCCAGCCGGGACAGAAGCCCGAACCGGCCCTCGTGACCGAGCTGGCGCGCCGGCACCGCGTCACGACGCTCCTGCTGTCCGCCACCCTCTTCAACTACCTCACCGACGAACACCCCGAGGCCTTCGAGACCGTCACCACCGCCTTCACGGTGGGCGAGGCGGCCTCCCCGGCGCACGTCCACAAGCTCCAGCGGCTCAGGCCCGGCATCACCGTCCTCAACGGGTACGGACCCGCCGAGGTCATGATCTACGCGACCACCCACACCATCGAGGCCGGCGAACAGCCGCACCCGGTGATCCCGATCGGCACCCCGCTGGTCAACAAGCCCGCCTACGTCCTGGACGCGCAGCTGAACCTCTGCCCACCGGGGGTGAGCGGAGAGCTGTACGTGGCGGGCGAGGGCCTCGCCCACGGATACCTGGGCCGGCCGGACCTGACCGCCGCCCGCTTCGTACCGAACCCCTTTGCCACGGACGGCGGCCGGCTCTACCGGACGGGCGACCTGGCCCGCTTCGACCGGGACGGACGCCTCCTGTACGAGGGCCGGGCCGACGACCAGATCAAGATCCTCGGCTTCCGGATCGAACCCGGCGAGACCGAGGCCGCGCTCCTGACCCACCCTGCCGTGACCCAGGCCGTCGTCACCGTCCACGAGAAGCGGCTCGCCGCGTACGTCGTCGCCGACGGGGACACGGACCCCGACGAGATCCGGCGGCACGTGGCCGAGCGGCTCCCCGAGCACCTCGTCCCCACGTACGTGACCGCGCTCGACCGCCTGCCCGTCACCCCCAACGGCAAGATCGACAAGCGGGCGCTGCCGGCACCGACGACGGTCCTGGGAACGGACCGCGCCCCGCGCAACGAGACCGAGGAGATCCTGGCCGCCCTCTTCGGCCGAACCCTGGAGCTCACCGGCCCGGTGGGCATCGACGACAGCTTCTTCGCCCTCGGCGGCCATTCGCTGCTCGCGGCCCGGCTGACGAACCACATCGCCGAGGCGTTCGGCGTGCGCCTGACGATCCGGGACGTCTTCGGGCACCCGACGGTGGCGGGGCTCGCGGAACTGCTCGGTGAGCAGGGCGCCGTACGGGCCGTCCCGCCGCTGGTCGCGGGAGAGGGGGCCGGTGAACCGGCTCCGGCGTCGTTCGCGCAGCGGCGGTTGTGGCTGCTGTCGGAGTTGGAGGGGGACAGCGCGGCCTACAACGTGCCGATGGCGGTACGGCTGGAGGGCGCGCCGGACCGGGCGGCGCTGGAGTCCGCGCTGAGCGACGTGGTGGAGCGGCACGCTCCGCTGCGGACGGTGTTCGAGCCGGTGGAGGGCGAGCCGCGCCAGCGGGTCCTTCCGCCCGAGAGGGCGCGCGTGTCGGTGGACTGGCGTCGGGTCGACGCCGGTGCCCTGGAAGGGGAGTTGGAGGCAGCGGCGCGTCGTGGGTTCGATCTGGCTGTGGAGCTGCCGCTGCGGGCGGTGGCGTTCGAAGTGGCTGACGGCTCGGTCGTCCTGTCGCTCGTGGTGCATCACATCGCGACGGACGGTCTGTCGAATGCGGTGTTCTTCGCGGATCTGCAGCGGGCCTATGAGGCCCGGGTGGCCGGGGCCGAGGGTTCTGTCCTGGAGCCCTTGACCGTGCAGTACGCGGACTACGCGGTCTGGCAGCGACGGGTGTTGGGATCCCCCGATGACCAGGAGAGTGTGCTGGGCCGGGAGTTGGGCTTCTGGCGCGGGGCGCTGGAGGGACTGCCGGAGGAGCACGGGCTGAATCTGGACCGTCCGAGGCCGGCCAGGGCGTCTCATCAGGGCGGTCAGGTCGAGGTCGGGTTCGGTGAGGACCTCTTCGAGCGGGTGGCCGCTTTCGCGAGGGCGGAGGGGTGCACGCCGTTCATGGTGGTGCACGCGGCGCTGGTCGCGGCGCTGACCCGCCTGGGTGCGGGGTCCGATCTGGCGATCGGGACGCCGGTGGCGGGTCGTGGTGAGCGGTCGCTGCAGGACCTGGTCGGGTTCTTCGTGAACACGCTGGTGCTGCGGACCAGCACTGCCGGTGACCCGAGCTTCCGCGACCTTCTGCGCAGGGTGCGTACGGCGGACCTGGACGCCTTCGCCCACCAGGAGGCACCCTTCGACCTCGTCCTCGAAGCGGTCAACCCGACCCGGAGCCTGGCGCGGCACCCCCTCTTCCAGATCAGCCTCGGCCTGGAGACCGACGGCGGCCCCGCCTTCGAGCTGAGCGGAGTCCGTACGGGCCCGGTGGAGAAGTTCTCCAGCGGATCCGCCAAGTTCGACCTGGAGTTCTTCCTCCGCTCCGACGACGAGAAGGAGCTGCGGGCGACCGTCCTCTTCGCGGCGGAGCTGTTCGACGAGGCCACGGTACGGCGGATGGCGACCGTCCTCGGCGAGGTGCTGGCCCAGGTCCTCGACGAGCCGGGTCTGCGGCTGTCGGGTCTGGAGGTGCTGTCGGAGGCGGAGCGCGAACTGCTGACGGGCCCGTGGGCCGGACCGGCGGCGGACGCGGTGGAGACCACGCTCGTCGAGCGGTTCGAGGAGCAGGCCGCGAAGTTCCCGGGCCGGCCGGCCCTGGTCGGCGAGGGAGTTGAGGTCACGTACGCCGAACTCAACGCCGCCGCCAACCGCTGGGCCCGCCATCTGCGGTCCTGCGGCCTGGGGCGCGGCGACATGGCGGGCGTGCTGCTGGAGCGCGGGGTGGAGTTCGCGGCGGCGGTCATCGGGGTCGTCAAGACGGGGGCGGGTTACACGCTCCTGGACCCGGACTTCCCGGACGAGCGGCTCCGCTCGGCGGCGACCGATGCCGGCATCAGCGTCCTGATCAGCGAGCCGCGTCTTGCGGCACGTCTGAACGGGCCCTGGGACACGGCCTCTTGCTCCTCACGGCAGCTGGAAGACCTCAGCGGAGAGAACCTCGGCACGGAGCTGAGCGCTGATGACGTGGCCTGCCTGATGTTCACGTCGGGTTCGACGGGCCGGCCCAAGGCGATCCTGTCGTCGCACCGGAACCTGGTGTCGACGGTGAGCGGGCAGTCGTACGGGAACTTCGGGCCCGAAGAGGTGTTCCTGCAGTGCTCGCCGGTGTCGTGGGATGCGTTCAGCCTGGAGTTCTGGGGCGCTCTGCTGCACGGTGGGACGACCGTTCTGCAGCCGGGGCAGCGGCCGGAGCCGGTGCTGATCGGTGAGCTGTCCCGTAGGCACGGGGTGACGATGCTCCAGCTGTCGGCGAGCCTGTTCAACTTCCTGGTCGACGAGCATCCGGAGGCCTTCGCCACGGTCACCGTCGCCTTCACCGGAGGCGAGGCGGCCTCACCGGCACACGTCCACAAGCTCCAGCGGCTCAAGCCGGGCATCAGGGTCGTCAACGGCTACGGCCCGGCCGAGTCCATGGGCTTCACGACCACCCACACGATCGAGCCCGGGGACACGCTGATTCCGGTCGGCGCGCCCTTGGTGAACAAGGCCGCCTATGTCCTGGACCCTCATCTGAACCTGTGCGCGCCGGGTGTGACCGGTGAGCTGTATCTGGCCGGCGAGGGTCTCGCCCACGGGTACCTGGGCCGGCCGGACCTGACCGCGACCCGTTTCGTCCCGAACCCGTTCGCGGGGGCCGGCGAGCGGCTCTACCGGACGGGCGACCTGGCCCACTTCGACCGGCACGGCCGACTGCACTACGACGGCCGGGCCGACGACCAGATCAAGATCCGTGGCTTCCGTGTCGAGCCCGGTGAGACCGAAGCTGCGCTTCTGACGCACTCCGCCGTGACCCAGGCCGTCGTCACCGTCCACCACGAACAGCTCGCCGCGTACGTCGTCGCCGACGGGGACACAGACGCTGGGGAGATCCGGCGGCACGTGGCTGAGCGGCTCCCCGAGCACCTCGTCCCCACACATGTGATCGTCCTGGAGCGGCTGCCGCTGACCCCCAACGGGAAGGTCGACAAGCGCGCGCTGCCCGAACCGGCCCCCGTCGCCTCCGCCGGCCGTGCCCCGCGCACCCCGCTGGAGGAGACCCTCCTCGGCCTCTTCACCCGCACCCTCGACACCACCGCCGACCTCACCGTCGACGACGACTTCTTCCACCACGGCGGTCATTCGCTGCTCGCGGCCCGGCTGACGAACCACATCGCCGAGGCGCTGGGTGCGCGGCTGACGATCCGGGACGTCTTCGGGCGTCCGACGGTGGCGGGACTTGCGGAGCTGGTTGCCGGACGGGGGGCGGGAGAGGCTCTCCCGCCGCTGGTCGCGGGGGAGGGGACTGGTGAGCCGGCTCCGGCGTCGTTCGCGCAGCGGCGGTTGTGGCTGCTGGCTCAGCTGGAGGGGGACAGTGCGGCCTACAACGTGCCGATGGTGGTGCGGTGCGAGGGAGGGCTGGACCTCGGGGCGCTGGAGTCCGCGCTGAGCGACGTGGTCGAGCGGCACGCTCCGCTGCGGACGGTGTTCGAGCCGGTGGACGGCGAACCGCGCCAGCGGGTCCTGCCGCCCGAGCAGGCCAGGGTGTCGGTGGAACGCCGGCGTATCGGCGCCTCCGACGTCGACGCGGCGCTGGCGGAGCTGTCCGGGCGCGTCTTCGATCTGGCCGTGGAGCTGCCGCTGCGGGCGGTGGCCTTGGAGCTGGCTGACGGCTCGGTCGTCCTGTCGCTGGTGGTGCACCACATCGCGACGGACGGTCTGTCGAATGCGGTGTTCTTCGGAGATCTGCAGCGGGCCTATGAGGCCCGGCTGGCCGGGGTCGAAGGCTCTGTCCTGGAGCCCTTGACCGTGCAGTACGCGGACTACGCGGCCTGGCAGCGGCGCGTGCTGGGCTCGGCGGACGACCCGGAGAGTGTGCTGGGCCGGGAGTTGGGCTTCTGGCGCGGGGCGCTGGAGGGACTGCCGGAGGAGCACGGGCTGAACCTGGACCGTCCGAGGCCGGCCAGGGCCTCGCATCAGGGCGGTCAGGTCGAGGTCGACCTCGGCACGGATCTGTTCGAGCGCGTCGCGGTTCTCGCCCGCTCGGAGGGGTGCACGCCGTTCATGGTGGTGCACGCGGCCCTGGTCGCGGCGCTGACCCGCCTGGGTGCGGGGTCCGATCTGGCGATCGGGACGCCGGTGGCGGGTCGTGGTGAGCGGTCGCTGCAGGACCTGGTCGGGTTCTTCGTGAACACGCTGGTGCTGCGGACCAGCACTGCCGGTGACCCGAGCTTCCGCGACCTTCTGCGCAGGGTGCGTACGGCGGACCTGGACGCCTTCGCCCACCAGGAGGCACCCTTCGACCTCGTCCTCGAAGCGGTCAACCCCACTCGCAGCCTGGCGCGGCACCCCCTCTTCCAGATCTGCCTGGGCCTGGAGGTGGGCGGCGTTCCGGAGCTGCACCTGCCCGGGGTCCGTACCGCCGAGATCTCCGGTCTCGTCAACGGGTCGGCGAAGTTCGACCTCGAGTTCCTGCTCCGCTCCGACGACAGCCGGCGCCTGCACGGCGCGATCCTCTTCGCGTCCGAACTGTTCGACGAGGACTCGGTACGCCGCATGGCGTCGGTGCTCGGCCAGGTGCTGGTCCAGGTGCTCGACGACCCCGGCCTGCCGCTGGCGTCTTTGGAGGTGCTGTCGGAGGCGGAGCGCGAGCTGCTGACCGGACCGTGGGCCGGAACCGTCGCCGAGGTGGGTGAGGCCTCCCTCGTCGAGCGTTTCGAGGAGCAGGTCGTCCGCCGGCCGGAGAGGACGGCCCTGCTCGACGGAGACCGCGAAGTCTCGTACGCGGAGCTGAACGCGATGGCCAACCGGTGGGCCCACCACCTGCGGGCCCACGGCCTGGGCCGTGGCGACATGGCGGGTGTGCTGCTTGAGCGCGGGGTGGAGTTCGCGGCGGCGGTGATCGCGGTGGTCAAGACGGGGGCGGGTTACACCCTGCTCGACCCGGACTTCCCCGACGAGCGGCTCCGCTCGGCGGCGGCCGACGCCGGCATCAGCCATCTCGTCACGGCCCCGGCCTTCGCGGAGCGCGTCGACGGACCGTGGCAGACCCACACCGAGGCCCCTGGCGAACTCCTCTCCCGCAACCCCGGCAACCTCGGCCTGCCCCTCAGCCCCGACGACTCCGCGTGCCTGATGTTCACGTCGGGTTCGACGGGCCGGCCCAAGGCGATCCTGTCGTCGCACCGGAACCTGGTGTCGACGGTGAGCGGGCAGTCGTACGGGAACTTCGGTCCGGGCGAGGTGTTCCTGCAGTGCTCGCCGGTGTCGTGGGACGCGTTCAGCCTGGAGTTCTGGGGCGCGTTGTTGCACGGTGGGACGACCGTTCTGCAGCCGGGGCAGCGGCCGGAGCCGGTGCTGATCGGTGAGCTGTCCCGTAGGCACGGGGTCACGATGCTCCAGCTGTCGGCGAGCCTGTTCAACTTCCTCGTCGACGAGCACCCGGAGGCCTTCGCCACGGTCACCGTCGCCTTCACCGGAGGCGAGGCGGCCTCCCCGGCACACGTCCACAAGCTGCAGCGGCTCAAGCCCGGCATCAGGGTCGTCAACGGCTACGGCCCGGCCGAGTCCATGGGCTTCACGACCACCTACACCGTCGAGCCCGGGGACACGCTGATTCCGGTCGGCGCGCCCTTGGTGAACAAGGCCGCCTATGTCCTCGACGCACACCTGAAGCTGTGCGCGCCGGGGGTGACCGGTGAGCTGTATCTGGCCGGCGAGGGTCTCGCCCACGGGTACCTGGGCCGGCCGGACCTGACCGCGACCCGTTTCGTCCCGAACCCCTTCGCGGGGGCCGGCGAGCGGCTCTACCGGACGGGCGACCTGGCCCACTTCGACCGGCACGGCCGGCTGCACTACGACGGCCGGGCCGATGACCAGATCAAGATCCGTGGCTTCCGTGTCGAGCCCGGTGAGACCGAGGCCGCGCTCCTCACCCACCCCGCGGTCACCCAGGCCGTCGTCACCGTCCACCACGAACAACTCGCCGCGTACGTCGTCGCCGACAGGGACACGGACCCCGGGGAGATCCGGCGGCACGTGGCCGAGCGGCTGCCCGAGCACCTCGTGCCCACGCACCTCGTGGTTCTGGAGCGGCTGCCGCTGACCCCCAACGGGAAGGTCGACAAGCGCGCGCTGCCCGAACCGGCCCCCGTCGCCTCCGCCGGCCGTGCCCCGCGCACCCCGCTGGAGGAGACCCTCCTCGGCCTCTTCACCCGCACCCTCGACACCACCGCCGACCTCACCGTCGACGACGACTTCTTCCACCACGGCGGCCACTCCCTCCTGGGCGCCCGCCTCACCAACCACATCGCCGGTGCCCTCGACGTCCGGCTCACCATCCGCGACGTCTTCCAGCACCCCACCCCCGCCCGGCTCGCCGAGCACATCGAATCCCTGAAGACCGCGCCGGTGAGGAAGGCCCGTCCCGCCCTCCGCCGCCGCACCGCGACCGAGACGGTCTCCGAGACCGTCGCCAAGCCCCAGACCGCCACCGCCAACGCCACCGCCACAGAACGGATCAGCTGATGAACACCTCCCCGACCCCCGCCCCCGAGGACGTCGTCTGGGACCTGCCCGGCGACCTGCCGCACCGCCTGTCGCTGCTCGTGCTCCCGCACGCCGGAGGCAACGCGCACGCGTACAGCGCGTGGCGCGAGCACCTCCCGGCCGACGTACGGCTGCTCATCGGCCAGTACCCGGGCCGGGGCGCCCGCTTCAGCGAGGACCTGCCCGAGTCCGTCGACGACCTGGCGCTGCCCGTGGTCGACGCCCTTCCCGCGGACACCGGTGCCCTGGTGGTGCTCGGGCACAGCATGGGCTCCCTGGTGGCCTTCGAGGTCACCCGTGCGCTGCAGGCCGTCGGCCGCAGCCCGCAGGGCCTGATCGCCTCCGCCTGCCGGGCACCGGTGCTGCCCAACCAGTGCCCGGTGCACCCGGAGCGGCTCGACGACGACGAACTGGTCGCGGCGATCAAGGAGCGCGGCGGCACCGACGACGGCATCCTCGACGACGAGGAGCTCCGCGAGATCGTCCTGCCGTCCATCCGCGCCGACTTCGCCATCGACGACGCGTACCGGTGCACGGCCCCGGCCGTACGGCTCGACTGCCCGGTCGCGGTGTTCGGCGGGGACGCCGACCCGATCGTCCCGGTCGACCTGCTCGACGGCTGGTCCCTGGTGGCCGGGCACGAGGTCGTGCCCCAGGTGCTGACCGGCGACCACTTCTACTTCCAGCAGGACCTGCCTGGCTTCTTCGCCCGCCTGAACCCGGTCCTGGAGACCCTGTACGCCTCCGCCCCCAGCAACGCCTGAGCCCGCCGTCGTCACCTGATACGAGGAGACCACCCACCATGACCACGTACGCCCAGCGCCCGGCCGCCACCGGGATCACCGTCGTCCGGGAGCCCGGCAAGCCGGCCCTCGTCCACACCCCCGGCTTCGACACCATGGCCGAGGCCACCGCCTGGCTGTCCGCCCAGCTCCCCGCCATCCAGGCCGAACTGCACCGTTCCGGCGCGGTCATGCTGCGCGGACTTCCGGTGACCGACACGGAGACGTTCGCCGAGGCGAGGGACGTGCTGATCGCCCGGCGCGCCGGCTACAAGGAGAAGGCCACCCCGCGCAGCGACTTCGGCGAGGGCGTGTTCTCCTCCACCGACCTGCCGGCCGCCCAGGCGATCCGCCTGCACAACGAGAACAGCTACACCCTCGACTTCCCCGGCGTCCTGCTCTTCGGCTGCGTCACCGCCCCCGAGACCGGTGGCGCGACCACCGTCGGCGACATGCGCAAGGCCCTCGCCCTGCTGCCGCAGGACCTGGTCGCGCGGTTCGCCGAGGCCGGCTGGCTCCTCGTGCGCAACTACTCCGACCTGGCGGGCATGCCCTGGCGCAAGGCCTTCTCGTCGGACGAGCCCGCGGGCGCCGAGGAGTACTGCGACGCGAACGCGATCGGCTACGAGTGGCTCGACGAGGACACCCTGCGCACCCGCCAGCGCCGTTCCGCCGTCATCACCCACCCGGTGACCGGCGAACGCTCCTGGTTCAACCACTTCGCGTTCTGGAACGCCCGCAGCCTCGACGAGGACGTCCGCGAGGTCCTCACCGACACGTTCGGCGCGGACGGCCTGCCCTTCGACACCCGCCTGGGCGACGGCACCGTCCTCACCGACGCCGAGGTGGACGCGATCAACGACGTGTACCAGGCGGTCACCCTGCGGGAGAGCTGGCAGGCCGGCGACCTGATGCTCGTCGACAACATCCTCTGCGCGCACGGCCGGGAGTCGTACACCGGAGACCGGAAGATCGTCGTCGCCATGGGCGAGCCGGTACGGCTGTCCGACTGCTCCCCGACCTCCGCCCCCTCCACCACCCTGTACGGAAGGTGAGCCCCGCCATGACCGCCGTCCTCCCCGAGCGTTCCACTGTCGTACCGGCCGCCGCCCAGGCCCCCTCCGCCGCCCAGGCCCCCTTCGCCCCCCAGGCCTCCTCCGCCACCCCGGCCTCATCGGCCCCCTCCGTCTCGGAGGCCTGCTCCTGCGGCACCTGCGTCGCCGCCGGAACCGGCGCGGCGGACCTCCTGGCACGGTTCGCCACCGCTCCCGGCGGCCGCACCGCCGTCGTCGCCGGTGACCGCCGCCTCACCTTCGACGAGCTGCGCGCCGAGGCCGCCGTGTTCGCCGCCCGGCTCGGTGCCCTCGGCGTCGGCCCGGAGAGCGTCGTGGCGCTCTGCCTGCCCCGGGGCGCCGCCCTGGTCACCGCGATCATCGGCACGCTCACGGCCGGCGCCGCCTACCTGCCGGTCGACCCGGCGCTGCCCGCCGACCGCCGCCGCTACCTCGTCGAGGACTCCGGCGCCGACCTGGTGGTCCTGGACGGCACGGACGGCACGGACGGTACGAGTGGTACGGCCGGCTCCCCGGCCCCCGGTGCCCGCGCCGTGACGTTCGCCGAGCTGGCGGCCGCCCCGAGCGGTGACCCGGCCCCGTCCCCGTACACGCCCGTTCCGGTCACCGGAGACACGCTCGCCTACGTCATCTACACCTCCGGTTCCACCGGCCGCCCCAAGGGCGTCGAGATCGGCCGCGCCGCCGCCTCCCTGCTGCTGAAGGAACTGGAGGAGGCGGGCGCCGCCACGGGCGAGGGCCGCCGGGTCGGCTGGAACGCCTCCCCGTCGTTCGACGCCTCCGTGCAGCAGTGGACACGGCTCTGCCGGGGCGACACCCTCGTCATGATCGACGAGGAGACCCGCCGCGACCCGTCGCTGCTCGCCGCCTTCGTCGACGAGCAGGCCCTCACCGATCTGGACATCACCCCCTCGCACGCCGACCCGCTCCTCGACCTGCTCACCGAGGACGGCGGCCCGCGCCCGCTGACCCTCCTCGTCGGAGGCGAGGCGATCAGTCCGGCGCTGTGGGACCGGCTGGCCGCCGCCCACCGGTCCGGCCTGCTGCGCGCGCTCAACGTGTACGGTCCGACCGAGTGCACCGTCGACGCCACCGCCGGCTGGATCGACTGGCCGGGGGAGCCGCACATCGGCGCCGTCCTGCCGGGCCTCCGGATGCGCCTGCTCGACGAGAAGCTCGCTCCGGTCGGGCCGGGGGAGTCCGGCGAGCTGTACCTCGCGGGCCCGCGCGTGGGCCGCGGCTACCGCCGCCGCCCCGGACTCACGGCGGAACGTTTCGTCGCCGACATCGTCTCCGGTGACGCCCCCGGCGGGCGCATGTACCGCACCGGCGACCGCTGCCGGCTGCTCCCCGACGGCCGGCTCGTCTACCTCGGCCGCGCCGACGGCCAGGTCAAGCTGCGCGGACACCGCATCGAACTCCCGGAGATCGAGGCCGCCCTCACCCGCGAGGACGGCGTCGCCGAGGCGGCCGTGATCCTCGGCGAGGACGCCGGCGGCACCGCCTGCCTGATCGCCTACCACCGCGGCGGCGACGCCACCGCCCTGCGCGCCGCCCTCTCGGAGAGCCTGCCCGCCTACATGGTGCCGAGCGCGTACGTCGCGGTGGACCGGTTCGCCACGACGCCCAGCGGCAAGCTCGACCGGTCCGCACTGCCCACCCGGCTCGAAACCCCGGCGGCGGACGCGGAGCCCCCGACCACCGGCACCGGCACCGACGGCCTGAACGGCCGCGCGGAGGAGCTCATCGCCCGTGTGTGGACCCAGGTCCTGGGCGCCGCGTCGATCGGCCCGGACGGCAACTTCTTCAAGCTCGGCGGCCACTCCCTGCTCGCCATCAAGCTCGTCTCCCGCGTGCGGGCCGAGCTGTCCGTGGCGCTCCCGGTCAAGGCCGTCTACGCCCACCCGCGACTGCGTGACCTCGCCGCCCACATCGAGGAGCTGTTGGCCGCACGGGACGCCTGACCGCAGTCCCCGTCGCCGCCCGACCCGCCCGCCCCGTCACTCACGAGGAGCAGCAACCGTGATCCCCCTGTCCTACGCCCAGCGTCGGCTGTGGTTCCTGAACCGGCTCGAGGGTGCCTCCTCGGCCTACAACGCCCCCGTGGTGCTCCGGCTGGGATCGATGCCCGACCCGGCGGTGCTCGAAGCGGCGGTACGGGACGTGGTGGAGCGGCACGAGGTGCTCCGTACCGTCTACCCGGCCCGGGACGAGGAGCCGTACCAGCAGATCCTCGACGACGTCGACGTGCGCTTCGAGGTGGAGGAGTGCGCGGCGGGCGAGGACGTGGAGGCCCGGGCGACGGCGTTCGCCCGGCTCCCCGTGGACGTGACGCGCGAACTCCCCCTCCAGGTGAGGCTGTTCAGGGTGACGGACGGAACGGCCGTTCTCGTCCTCCTCGTGCACCACATCGCGACGGACGGCTGGTCGGTGGGCTGCCTGCTCGCCGACCTCGACACCGCCTACCGCGCCCGCGGCGAGGGCCGCGCCCCCGGCTGGGAGCCGCTGCCCGTCCAGTACGCGGACTACGCGCTGTGGCAGCGGGACATGCTCGGAGACCCCGAGGACCCCGACAGCACCGCGCACGAACAACTCGCCCACTGGCGCAAGGCCCTGGACGGCATCCCGGCCGAGACGCGACTGCCCGCCGACCGACCCCGGCCGACGGAGCCCAGCCATCGGGGCGCGATGGTCACGGCCGAGCTGGACGCCGGAACCCACCGGGCCCTCACCGCCGTCGCACGCGCCCGGCGGGGCACGTTCTTCATGGTGGCCCGCGCCGCCCTGGCCCTCGCCCTGCGGGCGGCGGGCGCGGGGGACGACATCGTGGTCGGCACGGCGGTGGCGGGCCGGCCCGAGGAGGACCTGCACGAGCTCGTCGGGTTCTTCGTGAACACCCTGGCCCTGCGCACGGACCTCTCCGGGGACCCCGGCCTCGGGGCGCTCGTGGACCGCGTCCGCGAGACGGACCTGGTCGCGTTCGCCCACGAGGACCTGCCGTTCGACCTCCTGGTCGAGGACCTCAACCCCGAACGCTCCCTAGGCCGCCACCCGTTCTTCCAGGTCATGCTGAGCGCGCAGACCCGGCGGGAGGACGCGACCGTCCGGCTCGGGACCGTCCCCGCCGTCCTCGACGACGCGGACCTGGCCACCGCCAAGTTCGACCTGAGCTTCCACTGCCAGGAGAGGGCCGACGGCGGCGGGGTGCTCCTCGGACTGCAGTACGCGACGGACCTGTACGACGAGGACACCGCACGGATCCTCCTCACGCTCTTCCGGCGCGCGCTGACGGCCTTCGCGGAAGAGCGGGACAGCACCCCTCTCAGCCGCGTCCGGCTCCTCACGGACGGCGAGCGCGACGCCCTCGACCGCCGCCACCGGGCCCTCGCCGAGGAGCCACGGCCCCGCACCGCGGGCGAGAGCGAGCGGACCGGGACCCGCTCCGTCCGGGACCCCCGCGAGGAGATCCTGAACGGCCTGTTCGCGGAGATCCTCGACCGGGACGACGTACGCCCCGGGGACAACTTCTTCAAGCTCGGCGGACACTCCCTGCTCGCCGGCAAACTCACCAACCGCATCCGAGGGGCTCTGGGCCTCCAGGCCGCGATCCGCGACGTCTTCCTCGCCCCGACCCCCCGGCAGCTCCTTCGCCGCCTCGGCGAGCGGGGCACCGGCCCCCGCCGCCCGGCCCTGCGCCCCGTGCCGGACGAGCACCGCCCCGACCCCGTCCCCCTGTCGTACGCCCAGCGCCGGCTGTGGTTCCTCAACCGGCTCGAAGGCTCCTCCCCGGCGTACAACGCGCCCATGGTGCTCCAGCTGGAGGCCCAGCCCGACGCGGTCGTCCTGGAGGCGGCCGTACGGGACGTGATGCACCGTCACGAGGTGCTGCGGACGGTCTATCCGGTACGGGACGGAGAGCCGTACCAGTGCGTCCTCGACGTGCCGGAGCCGCGGGTCGAGGTCGAGGAGTGCGCCGCGCCTGAGGAAGCGCAGGCGCGGGCGACCGACTTCGCCAGGATCCCGCTGGACGTGACGAGCGAACTGCCCCTCCGCGTACGGCTGTTCCAGGTGGCGGACGGAACGGCGGTCCTCGTCCTCTCGGTGCATCACATCGCGACGGACGGCTGGTCGGTGGGCTCCCTGCTCGCCGACCTCGACCGCGCCTACCGGGCCCGCGCCGAGGGCCGTGCCCCCGAGTGGGAGCTGCTGCCCGTCCAGTACACCGACTACGCCCTCTGGCAGCGCGAGCTCCTCGACGGCGAACACGGCGTCCGCGACGACCAGTTGGCGTACTGGCGCAAGGCCCTGGACGGCATCCCGGCCGAGACCCGGCTGCCCGCCGACCGGCCCCGGCTCACGGAACCCAGCCACCGGGGGGCCGTGGTGACGGCCGAGGTGGACGCCCTGGTCCACAAGGCGCTCGCCGGTGTCGCCCGCAGCAGCCGCGCCACCTTCTTCATGGTCGTCCGGACCGCGCTGTCCCTCGCCCTCCGGGCGGCCGGCGCAGGCGAGGACGTGGTCGTCGGCACGGCGGTGGCGGGCCGGCCCGAGGAGGACCTGCACGCGCTCGTCGGCTTCTTCGTGAACACCCTGGCCCTGCGCACCGACATGACCGGGGACCCCACCCTCGCCGAGCTCGTGCGGCGCGTACGGGACGGGGACCTGGCGGCCTTCGCCCACGACGACCTGCCGTTCGACCTCCTCGTCGAGGACCTCAACCCCGAACGCTCCCTCGGCCGCCACCCCTTCTTCCAGGTGATGGTCAGCGCGCAGACCGCACAGGACACGACCGTCCGCCTCGGCGGCATCTCCGGCGAGGCGGACGGCGCCGACCTCGCCGGAGCCAAGTTCGACCTCTCCTTCCACTGCGTCGAGACGCACGACACCGACGGCGAACCCGGGGGAGTGCTCCTCGGGCTGCAGTACGCGACGGACCTGTACGACGAGGACACCGCACGGATCCTGCTCGCGCTGTTCCAGCGCGCCCTGACGGCCCTCGCCGAGCGGTCCGGCGACACGCCGCTGAGCGAGGTCGACCTGCTCACCGTCGAGGAGCGCCGGGGGCTCGACCGCCGGCACGACGCCCTCGCCCGCGCCCTCGCCGAACGGAGGACATCCGGCGACGGACGGGGAACCAGGACGGGTTCCGCGGCGGATCCCCGAGAGGAGATCATCCGCGGCCTGTTCGCGGAGATCCTCGACCGGGACGACGTACGCCCCGGGGACAACTTCTTCAAGCTCGGCGGACACTCCCTGCTCGCCGGCAAGCTCACCAACCGCATCCGGGGCGCCCTCGGCCTCCAGGCCGCGATCCGCGACGTCTTCCTCGCTCCGACCCCCCGGCAGCTCCTCCGCCGCCTCGACGAGCGGGACGACGGCCCCGCCCGCCCCCCGCTGCGACCCGTCCCCGACGCGCTGCGGCCCGCACGCGTCCCGCTGTCGGCCGCTCAGCTCCGCCTCTGGTTCCTGGGCCGGCTCGAAGGCCCCAGCGCCACCTACAACATTCCCGTGGTGACCCGGCTGCACCGCCCCGTCGACCCGGCCACGCTCGCCGCCGCCCTCGCGGACGTCGCCGGCCGACACGAGGTGCTGCGCACCGTCTACCCGACGGCGGGCGGGGAGCCGTACCAGCAGGTGCTCGCCGGCGCGACGCCCGTGCTCCAGGAGATCGGCGCCGACGGCCCGGACGCACTGCGCGCGGCCGTCGACGCGGCCGCCGGACACGTCTTCGACCTGGCCACCGAGATCCCCTTCCGGGCCTCGCTCGTGACGGACGGCGACGGCGGCCAGACCATGGTGCTCCTCGTCCACCACATCGCCGGCGACGGCTGGTCGACGGGCTGCCTGCTCGCCGACCTGGACACCGCCTACCGGGCTCGCGCCGGGGGCCGGGCCCCCGACTGGGAGCCGCTGCCCGTCCAGTACACCGACTACACCCTCTGGCAGCACGAGCTCCTCGACGGCGAGCACGGCGTCGCGGGCGAACAACTGGCCCACTGGCGCGAGGCCCTGGACGGGCTGCCGCCGCTCCTCGCCCTGCCCACCGACCGGCCGCGCCCCGCCGAGACCGACGGCGCCGGCGCCCTCACCGCCTTCGAGGTGAGCGCCGTCACCCACCGGGCCCTGCTGCGCGTCGCCCGGAGCAACGGCGCCACCCTCTTCATGGTCGTACAGGCCGCCCTCGCCGCCCTCCTCACCCGGCACGGCGCGGGCACCGACCTGGCGGTCGGCACCACCGTCGCCGGCCGCGCCGACGACGCCCTGCACCCGCTCGTCGGCTTCTTCGTCAACACGCTGGTGCTGCGCACCGACACCTCCGGCGACCCCGACTTCACCGAACTGGTCCGCCGGGTCCGCGAGTCCGGACTCGCCGCGTACAGCCACCAGGACCTCCCCTTCGACCGGCTCGTCGAGCACCTCAGCCCGCACCGCTCCGCCGCGCACGCCCCGCTCGTCCAGGTGATGCTGCAGGTGCACGCGGCGGCGAGCGGGGCCGGGACCCCGTCCGTCCTCGACGGCGAACCGGTCGCGTTCAGCGCGGTGGGCGCCAAGTCCGACCTCACCTTCGCGCTGACCGAGCTGGTCGACGCCGACGGCGGACCGGCCGGCCTGCGGGGCGCCCTGGAGTACGCCACCGCGCTCTACGACGCGGACACCGCCGCTCTCCTGGCCCGGCGGCTGACCGAGACCCTCGACGCGTTCGCCGCCGACCCCGGCACCGCGCTCTCCGGCCCGTCGTACGGCCCGGCGGCCCCCGCCGACAAGGCCGTGGTCCTGGACGAACGGGGACGCCCCGCGCCGGTACGGGTGCCCGGCGAGGTCCACGAGCGGACCCCGGGCGGCGGCCTGCGCACCACCGGCCGGCGGGCCTTCGCCGAGGCGGACGGGTCCCTGCGGCCCGTGGCCGTGCTCACCGTGGGCGGCTACCCGGTCGAGCCGGGCCATGTCGAGGACGTGCTCGGCCGGCACCCCGACGTGACGGGAACGGCCGTGGCCGTCCGCGACGACCGCCTGTACGCGTACGTCACCCGCGTCCCCGGCGGCGCCGACGAGGCGACGCTGCGCGGCTGGGCCGCCGAGCGGCTGCCCGAGTACCTGACCCCCGCCCGCGTCGTCCTGGTGACCCGGCTGCCCGCGCCCGGCGCTCACGCCGACGCGCCCGTCGAGGCGGTGACGGAGGTGGGCCCGGACGGCCGGGAGGAACGCCTCCTCGGGGTCTTCCGGGACGTCCTCGGCGGACGTCCGATCGGCCGGGACGACAACTTCTTCAAGTCGGGCGGGCACTCCCTGCTCGCGGTCAGGCTCCTCAACCGGATCCGCGCCGAGTTCGGCCAGGACCTCACCCTGCGGGACGTCTTCCGCAACCCGACGGCGGCTTCCCTCGCCCGCCGTCTGGCCGAGCCCGCCGCCGACCCGAACGCGCCGGCCTCCCGCCCGGCCGCCGCCCCGGCACTGCGCCGCCGCACGGCGGCGGGAGCCCGCCGCCCCAACTGAGGGCCCTCGTTGTGGGCGGCGCCCGCCTGGGGCGGCGCCTCAGCCCACCCCGTTGTGGGCATGCGTTCCGCCGGGGCGCCGCCACCCCCGTTGTGGGCGGCGCCCGCCCGGGGCGGTGCCCTCGTCGCCCTCGTTGTGGGCAGTCGTTCCGCTGGGGCGGAACGGGTGGGCACAACGGACCCGCGCCCTGCCGGTGCCAGAGGCTTCCGCGCCTGAACCCGCACCGGGAGCGCGCCGCGGCGGTGGTGCGGGTCCAGGCGCGGAACGCCTGGGCCCGGCTGGGGGCGCCGTCCCGTGTGCCCACCCGTCCCGCCCTGCGGGACGATTGCCCACACGGCAGCGGGTGCGGGCCCACACGGCAGTGGGGCGACGCCCAGCCAGGCGCGGCGTCGCGCGGGGCCTGGCGCGGCCCCACACGGACCGGTACCGGGGTCGGTGTCGTACCCACCGGCAGCTCCGGCCGTACGCCATCTGCCGATCGGAGCTGCCGGGCCGACTGCCCCGAGCGGCAGGGCCGCGCGCCTAGCGTGAAGGGCACGGAGGCGAGAGGAACCGTTCGCCCCGGTCTCTCGGCCCTTTACCGGAGGAACTCAGCATGCCCCCCAGCAGAACGGAAGACCTGCTCGACGGCGGACCCTCTCCCGCCCCCGCGCCGCCCGTGCTCGACCTGATCGCCCACCAGACGCGTACCCGCCCCGACGCCCCCGCCCTGGTCCACGCCGACGCCCGCCTCACCTACGCCGAGCTGGACGCCGCCGTACGGGACCGGGCCGGGGAGCTCGCCGCGCAGGGCGCGGGGCCCGGCCGGCTCGTCGCCCTCCACCGGCCGCGCGGCATCGACGCCATCGTCGGTCTGCTCGCCGTTCTCTGCACCGGCGCCGCCTACCTGCCCCTCGACGTCCAGGCCCCCGACGCCCGCAACGAGGCGATCCTGAAAGACGCCTGCGGCGACCTGGCGCCCGGCCCGGCGGAGGTCGCCCGGCACGGCGAGCTCGTCCTCGGAGGCCCCGGCGCCGGAGAGGGCGCGGCCTACGTCATCTACACCTCCGGTTCCACCGGCACCCCCAACGGCGTGGTCGTCGCCCACGACTCGCTCGCGCACTTCATCGCCGGTGCCACCCCCGCCTACGGCATCGGGCCCGACGACGCCGTCCTCCAGTTCAGCCCGCTGCACTTCGACGCCAGCATCCAGGAGATCTTCACGACCCTCGGCGCCGGCGGCACCCTCGTCCTGCGCACCGACGACATGCTCGACGTGGCCGAACTCCTCGCGGGCTGTGCCCGGCACGGCGTCACCTACCTCGACCTGCCCGCCGCCTACTGGCACGAGCTCGTCTACGTCCTCACCACCGGCTCCGTCGCCCTCCCCGAGGGCCTGCGCACCGTGATGATCTACGGCGAGGCCGCCCTGCCCGAGCGCGTCGCCCAGTGGCGGGGCCTGGTCGGCGACCGGATCCGCCTCCTCAACGGCTACGGCCCCACCGAGACCACCGTCGTCGCCACCGTGGCCGACCTCAGCCGCCACGACGCCGGACCCATCCCCATCGGCCGGCCGCTGCCCGGCGTCCGCGCCGCCGTCGTCGACGGCGAACTGTGGCTGCTCGGCGGCGGCCTGACCCGCGGCTACCTCCACCGGCCCGAACTGAACGCCCGCCGCTTCACCGAGCTCGACGGCGAGCGCGCCTACCGCACCGGCGATCTCGTCACCATCGGCGAGGACCGGCAGATCCTGTACCACGGCCGCCTCGACGACGAGGTGAAGATCGGCGGCCAGCGCATCGACCCCGCCGCCGTCGACTCCGTCCTCGCCGGCCACGCCGCGGTCCGGGAGGCCGCCGTCGTCGCGCAGCAGGACGGCGACGGCGTCAAGCGGCTCGTCGCCTTCGTGGTGACGGAGGGCGGCACGGGCGCGGAGGAGCTGCGCGACCGGGTACGCGCGCGCATGCCCGCCGCCGCCGTGCCCGCGGTCTCGATCGTCGTCGCCCTGCCCCGTACCAGCTCCGGCAAGATCAACCGCAAGGCGCTGCGCACGGCCGACCCGCGCCTGCCCGTCGTCCACGAGGAACCCCTGCCCGCCGAGGACCGCGTCCCGCTCTCCCACGCCCAGCGCCGGCTGTGGCTGGTCGGCCAGCTCGACGGCCCGTCCGCCGCCTACAACATGCCGATCGTCCTCGACCTGGAGACGGCCCCCGACCGGGCCGCCCTCGCCGCCGCGGTGGCCGACCTCGCCGAACGGCACGAGGTGCTGCGCACTGTGTTCCCGGCCCCCGACGACGAGCCGTACCAGCACGTCCTCGCCCCCACCGCCGTACGGCTGCGCACCGTCGAGTGCCCGGCGGGGGAACGCGCCGAGCGGGTCGCCCGGTTCACCGCCGAGACCTTCGACCTGTCCCGCGAACTCCCGCTGCGCGTCGCCCTGTTCCTGCCGGACGACGGCCCCGGCGCCACCCTGGCCGTCCTGCTCCACCACGTCGCCGGCGACGGCTGGTCCCTCGAACCGCTGATGACCGACCTCGCCCACGCCTACGCCGCGCGCGCCGAGGGCCGCGCGCCCGAACGCGAGCCGCTGCCCGTCCAGTACGCCGACTACACCCTCTGGCAGAACGACCTCCTCGGCGAAGCCGACGACCCCGACTCCCTCGTGGCCCGGGGCCTCGCCCACTGGCGTACGGCCCTGGACGGCCTGCCCGCCGCCACCGACCTGCCCCTCGACCGGCCCAGGACCGCCGTCCGCGCCCACGACGGCGGCCTGGTGACCGCCGCCGTCGAACCGGCCGTCCACGCACGGCTCGTCCGCCTCGCCGAGGAGCACGACGCCAGCCTGCTCATGGTGGCGCAGGCCGCCCTCGGCCTCGCCCTGCGCGCCGCCGGCGCCGGAGAGCACACCGTCCTCGGCACCCCCGTCGCCGGACGCGACGACGAGGCCCTCGACGAGCTCGTCGGCTTCTTCGTCAACACCCTCGTCCTGCCCACCGACACCAGCGGCGACCCCGCCTTCACCGACCTCCTGCACCGGGTCCGCGACACCGACCTCGCCGCCTTCGCCCACCAGCGGCTCCCCTTCGACCTCCTCGTGGAACACCTCAACCCGCCCCGCACACCCGGCGTCCACCCGCTCTTCCAGGTGATGCTCACCCTGCGGACCACCGGCCCCGACGGCGGGCCCTTCCACCTCGGCGCCATCCCGGGCCGCTTCGCCGGCGAAGGACCGGCCACCACCAAGTTCGACCTCACCGCCGCCTTCGAGGAACTCCGGGACGCCGACGGCGCCCCCGCCGGACTCCGGCTCGGCCTGGAGTACGCGCGCGACGTACTCGACGAGGACACCGCCCGCATCCTGCTCGCCGCCCTGGAGCGCGCCCTGCGCGCCGCCGCCGAGCACCCCGAGGCCCGGATCCGGGACAACGGCCTCGTCGACCCCGCGACCCGGCACGCCCTGGACGAACGGCGCGCCCGCACCGCCGCGCGCGCCGCCGAGGCGACCGCACCCACGCGTGCGGAGCCGCCCGCCCCGCACACCGACACCCTGCGGGAACTCTTCGCGGAAGTACTCGGCCTCGACCAGGTCGGCCCCCACGAAGGCTTCTTCACCATCGGCGGCCACTCCATGAGCGGCGTACGCCTCGCCAACCGGATCCGCGCCCGCCTCGGCGCCGACGTCCAGGTCCGCGACCTGCTCCTCGCGCCCACCCCGGACGCCCTCGCACGCCGCATCGCCGACCGGTCCACCACGCCGGAGACGGGCGGCGTCCCGGAGCCGGTACGCCCCCGCCCGGTGCCGCGCGCGGACCGGCCCGCACGCATCCCCCTGTCGTACGCCCAGCGCAGGCTGTGGTTCATCGACACGCTCGAAGGGCCCAGCGCCTCGTACAACATCCCCCTCGTCCTCAGGCCGGCGGAACCCCTCGACGCCGTCGCCCTCGCCGAGGCCCTCACCGACCTCTCCGACCGGCACGAGGTGCTGCGCACCCGCTACCGGAGCGTCGACGGCGAACCCCACCAGGAGATCCTGCCCGCCGTCCGGCCCCCGCTCGACGTGCGGTCCGTACCCGCCGGGCGGCTCCAGGCCACCGTCGCCGAAGCCGCCGGACACGTCTTCGACCTGGCCGAGGAGACGCCCCTGCGGGCCACCCTCGTCACCCCCGACGACGGCGGCGGACAGGTCCTCGTCCTGCTCGTCCACCACATCGCCGCCGACGGCTGGTCCACCGGCCCCCTCCTCGCAGACCTCGGCACCGCCTACCGGGCCCGCACCGAGGACCGGGACCCCACCTGGCGGCCACTGCCCGTCCAGTACGCCGACTACACCCTCTGGCAGCGCGACCTGATCGACGGCCCGGCCGCCGCCGCCCACCTGGAGTTCTGGGAGAGGACCCTCGCCGACGCCCCCGCCGTGTTCGAGCTCCCCTCCGCCCGCCCCCGCCCCGCCGAGGCCACCCACCGCGGCGGACGCGCCCCCGTCACCGTCGACGCCGCCACCCACCAGGCCCTCGAAGCCGTGGCACGGCGCAGCGGCGCCACCCTGTTCATGGTCCTCCAGGCCGCCCTGGCCGCCGTCCTCACCCGGCACGGCGCGGGCACCGACCTGCCGCTCGCCACCATGACCGCAGGACGCGACGACGAATCCCTCGGCGACCTGGTCGGCTTCTTCGTCAACACCCTCGTGCTGCGCACCGACACCTCCGGCGACCCCACCTTCACCGAACTCCTCGACCGGGTCCGGCAGACCGACCTCGCCGCCTACGGGCACCAGGAGCTCCCCTTCGACCGGGTCGTCGAGCACCTCAACCCGCTCCGCACCACCGCCCACCACCCGTTGGCCCAGATCGTCGTCCAGCTCCACCACGACTACACGGGCGACGCCGCCGGCGCGAAGGGCCTCTTCCAGGAGGGCGGGCCGGCGCTCCTGGACACCGTCTCCACCAAGTTCGACCTGACCTTCGCGATGGAGGAGCGGCGGGACGCCGAAGGGCGGCCGATCGGGCTCGCGGGCGGCCTGGAGTACGCCACGGACCTGTTCGACGCCCCCACCGCCGCGCTGCTCGCCGCCCACCTGGAGCGGACCCTGCGGGCAGCGGCCGCCGACCCCGGCGTACGGATCGGGGACGTGGACCTGTTCACCGCCGCCGACCGGTTCCGCCTCGTCAGCGAGTACAACGACACCGCGGCCGTGGTCCCCGGCGCCCCGGAGACGATCCACGAGCTGATCGCCCGCCGGGCCGCGCGCACCCCCGACGCGCCCGCGTTGATCACCGACGGGGAGACCGTCGGCTACGGAGGACTCGACGCCCGCGCCGGCGCGCTGGCCGCCCGTCTCCGGACCGCCGGCGTGCGCCGCGGCGACACCGTCGGCGTCCTCCTCGAACGCGGCGTGTCCCTGGTGGTGACGGCCCTCGCGGTCCTCAAATGCGGCGCCGCCTACCTGCCCCTGGACCCGCGGCTTCCCGAGGCGAGGATCCGGCTGATGCTGGAGGACGCCGGGGTCCGGCTGGTGGCGACCGACGAGGACCACGCCGGGGTGCGCGGGTTGGCGGCCGACGCGGACCATGCCGGGGTGCGCGGGTTGGCGGCCGACGCGGACCATGCCGGGGTGCGCGGGTTGGCGACCGACGAGGACCACGCCGAGGTCCAGCTGGTGGCGACCGACGAGGACCACGCTTCCGTCGTGGTCGTCCCGGCGCTCCTGCTCGTGGACGCGCCCGACGCCGGGGAGCCCCTCGCCGAGGACGTTCCCGCCACCGGGGACGACCTGATGTACGTGATGTTCACGTCCGGGTCGACGGGCCGCCCGAAGGGCGTCGGCGTCACCCACCGCAACGTGGTGGAGCTCGCCCGCGACCGCGACGTCCGTGCCGGGGGACCGCACCGGATGCTGGTCCACTCGGCGACCGGGTTCGACGCCTCCGTCTTCGAGATCTGGGTGCCGCTCCTCAACGGCGGCAGCCTCGTCCTCACCCGCGGCGACGGCACGGACCTCGCCGAGACCGCCCGCGCCGTCCGCGAACACGGCGTCACCACCGCCTACTTCACCGTCGGCCTCTTCCACGTCATGGCCGACGAGGGCCTGGACACCCTGAGACTCCTGCGCGAGGTGTGGACCGGCGGCGACGTCGCCAACCCCGCCGCCGTCCAGCGCGTCCTCACCCACTGCCCCGACACCGTCCTGGTCCACTCCTACGGCCCCACCGAGACCACCTTCGCCTCCCACAACCAGTGGTTCGGCACCGGCGAACGCGCCCTGCGGGGCGCCGGACTCCACCTCGGCCGCCCGATGGACAACACCCGCAGCCACGTCCTCGACGACGCGCTGCGACCCGTCCCGCCGGACGTCCCCGGCGAGCTGTACATCGCCGGCGCGCACGTGGCCCGCGGATACGTCGGCCGGGCCGGGCTGACCGCCGAGCGGTTCGTCCCCGACCCGTTCGAACGGGACGGCAGCCGCATGTACCGCACGGGCGACCGCGTGCTGTGGACCCCCGCCGGTGAACTCCGGTTCCTCGGACGGGCGGACGGCCAGATCAAGCTGCGCGGCGTACGGATCGAACCCGGCGAGGTCGAGCGGACCCTCGCCGCGCATCCCTCGGTCGGCCAGGCGCTCGTCGTGGTCCGCGAGGACCGGCCCGGCGACAAGACCCTCGTCGGCTACGTCGTCCCCCGCAAGGACACGGCGGTCACCGGGGCCCGACTGATCGCCGAGCTGCTCGCCGAGGCACGGACCGCGCTCCCCGAGCACCTCGTGCCCTCCGCCGTCGTCGTCCTCGACGCCCTGCCGCTCACCGTCAACGGCAAACCCGACCGCACGGCGCTCCCCGCCCCGCACCGCCCCGCCTCCGCCGAGGGCGGACGGCAGCCCCGCAACGCCCGCGAGGAGGTGCTGTGCGCGCTGTTCGCCGAGATCCTCGACGTGCCCCGCGTCGGCATCGACGACAACTTCTTCACCCTGGGCGGCCATTCGCTGCTCGGCGTCCGCCTTGTCAACCGCGTCCGTTCCGTCCTCGGCATCGAGCGCACCGTCCGCGACCTGTTCCGCCTGCCCACCCCCGCCGGACTGCTCGGCTCGCCCGAGGACGACGGCACGGCCGCCGCCCTGGGCGTCCTGCTCCCGCTCAGCACCCGTGGCACCCGCCGCCCGCTGTTCTGCGTCCACCCCGGCACCGGCGTCGGCTGGGCCTACGCGGGCCTCGCCCGCCACCTGGGCGACGACCAGCCGCTGTACGCGCTGCAGGCCCGCGCGCTGAGCGAGCCCGGCCACCGGCCGCGCAGCGTCGAGCAGATGGCCGACGACTACCTGGAGCAGATCAGGCGGGTACAGCCCTGGGGCCCGTACCGGCTGCTCGGCTGGTCGTACGGCGGCCTCGTCGCCCACACCATGGCCGTACGGCTCCGCGAGGCGGGCGAGCGGGTCGAACTGCTCGCGCTGATGGACGTCCACCAGACCGGACCCGGCAGCGTCTCCGTGCTCCCGCCCGAGGCGAGGGCCGAGAAAGCGCGGGACCTCGCCACGGCGATGGCGGAGATCCGCCGCGAGGACCCCGTCCTCGCCGGGTTCTCCGACGCCGAACTCCGGGCCGTGCTCCGCGCCTCCGAGACCCACGCCGCACTCATGGCACGGCACGTGCCCGGCGTCGCCGACACCGACACGGTGTTCTTCACCGCCCGCCGGCCGGGGGAGCGGGAAGGCGCCCTCGCCGCCACCTGGATTCCCTTCACCGAGGGCGTCATCGACAATCACACCGTCGAGTGCGGCCATCTCCAGATGGCCGAACCGGAACCTCTCGAAACAATCGGAAGAATTGTCGCGGAGAAACTCTCCGCACTTCAGAAGGAAGAAACGAGGAGCCAGTCATGAGCGAGTCCGTCAACCCGTTCGACAACGCCGAGGGCACCTTCCACGTCGTCGTGAACGACGAGGGCCAGCACTCCCTGTGGCCCGCCTTCGCGGACATCCCGGCTGGCTGGACCAGCGTCTGGGGCGCCGGGAACCGCGCCGAAGCCCTGGAGTACATCACCGCCCACTGGACCGACATCCGCCCGCGCAGCCTCGTCGCCCAGTACGCCTGAACACGTACGGTCCGAACACATAAGGCCCGAACGCGTAAGGTCCGAACACATAAGGCCCGAACACATAAGGCTTGACGCGCCCTCGACCGAAGCGCCGTGCCCCGCAGCCGATGCGGGGCACGGCGCTTTTCCCGTGGGGAAATCCCAGAACGAAAGTGCCGGTCCTTGCTGCCGGTCGTACTTCCCCTTCCGGAATCCCCGGAAAATTATCCTCGACCCATGAAGATACTCCTGAGCGGAACCGCATCGGATTCCCACACATGGAATCTCGTGTACCTCCGTCTCTTCCTCCAGGAACAGGGCCACCAGGTCGTCGGGCTCGGTCCCTGCGCCCCTGCCGAGCTGCTGCTCGCCGGCTGTCTGCGGCACGCGCCCGACGCGGTGGTGCTCAGCAGTGTCAACGGGCACGGCTACCGCGACGGACTCGCCGCCGTCCGCCGACTGCGCGCGGAACCCGCCCTGGCCGGCCTCCCCGTGGTGCTCGGCGGCAAGCTCGGCGTCGCCGGACACCGCCAGGAGGCGGACGTGGCGCGGCTGACCGAGGCCGGCTGCGACGCCGTGCTCGGCGAGGACCTGGACGCCCTGCGCGAGTTCCTCGCCGCACGCGCCCGCAAGGAGGTGCCGGCTTGACCGCCCCGGCCCCCGCCCCCGACTTCGGCCGTTTCGTCGCCGCGTCCGCGGCCGCCGGCCGGCTCGTCGTCCAGCCCCGCATGGGCTTCGGCGACCCCGGCCGCATGCGGGCCGGGCTCGCCCGGACCAGGGCCGCCACCGCCCACACCGCGGGCACCCTGACCGTCGACAGCTACACCCGCGTCGGCGACCTCGCCGCCGCCCGCGCCGCCGTCGCCGAGGGGAGCCGCCTCAACGGCTACCCGATCGCCGCGCACTCCCCGGCCACCACCCGGGCCGTCCTCGACGGGCTGTTCGACGCGGACTTCCCCGTACAGGTCAGGCACGGCTCCGCCCGCCCCCTGGCCATCGTCCGGGCACTCACCGCGGCCGGCCTCGACGCCACCGAAGGCGGCCCCGTCTCGTACTGCCTGCCCTACGGCCGCACCCCCCTGCGGGAGTCCGTCACCGCCTGGGCCCGCGCCTGCGAACTCCTCGCCACCGGGGCGCGCCCCGGAGCCGTACCCCATCTGGAGAGCTTCGGCGGCTGCCTGCTCGGGCAGCTCTGCCCGCCCGGCCTCCTGGTGGCCACGAGCGTCCTGGAGTGCCTGTTCTTCATGCAGTTCGGGCTGCGCAGCGTCTCGCTCAGCTATGCCCAGCAGACCGACCCGGCCCAGGACGAGGAGGCCCTGCGCGCCCTGCACCGGCTCGCTGCCGAATTCCTGCCCGACGGCATCGACCACCACGTCGTCCTCTACACCTACATGGGCGTCTATCCGCGCACCGAACAGGGCGCCACCCGCCTCCTGGAGGCCTCCGCCCGCCTCGCCGTGCGCTCCGGCGCGGGCCGCCTCATCGTCAAGACCACCGCCGAGGCCCATCGCCTCCCGACCGTCGAGGAGAACGTCCGCGCCCTGGAGACCGCCGCCGCGGCCGCCGCGCTCGCCGGACCCCCGGCCCCGGATCCTGCGGCCGAAGGAGGCGGTGAGGTGTACGAGGAGGCCCGCACCCTCGTCGAGACCGTCCTCGGCCTCCACCCCGACCTGTCCCGGGCCCTGCCGGCCGCCTTCGAACGAGGGCTGCTCGACGTTCCCTTCTGCCTCCATCCCGACAACGCCGGCCGCTCCCTCGGGTTCGTCGACCCCGGGGGCCGGCTCCGCTGGGCCCGGACCGGCGCGATGCCGATCCGCCCGGACGCGGCGGCCGACGCGGCCCCCCTCACCTCGGCCGGCCTGCTCGCCGCCCTCCACCACGTCGCCGACCGGTACGACAGCCCCCGGCACCGCGACAGGGACAGCCACCGCGACAGCGGCGAAGGCCACGACCGCCCGCAGGCCACCCCGCTCACCGTCTGAGCCGCCCCCGAACGCGCCCACGCCACCCCGAGGACGCCCACGCCGCCCCGAACGCACCCAAGACGCCCCGACAACACCCACGCCGCCCCGAACAGGAGCCCCGTCATGGACAACGCCCACCCCACCGGTGCCCCGGCCACCCCGCCCCCGCTGGGCGAACACCTCCGCTCGCCCCGGCTGCGCGCCGCGATGCTCGTCCAGCAGGAGGCCCTCCACGCCGCCCGTGCGTTCCTGCGCGGCGAGGGCTTCACCGAGCTGCTGCCCCCGCTCGTCGGACCCGTCACCGACCCGGGCGGCCGCGGCGCCAAGGCCCTCGACGTCGACTACTACGGCCACCCGTACAAGCTGATGACCAGCGCCATCCTCTACAAGCAGGCGTCCCTCCGCGGCTTCCCCCGGCTCTTCTACGTCGCCCCCAACGTGCGCGTCGAGCCCGAGGAGACCGCCGGCACCGGCCGTCACCTCGTCGAGTTCCACCAGATCGACGTGGAGATCGCCGACGGGAGCCGCGAGGACGCCCAGGAGATCGCCGCAGGACTGCTGACGCACGTCACCGAGCACGTGTGGACGGCCGTCCCCGAGATCCTGACCGAACTCGGCCGGATCGAGGGCGACTTCGCCGACGTCCGTGCCGGCAAGTACGACGTCCGCACCCACGACGACGCCGTGGCCCGGCTCCTCGCCGCCGGTCACCCGCAGAACCCCGACGGCGAGATCGACTGGGCCGGCGAACGGATCCTCTCCCTGGAGAGCGACCGTCCCTTCTTCGTCAACGACTACCCCAAGGGCTCCCGCGGCTTCTACGACCGGGAGGACCCCGAACGCCCCGGCGTCCTGCGCAACTTCGACCTCATCGCCCCGCACGGATACGGCGAGCTCGTCTCCGGGAGCGAGCGCGAGGCCGACTACGCCACCATCGTCACCCGCATGCGGGAGAGCGGCGAGAACCCCGCCAAGTACGCCTGGTACCTCAAGGAGGCCCGTGAGGGCATGCCGGCCAGCGCCGGGTTCGGCATGGGTCTGCAGCGCCTCGTCCGCTTCCTCACCGGCCTCGACGCCCTGTGGCAGGTCAGCGCCTACCCGAAGCTCCCCGGGGTGGTGGCCCCGTGACCGCCCTCGGCGCCCCCGGCTTCCCCGAGCGGGCGATACGCGCCCGCGCCCGCAACGGCACCGCCGAGGTCTTCCCCGACCCCACCACGTACGGCACACAGCTGTACGGACCGCGTACGGGGACCCCCGCCGCCGACGAGCTCGACCGGGCGCGCATCGTCCCGCCCGTCTTCATGCCCCAGCGCCTGGAGAAGCTCATCGACCTCGCCCGCGAGCCGGAGTTCACCGACGTCGAACTCGGCTCCCGCATCGGCGGCTTCACCTCCCGGCTGCCCCTCTACCTGTCCGCCTTCGGCTCCACCCGCGCCGGCAGCGGCGACCTCGCCGTCCACGCCGGCCGGCAGGCGGCCCGGCTCGGCATCCCCATGGTCATCGGGGAGAACATGATCCCCGTGCACGGCTACCGCCGCGCCGGCGACGCCACCCGCTCCGCACTCCTCGCCCGCGTCGAGGCCTACCTCGACGCCGCACCCGACGGAGCCGGCGGCGTCGTCGTCCAGCAGTCCACCGAGGACGCCGACTCCGAGGTCTGGAACCTCCTCTACAGCGACCCCGCCTTCCGGCCCCTCCTGGAGAGCGGGCGGCTCGCCTTCGAGCTGAAGACAGGTCAGGGCGCCAAGCCCGGTCTCGGCGGCATGACCGTCGTCGACCGCGCCGAGGCGGAGCAGCTCGCCCGCCGTTTCACGGTCCGCAAGGTCCTCGACCCGGACGGCGAGCGCCAGCTGCGCTGCGCCACCCCCGGGACCTTCACCGACGAGATCCTCCGTCAGCAGCTGCGCTTCATGCGGAACAACTTCCCCAAGGCCCGTACCTGGGTGAAGTTCCACCCGGGCCGCGACATCGCCCACGCCGCCCGCACCGCCTGGTCCGCCGGAGCGGACGCCGTCACCGTCGACGGAGCCGAAGGCGGCACCGGCTGGGCGCCGGGCGTCTTCCTCGACCACGTCGGCCTGCCCCTCGCCGCGTGCCTGCGCCGCATCGGCCGCCCCGACGGCTGCCTCCTCGCCTCCGGCGGCATGTGGGAGGGCGGCCGCGCCGTCCGCGCCCTCGCCCTGGGGGCCACCGCCGTCGGTCTCGGCCGAGCGGCCCTCGTGGCCGTCGACGAGGACCCGGAGCACGGCCTGGAGCGCCTCGTCGACAGCATCGCCCTCGAACTGCGGCTGCTGATCAGCGCGTTGGGCAAGTACGGCGTCACCGCCCTGGACCCCGAGGACCTGTGGTGGCCGGACGGCCACCCGTCGCACCCCGAGCGCACCGCCGACCTGACGGGGGCGACGCCGTGACCGCGCACCGGCGGCGCGCCGCCGACCACGCCGTCCGCGCCTGCTTCTCCGTCCGGGAGGCCCCCGGCATCACCGTGACGGTCTCCCGCGACGGCACCGGCCTCGGCACCACGGCCCGGCACACCGCGCAGCGCGTCCTCGCCGAGGCGGGCCGGGGCTACCTCGGCGGCCGCGTCGAACTGCGTACGCCCCGGCCGCCCGCCCAGGTCACCTCCCGGCCCAGCGCCTTCGGCACGCGCCGCCGCCGCGCCGTGCGCCGGGCCGCCGACCGCGCCGTGGCCCTGGCCGTCGCCGCCACCCTCAGGGGCGACGCGGCCGGCGTCCGGGTCCACGTCCGCACATCCCTCTGACCACGGCCACCGCACCTTCCTCCGCATCGACCACAGAAAGCCGACCCCATGGGAACGACCCCCGCAGCCGGCGCACCGGCAGGCGAAGCGTCCGCCGTCGACTGGCGTCGCGTCAGCAGTCTCGTCATCGGCCAGGCCGCCGTCCAGGCGGGCAGCTTCGCCCTCCTGATCGCCATGAGCTGGACGGCCGTCCAGCTCGGCGGCCGCGAAGCCGTCACGTACGTCACCCTCTCCGCCACCCTGCCGCGCGCCCTGCTCCTCCTCTTCGGAGGAGCGCTCGCCGACGCGCTCGGCCCCCGCGCCGTTCTGCTCCGCGCGACGAGCGTCCGCGTCCTCGTCCTCGCGGCCGGAGTGGCGGTGACCGCCACCACCGAGTCCCTGTGGCCGCTGATCGCCGTCGCCCTCGTCGACGGCGTCCTGCTCGGCCTCACCGGCCCCGCCTCCGGGGTCCTGCTGCCCCGCCTCGCCCCCCAGGAGCAGCTCGGCCGCGCCAACTCCCTCTTCTCCATGGTGCTGCGCCTCGCCCCCATCGCGGGCTCGCCCCTCGGCGCCTGGCTGGTGGTCGTCGGCGGCCTGCCCGTGGCCATGACGGCAGCGGCCGTCGGCTGCGCCGTCTGGCTGGCCTGCGCCGCCCACGTCACCCACGGTATGACCAGGCCCGAGCGGGCTCCGCAGGGGCCCTCGCTGCTGCGCCGCTCCGGCGACGGCTTCCGTCTCCTCGCCGCGCACCCGCGCCTGCGGTGGATGTTCGTCGCCTGCTTCTGCATGGACCTGGCGTTCCTGTGGCCGGCCGAGGTCGCCCTGCCCCTGCGGGCCGCCGACGAGGGCTGGGGCGTCGGCGCCGTCGCCATGGTCCTGTCCGTCTTCGGCGCCGGTGCGCTGGCCTCCGCCGCCCTGGGCGCGGCCCTCGCCCACCGCATCCCGGCGCACACCAAGCTCGTGGTGACCGGTGTCGGTCTCGCGGCCGGCATGGCCGCCATGGCCCTCGTCCCCTCGGCCGTCGTCCTGGCCGCCACGGCCGGCGTCGTCGGCCTGCTCTCCGGCCTCAACGGTCCCGCCCTGGTCACCGCCTACCAACAGGCCGTTCCCGAGGGGCGGATGGGCGCCGCGATGTCCACCTTCGCGCTCTCCGGCATCGGCGCGGCGCCGCTGTCCCTGGCGGTGTTCAGCCCCGTCTCGCTCTCCCTCGGGGTGACCGGGACCTGGCTGCTGTGCGCGGGCCTCGCCCTCCTCTCCCCGGTCGCCGCGGCCGTCGCCCTGCGCGGTGGGGCGGCCACCGCCACGCCGCGCGCCGACGCCCGTACCCGTACCGCACCGGAGCCCACCGCCACGTCCGTGTGAGGCAGACATGATCCCGCTGGTTGCCCCGCCGCCGGAGGCTCCTCCGGCCGGCCCGCTGATCCCCGCGTCACTCCCGCCCCTGACCGCCGCCCTGCCGCGCCTGCCCGGGCTGCGCCCGGTCCGCCCGCAGCTGTGGCTGGTGGCCACCGAAGCCCACCAGGACACCGTCACCCGGTACGCGCCCCTCGTCCTGGCCACCGAGGAACTGGCCCGCGCCGAGGAGTTCCGCCGCTCCGGCGACCGCGCCACCTACCTGTGCGCGCACGTCGGGCTGCGCCGTCTGCTCGGCGCCCACCTGGGCGTCGCGCCCCGCACCGTGTCGGTGGCCCGGGCGCCGTGCCCGTGCTGCGGCGAGCCGCACGGGCGCCCCGTACTGCCCGACGGGCGGCTGCACTTCTCGCTCTCCCACTGCGAGGGACTGAGTCTGATCGCCGTGGCGTCCACCCCCGTCGGCGTGGACATCGAGCGGGTGCCGGCGCCGCACACGGTCGCGGAGGCGTCGGAGGTCCTCCACCCGGCCGAGTCGGCGGAGCTCGCCGCCCTCGCCCCGGCCCTCCGTCCCGCGGCGTTCGCCAGGGTGTGGACGAGGAAGGAGGCCTATCTGAAAGGGATCGGCACGGGCCTGGGCGCCGATCCGTCCGCCGAGTACGTGGGCGCCGGCCCGCTCCCCTCGGCACCGCCCGGATGGCTCCTCGCCGACGTCTCCGTCCCCGCCGGCCACCACGCCGCCGTGGCGCTCCGCCGGTGAGGAGCGTGCCGCCTCCTCCGGTGCGGGGCTCCTCCTCGGCCGCGGCGGGGAGATACTCCGACGCGGCGACGCCGGCCCCGGGAAGTCCCCGGGGCCGGACGCGCCGCCCCGGGGCGGCGCCGACCGGGTGGAGGTCACGGGCACGACGTGGCGGCAGCGTGTTCCATCGCCGACACGAGCGAGTGATCATTCACCGTGATCGCCGCCACGGGGCCGGAACGGCCGCGCGGCGCACCTAGACTCCCCGCACATGTCGCTCTGGCTCCTCAATCACTTCAGCACCTTCACCCTGGCCGTCGTCACCGTCGGCGGGACCGTCCTCCTCGCCGTCGCCGGCAGTGTGCTGCTCCGCCGCAGGTACCCGTCGCTGGCCCGGGGGGAGCACAACGACATGGTCGGGGTGACGCTGGGGATGTTCGGCGCGATCTACGGGATCATCCTCGCGTTCGTCATCGTCACCCTCTGGACCCAGCTGGACAGCACGCAGACGATCGTCGCCAGCGAGGCCACCGACGCCGCGCTCATCGCCCGCGACGCCGCCGCCTTCCCGCCGGCCGTCCGCTCCGACCTCGACACGGCGCTCAGCGGCTACGTCCACGCGGTCGTCGAGGACCAGTGGCCCCGCATGCGCGCCGGACAGCCGAGCTACGGGGCCACCGAGGGGCACCTCAGGTCCGCCTTCGACGTCCTCCAGGCGTACGACCCGAAGTCCCCGCGCGAAGAGGTCTTCTACGAGGAGGCCGTCACCCACCTCAACGACGTGGCCGCCCAGCGCCGCGCCCGCCTGAACATGGCCGAGCAGGAACTGCCGCCCCTGCTCCAGGTTCTGGCCTTCGGCGGCGCGATCGTCCTCGTCCCGCTCACCTTCCTCTACGGCATGCGCAAGCTCCGGATCCAGCTCCTCTTCGTCGCCTCGGTCGCCGCCCTCATCGGCTTCAGCCTGCTCCTTGTCTTCGTCCTCGACCGCCCCTTCGCCGGCGACCTGAGCGTGAGCCCGGCTCCGTACCGGGAGGGGGCCCTCGCCCAGTACTGGGAGCAATGAGCGGTCAGGAGTGGTCGATGACCACTTTGCCGAAGGAGGTTCCGGCGGCGTAGTGGCGGTAGGCGTCGACGGCCCGGTCGAAGGGGAAGACGCGGTCGACGACGGGCCGCAGTCCGTGCTCCTCGACGAAGGCGTTCATCGCGGTGAACTGGGCGCGGCTGCCGACCGCCACGCTGCGGATCGTGGCACCGGAGGCGAAGAGGGCGTGCGGGTCGAGCGGCGGGGCGGTCCTGCCGGTGAAGCCGACGCACACGACGGTGCCGCCCAGGGTGATGGCGCGGACGGACTCGTGGAGGAGTCCGGCGACGTCGACGACACGGTCGGCACCCCGGCCGTCGGTGAGGGCGCGGACCTCGCCGGCCCAGTCGGGGGTGGCCGCGTAGTCGACGACGGCGTCGGCGCCGAGCTCGCGCAGGCGCGCCGCCTTGGCGGGGCTGCTGGTCGTGGCGATCACGCGCGCGCCGAGCGCCTTCGCGAACTGGAGCGCGAAGAGGGAGACGCCGCCGGAGCCCTGCACGACCACGGTGTCGCCGGGGCGGACCCCGGTTCCGTCGCCGGTCAGCGCGTTCCACGCCGTCACCGCGACACAGGGGAGGGTGGCGGCCTCCGCGTACGTGAGGTGCGCGGGTACGGTCACGAGCGAGTCCGCGTCGGCCACGGCGTACTCGGTGAGCATGCCGTCCAGCGAGCCGCCGCGCTGCGCGACGTGCTCGACGGTGAACGGGCCGTCCTGCCAGGACGGGAAGAGCGTGGCGGCGACGCGGTCCCCGACGCGTACCGAGTCGACGCCCGGGCCGACCTCGACGACTTCACCGGCCCCGTCGGAGACGGGGACGACGTCCGGCTTCACCGGGAGGACATAGGTCCCGTCGAGCACGCTGAGCTCGCGGAAGCTGAGGGACGTCGCGCGCACGGCCACCAGGGCCTGGCCGGGGCCGGGCGTGGGGACGTCGTGCTCGCGGACGGTGAGGCCGGGCAGTCCGGCCCCGCTGTGGGACAGGTGGTAGCTCCGCATCGGTCGTGCCCTTCGTCAGAGGTGGGTGGGGTGGGCCGTTCCGCCGGGCATCACGCGTCGGCGGCCTCGGCGGCCTCGGCGGACAGGAGGCCGGCCTCGCGGTCGGTGAACGCGCGGTTGAAACGGTCGATGACTTCGGAGGTGGTGCGTACGGACATTGGCGCCTCCTCGGAAGAGATAGACCGTTCGGTCTATGAGGTAGATAGATAGACCGGTTGATCTACCGTGTCAAGTGCTGCAGAATCGCGGCATGAGCACTTCCGTGAAGCCGGGCCCCCGCGAGCGACTCCTGCTCGCCGCCCAGGAGTTGACCTACAGTCAGGGCGTCGGCGTCGGCGTGGACGCCCTGCTCAAGGGGGCCGGTGTCGCCCGCCGTTCGCTGTACGAGCACTTCGGCGGCAAGGACGGCCTCATCGCCGAGGTGCTGCGCCGCAGCACCGCCGAGGACGTGGAGCGATACCGCTCCACCATGGACGCGGCGGGGGAGGATCCCCGGGCCCGGCTCCTCGCCGTCGTCGACCGGCTCGGCCTCATCGCCGCCGACCCGGACTTCCACGGGTGCCGGTACCTCGCCGCCGACCTCGCGCTCACGGACCCGGAGCACCCCGGCCACGAGGTCACCAGGGCGTACCGGCGCACCCTCCACGGCCTGTTCACGGACGAGTTCCTCGCCCTCGGGCACGCGCGGCCCGGCTTCGCCGCCGACCAGATGCTGATCCTCGTCGACGGCCTCCTCGCCGTCGGCGCGACCCGCCCCGGCGTCGAGCCCGCCGCCGCGGCCCGGGACCTCGCCGAGCACATCATCGACGCCGGCCTCGCGTAGGGCCTGTCCGGCGGATCGGGGTCGGATGGCCCCCGGGGCGGTGCTAGGCCTCGTGCACCCGGGTCAGGAGCTCCATCAGCTGCCGGGCCTCCGCCGCGCTGAGCGGTGCGAGGAGTGCGGAGTTGGCCCGTTCGGTCAGCTCCGCGCACCGCTCCAGTGTGCGTGCGCCCGCCGGCGTCACCGTCACCGCGTTCTTGCGGCGGTCCCGCGGATCGGGTTCCCGTAGCGCAAGGCCGGCCTCCTCCAGCTGGTTGAGCAGGAGGACCACGTCCTTCGCGTCGAAGCCCAGTCGGCGCACCAGATCGGCCTGGGCGACCGGGCCGTACTCGGACACCGCCGCGAGCACGGCGTGCTGCGGGAGTTTCAGCCCTTCCTCGGCGATCGCCTCGGCGACCAGGCCCCGGCCGCGCGCCGCCACGCGGCCGACCAGCCAGCTCGGCAGGGACTGGATGTGTGTCAGGGCGTGCGGGCCTTCGGTGGGGGTCATGGACGCAGACTATCCCGAATTCATTGGACTTCCCAACGATCTGCCTCTACGGTGTTATTCGTTGGGACTCCCAATGATTCATCGATTCCGTGTCCGTACTGCATCCGGAGGTGTCCATGCGTCGTGTCCGCTACGAGGTCAACGGCGGCCCTGAGGTCCTCTTCGTCGAGGAGGTCCCCGAGCCGCAGCCCGGTCCGGGTGAGCTGCTGGTCCGCAGCGAAGCGGTCGGCGTCACCCTGCCCGCCGTACGGAAGGTGCGCGAGGGCGTCGAGCCGATGCCGCTCGGCGGCGAGGTGGCGGGCACCGTCGCCGTCGTCGGCACGGACGTCACCGGCTTCTCCGTGGGCGACCGCGTCACCGGCCTCTGCTTCTCCCACGCGTACGCCGAACTGGCCCTCGTCCACCAGACGATGGCCTCCCGCATCCCCGACCGGGCGACCGCCGTCGACGCCGTGGCCCTGGTCCGCAGCGGCCTGGTGGCGCGCGGTGCCTACGAGGCCGGACGCCCCCGCCCCGGCGACGCCGTCATGGTCACCGCGGCGGCCAGCGCGGTCGGCACCCTCGCCCTCCAGTACGCCAGGGCGGGCGGGGCCTCCCGCGTTGTCGCGGCCGTCAGCAGCGCGGACAAGGCGGAGTTCGTACGCGCCCTCGGTGCCGACGAGGTCGTGCTCTACGGGGACGAGTCCTGGGGCGAACCGGTCGACATCGTCGTCGACGGGGTCGGCGGAGAACTCCTCGGGCCCGCGGTGCGCGCCCTCGCCCCCGGCGGCCGCCTGGTCGCCTTCAGTTCGGGCGGCGGCACGATCGACGCGTACGAACTGCTGGTCCGGGGCGCCTCCGTCATCGGCTTCCAGATGGCGGCCATCGCCCGGGGCGAGCCCGAGGTGTACGCGCGCTGGCTCGACGAACTGTGGGAACTCCACCGCGACCACACGCTCCGCCCCCGCGTCTCCGCCACGATCCCGCTCGCCGAGGCGGCGCGCGCCCACGAGATCGTCGAGTCCCGCAGCAACCTCGGCAAGGTCGTACTGATCCCCTGAGGGCGTGCGGGTGCGCCGCCTGCGCGCGACGGGCGGGCCGAACCCGCCGGCTGCTGCACGCGGATCAGTGGTCGTAGCGGCCCGTGTCGATCTCCCAGCGGTGGTAGCCGGCGATCCAGGCGGCGAGGCCGTCGACGTACCGGCTGGCCGCCTCCCGGGCGGCCGGGGCGAGACCGAGGAGGTCGCAGATCTCGGGGACCTCGGACGACAGCTCCACGAAGCGGTCCACCATCGTCTGGGCCTCACGCATCACCTGGACGGCCGCCTCCTCGGGGGACCCGCCGCGTTCTTCGCGGACGATCATCACCAGGTTGGCCACGTCGCCGCGGGCGAGCTCCTGGGCGTACGAGTGCACGTCGTTGGTGAACGAGGGTATGTCGGCGGCCAGTTGGCGCATCCGGCGGAAGGCCGGATGGTGCAGCACTTCCTGCGGCAGCTCGAAGCGGTTGAGCCGCTCGACCATGTCGAAGAGGGTCTCCATGGCGGCCGTGCCCCGGCGGAGCGCCAGATAGCCCTCCCGGTCCGGGAGGCGGCCGGAGAGCCGGCCGGCGGCCTCGGCGGGGTGGCACGCGAAGTACCACTCCCAGTGGTAGGTGGACCGGGCCCGCCATCGGGCCGACATGCCGCGCGCGCTGCGCTCCCAGAGGTCGGCGAAGGCCTGCTCGACGGGGGTGCGGTCGCCGGGCGCGGGGCCGCCCCCGTGCAGAAGGTCCGTCAGGCGGGTGCATATATCCGCCACTTGCGCCGGGGACCGGCCGAGGTCCGAGTCGAACCGGTCGTCGAAGAGGAAGTAGAAGCTGAGCAGGTCCGCGGCGAGGGCGAGCTCTTCGGTGGGGGAGTCCGGGCTGGTGAACGCGGCGAGACGGGGCACGTCCCACTTGTCGTACGCCGGCAGGGCGATGGTGGCGGCGAGTCCCTCGTGGCGGAGGAGCCAGTCCCGGTGGAGCGGCGCGACGGATGCCTGGTTCGGGTTGCTGCGAGGCGGAAACGGCAGGTCGAGCGTGGTCGCGTTGGACACTGGCCCCCCAGGTTCTGAGCCCGGGTCATCCCGTGACGCCCCCGGCGCGGTCGAAGATTACTTGAATTGATCATCAACTGCCAGGAACGTCAAGGAGATTACTTTCAAGCCAACGGAATCGTTACGTCCGGATCGATCAGTACCAGGCGGCTGCGGCCTGCGGCACCGGATGGCTGCGGCCTGCGGCGCCGGGGGGCTGCGACCCGGTTCGAGCGCGGTTTTCCGGTGCCGGCCGGCCGTGACTTTCCGGCCCCGACCGGCCGTGGCGTCCTGGTCGGTCACGCGTTCCATCGTTCGTTGCGGCGGGTGGTTCGTCCCCCGTCCGCGCCACCCATGGACGGGGCGGCGCGTTGGGGTTGCCGTGACGCCCGGTGCAGTGACGGTTCTGCATCCGGGACCTGCGGGTTCTGTATCGACTCCCGATCTTGGTGGGTCGATGGCGAGAGCGAAGATCTGGATGGTGCACGGTGCCGGAGATGTGGAATCGGGACGAGGGACACGATGCCCGGTTCGTGGACTGCTTCCGGGACGGTCACGCCCTGGTCGGACGTGACGGGGAGCTCGCCGCGCTCCGGGACGCCGTGGCCGGCCACCGGCTGGTCACCGTGACCGGAGCGGCCGGAACGGGGAAGAGCCGACTGGCCCTGGCCGCCGTCACGGCCCCCCTCGACGGCCTCGGACGGACGGTGGTCCGGGTGCGGTGGCACGACGGGATCCCCGTGGGGCGCCGGGCGTTGACGGCGCGGGTCGTCAGGGCCCTGCACGGCGCCGGCCTGTCCTGGGATCCGGCGCACACGGACCTCGCCGCGCCCGCTCCCGCCCTCCCGGCCGATGAGGTGCTGCTCTTCCTGGACGATGTCGATCCCGTGCACACCGAATGCATCGGCCTCGTCCAGACGCTGCTGATGGACCGGTCGGCGGTACGGGTTCTGGTGACCGCGCGGCGGCCGCTCGGGCTCGGCGACGAGCGGACGATCAGGCTGGGGCCCCTGCCGGTGGAGGCGCCACCGGGCCAGGCGGGACCGTCCCCCGCCGCGGAACTCCTGGTCTCCCGGGCGCGGGAGCGCGGATGGGGCGAAGAGCCCGATCCGGCGGCCGTGGCCCGGGTGTGCCGCCTCCTGGAGGGCGTTCCCCTGGCCCTCGAACTGGCCGCGGGCCGACTGGGGGAGTGGACGATGGCGGAGCTCGCCGCCCACCTCGAATCCGGCCAGTGCCGGCTGGCCGACCCGGACCCGCTCCTCCTGCGGCACCGCACGCTGCGCACCTCCATCGGGGCCGTCCACGCCCTGTGCGAACCGGCGGAGCGCAGGGTCTGGCGCCGACTCAGTGTCTTCGCCGGGCCCTTCACGGAGGCGGCGGCGGTGTTCGTGTGCTCGGGCTCCGACCTCGCACCCCACGAGGTGCCTCCCGCCCTGGCGACGCTGAGCGCCACGGGCGTGCTCCAGGTCCTCGGGGAAGCGGGCGCGGTGTGCCCGTCCCGCTACCGCATGGCCCGGGCCGCCCGCGACTTCGGTGCGGAACGGCTCGCGGCGGCGGGCGAACGGCCGGTCACGCGGGACCGGCACGCCGTCCACTTCCGCCGCGCGGCGGCCGTCGCCGAGACCCTGTGGAACACCGGCCTCCAGCGCCAGGCGCTCCAGACCGTCCAGGACGAACACGACGACCTGATGGCCCTCGTGCACCGCGCCGGGGACGGGACCGGTCACGCCGAGACGGCCCTGGAGACCGTGCTGCACCTCTGGTTCTGGTGGGCGGTCCACGACCACGCCCGAGAGGGCAGCGACCACCTGCGCGCACTGCTGCCCCGGCTGCCCGCCGACAGCCCGCTCCTGGCGCAGGGCCGATGGCTCGCCGCCTGGCTCGGCGCGGCACGGGAGCCCGGCACGGCGCACCACCTGCTGTCCCTCGCCTGGCCGGCGGCCGTCCTCGCCGGCGACGACGCCCTCCTCGGCCGCATCGCCCATGTGCACGGCACCCTGGCGTGGCAGCGCCAGGACCCCGAATCGGCCGCCGCGTACTACCGTCAGGCGGCGGACACGACACCTGGCGGCGCCCCCGGAGGTCCGTCACCCGCCGTCAGTCTGGCCGCCCTGGCCGTCGTCCAGGCCCACCGCGCCCCCGCGGCGGCGGCCCGCACCGCCCGCCGCGCCCTCGCCCAGGCGGACTGCGCGAACGACGTCTGGGCCACGGCCCTCGCCCACTACGCCCGCGCCTTCGCCGACCACCGGGCCGGGCGCACCGGCCGCGCCCGGCACCGCGCCTGCCGCGCCCTGGCGGACCTCGAAGCCCGGCTCGACGCCCCGCAGGCCCACCGGGCCCTGCGTCTCCTCCTCACCGCCCTGGACCTCGCCGCGACCGCGGCCGGAGCGCCGATGCCGCACCCTCGCCCGCCTGTCCCCGTGCCCCGCGGCGGAGCACCGACCCCACCGGCGACGGCGAGCCTGGCGCAGCGGTGAGACCACCGCGTCCGCCCAGGCTCCAGGGCAGGGCGGCCACCGGGGTGTTCCCGCGATGGCCGCCCTGTTCCGTTCGGCCCGGCCCGTGCCGGCGTCGCGGGTGTGCCTCGGCCGCCTCGCGCGGATGTCAGTCCGTGTCGCGGACGAGGAGCTCCTCGCGTACGGGATCGGCGGAGCCCGCTGCATATCGTCGGGCGTGCGCGTCGTGGACGAGGGCGGCCCAGCGGTGGGCGACGGTCCGCCAGGCGCGGGCGGCGTCCGCGTGGCGCGCCTGGAGCTGCTCGGCGATCGCGGCCGGGCCGAGGCCGCTGCGGCGCAGCATGGCGCTGTCGCGGCTCCACAGGGAGACGATCGCCGGGGTCGCCTCGGGGTGGAACTGGGTGCCCCAGGCCCGGCGGCCGAGCCGGAACGCCTGGTGGGGCGCGTCGGTGCCGCCGATGAGGTGCACGGCGCCGGGCGGCAGGACGGTCATCTCCTCCTGGTGCCACAGGACGGCGGGCGGGCCGGCGCTCAGCGTGGAGAAGACGGGGTCGTCGGCCGCCGCGGGCAGGAGCGCGAGGTCGTGGACGCCGACCTGTGGGGTGGCGCGGCGCTCGACGGCCCCGCCGAGTTCGGCGGCCATCAGTTCGGCACCCAGGCATATCCCGAACGTGGGGGTCTCACGCTCGACGCCCTCGCGCAGCAGGGCGCGCGCCGCCGGCAGCCAGGGATGGCGGTCGTCCTCCAGAGGGCCAGGAGAACCGCCGAGCACGAGGAGACCGTCGTACGGGGCGAGGGAGCCGGGAAGGGGCCCGTCGAGATAGGGGTGGACGGTGTGCAGGCGGAGGCCCGTTTCGGTCAGCCACGTCCCCCACAGTCCCGCGGGGCATTCCGACTCGTGCTGGACGACCAGGACGAGGGGGGCGTCCGGCCGGGGTTCGTGGGTCACAGGCGGCCTGCCTCGATGACGCTGGAGAGGAAGGCGCGGGTGCGTTCCTCGCGGGGGTCGGTGAAGATCTGTTCGGGTGGGCCCTGTTCGAGCAGGACGCCCTGGTGGAGGAAGCACACCTTGCTCGACACCTCCCGGGCGAAGGCCATCTCGTGGGTGGCGAGCAGCATCGTCATGCCGTCGGCGGCCAGATCGCGGACGATGCCGAGGACTTCGGCGACGAGTTCGGGGTCGAGGGCGGCGGTGATCTCGTCGAGGAGCAGGACGCGGGGCCGCATGGCCATCGCGCGGACGATGGCGACGCGCTGCTGCTGCCCGCCGGACAGGCCGTCCGGATAGCTGCCGGCCTTCGCCGCGAGTCCGATCCGGTCGAGCAGCTCCAGCGCGTGCTGCTCGGCCTCCTCCCGGGACCGGCCCGCGAGTTCGACGGGGCCGAGCGTGATGTTGCGCAGGACGCTCATGTGGGGGAAGAGGTTGTAGCTCTGGAAGACCATGCCGACGTCGCGGCGGAGCGCGTCGACGTCGACACCGGGCCCGGAGACGACGTCGCCGTCGATGCTGATGCTGCCGGCACTGATGTCCTCGAGGGCGTTGACGCAGCGCAGCAGGGTGGACTTGCCGCTTCCCGAGGCACCGATGAGGCAGACGACCTCGTGCTGGTCCACGGAGAGGTCGACGCCCTTGAGGACCTCGTGCTCGCCGTAGCTCTTGCGGACGCCGGTGATGTCGATGAACGCCATGTCAGGCTCCTTGCGCGCGGCGCTGGTCGCGGGCGACGAGGTAGTCGGCGAGGCGGGCCTGCGGGATGGTGATGACGATGAACAGGGCGGCGACCACGGTCACGGCGGAGAGGTTGAACTGGTTCGCCGAGTAGATCTTGGCCTGGGTGAAGACGTCGATGGTGCCGATGACGCCGACGAGGGCGGTGTCCTTCTGCAGGCCGATGAAGTTGTTGAGCATCGGCGGCACGATGCGGCGTCCGGCCTGGGGGAGGACCACGTACCGCATGGTCCGGGCGTAGCCGAAGCCGAGCGAGCGGGCGGCCGCGACCTGGCTGCGGTGGACGCCCTCGATGCCGGCCCGGTACACCTCGGCGGTGTACGCGCCGTAGGTGAGGGTCAGGGCCAGGACCGCGTAGCTGGTGGGGCTGAGGCCGGCCAGGCCGGGGAAACCGGTCAGCGGCAGACCGAAGCCGACGAGGTAGATGACGATGATCGCGGGCATGGCGCGGAACATGTCGATGTAGGCGACGGCGAGCCAGCGCAGGGGGCGTCCCGCCGCGCCGGGGGCGATCCGGGCCAGGGCGAGGACGAGCCCGAGGACCATGACGAGCGCCTGCGTGGCCATGAAGATGATGACGTTGGTGCCGAAGGCACGGGTGATCTCGGCGGCGCTCTGCGACATCAGGGCGGTCTGCAGGAACGTCTTCTGCACGGCCGCGTCGTTCGCCGTCACGAACGTGAGCGTGCCCGCGAGGACGAGGACGGCGAGGCACAGTCCGGCGGTCAGCCGTGCCGAGGCGCGGGAGCCGGCGGACAGCCGGCGGGCGGTCACCAGGTCGCCGGCCCCCTGGGCGAGGCCGGCCCGGCGGGCGCGGACGGCGGCCAGAACGGCGGGGGAGAACACCGCGAGGACGGCGGCCGCCGCCGTCCACAGCAGCGCGGTCCACGGTCCGTCGACCGCCGGCCCGGCTCCGTACAGACAGAGCCAGGTCAGCGCGGTCGTCGCGGTCGCGGCGAGGAGCGCGGCGACCGCGAGGGGCCACGAGGGCGCGGGAGGCCGGCCGGGCGCGCCCTTGGCCGCGACCGTACGGGGGGCGTGCGTGTCGATCACGACGCGGCCCCGAGGGTGAAGTGCGGAACCTTGGTCGGGTCGGTGCCGAAGGCCTCGGCGAGGTGGGTCCTGGCGAGACGGTCGAGGGTGCCGTCGGCGGCCATCTGCCGGATGATCCGGTCCAGCGTCGCCCGGTTCGCGGAGCCCTTCGGGTAGAGGGCGCCGTAGGTCTCGCCGGTGTCGTACTGGCCGACGACCTTCAGCACGCCGCCGGTCTGCTTGGCCTGGGCCAGCAGGATGGAGGCGTCGGCGACGACGGCGTCGACCTGGCCGGCGGCGAGGGCGGCGACCATGTCCTGGTTGCTCTGGAACACCTTGGCCGGGTGGGACGGCTTCAACTGCTCCTGGACGAACAGCGCGCCGGTGGTGCCCAGGGAGACGCCTATGCGGGCGTCGCGGATGCTGCGGGCGTCGACCTTCGATCCCGCCTTGACCAACACGCCCTGGTCGGCGGAGAAGTACGGCGGGGAGAAGTCGACGACCTTCTTGCGCTCCTCGGTGATCGTGATCTCCAGGAGGGCCAGGTCGAAGTCCTTGGTCTTGCCGGCGACCAGCGCGTCGAACGACACGTTCTTCACGTTCACCCGGTCCAGGCCCGCGCGGTGGGCGATGTTGGCGGCCATGCAGTACTCGTAGCCGCTCTTGACGGTCTGCGGCGTGTCGCCGTTCCACCAGCCCGGCGCGGGCAGGTTGGTCTCGACGGTGAGGGCGCCGGCCGTCGCCGGGGTGAGCTTGAACTCGCCGCGCTTCCCGGACACCTCGCAGTCTCCGTACGCGGAGCCGTTCTTGGAGGCGGAACCGGGAGCGTCGTTCGATCCGCAGGCCGTCGTGGCGGCGAGCAGCACTCCGCACAGGGCGAGGGTGGTGGATCTGGTGATGCGGTGCATGTGCACTCCGAAGGAGATGGTGGCAGGAATCCCCACAAGCAGGACCCAAATCGTTTTGGGTCGGTGCGCTAGGATGGTTCCAAAACGTTTTCGGAGTGTCAATGGGGGAGTCGAATGAGCCGGAGGAAGAAGGGTCCGGGCATCCGGGAGATCGCCGAGGCGGCAGGCGTCTCGATGACCACCGTCTCCCACGCCCTCAACGGCAAGGGCGAGGTGGCCCAGGAGACCCGCAGGCGGGTCCAGGAGATCGCCGCCCGGCTCGGCTACAGCCCCGACCCCATCGCGCGCGGCCTCGTCACCGGCCGCGTCGGCGTCATCGGCGTCGTCATCCGCCACATGGCCAGCGAGCCGTGGGAGGCGACGTACGGCCCCTTCTACACCGAGGCGATCGCCGGAGCGACGCTGAAGGCCGTCGAGTACGGGCACGCGCTCGTCGTCGTACCCGTCGGGGAGGGCCTGGGCACCTGGAGCCGCGTCCCCATGGACGGCGTCCTCGTCGTCGACCCCCAGCGTGACGACCCGCTCCTGGCCGACTGCCGACGCCGAGGGCTCGACGCCGTCACTTCCGGACGCCCGCTCGACGACTCCGACTTCCCGTGGGTCAACTCCGACCGGGAGACGGGCATGCGGGCGGTCCTGGACCACCTGCACGCACAGGGCGCCCGCCGCATCGCCCTGCTCAGCGGGGCCCCCACCGACAGCTACACCGTCGACTGTCAGGAGCTCTACCGCCAGTGGTGCGCCGAGCACGGCGTGCGGCCCGTCGTCGAGGCCCCGAAGGGAGGCGACACCGCGGCCGACGCGGCGGACCGGCTCCTGTCGGCGGACGAGCGCCCGGACGCCGTCCACTGCATCAACGAGACCTACGGCCTGGCCGTCATCAGCGCCTGCCGACGCCTGGGCCTGAGCATCCCCGGCGACCTCCTCCTCTCCTCCGCGGCGGCGGGCCCGTACAGCGACTTCGGGGGTCTGCCCGTCACCACGCTCAGCCTCGGCGCCCGCGAGTCCGGCATGCAGATGGCCGACCTGCTGATCCGCCGCCTGCGCGGCGAACCCACGCCGACGTCGGTCACCGTTCCCGTACGGCTCACGGTCCGGGAGTCGACGGACGGAGCGCGTTGAGGAGGCGGACAGACGGGGCGCGTGTCGAGGAAGCCGGCAGGGGGCACGCCGAGGAAGCCGGCACACGGGGCAGGCCGAGGAAGCCGGCACGGGACCCGTCGAGAAAGCCGGAAAAAAATCCGGCGGCGATGTCGAGAACCCGTGGCCTGCTCCGTCCCCGGCGTGAGAGCGACCAGAATGGGCCGCACAAGGACCGAGGAGAACATCATGGCCAAGTACCTGATGCTGAAGCACTACCGTGGCGCCCCGTGCCCGGAGGGCTTCGTGCCCATGGACCAGTGGACGCCCGAGGAGATCTCGGCCCACGTGCAGTACATGCACGACTTCGCCGCCAAGCTGGAGAAGACCGGCGAGTTCGTCGACGCCCAGGGGCTCGCCCCCGAGGGGGTCTGGGTCCGCTACGACGGCGAGGGCCGCCCGCCGGTCACCGACGGCCCGTTCGCCGAGACCAAGGACCTCATCGCCGGCTGGATGGTGATCGACGTCGACAACTACGAGCGCGCTCTGGAGCTCGCCGGGGAGCTCTCGGCCGCCCCCGGGGCCGGCGGGAAGCCGATCCACGAGTGGCTCGAACTGCGCCCGCTCATGGCCGCGCCGCCCGTCATCACGGAGTGACCACACCCATGGACGAGGCCCTGCTCCGAAGCCTCACGCCGAGCGTCCTCACCGTCCTCGTCCGCCGCGGAGCCGACTTCGCGGCGGCCGAGGACGCCGTGCAGGACGCCCTGGTGGAGGCCGTCCGCGTCTGGCCGACCGATCCTCCGCGGGACGCGAAGGGCTGGCTGGTCACCGTCGCCTGGCGCAAGTTCCTGGACGCGGCCCGCGCGGACACCGCCCGGCGCCGGCGCGAGGACCTCGTCGACGAGGAACCCGCGCCCGGGCCCGCGCCCGCGGTGGACGACACGCTCCAGCTGTACTTCCTCTGCGCCCATCCGTCCCTGACGCCCTCGTCGGCGGTCGCGCTCACGCTGCGCGCCGTCGGCGGCCTGACCACCCGCCAGATCGCCCAGGCCTACCTGGTGCCCGAGGCGACCATGGCGCAGCGGATCAGCCGGGCCAAGCGCACGGTCTCCGGCGTACGTTTCGACCGCCCTGGCGACGTCGCCACCGTGCTCCGCGTCCTCTACCTGGTCTTCAACGAGGGCTACTCCGGAGACGTCGACCTCTCCGCCGAGGCCATCCGGCTCACCCGGCAGCTCGCGGCCGCCATCGACCACCCCGAGGTGGCGGGGCTCCTCGCCCTCATGCTGCTCCACCACGCCCGGCGCGCCGCCCGGACCGCGCCCGACGGCAGCCTGGTGCCGCTCGCGGAGCAGGACCGCGGCCGGTGGGACACCCGGGCGATCGCCGAGGGCGTCGAGATCCTGCAGGCGGCCCTCGCCCGCGACCGCCTCGGCGAGTTCCAGGCGCAGGCCGCCGTGGCGGCGCTCCACGCCGACGCCCCCACGGCAGAGGAGACCGACTGGGTGCAGATCGTCGAGTGGTACGACGAGCTCACGCGCCTGACGGACAGTCCGGTCGTCCGGCTCAACCGCGCGGTCGCCGTCGGCGAGGCCGACGGACCGCGCGCCGGCCTGGCGGCGCTCGCGGAGCTCGACGACTCCCTGCCCCGGTACACGGCGGTGGCGGCGTACCTCCATGAACGCGCCGGCGATCTCGCGACGGCGGCGCGGTTGTACGCCGAGGCGGCGAAGAAGGCGACCGACACCCTGGAACGCGACCACCTGACCCGCCGGGCCGCCCGCCTCAACACCCGCTTGCGTCACTGACTCCCCGTCCGCCCCGGGGGCGGCGCTGAACGTGCCCGTTTCACGGAGGAGTTGGCGACGGGACGTGTGCGTCGTGGAGGCGATGCGGAGGGCTTATTCAGAAACCTTGTTGAAGAACCCCTTACCCCTGGTTCGCACTTGATTTGCTCCTGCCAATCCGCACAGGGTTCTCTCGAACGTTTGACGCCCCACACGTCAACACGAGGAGAGATCCCTTTTCATGGCAACTCACAAGCGATCCCGCGGACTTCGCAACGCGGCCATAGCCGCAGGAGTAGCAGGCGCCGCCACCGCGGCGCTGCTCGCGGGCAATCTCGCCGGGGCGGCCGCCCCGGCCGAGGGCACCGTGCACGGACTCGGCGCCCCGGGCGCCGTCGCCGGCAGCTTCGTCGTCATCCTCGACGCATCCGCGAACAAGGCGGAGCTCGCGAAGAAGTACGGCGGCACCCTCCAGCGCTCCTACGGCTCGAAGGTCAACGGCTTCTCGGCATCGGGCCTGACCGTCGAGGAGGCCAAGCGGCTCGCCGCCGACCCCGCCGTCGACACGGTCGTCCAGAACAAGCGCTTCAGCATCAAGGAGACGCAGGAGAAGCCCCCGTCCTGGGGCCTGGACCGGATCGACCAGACCGAGACGGCCGGAGACGACAAGTACACCTATCCCGACGGCGGGGGAGAGGGCGTCACCGCGTACGTCATCGACACCGGCGTCCGGATCACGCACCAGGACTTCGGCGGCCGGGCCACCCACGGCTTCGACGCCGTGGACAACGACGACTCGGCCGACGACGGCAACGGCCACGGCACCCACGTCGCGGGCACCATCGCCGGCACCTCCCACGGCGTCGCCAAGAAGGCGAAGATCGTCGCCGTGCGGGTCCTCGACGACAACGGCTCCGGCACCACCGAGCAGGTCGTGGCGGGCATCGACTGGGTGACGAAGAACCACTCAGGCCCCTCCGTCGCGAACATGAGCCTCGACGGCGGCGCCGACGAGGCGCTCGACGCCGCGGTCCAGCGCGCCATCGCCTCCGGCGTGACCTTCGCGGTCGCGGCGGGCAACGAGTCCTCCGACGCGGGCCAGGGCTCGCCGGCCCGGGTGCCCGAGGCCCTCACCGTGGCCTCCAGCACCAAGGACGACGAGCAGTCGGACTTCTCCAACTTCGGTGCGGTGGTGGACCTGTACGCCCCCGGCTCGGACATCACGTCGGACTGGAACGACAGCGACACCGGCACCAAGACGATCTCCGGCACGTCCATGGCCACACCGCACGTGACGGGCGCCGCCGCCCTCTACCTGGCGGCCCACCCGTCGGCGACGCCCGCCGACACGGCCGCCGCACTGACCGGGGCGGCCACGCCCGACGCCATCAAGAACCCCTCCTCCGGCACGGCGAACAAGCTGCTGAAGGTGACGCCGTAAGGCGCTGTGAGCTGCACCGCACACCGGACGGCCCTCCACGAATGTGGGGGGCCGTCCCCTTTTTCCTCTTTCCCCCTATCGCCGGGAACCGGCCGTGGCGAGAATCTGTCCCTGTGGAGGAGGGCTGCCACGGCGCCGAGGGGGGAACGGGGATGAGCGCATGGGTCGTCCCGGGATACACGGAGTCCCGGGAGCTGGGCGCGGGCGGCAGCGGACGCGTGGCGCTGGCCGTCCACGACGCGACCGGCGTGCCGGTGGCCGTGAAGTACCTGAGCGAGCGGCTGCGTTCCGACGAGTCGTTCGTCCGCGGGTTCCGCTCCGAGGCCCGGCTCCTCGGCGCTCTCGACAGCCCGTACGTCGTCGGGCTCCACGAGTACGTCGAGGCGCCGCGGGGAGCGGCCATCGTCATGGAGCTGGTGGACGGCGTCGCCCTGCGCGCCCTCCTCGCCCGGGAGGGCTCGACCGGCCCCGAGGCCGCCCTCGCGGCCCTCAAGGGCTCGCTCCTCGGCCTCGCCGCCGCCCACCGGGCGGGCGTCGTCCACCGCGACTACAAGCCCGAGAACGTCCTCGTCGCCGCCGACGGATCGTCCAAGCTCGTCGACTTCGGGATCGCGGCCGGACGCGACAGCAGACCCGGCATCGCCGGAACGCCCGCCTACATGGCGCCCGAGCAGTGGAACGGCGCCCCCGCCTCGCCCGCGGCCGACGTCTACGCGGCGACCGCGACCTTCTTCGAGTGCCTGACCGGCCGCAAGCCCTTCGCGGGGGACAACTTCGCCGAACTCGCCCTCCAGCACCTGGAGGCGCCCGTCCCCGACGGACAGGCGCCGGAGCCGCTGCGCCCGCTCATCCGCCGGGGCCTCGCCAAGGCCCCGCACGAGCGGCCGGAGAACGCCGACGCGTTCGTCAGCGAACTGGAGTCGGTCGCCACGGCCGCGTACGGACCGGACTGGGAGGAGCGGGGAAGGGGCCGCCTCGCGGCCCTCGCCGCCCTGCTGCCGCTGCTCTTCCCCTCCTCCGGCGGTACGGCCCAGGGCACGACCGCACTCGCCACGACGACCCTGCCCGAACCGCCCGCGCGGCGCCTCCGCCGGAGGCTCCCCCAGGGACTGCCGGCGGGCGCGGCCGCGCTCCTCCTGGCGCTGCTGCTCGCCCTCGCCGCACGGGCCGGGGGAGAGGCGGACGGGGACGAGGCCGCGCAGGCCTTCGCGACGACGAACACGTCACCGAGCGCGAGCCCACTGACTTCGACCCCGACTCCGAGCGCATCCCCGACGTCGCCCCCGACGACCCAGGAGCCCTCCGCCTCACCGGACACCCCCGAAGCCCCGCCGCCGAGCGCCACGACGGCCGCACCCACCACCGCACCACCCACCACGACACCGCCACCCACACCCACCACGACCGAGCCGACGTCCCCGCCCACGACTCCCCCCACCACCCCGCCGACCACGCCCCCGACGACGCCGCCCGTCTCGGTCACGGACGTCTCCGTCACGAGCCTGCGCCAGACCGGGCCGACGGACGCCGAGGCCACCGTCGAGATCACGACGGACGGAACGGGGCCGCTGACACTCCTCGTCGAGTGGTTCACCAGCGACGAGAAGGGCTCGCCGGGCACACCGGACGGCTCCGAGACCCTGCGGCGCGAAGGAGCGGACCACTACACCCTGACGCTCCCGCACACGGTCCAGGGCGGCGGCTGCTACTGGGGAGTGCGCGCGACCACGGACCCGGCCGCCGCGAACGGCGGTTCCCTCCAGCAGATCTTCATCAGGCGGTGTGTGATCACGTGAACGACGACGACTACAGCGCCACCGAACTGGGCAGCCACTGGTTCGAGGGCCCCACGCCGGACCCGACGCCCGACCGCGTGGAGGGCGAAGTCCTGCGCTTCGGCCCGGGGGTGACCGCGGCCGCCGCCCGACGCGCCGCGAACACCCCGACGGCGGTCCAGATCTGGCACGGCACCCTCCCCGGCGCCCCGCCACCCCGTCGGCCCCGCTCCCGCAGGCCGCTCCGGTACGTGCCGGCCGCCGTGATCCTGCTCCTCGTCCTGGCCTGGCTCGCGTGGCGCGAGTACGGCCCCCGGGTCTCGGTCCAGGACATCGCGGTCACCGCCCCCGAAGCGCCGCTCGGCTGCGACGCCACGGCGAACGTGGTGGGCGTCGTACGCACCGACGGCCGCCCCGGCACCCTCACGTACCACTGGGAACGCAGCGACGGCACCCGCTCCGCGCCCCTGCGCGAGACGGTGACCCGCGACCAGAAGGAGGCCCGACTCCACCTCCTGTGGACCTTCCAGGGCCGAGGCACCCACCATGCCGTGGCGCGCCTCGTGGTCACGTCCCCCACCACCCGCACGGCCGAGGGCACGTTCACGTACCGCTGCGAGTGAGTCCGGCGCATCACCGGCTCAGAGGGGCCGACAGGCCAGGGCCCGTTCGCTGACTCCGCCGTCCTCGTCCGGCTCCACCCGGAACAGCCGGGCCCGAGGGGTGCGGCTCACGGCGTCCGTCAGCAGACCGCCGGTGAAGAGGGCGCCGACGCCGTCCTCCACCGCCCAGCCGGCGGCGAGCGAGCCGGCCGCCACGGCCGCCCGATAGGAGGCCCGCCGTCCCGGCTCACTGTCGTAGTGGGGACAGACCGAGCCGGGCAGCAGGCCAAGGCCGTCGGACAGATGAGTGAGCGGCCCGAAGGAGTCGGTGTGCGAGCCCTCGGCCCAGCAGTTGGCGCCGGCGCTGATCCCGCACAGCAGAGTCCCCCGCTCGTAGGCCTCGCGCAGCAGGCGGTCCACGCCGTGCGCCCGCCACACCGCCAGCAGGTTCGCGGTATTGCCCCCGCCCACGTACACGACGTCCTGAGACAGCAGGAACGCGCGCAGGGCGTCGTCATCGAGCTCGCGCCGGAACAGAGGGAGGACGCTGGCTTCACAACTGCGCGACCGGTACGCGGCGAGGAACTGCTCGACGTAGCCGGGGGCGTCACCGCTGGCCGTGGGGACGAAGCAGACCCTGGGCCGTGCGGCGCGCACCTGACCGAGCACCCAGTCGTCCAGCAGACCGTCGTCGGTGGAGAAACCGCCACCGAGAAGAGCCAGCCGACGCTCGGGAACGGCAGCCACGGGGTGCCTCCTTCATGGCTCGGACGTCATGTATCCGGTCGATCCTTCCCCTGGACGGACCGTCGGTACAAGGGCCGTGCCGGAGTCCAGAGGGCTCCACCACGTGTACGCGTCCTTCCCTGTCGTCATGCGGAACAGCCGACCTCCGCATGGGATGCATGGCGGCATGACAGCAGGTCAGGTCAGGTCTGTCGTGCTCGGGGAGGGGCGGACCGGCGACTACGACGGAAGCGTCAGGTTCACCCGTACGAGTGCGTGGGCAGCGCGGTGCCGAAAGGGCCCGCTCACCCGTAGGAAGGACGGTTGGTGAGTCCCCCTCACATCGTCGACGTACGAGTGCCGGGGAGGTTCGCGTGGGCCGGGAGCGACCGTTCGGCGCACAGGAGGATCGCCGCGCCGGTCAGGACCAGGAGGGCGAGCACCGTCCACAGGTGCCACGGTCCCGCGTCGAGCAGGAATCCCAGGAGCAGTGGCGCGATGGTGCGGCAGACCGACCAGGACAGCTGGTGGACCGACAGGTAGCGGCCCCGCAGGTGGTCGGGGGCGGCTTGGACGGACAGGCTCTGCGCGGGCGCGGAGTGGACGAGTTCGCCGGCGGTGTAGAGCGCGGCGACCGCCAGGACGGCGACGAGGGCGTCCGCGCCGGAGACCAGCCGGGGGAGGGCGGCGAAGGCGGCGAACGAGAGCGCGAAGGTGGCCGCGCCCAGTGCGGCCGTACGGGTGCGTCTGCCGCGCGAGGTGAGCCGGGCGGCGGGGACGCCGAGGGCGGCGACCAGCACGGTGTTGACCGCGAAGACGGCCCCGGCCAGGGCGTCGGGCAGGGCGACGTCGCGGGTGAGGAAGACCGGCAGGGCCATGGCCTGGGCGGTGTAGCCGAAGGCGATGAGGAAGTTGGCCGTCGTGATGAGGAGGTAGGGGCGGTCGGCGAGCACCTGGCGGTATCCGCCGCGGGTGTCCGGCCGCTTGGTGACGGTGCGGACCGGCTGGGGTATCCGGGCCACCAGGACGGCCGCGACGGCGAAGACGGCGGCCAGGGACTCGGCGGCGACGATGAAGCCGGTGGTTCCGTTCCACGCGAGCATGCCGGCCGCGGCCAGGCTGCCGCATCCCATGCCGGCGTTGCGCAGGCTGCGGTCCCACGCCAGGAGCCGGTCCCGCTCGGCGCCTCGGGCGAGGTCGCCGATGAGCGACTGCTGGCTCGGCGAGGACGCCCACATCCCCACCGCCACCACCAGGGCGATCGTCAGGAAGGCGGGGTAGGAGTCGGCGAACGGGTACGTGGCGAAGCCGATCGCGCGCAGCGCGAGGACACCGATGAGGACGCGGCGGCCGCCGAAGCGGTCGATGAGGATGCCCGCGGCGGGCATGAAGGCGAGCGCGCTGAGCCCGGCGACCGTGAGTCCCGTGCCGATCGACGTGAGGGACAGACCCGTGAGTCCATGGATGAACAGCATGGTCAGCGGCACGTAGATGCCGTCGCCGATCGAGGTGGCCAGGCTTGAGGCGATGAGGCGGCGGCGGGCGGGGACTTCGGCGGCGGAGGGGTGGACGGCCGGCGGGGCGGCCTCGGCGACACGGGTATCTTCCACGGAAGATAATTTATCATCCGTGGAAGATAGAGTGAAGAGATGCAGCCCGACGCCATCGCAGCCATCGTCGACCAGTGGAAACGAGAGCGGCCCGATCTGGACGCGTCGCCGATGCTCGTGATCGGCCGGCTCTTCCGGCTCACCCACACGCTCGACCAGCGACTGCGCCCGCCCTTCGCCGCCGCGGGCCTGGGAAGCGGGGACTTCGACCTGCTCGCCGCGCTGCGACGGGCGGGCGAGCCCTACGCCCTGTCCGCGGGCGAGCTCAGCCGTACCGTCCTCGTCACCACCGGCGCGATCACCAAACGCGTCGACCGGCTCGAAGCCCGCGGCCTGGTCGCCAGGACCGTCGACGAGACCGACTCGCGCGGCCGCCTCATCAGCCTCACCCCCGAAGGCGTCGCCCTGACCGACGAGCTCATCGCCGTCCACCTGGACAACCAGCGCCGACTGCTCGCCGGCCTCGGCGGGGACGAACAGGCGCACCTCGCCGACCTGTTGGAGCGACTCGCCCTCACCCTGACGGCGAGCGACGACTGAGATTCGCCCGAGCGGGCCTCTGCCGGGGCCGACGGTCTGACGACGCCGGCGCCCCGTCAGCCGTCCGGAGCGTCCGCGATGCGGTAGCCCACCCCGGGTGTCGTCGTGATGACCGGCGGGCCGCCCAGCTTGCGGCGCAAGCGGCCGATCGTGACCGTCACGGTGTTGGTGAACGGATCGGCGTTCTCGTCCCACACCTGCTCGAGCAGCTCCTCGGCGCTCAGGAACCCGGGACTCGCGCGCAGGAGCGCCTCCAGGACGGCGAACTCCTTGACGGACAGGGCGAGCGGACGGCCGTCCCGGAGAGCCGTACGACGTACCGGGTCGAGTTCGAGACCGGCGGCGCGCAGCGTACGGGCCCGGGCCGACGGCCTGCGGCGGGCCAGGCCCCGGACGCGCAGGACGAGTTCGGGGAAGTGGAAGGGCTTGGCGAGGTAGTCGTCGGCTCCGAGGGTGAGCCCGCTGACCCGGTCGCCGGGCGCCCCGGCCGCGGTCAGCATCAGGACCATCGGACGGTCGTCCCGCCCGGTGATCATCTGGCAGAGCACGTCGCCGTGGATGCCGGGCAGATCCCGGTCGAGGACCACCACCTCGTACGCGTTCACATCGAGCTTCGCGGCGGCCTCCAGGCCGTCGTGCGCGAGGTCGACGGCCATCCCCTGATCCCGCAGTCCCTCGGCGACGACCTCGGCGAGCGACCGCGCGTCCTCCACGACCAGGATCCTCATGCCCGTACCCCCGCCTGCAGCGCCTCGGCTTCCGGGGCCGCCGCCGGCAGCGTCACCGCGACCCGCAGACCACCCTCCGGACGGGCCAGGAGGACGAGTCGGCCGCCGTGCGCGGCGACGATCGCGGCCACGATCGACAGGCCCAGGCCCGAACTCCCCTCCGGTCCCGTACGGGCGACGCCGAGCCGCTCGAACGGCTGCCCGAGCCGGTCCACCTGGTCCTGGTCCAGGACGGCCCCGCCGGTCTCGACGACCAGACGCGCCTCGGATCCGTCGCCGTCGGTGGCGACCCGGATCCAGCCGTTCTCCTGGTTGTGCACGATCGCGTTGTCGACGACGTTCCGCACCATCCGGGACAGCAGCACCGCGCTGCCCCGCGTCCAGGACGCCGGCCCCATCTCGGTGTCGAGGGCCAGGGACTTCACGGCGAGGTCGGGGGCCCGGTCGCCCAGCGCCTCCCGGGCCAGCTCGCCCAGTGACACGAGGGTCCGGTCGGAGAGGTCACCGTGCTGCGCGCGGGCGAGGACGAGGAAACCGTCGAGCAGGTGGTCCACGCGGTCCAGTTCGGTCCGCACCCGGCCGGCGAGCGCGAGGGCCTGCGCCGAGGGCTCCGGTTTGGCGACGGCCACGTCCAGCGACGCCCGAATCGTCGCCAGCGGCGTACGCAGCTCGTGCGAGGCGTTGCCGACGAAGCGGCGCTGCGCGACGAAGGAGGCCTCAAGACGTTCGAGGAGGCCGTCGACGGTGTCGGCGAGCTCCTTGACCTCGTCGGCGGGGCCGGTCACGGCGAGCCGCTCGTGCAGGTTCTCCGCGGAGATCCGCCGCGTCGCCGCGGTGATGAGCCGCAGCGGGCGCAGGACCCGACGGGCCAGGAGGCGGCCGAGGAGGAGCGAGAGGCCCGCCGTCACCACCAGCGCGATGAGCGAGGCGAGGGCGAGCCGGTGCTCCTGCTGCCCGTGCACGTCCGCGAGTTGCCTCTGCAGATCCCGGATCTGCTGCTGGGCGGCGACGAGTTCGGACGAGCCGCTGGGGGCGGGCGCGGGGGTGATTCCGGGCGCGGGCGCGGACAGCCGGGCACCGGACATCAGGTAGGTCAGGGCGAGCAGCACGATCCCGGAGCCGAGGAACCCCGCGGCGTACAGGATCGTGAAGCGCCGTCCGACAGTTCCGCCCCGCAGCATGCCCATGCTCCCCTTCCCGCGCGTGTCCGACCGGACCCAGCATGCCCCGCCGCACCTAACAGCGAAGTGACAGGCACGGTTCGGGCCACGTCATGGTGTCCTGCGTACAACCGTGGTCATGTCTTCGACCCACGCAGTACTCCACGCGGTCCGCCGGGAGTGGACCGCCTTCCGCCGCCCGGGCCGGCTGATCGCCATGGCGGCGGCGATGCTGGCCGTCATCGCCCTCGGCCTGCTCTACGCGTCGGGCAACCACGCGTCCTGCGACGGCCCGTGCCCCGCCGATCCGACCGGGCCGGACGGCTCCCTCGTCAACGACCAGTTCTCCTACCTGCACCAGGAACTGGGCGAGAACGGCAGCATCACGGTCCGCATGACGTCCATGTCGGGCACGATCACCTACCCGCCGCCCCACCACGACCAGATCGTCCCCGGCCTCGTGCCCTGGGCGAAGGCCGGGATCATCATCAAGGACGGGGTCCGCCAGGGCTCCTCGTACGCGGCGCTGATGGTCACCGGCGGCCACGGCGTGCGCATGCAGTACGACTACCTCCACGACATCGCCGGAAGCGGCGGCAACGGCGGCGAGGTCTCGGCCCGGACCCCGCGCTGGCTGCGGCTGACCCGGTCGGGAGACACCGTCACCGGCCACGAGTCCGCCGACGGCGCGCGGTGGACGAAGGTCGGCACGGCACGCCTGACGGGGCTGACCGGCACCGTGCAGGTCGGCCTCTTCGCCACCTCTCCCGGCGACCTGACCCTGCGGCGCGTCGGCCTCGGCGGCGCCACGGAACAGGTGCGCTGGACCCAGGCCGCCGGCGTCTTCGACCACGTCGGCCTCAAGGGCACGGCCGCCGCCGCGGGCTGGCGGAGCGACACCGTCGGAGAGGCGAACCGGACCGACTGGGAGAAGCAGGTCCAGGCCTCCGGCGCGGTGGAGAAGAACGGGACGGTCACCGTCACCGGATCCGGCGACATCGGTCCGGCGGGCGCCGAGGACGGCGCCCGGCCCGTGGAACGCACCCTCGGCGGCCTGGCCCTCGCCCTGCTCATCGTGCTCGTGGTCGCGGTACGGTTCGCCACCACCGCGTACCGCCGCGAAGCCACGGGCGGCGCGCCGGTCACCCGCGCGGAGCTCGCGGCGAAGGCGATCGTCGTCGGGGCCGTCACGTTCGTGACAGGTCTCCTCGCCATCGGCATCGTGATACCCGTCGGCGTGACGATCCTGAAGGGGAACGGCATCCCCGTCCCGGGGGTGTCCGCGCTCACCGGGACACGGATCGTCGTCGGCACGGCCGCCGCGCTCGCCCTCGCCGCCGTGCTCGCCCTCGCGCTCGGCGCCCTGCTGCGCCGCGCCCGGGCCGCGATCCCCGTCGCCGTTCTGGCCATCGCCCTCCCCTACGTGGTGACCTCCTTCCCGCTGCTCGCCGACGGCCCTTCGCAGTGGCTCCTGCGTGTCACCCCGGCCGCCGGCTTCGCCACGCAGCAGTCCCTCGTCGCCCATCCGCAGGTGCTCGCCCACTACGCGCCCTCCACCGGCTACTTCCCCCTTCCCTGGTGGGCCGGAGTCGGCGTACTGAGCGCGTACGCGGTGCTGCTGCTCGGCCTCGCCCTGAGGGCCCGTCCGGCGGATCAGGGTCGGACGGGCCCCGGCCGGCTGCCGGAGGCGAGCGGACTACGGAGCCAGGACCCGCGTTAATCGGTGGTGTGCGGCGCGGCGGATCTTGTACGTTGGCGGAGCGACCGCGCCTCCGATGCGCTCGGCTGCGGCTACTTCCTTCCGAAAACACAAGTGACGCCGCCGCCATCTCTGATCTCGGAGGACGCGGGCGTCTTCGCCCCGCCGGACATCGCGCCCGGGGCCCGAACCCTTTGAATCCGGGGGGATTCACTGCCTCGTCACACCCCGCGCGTCTCCAAGATGTGGTCCGACATGCTCGTGGCCCCGCACATCCTGGCGACCGCCCGCTCCATGCCTCCGTCACCACCGCGGCCCCACCACAGGCTCTACGGGCCGGGCCCCCGCACCCACGCGGGCGGTCCGGCCTTCGTCCGGGAGCCCCGCGACGAGCTCTTCCTCCTCGCCGTCGGCAACTTCGTCTCGCAGCAGACCTTCTACGAGAGCGGCGAGGAGCGCGACGAGCGCTACACCCGGCTCGTCGGCGAACTCGCGGTTCAGGAGCCGGAGTGGACGGCCGGTCTGCTGCGCTGGCTGCGCGGCGAGGGCAACCTGCGCACGGCGTCCCTCGTGGGCGCCGCCGCGTACGTCCGGGCCCGGCTCGAGGCCGGGGCGACCGGAGGCCCGTCCAACCGGTCCGTGATCGACTCGGTGCTCCAGCGTGCCGACGAGCCCGGCGAGCTGCTCGCCCACTGGATCTCGGCGTACGGGCGGAACGTGCCGCAGCCCGTGAAGCGGGGCGTCGCCGACGGCGTACGCCGCCTGTACACGTCCCGGTCCCTGCTCAAGTACGACACCGCCTCCAAGGCCTTCCGCTTCGGCGACGTGCTCAACCTCGTGCACGCCACCCCCGACCCGGACAAGCCCTGGCAGGGCGCGCTCTTCCGGTACGCCCTGGACCGCCGCCACCACCCGGAGCAGGCGGTCCCGCCGGTCTCCGACCACCTGCTGACCGCCCACCGGACGCTGATGGAGTCGGCGCCGGACGAGCGGCGGGCCCTGGTGACCGGGCCGGGCGGCTCCGAGCGCCTCGCGGCGGCGGGCATGACGTGGGAGGCCCTGGCGGGCTGGCTCCACGGACCGATGGACGCCGCCGTCTGGGAGGCCGTGATCCCCACGATGGGGCCGATGGCGCTCCTCAGGAACCTGCGGAACTTCGACGAGGCGGGCGTCTCGGACGAGGTCGCGGCCCGGGTCGCCGCCCGGCTCTCGGACGCCTCCGAGGTCGCCAGGGCCCGGCAGTTCCCCTTCCGCTACCTGGCCGCCCACCAGCACGCGCCGTCACCGCGCTGGGCGGCCCCGCTGGAACGGGCCCTGGGCCACTCCCTGGCCAACGTGCCGGCCCTGCCCGGCCGGACCCTGATCCTGGTGGACCGGTCCGGCTCCATGTTCTGGGACACCGTCTCGGAGCGGTCCAAGCTGACGCGGGCGGACGCGGCCGCCGTGTTCGGCACCGCGCTGGCCATGCGAGCCGAGCAGGCGGATCTGGTGGAGTTCGGCTGGGGCAGCGCGGTGGTGCCGTTCACCCCGGGTGAGCCGGTGCTCGACGTGCTGAAACGCTTCCGCGACATGGGAGGCACCTACACGGCGAAGGCCGTACGGAAGCACTACCGGGCCCACGACCGGATCCTGATCGTCACCGACGAGCAGACCGCCCCGTACGAGCCCGCCGTGCCGGCCGACACGGTCCCGGCCCGCATCCCGGTCTACACCTGGAACCTGGCGGGATACGAGCCCGCCCACGGTTCCACAGGCCGCTACCGGCACACCTTCGGTGGCCTCACGGACGCGGCGTTCCGCACGGTCGGACTCATCGAGGCGGGCCGGGAGGCCGTCTGGCCGTGGGCGTCGGGGACGAAGGACCGGACCTGATCCGCTCGCGTCAGCCGTCGACGTCGAGGGCCGTCCCGTGCCCAGTCCGCGATGTCGAGGGCCTTCCCGGCCTCAGCCGTCGATGTCGAGCGCCGTCCCGTACAGGCGCGAGACCTTCAGCCGGATGACCACGCGCCGCTCGGCGACCTGCTGCTCCAGGAACGCGCTCTCGTCCTCGGGCCTCGCGGCCTCCGGAATCATCGCGAGCAGCTCCCGCCCGGTCGCGTCCCCGGGCGTCGTCGTGATCTCGGAGACCTCGGCCTCGCCCTCGGCCACGGCGAACGACCACACGTCGCCGCCCGGCACGTGGACGGCCGCGCGCGGGTCACGCCGGAGTTGCTTCACCTTGACGCGGTCGGCGGTGGTGGAGAACCGCACGATGCGCGCCTCCGGGTCCCAGCTGTAGAGCATGGTGGTCAGATGGGGATGACCGCTGCTCTTGTTGGTGGCGAGGGTGCCGAACCGCTGCGTGCTCAGCAGCGCGGAGAGGGCGTCGTCGGACAGGGGCCGGGGCGCGGGACCTTGAGTCATGACGTGATCAACTCACGCGCGTGCCCCTGCATTCCACGCCACCCGGAAGTCGCCCTCATCCGCCTTCGACGCGGGTGAACGTCCCCAGGCCCTCCGTGTTCAAGTACTCGACGGTGAACGACTTTCCGTCCGGGGTGAAGGTGACCCCGGTGAGGCCCACGGCGTTCTCGCCGGCGGTCGGGAAGCTGAACGTGTCGCCGTCGTAGTGCGTGAGCCGGTACCTCTGCGGCTTCGGGCCCAGCTCGAGCGTCAGGGTGCCGTCCGCACCGGCGACGACCCGCGCGCGCCCGTAGTAGGGGCTCTCGTACGTGCCGGCGTACGTGTCGGCGGACTTGGCCGGCGTGGCGCCGGACGGCGGGTGGGCGTAGTCGGTCTTCGACCGGCCCTCGTCCGCCTGCTGCTGGTACAGCGCGTCCACGAGCGGGATCCAGTCGCGGCTGATCTCGCCGGTCTGCGCGATGTCGAAGAAGTCGAGGGCGACGGCGTCGGCGACGCCGACCGGAGAGGTGTTGGTGAGGACGACGATGCCGAGCTGCTCGCCGGGCAGCATCGTCACGTTGGTGTGCGCACCCTGGGCGAACGCTCCCGTGTGCGAGAGCCTGAGCCGGCCCTCGTCGTCGTAACTCACGTTCCAGCCAAGCCCGTAGAAGCCGGTCCGGCCGGCCGGTGCGTGCGGCGGGCTGGCGACCGACTCGGGCCAGTGGGTGCGCTCCAGGGCGTCGGCGCCGATGATCTGCCGGCCGTCGAGCTTGCCGTTGCCGAGCTGGAGCTTCAGCCAGGTCGCCATGTCACGGGCGCTGGAACTGACGCCGCCGGCGGGGGACTGCGCGTCCGGGTCCCGGACGAACTCCGGCTTCCAGGCGCCGTCGACCTTCACGTGACCCCAGGCCCGGTCGGAGGCCTTCTCGAAGTCCTCGAAGCGCGAGCTGGTGGAGTTCATGCCGGCCGGCTTGTAGAGCGTGTCGGCGGAGAGCTTCTCCCACGGCACGCCCTTCTCGTCGGCGACCGCCTGCGCGGCGGCCGTGAGCCCGAAGTTGGTGTAGGCGTAGCTCGCGCGGAACGGGGTGAGGGGCTCGTAGCGCAGGTGGGACAGGATGTACGGCCGGTCGTAGCCGAGGTCTTCGAGCAGGTCCCCGGCGTGATCGGGCAGTCCGCTGCGGTGCGAGAACAGGTCGGCGACCGTCACGTGGGAGGTGACCCACGGGTCCTTGAGGGCGAAGCCCGGCACATGAGGGGCCACCGGCTGCGTCCAGCCCTCGGTGCCGACCGCTCCGGAGACGACGGTGGACGCGATCGGTTTGGAGACGGAGGCGAGCTGGAAGACGGTGTCGGCGTCGACGGCCGCACTCTCGCCGGCCTTGCGTACGCCGTACCCCTTCAGGTGGATGACCTTGCCGTCGTGGACGACGGCGACGGCCACGCCCGGCACCCCGGTGCGTTTCATGGCGTCCTTGACGACTCCGTCGAGCCGGTCGACGGCGCGTTGCACGTCCGCGTCGTCGAGTTGGGGCGGGGGCTGGGCCGGCGGCGGCGTGGGCCCGGGCGCCGTAGCGCCCAACAGTGCGGTGAGTCCTGCCGCGGCAAGCCATCGAACGGTGCTCACCTCTCCATTCAAAGGCCTGCGCCGACATCTGTCGCGCGCTGCCGGGCCCACCTTCGTCGCGGCCTGCTTGCCGATCGGCGGCGGCTCCGTCATCGTCTCCCCGCTGGGCGAGGTCCTCGCCGGGCCGCTGCGCGACGGCGAGGGGATCCTGACCGCCGAGCTCGACCTCGACGGGCTCGCCCGCGCCCGCTTCGACCTCGACACCACCGGCCACCACGCCCGCCCCGACGTCTTCACCCTCCACGTCGACGAAACCGCCCGCACGACGGTGACCAGGGGATGGACCCACCCGCCTGTCGAGGGTGCACCGTGCCCGGCGGTAGACTCGGCGACCGTGGCGGATACCCAGTACGAAGACCTGTTGAAGACGGTGCTCACCTCGGGAACGGCGAAGGCCGACCGGACGGGCACAGGCACCCGGAGCATCTTCGGGCACCAGCTCCGCTACGACCTCTCGCAGGGCTTCCCGCTGGTCACCACCAAGAAGGTGCACCTCAAGTCCATCGTGTACGAGCTGCTGTGGTTCCTGCGCGGCGACTCGAACGTCGGCTGGCTCCAGGAGAACGGCGTCTCCATCTGGGACGAGTGGGCCGACGACGCGGGCGAGCTCGGCCCCGTCTACGGCGTGCAGTGGCGCTCCTGGCCCACGCCCGACGGCCGGCACATCGACCAGATCAGCCAGCTCCTCGACACGCTGCGCCGCGACCCGGACTCCCGCCGGATGATCGTGTCCGCCTGGAACGTCGCCGAGCTGGACCGGATGGCACTCGCCCCGTGCCACGCCTTCTTCCAGTTCTACGTCGCCGACGGCAAGCTCTCCTGCCAGCTGTACCAGCGCAGCGCGGACCTGTTCCTCGGCGTCCCGTTCAACATCGCCAGCTACGCCCTGCTCACCCACATGGTGGCCCAGCAGACCGGCCTCGAACCGGGCGACTTCATCTGGACCGGCGGCGACTGCCACATCTACGACAACCACGTGGAGCAGGTGACCGAGCAGCTCACCCGCACCCCGTACGCGTTCCCCGAGCTGAAGCTGCACAAGGCCGACTCGCTGTTCGACTACGCCTACTCCGACGTGGAGATCGTGGGCTACCAGCACCACCCGGCCATCAAGGCTCCGGTCGCGGTATGAGCGACCGTACGAACAGCGCTGCGAACATCGGGCTCATCTGGGCGCAGACCCCCGACGGCGTGATCGGCGTGGACAACACGATCCCGTGGCGCCTCCCCGAGGACATGGCGCACTTCAAGGCGACCACCCTCGGCCACCCCGTGATCATGGGCCGCAAGACCTGGGACTCGCTGCCCGCACGCTTCCGTCCCCTGGTGGGCCGCCGCAACATCGTGGTGACCCGGGACGCGCAGTGGACGGCCGAGGGCGCGGAGCGCGCGGGATCCGTCGAAGCGGCCCTCGCCCTGGCGGCGGGATCGACCGATGCGGCCGGTGACCCGGCGACCGGGGCGCCGGAACCGGCCGACGAGGCCCTCGCCTGGGTGATGGGCGGGGGCGAGATCTACCGCGCCACCCTGCCGCACGCCCGGACACTCTCGGTGACGGAGGTCGACACCCCGATCGTCGGCGACACCTACGCCCCCTCCCTCGACGCCGACTGGCGGATCGCGGAGGACACCGGCTGGCAGGACTCCACGACCGGCCTGCGCTACCGCATCCGCCGGTACGCCCGGCCGTAACCGAAGGCACGCCCTAGGGTCCGTCAGCGCGCGCCTCGCGCATCCCCAGGACGTACGTGGCGGTCAGCGCGACGGCGCGGTCCTCGTCGTGGGACAGCTCCGTGAGCGCGTCCGACGCCGTCGTTCCCGGGATGTCCGCGAGGGCCTGCGCGAGGCGCCGGCGCGCGGACGGCTGCGCGGCGGAGTGGGCGAGGCGCTCGACGAGCAGGCCGGTGATCCGGTCCGCGAGCGCGGGACGGCCCGCCAGCGTGCTCAGCGCGTCGGCCGCGTCGACGTCGTTCACCTCCTCGACGACCATGTCGACGAGCGTCGGGACCGCGTCGGCCACGCCGCGTGCCCCCAGCTCCAGGGCGGCACACCTCCGCACCGCGACGTCGGAGTCCGCGAGGGCCTCCCGCAGCAGGGCGGTCGCCTCGCCGCCCGGGAGCTCGGCGACGGACCGGACGGCACGCCTGCGCACCTCGGCCACCGGTGAGCCGAGGCCGCGCGCGAGGAGCGGCAGCCCGCCGTCGCCCGAGCGCGCCAGGGCCCAGCGGAGGGCGCCCTCGACGATCGGGTCCGCCTCGCCCAGTACCGCCTCGACCAGCGCCTCCACCGGCACCGGGGCCTCTTCGGCCGATGACGCCGAGGACAGGGCCGCGCGCTGCCGCGTCCCGGGGCTGTGCGAGCCCAGCGCCTGGAGGAGGGCGACGATCTGGAGGACGTCCTGCCAGCCGGCGGGCTCCGCCGAACCGATCCGGCGCAGCCGGGTGAGCAGCTCCGTCTCGGCCGCGATGCGGCCCTGCGACTGGCGGATGAGGTCCTCGACGAGTTCCGAGGGCGCGAAGCCGGGAGCGTCGAGCGCGCGCCCGACCTCGCGCAGGGAAAGACCCAGGGACCGCAGGCTCTCGACGTGGAAGATGCGCCGGATGTCCTCGTCCGCGTACTCCCGGTAGCCGGCGCCGGTACGCCCCGTAGGACGCACCAGGCCGAGCGCCTCGTAATGCCGGAGCATGCGGGCGCTGACCCCGGAGTACCGCGCCACCTCACCGATCAACACCGTCTGTCACTCCTCCTGGCCGTTCGTGCCGAGGGCCACGATCCGCTTCGCCTCCTCGACGGCGAAGTCGAATCCGGCGTCCGGGTCGCGCGCCAGCTTCTCCGTGGCGATCGCGTGCTGTCGTACGTGCGGGCGGGGATCCGACATCGCCGCCCGCAGGGCCGGCGTCATCGCCTCGCCGAGCGCGATCAGCGCACGACTGAGGCTCAGCCGCGTCTCGCGCCCGCCTCGCCCGAGCTGGGTAGCGAGGACCCGGGCCAGGCCGGACTCCTCGCCCTCGGGGACGAGCACCACCGCCGCCCGCCAGGCGCTGCGCGCCACCTCGTCGTCTGCGTCGGTCATGAGCTCCCGCGTGATCGCCGGCCAGGCCCGCCCGTCCCCGATCTTGGACAGGGTGTGCAGGGCCTGGCTCCGGGCCTGGGCGAGCTCCGAGCGGAGCTCGCCCAGGAGCCGGGGGAGCGTCAGCGCCGACGCGTGGCGGGTGAGCGCCCAGGTGAGCATCTCGCGGACCTGGAAATCGGGCTCGATCGCGCAGCGTCCGACGAGCGTGTCGACGCAGCGCGGGTCCGGGGCCGTGCCCACCGCGAGCGCGGCCCGCAGCCGCACCGACGAGCTGTCGCTCTCGAGCCCCCGCAGGGCCCGCGTCATCTTCGTACCCTCGTTCGTCATGGTCATCGGGACCACCTCCTCGGGCACAGCGAAGACCTTGTCACCGTGTCAAGGTCAAGCCGAATCGCGCGGGAGCCCTGCGGGGCGGGGGCTCAGTAGGTGTGTCCGACGTGGGCGAGGGCCTGCTTGAGGAGTGTTCCCTGGCCGCCGGGCATCTCGTTCTGCACGGCCGGGGAGGCCGCTTCCTGCGGGCTGAACCAGACCAGGTCGAGCGCGTCCTGCCGCGGGCGGCAGTCGCCGGTGACCGGGACGACGTACGCGAGGGACACGGCGTGCTGACGCGGGTCGTGGAAGGGGGTGATGCCGGCCGTGGGGAAGTACTCGGCGACGGTGAAGGGCTGCAGGGAGGCGGGGACGCGGGGCAGGGCCACCGGCCCGAGGTCCTTCTCCAGGTGGCGCAGCAGGGCGTCACGGACGCGCTCGTGGTGCATGACGCGGCCGGACACCAGGGTGCGGCTGATCGTTCCCTCGGAGCCGATCCGCAGGAGCAGCCCGATGCTGGTGACTTCGCCGCTGTCGTCCACGCGCACGGGGACGGCCTCGACGTACAGGATCGGCATCCGGGACCTGGCCGTGTCCAGTTCGTCCGTGGTCAGCCAGCCGGGCGTGGTCTCAGTCATGTCGGACATCGCTTGATCATACTTTCCGGGCGGAGCTTCGGCCCAGGCCGCGTGTCCGCCGGCCGGGTGGGAGTTCGTACGGGAGTGCTGTCGTTCGGCGCCCGTGGGGCGGTCAGAGGGGCTTGAGCCTCTGGTGCAGGAGACAGAACTCGTTGCCTTCCGGATCGGCGAGTACGTGCCAGTTCTCCTCGCCGGTCTGGCCGACGTCGACGGGCCTGGCGCCGAGCGCGAGCAACCGTTCCAGCTCGGCGTCCTGGTCGCGGTCGGTGGCGTTGACATCGATGTGCAGCCGGAGCTTGCCCGTCCGCGGCTCGTTGCTGGGGCTGAGGATCAGCGTGGGCTGTGCGCCGCCGAACCCGATGCCGGCCGGCCCGATCTCGATGCTGCCGTCGTCCTCGCGGCCGACCTCGACGTAGTCGAGGACCTCGCTCCAGAACGCGGCGAGCCGCTCGGGGTCGGCGCAGTCGAGGATCAGCTCACTGATGCGGGATGCCATGCCGGCGAGTGTACGTGGCGACCCGTTGTGACGCACCGTCATATGGCCGCCGTGAAGTGTTGGTTGACTCCTGGGAAACGGTGGGCTCTTCGGTCCCGCCCGTGACCGTCCGCGCGCCCTCGGCGGTCCTCACATCAGCAGCGAGCCGGGGTCCCGGACCAGCGGGGCCGTGCCCACCGAGTTGCTCACGTTGAAGGTGACGCTCCCCGCGCGGTAGCGGTCCTCGGTCCACTCGATGGGGCGGCCGTCCTGGTTGCTCGTCAGGTGCCGCTGCCGGAGGAGCGGGCTGCCCCGGCGGACCCGGAGCAGACGGGCGTCGTCGCTGCCGGCGGGCACCGCGTCGATGAGGTGCTCGCCGTAGTGGGCGACGATCCCCGCGTCCTCGGCCATGCTGTCCATGATCGAGGGGCAGTCGACGGGCAGGGACTCGACGGTGGGCGCGACCCACTCCGCGTACGCCGTGCGCTCCAGCATCACTGGTTCGTCGTCCAGGGAGCGCAGGCGCAGGACGTCGAGGACCCCGGCCCCTTCCGGGAGGGCCAGGCGGCGCGCCTCCTCGGGCGTGGCCGCGCGGCGCTCGCGATGGAGGAAGCGGCTGGCCGACCGGTAGCCCATGGTCCGCGCCCACTGGGCGAAGCTGTGGAGTTCGGCGAAGCTGTGCCGGCGCTCCCTGCGGAGCACGATCCGGCGGGCGCCCTGGCGCGAGCCGATGATCCCCTCCGAGGTGAGCAGGGCGACGGCCTGGCGCACCGTGCCGCGTGACGCGGACCAGCGGTCGGCGAGGTCGCTCTCGGACGGCAGGCGGGCGCCGACGGGGTACTCGCCGCTGAGGATCGAGCGGCGGAGTTCCTCCGCGATCTCCACGTAGAGCGCCGTCACAGTTGCCCCCCATTTCGTACTTCGCTGTGCGCACCCGGTCACGGGGTGTGCTGTTCCGGTGTCCACCCTAACCCGGCGATCCGGCGCCGGGCGGACCCGTCGATTCATCTCAACGCCATGGGATTCACCCGTGTTTCACCACAACCGGCTCTTCCGGGAGGCGTCTGGATCTCGCCATGTTCCGTTCACTTTCTGGACAGGAGGCACGGGCGAACTAGGGGCGTCTTGTTCAGACAAGTTCCGTCACTTGCTTCTGGGAGAACCCCGTGCGCAGAACCCCCGTCGCCGCAGCCCTGCTCGGCGCCGTCGTCCTGACCACCCTCACCGCCTGTGGCGCCGCTCCCGAGGGCGCGGCCGGCACCGACGGCAAGGGTGCGAAGTCGGCCACCGCCGCCTCGGCCAAGGACTTCGGCGGCATGGACGCCCTCGTCAAGGCGGCGAAGCAGGAGGGCGCGCTGCACGTCATCGCCCTTCCGCCGGACTGGGCCAACTACGGTGAACTGATCAAGGCGTTCGAGACCAAGTACGGCATCAAGGTCGAGAGCGAGAACCCCGACGCCTCCAGCGCCGACGAGATCGCCGCCGTCAAGTCCCGCAAGGGCCAGAAGCGCGCCCCCGACGTCCTGGACCTGGGCATCGCCTTCGCCCGCAGCGGCGCCGAGGAGGGCCTGTTCGCCCCGTACAAGGTCGAGGCCTGGGGCAAGATCCCCGACGCGCAGAAGGACGCCGACGGCCGCTGGTACAACGACTACGGCGGCTACGTCTCCATCGGCTGCGACGCCAAGCGGATCCCGAACTGCCCGAAGACCTTCGCCGACCTCCTCAAGCCCGAGTACAAGGGCAAGGTCGCCCTCAACGGCAACCCGACCAAGTCCGGCTCCGCCTTCGGCGGCGTGTACGCGGCCGCCCTCGCCAACAAGGGCTCCTTCGCCGACATCCAGCCCGGCATCGACTTCTTCGGCACGCTGCGCAAGAGCGGCAACTTCATCCCCGTCGAGTCCACCCCGGCCACGGTCGAGAAGGGCGAGACGCCCATCAGCATCGACTGGGACTACCTCAACGCCGGCTACGCCGACCAGTTCAAGGGCAAGGGCGTCGACTGGCAGGTCGCCGTCCCCACCGACGGCGTGTACGCGCAGTTCTACTCCCAGGCCGTCAGCAAGGACGCCCCGCACCCCGCGGCCGCCCGCCTGTGGATGGAGTTCCTCTACAGCACCGAGGGCCAGAACCTCTGGCTCAAGGGATACGCCCGCCCCGTCCTGCTGCCGGCCATGACCGCCGACGGCACCGCCGACAAGACCTTCGTGGCCAAGCTCCCCAAGGTCGACGGCACCCCCGCCTTCCCGGCCTCCGCCGAGCTCGACAAGGCCAAGGCCACCCTCGCCGAGAAGTGGGACAAGGCCCTCTCCTGATGTCCTCAGCCACCCCCACCGAGGGAACCGCCGGCGGCACCCGCCGCCGGCGGCGCGGCCCGCGCACCTGGCTCGCCGCCCTCCCCCTGATCGCCTTCACGGCCCTCGCCTTCGGACTGCCCCTCGGCGCCCTCCTGTTCGGCGCCGTCACCCGCACCGATCCGGCCACCGGCGCCACCGCCCTCACCGGCGAGCACCTGAGCCGCTCGCTCCAGGGCCCCTACCTCGGCTCCCTCCTCGGCAGCGTGCAACTCTCCGCGCTCACCGCCCTGATCGGCTCCGTCCTCGGCGTCCTCATCGCCCAGGCCGTCGTCACCTCCCGGTCCCAGGCCCTGCGCAGCGCCGTCCTCACCGCCTCCGGCGTCCTCGCCAACTTCGGCGGCGTCCCCCTCGCGTTCGCGTTCATCGCGACCGTCGGCATCTCCGGAGTGGTCACCCAGCTCGCCGACCTCACGAGCCTCGGCTGGAACCTGTACTCCTTCGGCGGCCTCGCCGTCGTCTACCTGTACTTCCTCATCCCCCTCATGGTCCTGGTGATCCTGCCTGCCCTCGACGGCCTGCGCCCCCAGTGGCGGGAGGCCGCGCAGAACGCGGGCGCCGGCGGATGGCAGTACTGGCGCCACGTCGGCATCCCGGTCCTCGCGCCCTCGCTGCTCGGCGGGTTCGTGCTGCTCTTCGGCAGCGCCTTCGCCGCCCACGCGACCGCCGCGGCCCTCGTCGGCGGCTCCGTACCCCTGGTCACCCTGAAGATCGCGGACGCGCTCTCCGGCAACGTCATGGTCGGCCAGGAGAACGTCGCCCTCGCCCTCGGCCTCGACATGATCCTGATCGCCGGCCTGGTCATGGCGATCTACCTCCCCCTCCAGCGCAGGAGCGCCCGATGGCTGCGATGACCCCCACCGCCCCGGACGTCACCCCGGAGTCCGGGGCGCGGGCGGCGGCCCGGCCCACCACCCCCGTACGGACCCGGCGGCGCCCCCGCGTGTGGCGCGGCCTCGTCCTCGGCCTCGGCGGCGCCTACTTCCTCGTCCCGCTGATCGCCTCGTTCGTCTTCACCGTGCACACCCCCGGCCAGGGCGTCTCCTTCGAGGCGTACACCGCACTGCTCTCCGCCGACGGATTCACCCAGAGCCTGCTGCTGTCCCTCGGCCTCGCCGCCGCCACCATCGCGCTCTCCCTGCTCCTCGCCGTGCCCGCCCTGGTCGCGGTCCGGCTCGGCGCGCCGCGCCTGCGGCCGGTCGTCGAGGTGATGTGCATGCTGCCGCTCGTGGTGCCGCCGATCGCGCTCGTCACCGGCATCAGCACCGTACTGCGCTGGGGCCCGGACCACCTGTCGCGAACCCCGCTCTACCAGACGTTCCTCGCCGTCCAGAACGAGGACTTCCCCTTCGTCCTGGTCCTCGCCTACACCGTCATGGCCCTGCCGTTCGTCTACCGCTCCCTCGACGCGGGACTGCGCGCGATCGACGTCCCCACCCTCGTCGAGGCCGCCCGCAACTGCGGGGCGTCCTGGCCGTACGTCATGCTCCGGGTGATCCTGCCCAACCTGCGGTCCTCGCTCGCCGGCGCCGCCTTCCTCACCCTGGCCCTGGTCCTCGGCGAGTTCTCCATCGCCTCGATCCTCGGCTTCCGGCCCTTCGCCGTGTGGATCGTCTCCATCTCCGGCGCCCAGGCCCGCATGTCGGTGGCCGTCTCCCTCCTGAGCCTCGTCATCACCTGGCTGCTGCTCCTCGTCCTGTCCCGGGCCGGAACGGCGCAGACCGGCACGCCCGGAGCCCCCCGCACCTCCCGCAAGGAGTCCTGACCCATGACCTCTGCCACAGCGGAACGGACGGAGTCCACCGCCGCCACCGGGGCCCGCGTCGAATTCCGCGGCCTGCGCCGCGCGTTCGGCACCACCACCGCCCTCGACGGCCTCGACCTGACCGTCGAGCCGGGCGAACTCCTCGCGCTCCTCGGCCCGTCGGGCTGCGGCAAGACCACCGCGCTGCGGGTACTCGCCGGCTTCGAACGCCCCGACTCCGGCGAGGTCCTCGTGGACGGGGCCGACATCACCCACGTCCCGGCCAACCGCCGCGACGCCGGCATGGTCTTCCAGTCGTACAGCCTCTTCCCCAACCTCACCGCCCGCGACAACGTCGCCTTCGGCCTCCGCGTCCGCAAGACCGGGGCCGCCGAGCGCCACGCCCGCGCCGCCGAACTCCTCGACCTCGTCGGCCTGCCCGAGCACGGCGACCGCTACCCGCACCAGATGTCCGGCGGCCAGCAGCAGCGCGTCGCCCTGGCCCGTGCCCTCGCCCTGCGCCCCCGCGTCCTGCTCCTCGACGAGCCGCTCTCCGCGCTCGACGCCAAGGTCCGGCTGAGCCTGCGCGAGGAGATCCGCCGGCTCCAGCTCTCCCTCGGCATCACCACCGTGTTCGTCACCCACGACCAGGAGGAGGCGCTGTCCATGGCGGACCGCGTCGCCGTCCTCAACGCCGGCAGGCTGGAGCAGTGCGCGGCCCCCGCCGAGCTGTACCGCCGGCCCGCGACCGCCTTCGTCGCCGAGTTCGTCGGCACCATGAACCGCCTGCCGGGCCGGCTCACGGACTCCGGCCTGGTGGAAGCGGCGGGCAGCCGCCTCCCCGTCGACGGGGACGTCCCCGACACCCGCGACGTCGAGGTGCTCGTCCGCCCCGAGAACGTCACCGTGACCGCCGACACCGAGGGCGAGGCCGTCATCGTCTCCACCTCCTTCTTCGGCTCCGTCACCCGCGTCCACCTCGACCACCGCGGTACGACGGTCAAGGCGGACCTCCCGTCCCGCGACGCGGGCGAACTCACGCCGGGGGCCCGCGCCACCGTCGGCCTCGCCCCGCACCCCGTCCTCGTCGTACCGAAGGCGGAGCGGTGAGCGGACTCGCCGCCGTCCTCTTCGACATGGACGGCACCCTCGTCGACACCGAGGTCCTCTGGTGGCAGGCCACGGAGGAGGTCGCCGCCCGCCTCGGACACCGGCTCACCGACACCGACGCCCCCGAGGTCGTCGGCCGCGCCGTCGAGGACACCGCCGCCCACCTCGTACGGGCCACCGGCGCGTCCGACCCGGAGGGCATCGCGACGGCGCTGACCACCGCCTTCCAGAGGCGCGTCGACGAGGGCGCGCCGATGCGCCCGGGAGCGGACCGGCTCCTGACCGAACTGGCCCGGGCAGGACTGCCGTTCGCGCTGGTCAGCGCGTCACCCCGCTCGGTGGTCGACTCGGTCGTCGGCGGCGCGCTCGCGCACGTTCCGTTCGCCTTCACGGTCTCCGCCGACGACACCGCACGCACCAAGCCGCACCCCGACCCGTACCGCACGGCCGCCCGGCGGCTCGGCGTACCGGCCGCGGCGTGCGTGGCCGTCGAGGACTCGCCGGACGGAGCCGCCTCGGCCGACGCGGCCGGCTGCACCGTCCTGGTCGTCCCCTCCATGCTGCCGGTGCCCCCGGGCCCGGACCGGATCTTCGCGGACAGCCTGGAGGACGTGTCCCTCGACGGCCTGCGCCGCCACGTCCGGGACCGGGCGGCCGCCCGGAGCGGAGAGCCGCAGGAACAGGGCTGACACGGAACGCCCGACGCGGAGGGCCCGCCCCGGGATCGAACGACCCCGGGACGGGCCCGCGTGCGTGGCGCCGGTCAGCCGGCCGTACGGGCGAACAACCCGGGCTCGTACGAGCCGCCCGGGTTGTGCACGATCACGTTCATCCGGGTGGCCGCGTTGATCAGGGAGACGACGCAGACCAGGGCACCGATCTGGTCGTCGTCGTAGTGCTTGCGCACCTCGGCCCAGGTCTCGTCGGACACGCCCCGGTCGCCGAGCCGGGTGCCCTCCTCGGCGAGCGCCAGCGCGGCCCGCTCGGCCTCGGTGAACACGGTGCTGTGCCGCCAGGTGGCGACCAGGCTGAGCCGGACCGCGGTCTCGCCCTCGGCCGCGGCCTCCTTGGCATGGGCGTCCACGCAGAAGCCGCAGCCGTTGATCTGGCTGACCCGCAGCTGCACCAGCTCCCGCAGGGACCTCGGCAGGGTCGACTCCTCCAGGACCAGCGAGGTGTTGTAGAACCGCTTGGCGACCTTCGCGGCGGTCGGGCTGTCGAACAGGTTGAAACGGGGTTCCATGACGCCGTCCTCATTCGTGATGTCGTGCGCTGTCGCACGGGGTGAACACAAGACGCCGGCGCCCCGCCCCCTGTGACGACACGGCGCTGTGGCGTGAGTCACCGGCCGCCGATGTCACAGAACGACGACGGCCGGCGTCTGGGGAGCATGAATGACGTCACCGAGGCGTTCGTCGCCCACCGCAGACTGCTGTTCACCGTCGCCTACGAGATGCTCGGCTCGGCCGCCGACGCGGAGGACGTCCTGCAGGAGACCTGGCTGAAATGGGTGGGTGTCGACCTCGGCACCGTGCGGGACCGGCGCGCGTACCTCGTCCGGATCACCACGCGCCAGGCGCTCACCCATCTGCGCACCCTCGGCCGCCGCAAGGAGTCCTACCTCGGCCCCTGGCTGCCCGAGCCGCTGCTGACCGCGCCCGACGTGGCCGAGGACGCCGAGCTGGCCGACAGCGTGTCGATGGCGATGCTCCTCGTCCTGGAGACCCTCACCCCGACCGAGCGGGCGGTGTTCGTCCTGCGCGAGGTGTTCGACCTGGCGTACGACGAGATCGCCGAAGCCGTCGGCAAGACCCCGGCCGCGGTCCGCCAGATCGCCCACCGGGCACGCGCCCACGTCGCCGCGCGCCGGCCCCGTGGGGTCGCCTCCGCCGCGGAGACCCGCCGCACCGTCGAGGCGTTCCGCCGGGCGGTCGAGACGGGCGACCTGCAACGCCTGCTCGACGTCCTCGCGCCGGACGTCGTCCTGCTGACCGACGGCGGCGGAGTCGTACGGGCCGCACTCGAGCCCGTCGTAGGGGCCGAACAGGTGGCGGGCCTCCTGGGCCGGCTCGCGGCCACGACGGTGCTCCAGCCCGCACGGGTCAACGGCGACCCGGCGCTGATCGTCCGACGGGACGGCGAGATCGACACGGTCCTGGCACTGCGGATCGACGAGGGCCTCATCACCGGTCTGTACGCCGTGCGCAACCCGGAGAAGCTGTCGCACCTGGACCGGGAGACCACGCTGAGCCGCTGAACCCCGCCCCCCGGAAACGCCCCGACTGTCCCCCCACCCCCCTCCTTCCTATCCTGGAGGAGGAGAGGTGAGGAGGGCCGCGATGGCCGCCGTCGCCGTGCACAGCGCCGTCCTGGGGGAGGGGCGCCCCACGCTTCCGTACGCGGAAACGGGCCGGCCGGGGGGCACACCGCTCGTCCTGGTGCACGGCTACCTGGACTCCTGGTGGACGTTCGAGCCGCTGCTGCGCCGCATGCCCCCGGGCCTGCACGCGTACGCCCCCACCCAGCGCGGCCACGGCGACGCCGACAAGCCGCCCGACGGCTATCTGCCGGAGGACTTCGCCGAGGACCTGGTCGCGTTCATGGACAGCGTGGGCACGGAACGAGCGGTACTGGTCGGCGGATCGAGCGGCGGGGTGCAGGCCCGCATCGTCGCGGGCCGCCGACCGGACCGCGTGGCGGGCCTCGTCCTGCTCGGCGTCCCGGCCACCCTCGCCGACAAGCCGAAGGCCGCCGAACTCTGGAACGCGGTACGGGAGTTGAAGGACCCCGTGGACCCCGAGCTCGCAGCGGACCTCGTCGACGGCCTGACGGCGACCCCCATGGGACGCGGCTTCCTGCAGACCGTCGCCGACGAAGCCCTGAAGGCCCCGGCCCACGTCTGGCGCGAGACCCTGCGCGGCCTCCTCGAGACCGACCTCCGGGCCACCCTGTCGGGAATCCTCGTCCCCACCCTGGTCGTCTGGGGCGACCAGGACCCCGTCCTGACCCGCGAGGACCAGCAGACGATCCTCGACGCCGTCCCCGACTCCCGGCTCCTCGTCTACGAGGGCGTGGGCCACATCGCGTACTGGGAGGCCCCGGACCGCGTACTCCGCGACCTGACGGCCTTCATGGCCGACCGCACCTGAGGCGGGCTACCGGTCCGCGCTGGACAGGGCGTCGGTGACCAGGCGGGTGGCGAAGTCCCGGTCGTCGGTGATCCGGTTGATGATCTCCGCGAGGAGGAAGGAGGTGGCCTCCAGGGCGTTCATCTCCTCCTTGGTCCACTCCCCGTACTGCTGGCGCCACAGGCTCGGGCTGAGCCCGGTGCCCGCCGCGACGACCAGCCCGGCCATGGTGGGGACGGCCTCGGGGCGGACGCTCCTGGGCATCCTGCCCATCGAGGTCACGAGGTTGGGCACGACGTACTCGATCACGTCCTTGTCGTGGTCCTCGCAGGCCATCCGCAGCCACTTCATGTACATGAAGATGATCGTGCACACGCCGTCCAGGAGGTCCTGGGCCCCCGTGGGTCCCAAGGACGCGGTGAACTGCTCGTCGAGCTTCCGCTGTTCGGGATCGACCTCGGTCCTGCCGTCGTAGATGGCCCTGAGCCGGGAGTCGACCAGCATCATCGCCCCACTCACATCACCGGCGGGAGCGTACTGGGGGTCGCAGGGTGAAGACACGGGATCCTCCTCATATGAGGGCGGCAGACGCCACGGCATGCCCGCACGCTAGACCGCCGCCCGGGCGGGGATCCGGAGAATCCCGAGGCACCCCCCTCAGGAGTGACAGGCCCGCCCTCCACGGCGCGGCCCGCGGCCACCGCACGATCTTCAGGCGTCCGTACAACCCTTGCTGATCACGCGGTGGCCGTTCCCGTTCTCGCGCAGGTCCGGCGCAAGACCGCGAAGTCACGCCGGTGTACCGGCCGGTGGCCCGTCCGGTCAGCTCCAGCGGCCTGCGGCCGCGGCCTCGGCGACGTAGTCCTCGAACGACCTGGGCGGTCGTCCGAGCGCCCGCTCCACGCCGTCGGAGACGCCCGCGCCCCGGCCGTCGCGGATGTCCACGAGCAGGCCGGTGAGCAGACGAGCGACGTCGGCGGGCACGCCTTCGGCGACCACGCGGTCCACGAAGACGTCGGGATCGACGTCGAGGTGACGGACCGTCCGGCCGGTGGCGGCGGCGATCAGGTCGGCCGCCTCGCCGAAGCCGATCGCCTGCGGGCCGGTCAACTGGTAGGTCCGTCCACTGTGGCGGTCCTCGGTCAGCGCCGCGGCGGCGACCTCGGCGATGTCCTCCGCGTCGACGAACGGCGTGCGCCCGTCACCGGTGGGCAGGGCGAGGGTTCCGGCCAGCACGCCCTGCAACCAGAAGGACTCGCTGAAGTTCTGTGCGAACCAGTCGGGTCGCAGGACGGTCCAGTCGACGCCGGAGTCGCGGACGGCCCGTTCGGCGGCCTTGAGCGGGTGGCCGTCGTCGGCCCGGCCGACGCCATGGGCGGAGAGCAGTACCAGCCGCCGCACGCCCACGGCGACCGCATCGGCCACCAAGCGCGGGATGCGCGCCTGCCGGTCCACGCCGGCCCGCAGGTCGGGCTCCACGAGGTAGACGGCGGCGGCGCCGTCGAGGGCGGGCGCCCAGGTCGCCGGGTCGTCCAGGTCGAAGTGGACGTCGCCGCCGGTGCGGGACGCCGTACGGACCGGCCGGCCCTCGGCCGTCAGCCGGCGGGCGACGCGGCGGCCGGTCTTGCCGGTGCCGCCGAGGATGAGGATGTTCTTCATGCCCTCCAGACAACCCCGGTGAAGGCAGACGATCCATGGGAGAACGTCGCCGATCCCTTTGTGATCGTCTAGCGTGACCGGCATGGACGTCCTGAGCGATCTGCTGCACCGGGCCCGCGCCAGGAACACGCAGATCCGGCAGCTCATCCACCGGCCACCCTGGTCGATGACCTTCGCCGAGGCCCCTCCGCTCACGGTCGTGGCCGCTCTCGGCGGCCACGCCTCGGTCCGGCTCGACGACGACCCGGAAGTCGCGCCGGTGCGGTTGGCCGCCGGGGACGTCGCCCTCATCAGCGGCATCGACCGGTACACGATCTCCGACGCCCCGGACACCCCGCCGCAGGTGGTCGTCCGCGGCGGACGGAAGCAGGTCATCGACAGCGGGACGGCGGCGCGGCAGAGCCTGGCACCCCGTACGTACGGCGACGGACTGCCCGGCGCCACCACCCTGCTCCGGGGCGCCTACGAACTCCGCGGAGATGTGGGCGAGCGTCTGCTGGAGACGCTCCCACGACTGGCCGTCGTGCCCACCGAGCCGCGCACCCGGGCGGCGCTGGACCTGCTCGCCGCCGAAGTGGCCCGCGAAGAGCCCGGCCAGGACGCCGTCCTGAACCGTCTCCTCGACCTCCTCCTGGTGTTGGCGCTACGCGCCTGGTGCGCCCGGCCGCAGGCCGAACTCCCCTCCTGGTACAGGGCGCTGGCCACCCCAGCCGTCGGCGAGGCTCTGCGCATGCTGCACGAGGACCCGGCGCACCGATGGACGGTCGCCGAACTGGCCGCGCGGGTCGGCCAGTCCCGGGCCGCCTTCGCCGCGCGCTTCACCGGCGTGGTCGGCGAGCCCCCGCTCACCTACCTCACCGGCTGGCGGATGGCCCTGGCGGCGGACCTGCTGCGCGACACGGAGGAGACCGTCGCCGCCGTGGCGCGCGCGGTGGGGTATGCGGACGCGTTCGCGTTCAGCGTGGCGTTCAAGCGGGCGCGAGGGGTCAGCCCGTCGGGCTGGCGACGGAAGGACGGTCAGGACGGCGGGTCAGGTCAGGAGGGATGACCGCACGAGCCGGCGCGACACCGGACACGACAGCGCACCCTGACCGGCACGCCCGCAGCGCGGTGTCGCGGCAGCCGTCGAGGAGTCGCCGCCCTGTTCCGCCGGCGCAGGAGGACGCCCTCGTCGTGCGGCTACGAGCGGATACGGCGCCGCCTCACGAGGAACACGGCTTCAGTCGAGCCGCGCCCGGTCATCGGCCGGGGGGATGCCCAGCCGGTCGGCGAGGGTGGTGAGGGCCGCCCCGAGGGGAAGGGCGATCCGGGTGAGGGCGTGCCGGTCGCCGCGGGTCGGATCCCGGTTGATGATCAGTACAGGGGTTCCGGCCTGAGCCGCCTGGCGGACGAACCGGAGGCCGGACATCACGGTGAGTGAGGAGCCCAGGACCAGCAGCGAGGTCGCCTCGCCGACCAGTCTCCGGCAGTGCTCGACCCGTGAGGGAGGCACGGCCTCGCCGAAGAACACCACGTCGGGTTTGAGGACGCCGCCGCAGTTCGCGCAGGGCAGCACGCGGAAGTCAGCGACCTGCTCGTCGGTGAGGTCGGCGTCACCGTCCGGGTTGATCCCGGCCGCCACCGGTGCGAAGCCCGCATTGGCCTCCTCGAGCCGCCGGGCGAGTTCACGGCGCGGACTGTACGTGCCGCAGGAGAGGCAGACGACCCGGGCCAGGCTGCCGTGGAGCTCCACGACCCCTCCGCTGCCGGCGGCCTGGTGGAGACCGTCGACGTTCTGGGTGATCACGCCCGAGAGCAGGCCGCGGCGTGCGAAGGCGGCCACGGCCAGGTGTCCGGCGTTGGGCAGGGCGCGGCCGAAGGTGCGCCAGCCGAGGTGGCTGCGCGCCCAGTACCGGCGCCGGGCCTGGGCGCTGCCGGTGAAGTCCTGGTAGGTCATCGGGGTGTGCCGGCTCAGGCTTCCGCCCTCACCCCGGTAGTCGGGGATCCCCGACTCCGTGGAGATGCCCGCGCCGCTGAGGACCAGCACGCCCCCGGCGTCCAGCGCGTCGGCGACCGGCCCGAGGTCCGTCGTGCCCGGTGGCAGGTCCTCGTCGGGGGTCCAGCTCAGAGTGGGGCGCATGCGCATGCCGCCAGGGTACGGAACGGACCCGCGCGAGGCCCGTTCACGCCGCAACGATGCCGCCCCCTGGTGACGAGGCGCTCAGGCGGGCGCACGGTCCGCAAGCGCGAGAGCACCCTCCGTGTCACCGCGGACCTGCTCCTGAGGGAGGGCGCGAGATACGGACCCCTACGCGCTGATCGAGGATCTGCCCGCCCTCGCGTACCTCCGGCTGCTCGTGACGTGCGACAGGGCCGTCACAGACCTCCGAGAACGCTTGACCACGCCCGGGGCGGAGAGACGAAGGTGTTCTCCGTCGGCCCGGCGAGCGGGCAGTACAGCTCGCCGCGCAAGCCAGGATCAGAGGGGGAGCCCACGTGTCAGCGACCTGCGTCATTCTCGATATCGGCGGCGTACTGGAGATCACGCCGGAAACGGGATGGGTGCGACGGTGGGAGGAGCGCCTGCTCCTGCCGCTCGGCACCGTGAACGAGCGGATGCGCGATGTGTGGCGGGCCGGCAGCGTCGGCAGCATCAGCGAGCAGGAGGTGCACGAGCAGGTCGCGACCCGTCTGGGTCTCGACGGCGCCCAGGTCGAGTCGTTCATGGCCGACCTCTGGACGGAGTACCTGGGAACCGCGAACAACGAGCTCATCGACTACGTACGAGGACTGCGCGGGAAGTGCAGGCTGGGGATCCTGAGCAACAGTTTCGTCGGGGCCCGGGAACGGGAGACGACGCTCTACCACTTCGACGAACTGGTCGAGCAGATCGTCTACTCCCATGAGATCGGCGTGGAGAAGCCCGACCTGCTCGCCTTCGAGGCCGCATCCACCGGCTTGGACGTACGACCGGAGAACTGCCTGTTCATCGATGACGTCGCAGTCAACGTCGAGGCGGCCCGGGCAGCGGGCATGCAGGCGCATCTGTTCGAGGACAACGCCCGGACCATCGCACGCATCGCCGCTCATCTCGACGCCGGGCCCTCGACCCCGGAACGCCTCCCGCTCGGCTGAGGAAGGTCCTGGCCGGCCCCGGGGGGCGCCGGCCAGGACCCGAATTCCGCACCCGACGCCGAGCGGGTGATCCGTCAGATCATGAGGAGGAGCCGCGTCTGGGGGACGAGCTTCCGGTTGACGCTGGTGCTCTGCACGAAAATGGTGAAGTCGTCGTTGTGGTCGGGCTTGACGCGCGTCTCCACATTCGGCAGACCGAGCAGGGCCCGGGCCTGGGGCCCCGTGTACACCCGGTCCGTCTTCTTCTCCAGTACCGCGATCTGCTTCCGCGCCTGAATCTTCTCCGGCTTGCTCAGCTGATAGAACGCACATCCCGTGCGATAGGTGTGCCCGGACTCGACGACCCATTCCCGGATCGCCGCGTCACGCGCCACCGGAATCAGCTGGTATTCCGACGGATTCACCGGGGTGAGACCGGCCGCCTCGATGGTTTCCTTGTTGACCGCCTCCGCGCCCGTGGAGAACACCGCCCGCGATCCACGGATTCCTTGGGCACGGCCCACCATGAATTTCTCGGTGGCCTCCCGGATGACCTGCCCGGCCTCCTCCAGGCCCTGTGTGCTCGTGGCGTCCCAGACGGCGACGTTCTCCTTGGGGAAACCGCAGTTCATGGCCTCGCGCTTGCCCATCTGGTCCGGTACGAGGACGGCGAGAGTCCAGTTGTCCTCCTGCGCCTCGATCATCTCGGCCACGGCCCGGACCAGTTCACGCGGATTTCCGGCGGGGGCGTCCGGACCGCGGTGACTGGCGTTCTCCTGCCCATCGGTCAGGACGAACGTCAGGAAGCTGTGGTCACCGTACAGTTGAGCCGTCTGCGCCAGCTCCCGCTGCGACTTCAATGCGGCCGCCAGCAGAGCCGTCATTCCACCGACCCGGTACAGCTGCTTCAGCGACGGCATGCGCAGCACGTCCTTGTCGTAGATGACGCATTCCACCTTGTCGGCGAAGACGTACACCGTGACGCGGGTCTCCTGGTCCAGTTCCCTCGACCGGCGGGCAAGATAGGCGATCTGCTGGTCGGCGACTTCGACGACCTTGCGGCTCAGATGGGACATGGAAGAACTGGCGTCGAGCACAAGGGCGACGTGATTGATGTAGTTCTGGTTTCCGGACAAGACAGCTTCCCCCTCTTTCCGACTTGATGTTCCTACCGTCTCATCCACCACTGACAATCGACCTCGGCGAGCGCCGACCGGTCGGGTCATCTGTCTTGTGACGAGATGGCGTAGGGGACATCCGGGTGGATGTGTGCCGGTGCCGCAACTGCCGCCGACCGTCGTGCCGTCGTCCTGTGCGGGTTGCACGACGACCGAGGAGGCATTCATGACCGTGTTCCGACCTGTCCCCGCGACGCCGACGGCACTGATGGATCTCGACCCGTACCGCTTCCCTGCCGTGTACATCGACCACGAGGAGGAGCCGCCGACGGTCGGCGACGACACACCGCCGGCGCCCGAGCCCTCGAGCCACCGGACCGTCCACCTGGCCCCGTCCGACCGCCGCCGACTGGAGCTCCACGCCGCTCTCACCACGGCGGGCATCGCGCCCCTGCCGGGTGACCTCGACGCCGTCGAGGCCCTGTGCGCGCTGGACGACACCACCCACGCCGTCCTCCGGCGCTGGCTGAGCAGGTCCGACAGCCTCTGACGCACCACGGCAGACGAACAAGCGGCATCCACCGGGTCGGGGATGTGGTCGTCGAGGGTGCCGGAGACGGTGAGCTCGCGATGGCGAGGGGCGAGTGCCCCGGTCAGTGGGCCAGTGCGGTCATGTGGTCGGGGTGGTGGGCGGCGACGTCGTGGGCGGCCTGGACGAAGGCGGCGACGGCTGTGGATCGCGAGGTCTCCGGCCAGGCGACCACGACCGCGCTGGGGCTGAGGCCGGTGACCGGCCGGTATGCGATGTCCGGGCGCTGGTGCAGCTTGGTGGTGGAGAGCGACAGGAACGCCACCGCCTGGCCCAGCGCGACCACCTCCAGGAGTTGCTCGACGCTGGCCACGAGCGGCCCCTCGGGAGCGTCGGCCGGCGCCGAGCCCGTGTGGCCGTCGCCTGCTTCCGCTCCGTCGCATCCTGTGTAGTAGGCGGTGTTGGAGGGGTCGGCCCCTTTCCAGCGTGGGATCGGTTCGCCCCTGAGGTCGGTCAGCCGCAGTCGCCGGCGTCCGGCCAGGCGGTGCGCGGCGGGGAGGACGGCCAGTCGCGGCTCGACCACGAGCGTCTGGTGATCCAGCCCTTGACCGTCGAACGGGCTGCGCAGCAGTGCTACGTCGGCACGGCCGTCCCGCAGCATGGCGATCGGCTCTCCGCTGCCGCCGACGACGACTTCGGGCGGCGGCAGGTGCGAACCCGCTTCCCGGTAGGCGGCGAGGATCTCCCGCAGCAGCCCGGCATCGCCTCCCGGCTTGACCGCCACGACGAGTTGGGGGGTCGGCTGACCGGCCCGGCGTGCCCGCCGGGCCGCCGCGTGCACCGCGTCGACCGCGATCCGGGCCTGGTCGAGCAGCACCTGACCGGCGTCGGTCAGCCTCACCTGCCGGGTGGTGCGCTCAAGGAGGCGTACCCCGAGCCGGGACTCCATCTGAGCGATCGCCTTCGACAGCGGGGGCTGCGCCATCCCCAGGTGTTGCGCGGCCCGGCTGAAGTTCAGTTCCTCGGCGACCGCGATGAAGTACCTCAGCTCCCGCACCTCTAGCTCACTCATATCTGTGGACTATAGATCCAGAGTCTTCTGGTCTTTCCCTGCCACCGGTGGGTGAGGGGAGGCTGGGGCCATGACGACTTCGCAGAAGACTGCTCTGATCACCGGCGCCAACAAGGGCATCGGCAAGGAAACGGCGCGCAGGCTCGCAGCCCTCGGCATCACCGTGCTGATCGGCGCCCGCAACGCCGAGCGCGGCGAGGCGGCGGCCGAGGAGCTTCGCGCCGACGGCGCCGACGTACGGTTCGTACCGCTGGACGTCACCGACGAGACCTCGGTCCAGGCCGCCGCCAAGCACATCGACGCCACGTTCGGCCGCCTCGACATCCTCGTCAACAACGCCGCGATCGCCGCCGGACAGCAGAAGCCGAGTGAAATCCCCGCCGCCACCGTCCGGCAGGTCTACGAGACCAACGTGTTCGGCGTCATCGCGGTGACCCACGCCATGCTCCCCCTGCTCCGCCGCTCCGCCGCCGCACGCATCGTCAACATGTCCAGCGAACTCGGCTCCCTCACCCACATGGCCGACCCGGGCAGCCCGTGGTCCTCCTACACCTCGCTCCTCCTCCCTTACTGCACCTCGAAGAGCGCGCTGAACGCGATCACCGTGCTCTACGCCAATGAACTGCGCGCCGAAGGGATCCTGGTCAACGCGGTGAGTCCCGGCTACTGCGCGACCGACCTCAACCGCCACACCGGGATGCGCACGGCGGAGGAGGGGGCGGCGATCGCGGTCGACCTGGCGACGGCGGGCGAGGACGGCCCGACGGGCGCCCTTCTGGCCGAGGACGGGCCGATCCCCTGGTGAGACCATGCCGCGCCCCCTCCGACGCCCGGTCATTCCGGGCGGTTGAAGCGGTGCGCGGCCCACAGCAGGGCGAGGGTGCCGCTGGTCAGGAGGAGGGCGGCTTCCAGGGGGAGGGGCGGTGGTTGGCCGGCCCATTCGATGCCGGCGGCGGCCGCCCGGTCCGGGACCCGGAGGGCGATCGTGCGGCGGAGGAGGTCGACCGCGTACGCGAGGGGGTTGGCGTCGGACAACGCGCGGATCCAGCCGGGCAGAGCCGTGAGGGGGAAGAAGCCGCCCGAGAGGAACAGCAGCGGCATCATCACCAGGCCGAGCAGCGTGTGGAACGTCTCGGCCCTGCGCAGACCCACAGCCAGCGCGAGCGCCAGGGCGGTGATGGTGAAGGACGCCAGGACCATGCCGGCGAGGAGCAGCACCAGGAGGAGCGGGTCGTACGGCAGGCCCGCCACGCCCGCCAGGCTGAGCAGGACGGCGCCCTGCACGGCGGCGGTCAGGGTGCCGCCGGCGCAGCTTCCCAGGAGCAGCGTGGACCGGTGCACCGGAGCCATCAGGAGCTCCCGCAGATAGCCGCTCTCCCGGTCGGTGATCAGGCGGATCCCGACCATGATGGCGGGCGTCTGCACCGTCATCATCAGCATGCCGGGGAAGAGGTAGGTCTGGTAGCCGACGCCCAGGGAGGACCGGGGGATGAGGGCGGCCAGTCCGCCGCCGAGGATGAAGAGGTAGAGCACGGGGTGGAGCAGCATCAGCGCCGTGTGGGTGCGCCGGCCCGCCAGGCGCAGCAGATCGCGGTGGACCAGGGCGTGGACCGCGCGCAGTTCGTGCCGCAGGCGGCCGGCCCCGTCGCCGTAGGGCGTGGCCGAGTACTTCCCGGCGAGGGCGGTCATCGGGTACCGCCCACGGGGTCGAGGGGTGTCCGGTCGGGTGGTGTGGCGTCCAGGCTGCGGCCGGCGTGGTGGAAGAAGACGTCGTCGAGCGTCGGCGGGGTCGCGGACGCGGCGTGCACCGCGATGCCGCGCGCCTCCAGGCCCGCGCACAGGCGCGGGATCCAGGAGCTGCCGCCCGGAACCCGCAGGCAGACGCCGCCCGCGTCGACCGTGACGGCACGGTCGGGCGGCGCGATCCGGCGTACGACCTGCTGCGCCGCCGCGTCGTCGCCGGTGCGCAGGACGACCCGGTCGTCTCCGATCGCGGCCTTCAACGCCGAAGGCGTGCCCTGCGCCACCAGCCGGCCGCGGTCGATGATGGCGATGCGATCGCAGTTCTCCGCCTCCTCCAGGTAGTGGGTGGTGACGAAGAGGGTGCTGCCGTGCCGTTCGCGCAGCGCACGCAGGTGCTCCCAGACCTGGGCCCGGGCATGGGGGTCGAGTCCGGTGGTCGGTTCGTCCAGGAACAGCACGCCGGGCGCGTGCAGCAGCTGGCGGGCGATCTCCAGGCGGCGCCGCATGCCGCCGGACAGGGTGCGTACGGGGGAGCGGCGCCGGTCGGTGAGCCCGGCCGTCTCGAGCACTTCGGCGGTGCGCCGACGGGCCTGGGAGCGGGGCAGGCCGTAGAGGCGGGCGTGGATGTGGAGGTTCTGTTCGGCCGTCAGGTCCGGGTCCACGGCGCTGTGCTGGAAGAGCATGCCGACCCGGCGCCGTACCTCGTGGGGACGGGTGAGGACATCCGCCCCGGCCACCGTGGCGTGACCGGAGGTGGGGCGGGCGAGCGCGCACAGCATGGCGATCGTGGTGGACTTCCCCGCGCCGTTGGGGCCGAGGAAGGCGAACGTCTCGCCTCGACGCACGTCCAGGTCCAGGCCGCGCACGGCGTGGGTGAGGGTGCCCTCCGGTCCCGGGTAGCTCTTGACGAGTCCGCGCGTGGTGATGGCGTACGCGGGATCGGGGAGGTGGTGTGCGGCACGGGGGCTCGTGGGTGCGGCCGTCCTGAGGGCCACGGGGGCGAGCTCGTCGTCGCCGGTGTGTCGCTGCATGGGTTCTGGTCCTCGTCTACGGGTTCGCCGCATCTGCGGCCACGGATGCGGGCCGCTCTTCCCGGCGGTGCTCCGGCCGGCGGCTGCCCGGGACAGCCGCCGGCCGGATGGTGCCGGCTGTCCTACGCGCAGCTGACGCCGATGCAGACCGTGTTGAGGAGGGTCAGCAGACCGACGCACTCACACGTCGCGGCGAACGGCGCTCCGTCGACGCCGACGGGGTCGGTCTCCGGAAGGGCGTGCAGACGGGCCAGCAGTTCGAGGTCCTGGTTCTCCATGGGATTCTCCTTCTTTCTGTGGGATGGCGGCAGCACTGCTCTGCCGCTCGACCCGGCGACCGGTCGAGCCGGCGCCGGGAGTCTGTGGGGAGGGAACGCGGAGGGCGGGGCACGGGGACACGAAGGGAAGCCTGCGACCGGTACGGCAGGCCCTCCCGGGCGCTCAACCCTGCTGCTCGACCATCCAGTGACGGGGGCTCGTCCGACGGGCCCGCAGGAGGAAGGCGAGGATCCCGGCGGACCCGTCGCTCCAGCTGGTCGAGACGTCCCCGTACTCGTTGGGGAACACCACCTGTTCCTGCCGGTGGGCTCTTTCGGCCAGGAGGAGGCCGGCCAGATCCTCGGCCATGTCCTGGTAGACGGACTCTCCCGTGGCGTCCGCCACGTCGAGGAGGAAGTCGCCGTTGCCCGCGAGTCCGTGGCACTGGGTGAGCGCGGCGCGGGAGGCGCGTTCCGTGACGGCGTGCGTACTTCGACGGGCGAGGTCGCCGAACCTGTCGTCCCCGGTGGCCTGCCACAGCCGTACGAGGAAGGTCCCGATGCCCGCCGCGCCGTGGCACCAGTACGGTGCCGTGGGCACGTCACCGGCCTGGGCGGGCCACTGGGCCGCCTCCCCGGTGCGTACGGCTCCGGCCAGGAGGTCCTCGCCGATCTCCACGGCCAGGTCCTTGTGACCGGGGTGCCGGGAGAGGTCCGCGGCGGCGAGCAGGAAGCAGCCGATGCCGGCCGTTCCGTGCGCGAAGCCGAGGTAGCGTTTGCCGCCCTCCGGGGAATCGGCCTCCCCGGGCACGGCCCAGCCCACTCCCGCGGGCTCGCGGGTGACGGCGGCGGTCAGCCGGTCGGCCGCGTCGACGGCCAACTCGGCGAAGCGGGCGTCCCCGGTGCGCTGCCACAGATGGAGGGCGGCGAGACCGCTGCCCGCGGTGCCGTGGGTGATGTCGTGATGGGGCGTCACCTGTTGCGGTGCCAGCGCCAGGGCCAGGGCGTGGTCGACGAGCCGGCGGTCGTCGACGGCGCGTCCGGCGTCGTACAGCGCCCAGGCGGTGCCACGGCCGCCGAAGTGCAGGCCGGGGCGCGGGGAGCGGAGGTCGGTGCGGTCCGCGATCCAGTGCCCCGCGGTGGCGAGCAGCCCGGGCAGGCGCGGATCGCCGGTGAGTTCGAAGTACCGCGTCAGTACGGCCAGGACACCGGCCGCGCCCTGCTGCACGGTGCAGGGGTCGCTCTCCCCGGCCAGGGTCGACACGGGCCACAGCCGTCGGTCGTCCTCGGGAGTCATCGAGTCGACGAGGTGGTTCACGAGCCCGGCCACCACGGCCTCGTGCACCGGGCCGTCCTGCGCCTCGCCACCTCGAACCGGGCCGGCGCCGGCACAGGGCGCTGATCCCACGACCCTGCCTCGCGCCGTCGGGCCCGCCGTCCCCAGGGCCTCGCGGGCCCTGCCCGGATCCCATCGTTCGGCGGGATCGTCCCGCATCAGCCCCAGGATCATGTCCACCACGCCGTCCGGCAGCCGAAGCGGCCCGGTACAGGCCGTCAGCCATGCGGCGAGCCGTTCCTCGGCCGCCCTGCCCGCAGGCTCCTCGGGCAGGAGGTTCGGCACCTTCCCGGCCAGGACGAAGCAGACGGTGGCGCCGAGGCTGTAGTAGTCGGCCGTCGGACGGACCGGCGCGTCGGCCAGGCGCTCGGGGGCGCTGAAGCCGGGCGTCCCCACCCGGGTCGGCAGCGCGGCCTCGTCCTCCAGGACGGCCAGCTCCAGGTCGATGAGGCGCAGTTCACCGTCCGGACGGACCATGACGTTGCCCGGTGTGAAGTCCCGCAGGACCAGGCCGAGGGCGTGCGCCGCCGCCACCAGGTCCACCAGGCGTGCGACCTGCGCCAGCGCGTCGGCCCGGTAGCGCTCGCCTCCCGCGTCGCGGAAGTGCTCGGCCACCCAGGTGCGCAGCGTCACGCCCGGCACCTCGTCCTGGGCCAGGAACAGGTGCCCGCCGTGCTCGAACAGCGCCACCGCTTCCGGGGCGAGCCCCGTGCCCTTGAGCTTCTCCAACGTCCGGGCCTCGGCCCGCAGCCAGTCGCGGACGTCCCCGCCGGAGGCGTCCCCCTCCACGTGCGGCCGGGCCTCCTTGATCACCACGCCCGCACCCGTACGGACGTCACTGCCCCGGTACACGCCGCCCTTGTTCGTCTGCCGGATCGCCTCGCGCACCGCGAAGCGGCCACCGAGCACCACCGGACGGCTCGTCGCGTCCCCGCCGCGCGGCGCCACCGGCACCGCGGCGGGGAACGGACACTCGACCCAGGCCGGTGGGGAGTACTGGCCGGTGCGCCTGTCCTCCACGGGATTGCCGTCGGGATCCTCGATGAACCACACGAGGAGACCGTCGTCCGACAGCCGCCGCCGGCCGACGAACGATCCGTAGCGGTAGTGCACCAGGCTGCGTACGGCGTAGGGCTGGTCGGACAGGATCCGGGGCCCGGCGAGACCCGCCGTGGCCGCGTGCAGCTCCTGGGCGAGAGCGGCCGCCTCGGCGTCGGAACGCGGGTAGACGGTGATGAACTTGCCCGAGCTTCCCCGCGGCGTCGCCCGGGAGTTGAGCGCGCTCACCTGCTCCAGGGACCGGGCGAACTTGAACCCCGACCGCTCCCGCAGCAGCACGCCCAGGGCCTTGGTGAGGACCGTCGGCGCGGAGGCGGCCGTGGCCGAGACGTGCAGCTTCCATCCCTGCGCACGCCGCGTCCCGGCCACGGGCGCGACCCGGCACCACATCTCGTCCGCCTCGACCGCCCAGCGCGCACCCGTACCCGTGGCGTGCAGCGCCTCGCGGAGGAGGCCTTCCAAGTCGACTTCGGTAGCGTGGCTCGTCATTGCGTGTCCCTCTCAACGGTGAGAACCGCTGACGGGAACGTGCCCGGTGACATAAACCGACCAACACACACCCACCCGGATTCACTTCATCCAGCGAGCGCGCGACGTTCTACCCCCGACAAGAGGCGCGCCCGGCGCGGCGAGCGGCGCACGATGGCCGATTCTCCGTCCCCTCAGGACTCCGGGGTCCCCGTCGGCAGGGGCGCGGTCCAGTCGGCGAGGAGCCGGAGGGCCCGGGCGGTGTCGGAGCCCGGTTCGACGTTGTAGACGCACAGGGTCTGTTCGGTGTCACCCGGGACCTGGAAGGACTCGTAGGAGAAGTGGAGATCGCCGGCGAGAGGGTGGTGGTAGTGCTTGGCTCCGTGGGTCCGGCGCAGGACCCGGTGGTCGTTCCACCACGTGGAGAACTCCGGTGACTTCACGGTGAGTTCGCCGATCAGGTCGGCGAGGCGGCGGTCGTGCGCATTGCGGCCGGCTTCCAGACGGAGGATGGCGACGGTCTCGGCGGCGATCCGTTCCCAGTCGCCGACGCGTGCGCGGGCCTCGGGATCGAGGAGGTAGTAGCGGGCGAGGTTGTGGTGCGGCGCGGGCAGGGCGTCGAAGTCGGTGAGGACCTCGCGGGCCAGGCGGTTGGAGGCCAGGACGTCGGTGCGCCGCCCCAGGATGAACGCCGGCACGTGGTCGAGGGTCTGCAGCATCAGATGCAGGCCGGGACGCACGCGCTGGGGACCGGCAGGGGTACGGCGGGCAGGCGTGGGCCGGGCGAGGAGGTCGGTGAGGTGCTCGCGTTCGGACGGGTCGAGCCGCAGCGCGCCGGCGAGGGATTCGAGCACCTCGGGGGAGGGGTTCTGGGCCCGGCCCTGTTCGAGGCGGGTGTAGTACTCGGTGCTGACTCCGGCGAGCCTGGCGACCTCGTCGCGGCGCAGGCCGGGCACGCGGCGCACCCGACCGTCCTCGGGCAGTCCCGCCCGGTCGGGGGTCACCCGGGCACGGCGGGTGCGCAGGAAATCGGCGAGTTCGCGACCACGGTCATCCATGCCCCCAGTGTGACGGGCGGGAGCGGGCCGGACCCCGGGGTCGGGTGGTACTGCCGGTACCTGCCTCGGGGATACCTGCCCGCACAGGGCACTTTCCGGCGTCCCGAGAGACCTCCCCGGGTGGTGTTCTTGTCGAGGGACGACGGCGACAGGCCGCAGCCCCGAACCCCACCCCCTCACCCACCTCGAAAGGTGTGTTTCATGACCACGCACATTTCCGCCCGTCCCCTCTCCGGCCGCGTCGCGGTGGTCACCGGTGCCTCCAGCGGCATCGGTGAGGCCACGGCCGAGCACCTCGCCGAACTGGGCGCCCGGGTCACCGTCCTGGCGCGGCGGGCGGACCGCCTGGAGCAGCTGGTCGCCCGGATCGAGAAGAACGGCGGCGAGGCCCTGGCCCTGGCGGCCGACGTGACCGACGCGGCCGCCGTGCGGGCGGCCGCCGACCGGGTCGCGGCCGAATTCGGCGGCGCCGACCTGCTGTTCAACAACGCGGGCGTCATGCTGCCGGCCCCCGTCGAGGAGCTGGCCACCGACCAGTGGCAGCACCAGATCGACCTCAACATCACCGGTCTGATGCACGTCATCGGCGCCTTCACCCCGCAGCTCGTCGGGGCGGCGGGTGAGCGCGGTGTCGCGGACCTGATCAACACCTCGTCGATCGCGGCGCAGAACATCTTCCCGAACTTCGCCGTCTACTCCGCGACCAAGGCGTACGTCACCCACCTCTCCCGGCACCTGCGGGCCGAGCTGGGCGCGAAGAACGTCCGGGTCTCGGCGATCGAGCCGGGCATCGTCGGCACCGAGCTGCAGAGCCACGTCACCGACGAGGGCGCCCTCGCCTGGCTGGAGGGCTCCAAGGAGACCATGGAGTGGCTCACGCCCGAGGACGTCGCGCGGACCGTCGGCTTCGTCGCGGGCCTCCCGCCGCGGGCCAACCTCCAGCAGGTCACCCTCATGCCCACGGCCCAGGCCGCCTGACACGTACGGGAAAAGGAGCGGGTCCGGGGGCGTAGCCTGCCAGTGCAGTTGTCTTAACGGCCGAGCTGCTGAGTCCCCGGGCGCGAGCCTCATCCGCTGATCAGAGGGAGCGATCCGGACCGGGAGGACGCACCGATACGGTTCTGAGCATGATGATCAACGCAGGCTTCCACGAGGTTCCCGGTGCGGACATTGCCGGGATTCTCGACGAGGCCGCCCGCCAGGGCGTTCCCGTCTTCACGCTCTCCACCGCCGGGCTGACCGACAAGGAGGCGTTCTTCGAGGCGGTGCGGGAGGCACTTCCCCTGGACCCGCCGCTCGGGCCCCACATGGTGTGGGACGCCCTCTCGGATTCGGTCGGGGGTGGGCTGCATGAGCTGAAGTCTCCCCGCGTGGTCATCGTCTGGCCCGACGCCCGGCCCGTTGCGGGCGCCGAGGGCGATTTCTGGATCGCGCTGGAGATCCTCCGCGAGGTAGTCGCGACCCTCGCCGAAGACCGGTACACCGGCGGAAGGCCGACCCAGGTCTCGGTCTACGTCGCCCCGACCCACAGCAGCCGCCCGAAAGGGTCGGTGAGGACCTGGACGTTCATGCCGTGACGTCTGTGTTTGCCGGAGTGGTACGGGGTGTCGGCGGCGATCCGGTCGATCGGCGGCAGCGTCCCGTCCAGGATCACGAAGGCCAGGCGGATCGCGGTCCGCATCGCAGACGGGCCAGGACCAGCAGAGCCTGACGGCCCGGCGTGACGCGGCGCCACCGGGTGCCGGTCTCGCGACGGCGAACCGTGAGATGCCTGGCGAGGTGGCGCAGGTGGGCACTGGGCAGATCGATCGAATGGGGTCTCCCCTGCTCGAGCGGAGCCGAGAGCTTGGAGAAGGACAGGCAAGTACACGAAGCGCCTGGTCGGCACGGGTGAGCTTGGTCGTGAACCCGTCTCCCAGGAGCTTCATCGGTTCGTGCAGCCCGCCACCCACCCTGCCACGCCGTCAGGTTGGAAAGGGCTCGGTGCGTGAGTTTGTCAAGCTGGCGCTGAGTAGCGGTGGCCCGGACAACGTCACCCTCATCGTCGCCGACGTGCTGGACCTCCGCTTCGGTGACAATGCCGCTGCCCAGTTCTCCGCCGTCCCGATCGTGGTCGGCGAGTACGCCGCTGGAGAGTGAGCCGCACCGGGTTCGGCAGACATTGCGTACACCTAGCGCTGTGACCGAGAAGGTTCGCCGGGGCGACAGTGGCGCCTGAACCGGTTGGATGTGGGCGGACATCTGATCTGGTGGGGGAGGCAAGGTGGCGGAGCCGGTCAAGGGGCGTCGATTGACCGACTCACCCGTTGGTCGATCCGCAAACTGCCTGCCTACCTGCGCCGGATCCACGGCCGGGTGATCCGGATCGGGCGCGAGGCCCTGCGCCGTCTGCCGGCCCGGCGCGGCGTCACCTTCCAACGGGCCAAGACGTGGAAGGAGTCCACCGACCCCGAGTGCGACGCCGAGCTCGACCGGATCGAGCATGTCCTGGAACGCTTCCCCGAGCGGACGTTCGCCTTCGACGAGTTCGGACCGCTCGGCATCCCTCCCATCGCTGGCAGTTGCCGGGCCGAACAACGCCAACGCCCGCCACCCCGACGTCCTCGCTGCCCCACGCAAGGAACGCGCCCGCCTCCGCAGCGAGAAAGGCATCCGCCGGGGCGACCGACCCACCCTCGTCACGTGATCCAGCCCGCTGGAGGTGTCCGGTTCCAGTCAACGCATCAGCAGGACACGAGGGTTACGCTCGCCGCGTGATCACCTCCTGGGAGCCCGCGATGGCGGGCGTGCTACGACTTCCCTCGGGCCGGCTCGTTCGAGGCCGGGGACTCAACCGACCTCTTCCCGCAGGGCCAGTGCCCACCTTCGCGGTGTATTTGCTGGGCCACCAGCCGCCTCCCGTGGCGTGGGAGGCCCGCTGGCTGCGCTGGCCGGACTTCTGGCTCCCGTCCGACCGCACGGCTACCGCAGACGCGCTGCGCGAGGCATGGGCGCGCGCAGAGGACGAGCGCGTCGAGGTCGCCTGTGCCGGCGGGTACGGGCGCACCGGCACGGCACTGGCCTGCCTCGCCGTGCTGGACGGGGTACCCGGCCGCGAGGCGGTTGCATACGTCCGGGAACACTACGCATCACGCGCCGTGGAGACACCCTGGCAGCGCCGCTTCGTCTCCCGCTTCCAGTAGTCGGCCATCTCATCGGCAGCCGCTCCCGGCCGCCGTGAAACCCGGTGAACCTCCCCGGTCACGGCACTGGCCCTGCCGAGAGGGCGCGGCAGTCACTCAGCGGTTCAGGCCGTTGCCGGCATCCATGACCGCGAGGTGGTGACGGAGCTCGTCGACCACCCGTGCCGCGTCACTCTCGGCGGGCAGGTAGGTGTCACGCAGCCAGAGCAGGAAGAGTGCCGCCTCGCCCGCCGTGGTGTCGGCCGGCGTCATGCAGTCCCGCCCGTGGACGGTGGCGGTGCCGTCGTACCCGGTGCCGTCGCCTGTGCCCGTCCAGAAGGAGAGGTACGGCTCGCCCTGATGCGTGCGGTCCTGGCGGACCTTGTGGCGGACCTCGGGGAACGATTCCCGCAGGGCTTCGCCCAGGCCGGCGAGGTCGAAGCCCCAGGCGTGCGGCTCTCGCTCCAGGGCGTAGAACAAGAAGGTGGTCCGCTTGTCGTCGGCGTGCGTCATCCAGTCCGGAGCCGTGGGCGACGCCGCGTCGCGCGATCAACGGCTTGATGCCCCGCTTCCACAGCAGGCGGCGGTACTTGTCGAAGTCGTAGCCCCGGTCGGCATACAGACGCCGCGGCTTGCAGCGCGGGCGTCCCCACAGACCCCGAATCGGTGGGACGGCGTCCAGCAGCGGCAGGAGCTGGGTGACGTCATGCCGGTTCCCGCCGGTCAGCGTCACGGCGAGCGGGGTCCCGCGACGGTCGACGATCAGGTGGTGCTTGGAGCCGGGACGGGCACGGTCGACGGGTGAGGGGCCGACGTGGTCCCCCCTTTGAGGGCCTGGACGTGCGATCCGTCCACGGAGCAGTCGTCCAGGTCCAGCAGGTCGGCGCGGCGAAGTTCGGTCAGCAGGGCGGCGTGCAGGCGGGGCCAGACGCCGGCCTGGTCCGTCCCGCAGTCGGCGCCAGGCCGTCACACCGGAACAGCCAACAGTCTCTGCGGGGACATCACGCCACGCGACACCGGTCCACGGCACGTACAGGACGCCGGCAAGCGTCACGGTGATGCAGGGCGCGGGCGGGGCGGCCTCCGCGCCGGGCAGTGAGCGCGGTGCGGCCGGTGTCGGTGCGGATGGCCTGTTGACCGGTGTGCAATGGCCTGTTGACCGGCGTGCAGGGGGTGGGACTCCTGTGCGATGGGCTCAGGATGTCGTACTCGGCCACGGGCCGTCCCTCGCCCTCTCTGGCGACTTCAGACACCCCTGAGTCGATCCCCATCCGGGCGGAGGGAGTCAGTAGAGCGCGGCGCGGACCAGGGGGCCGTAGAAGCGGCCGCGAATGGGCCGGTCCGGGTCGCCGTAGAAGCCGTACCGGGTGTGGTGGAGCCGGTAGCGGTCGGCGTCGGTGACGATCTGGCGCACGGTCCCGGTGGGGTCGCCCTTCGGGCACGGCCCGTGGGCGAGGCAGAGCGTCGTCACCCCGGCGGTCACGGCGGCCGAGGCTCCGGTCGCGGTGAGGAGGACGGGCAGCCGGTCACCGGCCGGTCCGGTGGCCGCCACGCACACGCCGGGCGCGGTCACGAGGTGCCGACGGTCGGCGGCGGACCGCGCGAAGCTGGCGACGGGGATCGCCACCTGATCGTCACGGAAGCCGAAGGAGCCCAGGTCGGTGCCCCGGCAGTCCGCCGTCGACGCTCCGTCCGGGCGGCCGTCGAAGTCGGCCATGGCGGTGGCGGTCAGCACCTCGTCGTAGGCGGCGGGCGCCGAGAGGGCGATGTCCCAGCGGAAGCTGCCCGCGGCCGCGACGAGGGTGATCCCCGCGCGGGTGGTGGTGCAGACCGCGAGGTGGAGCGGGTCGTCGTTGAGGGTGCCGCACTGCCCGTCGTCGACTGGTGTCAGGTCGGTGCGGGCGAAGCCCAGCAGGGCGACGTCGACGTCGTTGCCGGGGTCGGCGTCGCTACGGGTCGCCGCCACCCGGTCGAGAGCGCACAGCACGGCCGCCCCGGTGGCTTCCCCCTCGTCGGTGAAGACCTTGAACGACCACAGCGGGGCGCCGGGCGCCACGCCCACGATCCCGGTGCGGTTGTCACGGGCCGCGACCATCCCGGCAAACGCTGTGCCGATGCCGATGGGGTCGGACAGGCTGGTCCCCGGCACGATCGGCTGCCCCGTGCCGCAGTCGGTGCCGCCGCGGACGTCGAGATCGGGATGGCCGCCGTCGATGCCGGTGTCGAGGACGGCCACCCGCACGCCGGTCACGCCGCCCCGGCCGTCGCCGGAACGGGCGGAGGACCGCTCGGCGTCGATCCGGTCCGCCCACTCGGGCAGACACTGACGGCGTGTGATGTCGACGGCCCTACGGCAGGGCGATGCCGGGACCGCCTGCTGTGATGCGGCCGGCAGAGAGGGGCGGGCCGTCTGCGTCGCGGAGCGGTAGGTACGTTCGCGTGCCACGAACCGTACCCCCGGTGAGCTTCTGAGCACGTCGGCCTGGGCCGGGGCGAGTGCGGCCGCGTATCCGCGCAGTGCGTGCCGGTACACGGCCTCCGGCTCGGCCGGCGCCACGCCGCCGAGGGACCGCAGCTGGCGGACGGCGAGCCCGGCCGGGTCGGCTGTGGTGTCGTCCAGGACGACGATGTAGCGCTCCGGCCGCTGCGGGCCGGTGGCGCTCACCGAGGGGGCGAGAATCCCCGGGAGGACCGTGGCCAGCGCGAGGACAGCCAGCACACTCGTACGGCGGGAACGCTTCACATCTGCTCCTGGTCTCGCGGGCCGTCAGTAACTTCCGGCGTGGATGAGGGGGCCGTAGCCGCGCCCGGGGAACGGGCTGCGGTCGTCGCCCTCGAAGCCGTAGGCCGGGTGCGCGCGCTGATAGCGGCGGGCGTCGTCGGTGAGGATCCGGACGTTCTCCAGCGGCGTGGCCGCGTCGCACGGCCCGTACGCCAGGCACAGGACGGCGGTTCCGGCGGCCGCCGGGGCGGCGAAACTGGTGCCGTCCACCGCCGCGTACGACCCGGCTGCCTCCGAGCTGGTGGTCAGCACGCAGACGCCGGGCGCGGAGACCGTGTGCAGCCGGTCCTCGCGTTTGCGGACGAAGTTGCTGAACTCCAAGGTGGCCTGATCGTCCTGCTCCCCGAAGAAGCCGTAGTCGGCGCCGTAACAGTCCGGGTTCGCACGCGCGCCGGGACGGCCGTCGAAGTCGGTCATCGCCGTCGCGGTCAGGACCTCCTGGTACGCGGCGGGTGCGTGCCGCGCGAGGTCGACGTTGTCGTTGCCGGCCGCGGCGACCAGGGTGATGCCCGCACGTGCGGCGGCGCACACGGCCATGTGGACCGTGTCGCCGTCCACGGCGCCGCACGCGCCGTCGTCCGTGTCCGCACGGCCGTCCTCGGTCGTCGTCAGACTCATGTTGACGACGTGGATGTCGTTGCCGGGATCCTGGTCCGTACGCGTCGACACGATCCAGTCCAGGCCGCACAGCAGCACGGTGTCGTCGGAGGTCCCGCTCGCGTCATCGGGGAACACCTTCACCGCCCACAGCGGCGCCCCCGGCGCCACGCCCACGATGCCGGTGCCGTTGTCCTTCGCGGCGACGACCCCGGCAGCCTCGGTGCCGTGCGGGTCGCCCACGACCATGCTGGCGCCGGGCACGACCGGGCTGCCGCTCAGGCAGTCGGCGCCCCCTCGTACGTCGAGATCGGGATGGCCGCCCTCGATGCCACTGTCCAAAATCGCCACGTTCACACCCGTGACCACCCCCCGGCCGTCGCCCGACCTCGCCGAGGACCGCTCGGCGTCGATCCGGTCCGCCCACTCGGGCAGGCACTGTCCCGGCCCGGTCGCCACACGGCAGTCGACCGCGCGGCGGTGCGCGGGCGGCGCGGTCCGGTAGGTGCGTGTGGGGCTGACGGTCCGTACGGCCGGGTCGGTGCGCAGTCGGGCTGCCTCGTCCCGCGTCAGCCGGGCCGCGTAACCGCGCAGCGCGTGCCGGTACACCGCCGTCGCCGCCGCGCCGGCCCCGTACCGCCGGTTCAGCCGCGCCGCTGCCGCCGCGGGATCGCCCGCATCGTCCGCGAGCACCACCACGTACGCTCTGCGCGCCGGGTTCCCGGGCTCCTTCCCCGCCGCCGACGGTGGCGGGGCCGCGGCCAGGGCACACAGCGCGAGCACGCCGGCCAGCGCGCCCAGCGGGCGAGACAGCCGCGGTCGGGAGAACCGCTTCATCTGTGTCAGCACAGCCCCAGGATCAGCGGGCCGGAGCCCTCACCCCGGGAGGGACGCGTGGTGCGGTCTCTTTTTCACCCGGAGGCAGGGACAGGCGACACGTCTGCCCGCACGGCAGCGGCTGAGGCTGAGGCGATACGTCCGCAGGGCGGTGGCCGACGTCGAGCAGGTGACCGCGAAGCCCTGGCAGCGGTTGCCGGTGTCCCGGATAAGGATTCGTCCGCAGAGAACGGTGTCTCTACCCTGACTCGGAGCGGGAGTGCGCGCATTCCCGCAGGTTGCGGTGCCGTGGCAGAGCGGCCCATTGCGATCGACGTGGGCGAGGTCCCTCCCACGGCGACTGACGGAGACGGGGCGGGCCTGCCCCCATCTGTCCGCGGGGTCAAATCCCGTCGGCACCGCAGCCGACCTGCCTGTTCTTCAGGCCAGGGCCGCCGGCCGCCAGGCGCCACCGGGTGATCACGGCGCAGGCTGGGTAGATGTAGGGCGTAGGAAACCGCCAGAAGGCCGGTGGACGTGCCCTTGTGCACTTCCTTCCACCCCGGAGGGTCGGTTCTTCCGTCGGCCGAATGGCCGGGGACCTCTTCCCCGGCCCAGGCCGTTGACTCGTTGCACGGCCCCCGTCACCGCTTGAATCCCACGATCTGGTCTTGCCGTACCCCGTCCCCGTCAGGGGTGCCGCGCGTCGGCCCGGCGGAAGGCGCACCATGCCCATGGAGCACGCCCGTGAGGGCCAGATTCTGGCCCTGAGCGTTCCTGCCGATCTCGACGTCGCCTCCCGCGCCGCTGCGGCACTGCACGTACAGGAGCTCGTCCTCGCCTACCGGCCTCGGAGCGTACGGTTGCACATGACCTCCGGTCCGGCCAGCGGCGCCTCACTCAGCGTGCTCGCTCGGGTGCGCCGACTGTGCGAAGGTCTCGACATCGCCCTGACACTCACCCACCGGCCCTGGACCGCGCCCACCCCGCCCGTCCAGACGGCCGCACCTGGCGCTGTCGGTCCCTGAACCGATGGGGGTGCATCGTTCATGAGAAACGACGACCGCACCGGCTGCGAAGGGCAGTACGCGCCCGCTGTCGGCGGTCACCTCTACAGCGGGCCCGACGGAACCAGCGTGTACCGGCAGGCGACCCGGCACGACGGCACCGCACACCTCCAGGCCACCGGAGAGTTCGACATGGACAGCGCCGACTGCCTGCGACGGGCTCTGGCCGACGCCCGCAACGACGGCGCCACCCTCATCCGCCTCGACCTGACCTCCGTCGCCTTCGGCGACTCTTCCTTCCTCCACGTCCTCGTCCGCGCCCACAGAAGCCCCGGCACACTCATCCTGACCGGACCCCTGCCCCATCACCTCCGCCACCTCTTCGTCCTCACCGACACCACCCACCTGTTCCACTTCGAGCCCTGACACAGGCACGGAGAAGAGCTCCCTTGCTCTGTTCGCACGGTGAACGCATGAAGGGCCCGGCATGTATGTCAGCCGTTCGCCCTGGCGCTCGGTGAGCATCTGGGCGAAGGGCCGGACGTGAGTGGTGAGGGCGTCGAGTCTGGACGGTCGGCCCTGCCACTGCCCATGGAAGAGGTCCTCCGGGGTGGCTGCGTCGGCGAGGAGCTTGACGGTGCGCGAGGTCATGCGAAGCCGGCGGCCGATCGCCCTCCGGCTGAGCCCGGCCGCCAGCAGTTCGTGGACGGTCGCGTGGTTCACACGGGTGCGGTCAGCGAAACGATGTCCCCTGGGCGAGGGCGAGCCGGACGGGGCTTCGAAGAACGGTGCCCGGTCGCGGCATACGACATCGAGCGGTGCGCGGTCGAGCCAAGACGTCGGAGACGTGACCAGGCCGCGTACGCGCGGGTCGGTCGTTGAGCGCGGGACTGGACGCAGAGCCACTGACAGCGACGCCCCTTCAGCACGAGACCGAGCGCGTGCGTCACCCTGCCCATGTTCAGCTTCCCCGCCGTTGTCGGCGACTTCAGCGTCTCCTTCGTGGCCCCTCCTGCCTCGCGATCTGCTTCGGCAGGGGAGGTGGTGGAGATGTCGCGCTGGATGAGGGCACGGTGCGATTGTTCCCACCTGCACCTGACGTCATAGACCTGGGCCCCGCGCTGTCGCGCACGGGCTGGACGGCAACGGCCTCGGACACAAGCCCGTACAACGACGGTCCCGCAAACGCGCTGGACGGCAATTCCGGCACCTGCTGCAGCTCCGGAACAGGCCAGTACGACGGCCTGTGGACCCAAGTCGACATGAGGCAGAAGTAGACGTTCGACAAGATCCTGCTCCATTCCGGCAGCAACATCGGCGATTATGCGCCTGGCGCGGACGTGTACGTGTACGTGTACATCAAGGTCGTCAACACCGGCAATGTCGCGAGCAACTGGTGGTCGATCGCTGAATTCGCCATCTGCAGCGGACATGTGCCGTGTTGAACTCGCGCTGTTGGGGCTGCTGACGAACCTGCCCTGGCGAAATCGGCCGTGCCCTGCCGGGGCCCGCGACCCGTGGTGGTTCGGGCGCCCGGCTGGTGCCGGCGCAGGTGCTGCTTTTGAGACCCGGGTTATCGATTTCCGGCCGAAAGGGATACCGAGCTTTACAGATGTAGTCGCCAATGACCGACAATGAGCCGGAAGAAGAACGTCCGATTCACTCGGTGGTGCGGCTGAGCGCTCCGCTCACATTGAGGACTTCGTTGCATTCCTGCGCCTGCCGGCCCGTGGCCGGTGTACCGGGCTTCGTACAGGTCACGTTGATGGTCACCGTGTCGTTCTCGGATATCTTGATGGGGGTGACCCAGTGGTAGTCCTGGTTGCGGAACGTCTCCAGCGCGATCGTGGTGATCTTGCGGTCGCCGAAGGTGATCGTCATCACCCCTTCGTCGCCCTGGAAGTTGGCGACGACGATGTCCGTGACCCCGAAGATGCTTTTCTCCGGGACCTTGTAGGTGCCGGTCTTGGTCTGCCCGGTGCCCGTCTTCAGGTCGATGGTCGCCGAGCTCTGCTGACCGCCGCCGGTCGCGGTGCCGCCCTCGGTCGAGGAGCCCCCGCCCCCGCCCGATCCGGTCGCCGCCCCCGACTTCTGGCCGCCGCCGGGCTGGTTGTTCGTGCCGGTGCCGGGGGACTCTTCGCCCGCCTGGTCGCCGGGCGGGGTGGCACGCGGCTGTACCGCCTCGGTGGCCGCCTCCTCGGCGGCGCTGCGCACCGCGGGACGGACCAGCGCGAACCAGGCGAGCAACAGCGCGAGCAGTGCGGCGAGCACTGCGAGCAGCCACTTCGGGAAGATCGGTATCTGGACGAACTCCGCGTCCAGCGGCGGCCGGACGACGGGCTCGTCCCAGCGGGCCCCCGCCGTCTCCTCCTGCTCGCCGGTCTCGCGGGTGTCCACGGTGAACGGCCGGACCACGGGGTTGCCGAACCACACCGGCTTGGCGGTACGGACCCGCAGCCGGACCTCCGTCGACTCCCCGGGTTCCAGCTTCGGCTCCGCCGGGGCGAAGGTGAACCCCAGTTCCTCGCCGGCCTGGCCGGGGGCGAAGCGTACCTGCACCGGGGTGTTGCCCTGGTTGCGCACGGCCAGCAGATAGCGACCGCGCAGCCAACCACGCCGGCGGCGCGGGGCGAGCTCGGTCTTCAGCTCGTGGAACTCCCCGACGTGCACGGTGGTTTCGAGGACCTTGACCGACTCGGGGTGTTCGTTCGGCAGGACCCGTACGCCGAGGGGCATCTCGCCGGCCCGGATCTCCGGGGAGCGCGGCGGCGCCAGACGGAGCGTCACCGTCTCGGAGGTGCCGGGGTAGAGGGAGACGCGCTCGGGTTCCACGGTGGTCCAGGCGGCGCAGTCGCCGACGACCTTCAGGTCGTACGCCTCGACGATGTCGCTGTCGTTGCGCACGGTCAGGCTGGTGGTGGCGATGTCACCCGGCGTCACGGTCACGGCCGGGATGTCGAGGCCGGGCGCACCGGGCCCGGAGGAGGCTGCGGAAGGCGTCACGCTGTCACCGTAGGAAGGTGCCCGGGAGGCGGGGGAGGGGCGGGAGGGCAATGCGCGGGCAGTGACGCTGCCCGGCAAGCCACTGTCAACTCCCAAGTAACGATGGGCTCTTACTGTGGTGAGCCGCCTTCGGCGCACCACTGACCCGTGATCGTCTCGCGCTGTGTCACTCAGCCCCCCCACTGACTCATGAAAACAGGTATCCATGTTCCGCGCAGAGGAGAACGGTCCTGCCATGTCCGACACCACGTCCGACACCACGACACGTGATCTCGTCCAGACCGGCTCGATCCACCGCACCTCTCGCTCCGGTGGCCCGACCCGGGCGAGCGTGGCCGTCTACGCCGCCGACCCCGTGCTGCGGGTCGGTGTCGTCCAGCAACTGCGCCAGCGCCCCGAGGTCGAACTGGTGGACGACGCCGACGCGGAGCGGGCCCAGGTCTCGCTGGTGGTCGTGGACGGCATCGACGACGACGTGGCCGCCCTGCTGAACCGGCTGCGGTACAACAGCGCCACCCGCACCGGCCTGGTGATAGGCACCCTCGGGGCCGGCGGGCTGCAACGCGTCATCGAGTGCGGTGTGCCGGTGGTGCTGCGCCGAGCCGAGGCCGATCAGGACCAGCTCGTGCGGCTGGTCCTGGCGGCGGCCAACGGTGAGGGGGTGCTGCCCGGCGATCTGCTCGGCGAGCTGCTCAGCCACGTCGGCAATCTCCGGCGCTCGGCGCTCGACCCCGGGGCCCTGTCCCTGTCCGCGCTCACCACGCGCGAGGCGGACATGCTGCGCCTGGTGTCGGAGGGCCTGGACACCGCGGAGATCGCCCGCAAGACCTCGTACTCCGAGAGGACCGTCAAGAACGTCCTGCACGAGATCATCACGCGGCTGCAACTGCGCAACCGGGCCCACGCGGTGGGCTACGCGCTGCGCAACGGGCTGATCTGACAGGCCCGTTCGACGGACTGCCCGACGGTGGAGGGGAAGGCGGCGGTGCCCGAAAGCACACCGCGTGCTTCCCCCGGGTGCGGCCCCCGAGCCCTGCCGTCCCGCGCGCGGTCGGCAGACGGTGGCGGGGGCACATCCAGATGCCGCACCAGACTGCGAAGGGGACCGTGATGGAAACCGCTGGCCCCGGCGGGCGGTACCGCCCGGGGAGACTCGGCACCTCGCTCCTGCTGCTGATCCCCCTGCTCGGGGTGACGGCGGCGACCGGGCCGGGCAGCGCCGAGCCCGCGGCGGCTGCCGACGCCGCGGAAACCCGGGTCGCGTACGCGGGCACCGGCCACCGCAGCCTCGGTGAGGTCGCCTCCACCACCTCCAGCACCCCGCTGTTCGGTGACGGCCCGGTCCACTACGACACGCAGCCGTCCGCCCTCGGCGACCAGATGGTCTTCGCCGGCCGCCGCGACGAGAAGGACCCGCAGGTCTATCTGCGGGCCGCCGACGGTTCGGTACGACGGCTCACCAGCGGCATGGACGCGGCGCACCCCCAACTGACCCCCGACGGCCGGTCGGTGGTGTTCGACGCGGCCGAGTCCGCAGGACCGGGCGCCGGGACCCAGCGCGACCTGTGGCTGGTACGCACCGACGGCACCGGCCTGACCCGGCTGACCGACACGTCCGCGAACGAGGAGGACCCGACGGTCTCCCCCGACGGGCAGCGCCTCGCGTACGCCGACGACAGCGACCCGCTGGTCGGCCGACAGATCTACGTACGGGCGATCGGCGGCGGCACGGCCACCCGGGTCACCGACCCCGCCGACGGCACGGCTTCGGAGCCGGCCTGGAACCCGGTCGACGACGACGTCAACCGCGACTGGATCGCGTACACCGCCACCACGACCGTCGACGGGCAGCCCGTGACCCGGCTGCGGATCACCAACGGGACCGCCGACGAGCCGCTGTTCGGGGGCGCGCAGGCAACCTGGCGGGCCCACGGGGCAGCGTGGCTGCCCGACGGGGACGGTGTGCTGTTCCTCAGCCCCGAGATCACCTGTCAGTGCGAGGGCGACTGGGACCACGCGTTCCGCTCGACCGCCCACTCCGACCAGGTCCCCTCGCTGGTGCTCAACGAGGACCGGGACGTCCTGTCGCCCACCTGGCTCGGCTCCATGGACGGCGGCAGGGCGGTGGTGGAGCGCACCTCGGCAGCCAACTCGCACGTGGTGACGCTCCAGGACGCCCGGATGGACGGCTCCGACCCACGCGATCTGGGGCCGACGATCCTCAACGAGGATCCCGCGGCCGACACCAACACCGACCCCGCCAAGGACCCGCTGTTCCAGCCCGCGGCCGGCCACGACCCGTGGACCGAGCGGCAGAACTACACGCCCGACGGCCGCCGGATCGTCCTCACCCGCTTCGAGGACGGCGCCGACGGCCGGATCGAGCGGATCTGGACGGCCGACGCCGACGGCTCCAACGCGGCACCGCTGCCGCTCGCGGGACGCGGCGCGAACGACTGGGACACCGACCCGACGTTCTCCCCGGACGGCAAGCAGCTCGCCTTCACCCGGACTTCGCCGGGCGGCGTCGGCGATGCGGCCGGAGCCAGCCGCATCCTCATCGCGGACGTCGCCACCGGCGCGATCACCGGCGAGGTCGTGCCGCCGGCCGGACAGCTCCAGGGCCAGGACGCCCAGCCCACCTGGTCCTCCGACGGCACCACCCTGGCCTTCACCCGGAACAGGGAGATCAACGGGGGCGGCGGCAACAAGCACGTGTGGACCGTGCCCGTGAACGACCTGACCCGGCAGCGCGACCTGAGCGCCGCCGACTGCCCGGGCGACTGCGCGGTCATCGACGACAGCCCGGCGTTCTCCCCGGACGGGCGCAGCATCGCCTTCAACCGCAAGAACGGCGCCGGCCGGATCGACGAGGAGAACGGCATCCTCCTGGCGTCCGTGTCCGGCGGCGACTGTCAGGTGCTGCTGCCCACCGCCGCCCGCGGCCAGTCCGGCGCCTGCGGCCGGGAGCTGCCGGACACCACGACCACCGGGCCGCACCAGCCGCGCGACGCCGCCTGGACCGCCGACGGCAAGAGCCTGGTATTCAGCTCCCGCGCCGAGGCCCCGGTCAACAGCCCCGAGAAGCTGAGCCTCCTGGACGTCGACTCCGGCGACATCACCCCGCTCACCGCCGGACTCGCGGGCCGCCAGAAGGAACCCACCGTCCAGCAGTCCGTGGACCTCGCCGTCCACGTGCCCGGCACCACGCCGGAGGTCACCGTCGGCGACTCCACCACGGTCCGTGTCGACGTGGTCAACAACGGCCCCGCCGCCTCGCCCGGCACCCGACTGACCGTCGCGCCGCCGACCGGCGTGCAGGTCACCGGGATCAGCCGGCCCGGCGGCACCTGCGACGCCTCCTCGCTCCAGTGCGACCTGGGCGTGGTGGAACCCGGCACCACCGTGCCGGTGGACGTCACGCTCACCGGAGTCACCCCCGGCGACGCCCCGGTCGACTGGTCGGTCACCGGTACGGTCCTGGACCCGCAGCCCAACGACAACGCGGGCCGGACCGTGGTCCCGGTGCGCGAGGCGACACCGCCCACCCCGACCCCGACCCCGACTCCCACGCCCACCCCGACTCCGACTCCCACGCCCACTCCGACTCCCACCACGCCGCCCACGCCCACCCCGACCCCCACCACGCCGCCCACGGTGCCCCCGGAGCCCGAGGAGCCGAAGGCCGGGCCCGGGGTGCGGGTCACGGCCCAGCCGAACCCCGGCTATGTCGGCGGGCGCGTCGTGGTGACGTACACCGTCCGCAACGGCCGCAACGCGCTGGCCACCGGACTGCGGCTGAAGATCGGCCTGCCCTCGGGGCTGCCCCACAGCGGGCCGCCGGAGGGCTGCGACCAGAACTGGGTGTGCGCGCTGCCCGACCTCACGCCGGGCGCGAGCACCGTCGTACGGGTCGTGCTCAGCCCGAAGAAGGCGATGACCGGCCAGGTCGCCGGCGTGCTCACCACCACTGGCACGGACGCGAACAAGAACGACAACACGGCCGAGGAGCGGCTGCGCATCCTCCAGCCGCGCATCGTCGCGGTGCCGGACATCGGCAAGCCCGGCTTCGTCACCTCCGTGCGCGGCAAGGACTTCCCGCCGGGAGTGCCGGTGAAGTTCACGTGGAACCCGGGGATCACCGCGGCGGCGGCGCCCACGATCCCGAAGGCCGACGGGACGTTCATCGGCCAGCTGCTCATCCTCGCCAAGGACCGGACCGGGCCGCGCACCATCACCGCCGGCGGACCCGGATTCTCCCCGGTGAAGACCGACTTCCTGGTCGTCAACGGCAGTGTGCAGCCGCCGGACGAGGTGACCCGCCGGTGATCCACGAGGTCGACGAGGGCCTGCGGCGGCTGCTCGCCGAGAGCGGTCTGGAGGCATCGGGCGTCGAGGTGGTCTTCGACGCCCCCACCCGGGACTGGGCGGCCCGCCGCAGCGCCCCGACGGTCTGCGTCTTCCTGTACGACATCCGCGAGGACGCCGTACGACGCGGTACCGGTGCCGGGGAGGTGTACGACGAGGACGGACACCTCGTCGCCCGGCGCTCCCCGCCGCGCTGGTTCCAGCTGACCTATCTGGTCACGGCCTGGGCGAGTCGCCCGCAGGACGAGCACCGGCTGCTGTCCCAGGTGCTCGGCGCGCTGGTCGCGCACGACACGCTGCCCGCCGGGCTGCTCACCGGCTCGCTCGCCGAACTCGGCCTGACCGTGGGCCTGGAGACCGCCGGGACGGGCATGGACGCGCCGGCCGCCGCGGACGTCTGGTCGGCGCTAGGCGGAGAGCTGAAGGCGTCGCTCGGGGTACGGGTGCGGGCACCGCTCGCCGGTGTGACCAGGGCCGCCGCGCCGCCCGTCACCGAAGGCCTCGTCGTGCGCTCCGCCGCCGCCCGCGAGGGTGAGGAGACGAGCCCGGGCCGCCGGCTGCGCTACACGGAGGCCACCGATCCCGGCCGTGACGGCTTCACCGGGCCCCGTGAACGGCCGCCGGCCCCGGCGCGCAGGCGGCGCAGGGGGGATCGGCAGGCGTGACGTACACAGTGGAACCCGCGGTCGGGGGCGGTGTCGGCGCGGGAGGGGACACCGGTGTGGATCCCCTGTGGGAGCGGCTCGGTGCCGTCGAGGCGCGGGTACGGGAGGCCGTGGCGGTACGACGGTCCGCGGACCCCGATCCCGACGATCCCTACCGGGGCCAGTACCTCACCCCGGAAGCGGCGGCGCGGATCCTGGACGAGCCGGGTGGGCTGGACATGCCCGCCCAGGGACTCTGGCAGCCGCCGGCGGGGTCGGTGCTCGACGGACTCGTCCGGCGGTTCGGGCTGTCCCCGCTCGACCTGGACCTGCTGCTGGTCGCGATGGCACCCGATCTGGACGCGCGGTTCGAGCGGCTCTACGGCTACCTCAACGACGACCTGACACGCCGTCGGCCCACGGTCGGGCTCGCGCTGGAGCTGTGCGGACTCGGCGGCGCCTCGCCCGCCCGGTTCCGCCTCGCCCCCGGAGCGCCGCTGATCGCACACGGTCTGGTGGAGGTCACCGAACCGGAGCGGCCGCCGCTGTCCCGTGTCCTGGCCGTCCCCGACCGGGTCACCGCGCACCTCCTGGGCGGCACACGACCCGACGCCCGGCTCACCGGTGTGCTCGGCGAGGCCCGGGAGGACCCGACCGCCGAGGCCGCGGACGTCCACCGCGCGGCGGCCGCGGCCGGCACCGGCGTCGGTCTCGTCCATCTGCGCAGCCGGGGCGGCGACGCCGAGGGGCTGGCCACCGCCGCCCTGCACGCGGCCGGACTCGGCCCGCTCGTCCTGGACGCGGTGGCGCTCGCCCGGCGCTCGGCCGACGTGCCGGCACTCGCCCGGGTGATCGCCCTCGAAGCCCGGCTGACCGGCGCCGGTGTGGTCCTCGGCCCGCTGACCGCGTTGCCCGGAGAACCCGCCGAACGAGCCCGAACGCTCTCGTCGCTGTGCGCCGAACTACGCGGCATCCCCCTGTTCACCCACGGCACGACCGGCTGGGATCCGGCATGGGCGGCCGACACCCCCGTCGTGCTGAACGTCGAGGCACCCTCCCCGGAACGACAGGCCGCACGCTGGCGCCACGCGCTGGACCGGGCCGCCGGTGACGCCGTGACCGGTGACGTCGAGGCGCTCGCCCGGGCCGTCGCCGCGCATCGCCTGGACTCCGGGCAGTTGCGCCGGGCAGCCGACGCGGCGGTGCGGACAGCCACCATCGAGGGACGGCAGGTGGGTCCCGGCGATCTGCGTACCGCCGTACGGGCGCAGAACGGCGCCGGGCTTGACCGGCTCGCCCGGCGCGTCGAGCCGGGGGTCGGCTGGGACGATCTGGTGCTGCCGCCGACCACCCACCGCCGGCTGCGTGAACTCGCGCTGCGCGCCCGCCACCGCGAGCAGGTGCTCGGGCAGTGGGGGATGCGGCCCGGCGGCGGCCGGGGCCGCGGTGTCATCGCGCTGTTCGCCGGCGAGTCGGGCACCGGCAAGACCATGTCCGCCGAGGTCGTCGCCGCGGACCTGGGCATGGACCTGTACGTGGTGGATCTGTCCACGGTCGTCGACAAGTACATCGGGGAGACCGAGAAGAACCTGGAGCGGATCTTCACCGAGGCGTCGGCGGTCAACGCGGTGCTGCTCTTCGACGAGGCCGACGCGATCTTCGGCAAGCGCTCGGAGGTGAAGGACGCCCACGACCGGCACGCCAACATCGAGTCGGCGTATCTGCTGCAGCGCATGGAGTCGTTCGACGGGATCGCGGTGCTGACCACCAACCTGCGGGCCAACCTGGACGAGGCGTTCACCCGCCGCCTCGACGTGGTCGCGGACTTCCCGGTGCCGGACGCCGGCCAGCGCCTCGCCCTGTGGGACCGGTGCCTGGGCGACCGGCTGCCCCGGGGCGACGACCTGGACCTCGCCTTCTGCGCCGACCGCTTCGAACTGGCCGGCGGCTCGATCCGCGCCTGCGCGGTCACGTCGGCCTACCTTGCGGCCGAGTCGGGGGAGCCGCTGACGATGCGGCAGACGGTGACCGCGATCGCCCAGGAGTACCGCAAGCTCGGACGCCTGGTCCTGGAGAGCGAGTTCGGGCCGTACCTGGCGCAGGCCGCCGGCGCGTGAGGCGGCCGGTCCGGGGTCAGGGCTTGGACCTCCTCGTGGCCTTGCTGAGATCCACGCTGTTGGGCAGCATCGCCTGCGGACGCAGGAGGTCCTTGAGGAGGAACTTCATCAGATCCGCGCCGGACATGCTCTTCAGCCGGTTCGCCAACGCGGGATTGGCGTCCTCCATCCGCATGATCTCCAGCACCGCGCGGTCCACCAGGCCGGGAATGATGTCCCTGCCCTTCAGGGTGTTGGAGCGGATCCGCTCCTTGTACTCCTTCTCCTTCCGGTGGCCGGCGCCGTAGGTCATCGTGCTGAACTCGTCCGCCGCGACCTCGCCCTTGACGACGGGGAGCAGGTTGGCCCGCTCCGGGTCCGTCTCCTGCGCCTTGGCCTGCATGACGAGCTCCATCATGTCGAGGTCCGTCTTGTTCATCCCGCGGTCGAAATTCCGCACGGGCCGGGAGAACCGCTCGGGCATCTTGTCCGTGCGGGTGGGCAGTTCACTCTTGAAGTCCGTGGGTTCGGCGGGGTCGGCCTTGATCACCGGATACTCGCGCTGGGCGAAGTCGCTGAGCATGAGCCAGCCCTGGGACTCCAGGGGCGAGTCCGCGAGCGGGATCTCGAACCGGACCTTTCCGAACCGGGTGTCGCGGAACTCGCTGCCCGGTGCCTCCAGGAAGAAGAAGACGAAGCCCTCGTTCGCCAGGACGTGTGCGTCGTAGCCCTCGGAGTTGTTGGCCGCGTCGGGGTCGTCCTTCAGCAGCTCCGTCTTCGACTTGATCTGGTTCGCCCGCGACAGCAGGTCGGCCCGGGCCTCGTCCTTGGTGTAGTGGCACAGCACGCTCTGCCGCAGCGCGGCCGTCAGGTTCTGTTCGACGCCGCTCACCCAGTCCTTGCGCCCGCGGGTGTTGATCTCGTTGGCCATGGCGGCCCGGTTCATCTCGGAGAGTTCGCGGAAATAGCTCGGCCCGTTCATGGCGAACGCCACGGCGCTGTCGGCCCAGGTCTCCTCGTTCCAGAGCAGGCCGCGTGCGGTCATCGCCTCGAAGGGGGCGCGTGCTTCGGCGGGGAAGTCGTTGTCCCTGCCGATCTGTTCGGTCACCAGGTTGTTCTCGGCCTTGAGAGCCGCGCGGGCCTCGGTCAGGAAGTGCCGGGCGGCGGTCCCGGACTCCTTGGTGAGATTCTCCTCGGCGCTGCCGACCGCCACCAGCAGTGTCACCAGCACCATCGCACAGTGCATCGGGTCACGCTTGGGATCCGCGTCGTACGCCTTGATGCCCTCGCGGATCCCCGCCAGCTCGGGAGACTCCTGCGGGGGCGTCCCCCAGGACTTGAGGAAGGACTTCAGGGGGTTGCCGTCGGACCCGACCGCCGGCAGCTTGTCCGAGAGCGCCTCATGGCCCTTGCGCTGGATCACCGCCGCCCCGGAGGACACCGGCCCGGAGTGCTCCGGGGTGCGCGCTTCCGCCCGCTGCACGGGTGCGGGCCCCGCCATGATCCGGTGCGCGTTCGCCTCGGCCTCCCGTTCGAACCGGTCCGAAGGGTCGGACACGCGCAGGCCGTTGCCGTGGTCGGTGCCCGCGACCGGTCCCTGCCGCTGCTGGACGACGTGGGTGAGTTCATGCGCGAGGGTGTGCTTGTCGCCGCCGCCTTCGCCGATGACGACATGGCTGCCGGAGGTGTAGGCCCGCGCGCCGACGGAACGGGCCGAGCGGGCCGCCGAGGCGCCGGTGTGCAGCCGTACGTCGGAGAAGTCGGTGTCGAACCGGGACTCCATCTCCTGGCGGACCGGCCCGGCGAGGGGTCTGCCGGCCGAGCGCAGGACGTCGTGCACCTCGGTGCCGGGCTGCTCCGGGGCTTCCGTGGTGCGCGCGCGGCGGGCGATCATGCCGGTCGCCGCGGCGTTGCCCGCCGTGCCCTGGGCGGCCTGGAGCGCGGCGGCCGTGAGCGGGGGCGGTACGGCGGCGCCGTTCCCGGACGTCTCCCGTCGGGCGCCGGCCTGGCCGCGCGCAGGTTCCTGGTCCTCGCTCCGGCCGGTGCGCGGCTTGGAAGTCTGCACCTGCTGCCTCCTCGTCGGCGCCCATGCTGCGGCTCTCCAGTTCATCGCGGGGGCGAGCGGGGCGTCCAGGTCCGAAGGGGCAGCGCGAGGGCAATGGTGGGCGACGTCGGGACGGTCAATCCGGGGCGTCCGCAAAGGCAGACGCATTGCCCTCGGGCAGGTCCGCAGGTCCCTGCCGCTCCGCCGGTACGCCGCGCAGACTCGGCCTGGACACAGGTGACCGCAAGGACGTTAAGGAGCGAGCATGCCGACGTACCTCACCCCGGGCGTATACGTGGAGGAGGTGCAGTCCGGTGCCCGACCGATCGAAGGGGTCGGCACGGCCGTCGCCGCGTTCGTCGGCTTCGCTGAGAAGGGCCCGTTCCACGCGCCGACGCTGGTCACCAGCTGGGACCAGTATTCCCAGGTGTTCGGCGGCTTCACCGAGGGCACCTACCTCGCCCACGCGCTCTACGGGTACTTCTCCAACGGCGGCGGCGCCGCGTACGTGGTGCGCATCGGCGGGGCGGCCGAGGCCGCCTCGGGCCCGTCGGCCAATGGCGGCCGGCAGCCGAAGGCGGCTGCGCCGGTCGAACTCGGCGGCTTCCTGATCGCGGCCAGGCCGGGCGTGACCGGGGTGTCGGTGGAGGTCGCCGAGGTGGACGGCGAGAACCCGCCGGAGGACCGCTTCAAGCTCCTGGTCCGGCGCGGCGACGAGGTGGTGGAGACGTACGACGCCTCCCCCCGCAAGAACGTCAAGGGCTACCTGGTCACCCAGGCCCGCGCCTCCAAGCTGATCGAGGTCGCCGAGCAGCGCGGCGCCACCCAGGCCAAGCCCGCCGCCCAGACCCTCGCGATCCCCGACGCCGCCGGCGCGCCCGCCTCCGACGGCTCCGCTGAGCCGGCACGCATCGACCCCGCCGAGTACGTCGGCGACGCGGCGGCCCGTACCGGGTTCGGCGGTCTGGAGACCATCGACGAGATCACCATGGTCGCGGTGCCCGATCTGATGGGCGCCTACCAGCGCGGCGACATCGATGCCGAGGGCGTGCGCACCGTGCAGCTCGCCGTCATCTCGCACTGCGAGCAGATGGGCGACCGCGTGGCCGTCCTTGACGCCCCGCCCGGGCTCAACGCCCAGCAGGTGCGCACCTGGCGCAACGACGAGGCGGGCTACGACTCCCGGTACGCCACCCTCTACTACCCGTGGGTGCGGGTCTTCGACCCGGTCCTCGGACGCAACACCACCGTCCCGCCGAGCGGTCACGTCGCCGGTGTGTGGGCGCGCAGCGACGCCGAGCGCGGTGTGCACAAGGCGCCGGCGAACGAGGTGATCCGCGGCGCGGTCGACCTCGAACTCCGACTCAGCAAGGGCGAGCAGGACCTGCTCAACCCGATCGGCGTGAACTGCATCCGGGCCTTCCCCGGCCGCGGCATCCGGATCTGGGGCGCCCGCACGCTCTCCTCCGACCCGGCCTGGCGCTACCTGAACGTACGCCGCCTGTTCAACTACCTCGAGGAGTCCATCCTCCTGGGCACCCAGTGGGTCGTGTTCGAGCCCAACGACGACCGGCTGTGGTCCAGCATCCGTCGCAACGTCACCGCGTTCCTCACCGAGGAATGGCGCCGGGGCGCGCTGTTCGGTCGTACCGCCGACGAGGCGTTCTACGTCAAGTGCGACCGCGACAACAATCCGCAGGAGTCCATCGACCAGGGCCGGGTCGTCTGCGAGATCGGCGTCTCGCCGGTCAAGCCCGCCGAGTTCGTGGTCTTCCGGCTGGCCCAGTTCTCCGACACCACCAGCCTCATCGACGAGTGATCCGCGAGTCCGGTTCTGCAAGGAAAGGTTGACAGACAGTCATGGCAACGGGCGATGCTCTTTCCACTCACGTCTTCGGCGTGCAGCTCGGCGGATACCTGGTGGAGTCCATCCAGGAGATCAGCGGGTTCACCGTCGAAGAGGATGTCGTCGAGGTCAAGCAGGTCACCGCGGAGGGCAAGCAGATCATCCGCAAGCAGCCGGGTGCCCGGCAGGCCGGTGAGATCACGATCACGCGGGGACTCGACCAGAGCAGCGAGTTCACCCAGTGGATCAAGGAGACCCTGAACAACGGCGCCGTCAACACCGCGCGGCAGAACCTCACCATCGAGATCAAGGACACCGAGGGCAACACCGTCCGCCGCATCCAGCTGATGCAGGGCTGGGCCTCCAAGTGGGAGGGCCCCTCCCTGAAGGCGGGCGAGTCGTCCCCGGCCACCGAGTCGGTCACGATCACGTTCGAGGAGATCGTCGTCGAATGAGACGCCGTACGGTGACAGCGGGCAACCTGGAGGACCTCCTCCAGGTCACGGCGCCCGCCCAGGCGCCGGAGCAGACGGCGGCCCCCGCCCCGCCGCGCCGTGAGGACGACAACGGCGGGCTGCGCACGGAGTTCGAGTTCGAGCTGCCGCGCGGGTACGTCGACGAGGCGGGCACCGTGCACCGGTACGGTTCGATGCGGCTGGCCACGGCCCGCGACGAACTGCGGCCCCAGATCGACCTGCGGGTCAAGGAGAACCCGGCGTATCTGAGCGTGGTGCTGCTGAGCCAGGTGATCACCCGGCTCGGCACGATCACGGATGTGCACGCCGGGATCGTCGAGCGGATGTACGCCACAGACGTGGCGTTCCTCCAGGACTTCTACCGCCGCGTCAACAGCGAGGGCCACACCCGCGCGGCGGTCACCTGTCCGCACTGCGAGGGCGGCTTCGAGGTCGACCTCTCGGGTGGGCGCCTGGGGGAATCGTGACGTACGCCCTTCCCCGGCTCCGGGAGGAGATCGCGTACATCGCCTACCACTTCCACTGGGAGCGCGAGGAGATCCTCGATCTCACGCATGGTGAACGCCAGCAGTGGGTGGCCGAGATCGCCCGTATCAACACCCGTATGAACGAAAGTAGTTGAGCAGATGGCATGGCGGGACAGGCTGCGCGGCCGCGCCGGGGCGGGCGGGTCGGGGGCCCGGGGCTCTGCCGTGTCTGGGGGCTCGGATGCCGGTGGCGACGGCGGTTCGGATCCGTCGGGTGCGTCGGGTGCGTCGGGTGCGTCGGGTCCTGTGGGTTCCTCCATTCCTGGCGACTGGGACGGCGGTTGGCGCCGCACCGCCCCACCTCGACTGACGGTCTCCCGTGCTCCGTTGGGCGTGAGTGACGGCCTCACCTTCCGTGCGGCACTCGCCGCCTGGCAGAACCCTTCCTTCGACAGCGGGCTCGGGCATGCGCTGCTGCCGACGGCTCCGGCTGGGCTGGTGCGGGGTGTGGCTCGCCCGGCCGGCCCGCGCGCTGTGAGCGTGGGCGGGGGGCCGCTGGTGCTCCGGGCGGTGCGGACAGAAGGGGGCGAGGGGCCGGAGGACGGAGCGCAAGGGGATTCTCGCTCGAAGCCAACGTCGGCGTCGGCGTCGGCGTCGGTACGTCCAGGTCGTGGTGGCTCCTTCGGTGCCGACCGCACTGTGGGGAAGGGGAGGTCGGGCGGAACTTCGCAGAGTCGTGACATCACGTCGTCCGTGGGTTCCCCCGCTGTCCCTTCCTCTGTCCCTTCCTCTGTCCCTTACTCCCCGACTCCCGCTGTCCAACGGGCCGTTGCCCCGTCGGCCGCCGCGCCGATTCCGCTCGTACGACGTGTCTCGATGATCCCCGGGGCGGCCGGACCGTCCGTCCGGCGTGCCGCGAAGGAGGCGCCGGAGACGGGTGCGCAGCCCGCGCCGAGCGGAAACCGGTCGGAGGTGTCCCTCCCCGCCGTCCAGCCACGGTCGGCGGGGCCCCGCTTGACGGTCGCCCCCCGGGTGACGGGGCCTGTACGCCATGTCGCTGCCCTGAGGTCCGCGGTGGTCGCCGAGACGGCCGCACCGAGCACGCCCGTACAGCGTGCGGGAAACCGGCCGCCGTTGGGTGCGCCGCCGGTGGAGGACAACTCCGCCGTGACCGCTGCGGGACCCGTGCCCGGTCCGGTGCTTCCCGTGGTTCAGCGGCAGGCCGAGGGCACCCGGAGTTCCTCCGACGGCCCCGCGTCGGGCGCTGCCGTACAGCGTGCGGGGGGCCGGACGACGTTGGGTGCGCCGCCCGTGGAGGACACCCGGAGTTCCTCCGACAGCCCCGCGCCGAACGCTGCCGTACAGCGTGCGGGGGGCCGCCCGACGTTGGGTGCGCCGCCGGTGGAGGACGCCCAGAGTTCCTCCGACGGCCCCGCGCCGAGCGCCCCCGTGCAGCGCACTGGAAGCCGACCTCCGCTGGGTGCGCCGCTCGCTGAACTGCCTTCCACAGCCGCGCCGTTGGTGAAGGACGCCCCTGCCGCGCCCGTGTCCGGTCCGGTGCTTCCCGTGGTTCAGCGGCAGGTCGAGGACACCCAGGGTGCCCCCAGCGGCCCCGCCCCGGGCCCGTCTTCGGGTCCGCGGCGTTCCGGTGCGCGTGCGCGCGGCGGCCTGGGGGCGCCTCTGCCCGCGATGCCGGCCAGCGCCGGTCTGCCCGGCTCCGCCGCGTCCGGGGCCCGAGCCTCCCGTACGGCATCCGGGCCCGACATCCAGCGCACACCGGCATCGCCCGCGCCGGGCGGGGACCGTACGCCGCCCACGGAGCCCGCCTCGGATACGGCACGCCACGCACCGTTGCTGGGGACGGTCGACGTCCAGCGCCACCTCGCGGACCACCCGGCGCCCCAGGGCGGCAGCCCCACGGACCGCGGAACCGTCCCTGCCACGCCGTTGGTGACGCCGTCCCAGGGCGCGGCGTCTCAGGCTCCGGCGGGCACAGTCGTACGGCCCGAGGCGATGCACCCCGGTCCCGGTCCCGGTCCCGGCGACGGACGTCCCCAAGGCCCCAGCAGCCCAGCCCCGGTCGTCGTTGCCCGCCGCGCGGCCGAACCCATGGCAGGCGCTCGCCCCGCGACCGCATCCACCGGAGGCCCCCGTCCCGCGACCGCATCCACCAGCGGCCCCCGCACCGCAGCCCCCTCCATCCCGGTAGCCCGCCGCACCCTCGCGCTGCTGCCCGCACGGCCCCTCACCCTCAGCACCCTGGCGCCGGAAGGCCTGGCACCGTCCGCCGCGTCGCGCCCCGTCGGCGGCCCTCCCGTGGTGGCGGCGCGTTGGAGCGGGGCGCCGGACATCCCCGGCGGCGGCACCCCCGCACCGTCCACCCGGTCGCCCGCGCACCCCGCACACCCCGCGTCGGCACCGTCCGCGGGCGCCGCTGCGACCCCGCCGGTCCAACGGGCCGCAACCGCGCACGCGCCGCACCACCCGGGCGTACCGGCAACCGGCTCGGCCGTACGAGCGACCGGCGCCCCCGGTGTCGTCCAGCGAGTCGTCCCGCTCGTCAAGCCCGCGCCGCCTGGCGGGGGAGTGCCCGGTACGGCGGCGGTCCCCCCGGCGCAGCCCCTGCCGGTCACGCCCCCGTTGACGCCGCCCCTCGCGAATGGCCCGTCGACAGCCGTGGCACAGGCGGCGGCCATCCCCGTGGTCCGGGTGGTCCGGCCGCGGGTCGTGACGCCGGGCGCCCGATCGGCGAGCGGCGGCGGCAACAGCCCTGCGGTGCCCGAGGTCCAGCGTGCGATCTCCGGCGCGGGGAAGGCCGTACCCGACGTACCCGACGTACCCGGCGTATCCAAGGGCGTACCGGCGAAGGCGGTGCCCGCGGCGCGTGGCAAGCAGCAGTACTCCGGGACGGCCTCCGCCTCCGCGTCCGGCCGGCGCACGGAGCGGTCCGCCGACGCGGCGCAGGACCCCGGTCTCGACCTGGACGACCTCGCGCGTCGCCTGCTCGACCCGATGGCCCGCCTGCTGCGCACGGAACTGCGGCGCGGCCGGGAGCGTACGGGGCGCCCCTACGACGGACGCCGCTGACGGCACGGAACGGATGACGGACGGATGACGGACAACATCTTCGCGAGCAGCGTGTTCTTCCGGCTCGCGATCGGCGGCAATGATCTGGGCGCCTTCCACACCTGCTCCGGCATGGGTGCCGAGGTGGAGATCGAGAGCTACGCCGAGGGTGGCAACAACGGCTTCACCCATAACCTGCCAGGCCGGGTGACCTGGTCGAACATCACGCTCACCCGGCCGGTCACCGCCGACACCGCGAAGATCGCCCGCTGGCTCGACGAGACGCTGAAGCGGGTGGAGCCCAAGGACGGCGAGATCGTGGCGCTGCGGCCGGATCTGTCGCGGATCATCAGCTGGCAGGTGTTCGGGATCGTCCCGGTGCGCTGGCAGGGCCCGTCCTTCGACCCCAGCAGCTCGCAGGCGGCGGTGGAGACCCTGGAGATCGCCCACGAGGGACTTCGCCCATCCTGACCATCCCTCAAGTCCCATTCTCCCTACAGCGCCTTGGAAAGGAATCCCGGTCATGTCCCCAGCGTCCCGCTCCAGTCGGGCCAGGGCCCAGCTGACGTTGAAGGAGCCCCCGGCCTCCGTCGGCGCCAAGCCCGGCGGGACGCTCGCGCGGCTGAACCTCCAGTTCAACCCGTCCACCTTGGAGTTGCGCAAGACCACCGAGTGGCGGCGTTCTCCGTCGCGGATGGCGGAGGAGTCGGCGCTGCCCGAGTTCGTCGGCAGTGGCCCGCGCGAGCTGAGTCTCGAGGTGTTCCTGGACGCCACCGCCACCCACGACAACTCCGTGGAGCAGGCGGTGGAGAAGCTGATGAAGGCGTGTGTGCCGACGAAGGCGAGCCTGGGGCGCAAGAAGCCTGCGAGCCCGTGGGTGCGGTTCGAGTGGGGCAGCGCGCGGACGACGTCGTTCGACGGGGTGCTGTCCAGCCTGTCGGTGACGTACACGCTGTTCGACGTGGACGGCAAGCCGCTGCGGGCGACCTGCCGGCTGTCGATCGAGGAGGCGAGCGTCGGTCCGGCGGGGCAGAACCCGACGTCCGGCTCGCGCACCGGGCGCAGTACGCACATCGTCGTGGCGGGCGACAGCCTGGCGCTGCTGGCGTGGCGGGAGTACGGCGACGCGACGGCCTGGCGGGTCATCGCGGAGGCCAATGACATCGACGACCCGATGGCGCTCGTGCCCGGCAGCGAACTGGTGCTGCCGGCGATGAGCGACGCGGGCGCCGAGGAGGAGCAGTGAGTGGCGGGGCAGGGGACGGCCGGTCCTTCGCGGCGGACCCCATCGTGGAGACGCCCGGCGAGCTGCCGCCCGTCTGGGCCGCCCAGCTGGTGAGTTGCGTGGTCGACGAGAACGTGGGCCTGCCGGACGCGGCGGTTCTCACGTTCCGCGATCCCGATCACGAGTTCCTGAAGAAGACCGGCATCACCATCGGCACCCCGCTCAGGGTCTCCGTGGTCACCGTGACCGGGCAGGCGCGCGAGCGGCTGTTCGACGGTGAGGTGACGGCCCTGGAGGTGGACCGGGACCGCACCGGCTCGTTCACGGTGGTGCGTGCCTTCTCCAAGGCACACCGCCTCCAGCGCGGCCGGAAGGTGGCGGCGTACCGGAACATGACGGCGGCGGCCATCGTCCGCAAGGTGGCCGCCGGGGCGGGCCTGACCTGCGGCACCGTGCAGGCCGCGCCGGTCACCTACAAGCAGCTGTCCCAGGCGAACGTCTCCGACTGGGACTTCCTTCAGTTCCTGGCCGCCGAGAGCGGCGCGCAGGTGCGTGTCGACGACAAGGGGCTGCTCCAGTTCACCAAGCCCCAGAAGGCGTCCGGGGCGCCCGCGCCGTCCACGTCGGCTGCTCGGAACCCGATGGTGCTGGAGTACGGGCGCAATCTGCTGGCGCTGCGGGCCTCCTTGTCGGCGGCGGACGGCGCGCAGCAGGTGGAGGTGCGCGGCTGGGACGTCACCACCAAGCGGCCCCTGGTGGCCCGGCAGCCGTCGGTCGACAGCGACACGGTGGTGCCGGGGCTGAGCCCGGTGCTCGCCGCCCGATTCGGCAAGTCGTCGAAGCTGACCGTCACCGACACCCCGTACCGCACCCAGGCCGAGACGAAGGCGGTCGCGGACGCGGTGGCCGGCCAAGTCAGTGCGGGCTTCGGAGAGTTGGAGGCGCTGGCCGAGGGCAACCCCATGCTGCGGGCGGGCAGGCCCATCGCGCTCGGCAACGTCGGGCAGGCCTTCTCCGGCAAGTACACGGCGACGGCGGTGCAGCATGTCCTCGAACCGCACGGCGGATACCGTACGACGGTGTGGGTGAGCGCCAGCCCGGACCGCTCTCTGACCGGCCTGGTCACCGGCGCCAACGCGCCCTCCCGGGGGCCGCGCATGCCGGGCCTGGCGATCGGCGTCGTGACGGACGTGCGCGAGCCGGCCGGCTCCGAGCGCGGCGCCGTGAAGCTCAAGTTTCCCTGGCTGGACGACACGTACGTCACCGACTGGGTGCGCACCGTGCAGTGGGGCGGCAAGGGCGGCGGCGGGGTGGTGAGCCCCGAGGTCAACGACGAGGTGCTGGTCGGCTTCGAACAGGGCCTGCTGGACAGCCCGTACGTCATCGGAGGGCTCTACAACGGCGTGGACAAGCCCTCGCCGCACGACGTCCCGCTGATCGACAAGACGACCGGAAAGGTCAACCGCCGTTCCATCGTGTCGCGTTCGGGGCATCGGGTGGAGCTGCTGGACGCGCGGGCACCGGGGCGCTCCGGGGTGCGGATGATGTCCGCCGACGAGCGCCTCGAAGTCTTCCTCGACAACCGGCGGGACCGGATCGAGATGACGGTGTACGCGGGCAAGGGCCGGCAGGTGCTCAGCTCCGTCGTGCTCGACGAGCGGGGCATCACCCTGGACGCGGGGCGGGGGAACGTGAACGTGTCGGGCGCCAACGTGGACATCAACGGCAGGGTCGGGGTGAAGATCGGCGGCCGCACGGTGGATGTCACCGGCGCCACGGGCGTCACCGTCGACGGCGGCCTGCTCGGCGTCCTCAAGGCCAAGCTCATCCGCATCAACTGATCACCTTTCGAGAGGAGTTCCCATGCCCGCCGCAGCCCGTACCGGCGACCCCACCAACCACGGCGGGGTGATCGCCACCCCGCCGCCCGCCGCCGCCAGGGCGGTGGCGACCGTCCTGATCGGTGGCCGGCCCGCCGCCGTCGTGGGCAGCCTGCACACGTGTGCGATGCCGCCGCACCTTGCCCTGGGACCGGCCAACGTGATCATGCCCAACCCGGCCGGGCTCGCCTCGGGACAGGTCCTCATCGGCGGGCTGCCGGCCGCGCGGGCCCGCGACCGGACGGCGTGCGGCGCGATGATCGTCACCGGCGCCCCCGACGTTCTGATCGGAGGCGTGTGATGAGCGAGCGGTTCATCGGCCGTGGCTGGGCGTTCCCGCTGCGCGTCGGGCCGACCGGCGGGATCGCCCTGGTCGAACGGGAGCGGGAGATCGAGGAGGCGATCCGCCTGGTGCTCGGCACCGCGCCCGGCGAACGCCCCATGCGCCCCGAGTTCGGCTGCGGCATCCACGACTACGTCTTCGCCCCCGGCGACGGCGCCACCGCCGGCCGCATCGCGCAGCAGGTGCGCGAGGCACTGGAGCGGTGGGAGCCGCGGATTTCGGTCGACGACGTGGTCGTCGCCTTCGACGCGGTCGAGGACGGCACCCTGTACATCGACGTGCACTACACCCTGCGTTCCACCAACGACCGGCGCAACCTGGTCTTTCCCTTCTACACGATCCCCTCCGAGGAGGGGGCCGAGGAAGCAGGCGCGGACTGATGGCGCTGCCCTCCCCGAACCTGGACGACCGGCGGTTCCAGCAACTCGTCGACGAGGCGAAGCGATACGTGCAGCAGCGCGCCCCGGAGTGGACCGACCACAACGTCTCCGACCCGGGCGTCACCCTGATCGAGACGTTCGCCTACCTGGTGGACCAGTTGCTGTACCGGCTGAACAGGGTCCCGGACAAGAACTACACCGCGTTCCTGGACCTGTTGGGCATCCGTCTGTTCCCGCCGACCGCAGCCGGCGCCGACGTCGACTTCTGGCTCTCGGCGCCGCAGCCCGACACCGTCGCGCTGCCGCCGGGCACCGAGGTGACCACCGCGGGCGCCGAGAGCGACGAAGCGGTGGTGTTCACCACCACGGACGAACTGCGCATCCTGCCCAGCGAGTTGACCCGCCTGCTCACCGCTCCCCGGACCGGTGAGCAGAGCGACCGGACCGGCATGCTCGCCGACGGCCTCGACATCCCCTGCTTCCAGACGACGCCGGAACCCGGCGACGCGCTGCTGTTCGGACTGCCGACGGCGGTGCCGCGCTGCATCGTCACCGTACGCCTGGACAGCCGTGTGGAGGGCATCGGTGTGGACCCGCGCCAGCCTCCGCTGGTGTGGGAGGCGTGGGACGGCGGCGGCTGGCAGCGGTGCGAGACCGGCGACGACACCACCGGCGGCCTCAACCGGCCCGGCGAGATCACCGTGTACGTGCCGGCCGGGCACACGACGTCGGTGATCGGCGGCACCCGGGCCGGCTGGCTGCGCTGCCGGGTCACCGAGGCGGAGCCGGGCCAGCCGTTCTACTCGGAGTCCCCGACGGTGCGCGAGGCGGCGGTGTTCACCGTCGGCGGCACCATGTCCGTCGAGCACGCCGAGACGGTGACCGACGTACCGCTCGGCACCTCGGAGGGGATCGCCGGGCAGACCTTCCGGCTCGGCCGCCCGCCGATCCTGCTCGACGCCGAACCCCCCACGGTGGAGGTGTCCTCCGGCGAGGGGTGGCAGCGCTGGGAGGTGGTCGAGCACTTCGGCCGCTCCGGACCCGACGACCGGCACGTCCGCGTCGACGCCACCACCGGCGAGTTCGGTTTCCCCCCGGCGCTGCGCGAACCGGACGGCACGCTGCGGCAGTGCGGTGCCGTGCCGCCCAAGGGCGCCCAGATCCGGGTCGCCCGCTACCGCACCGGCGGCGGCCCCGCGGGAAACGTCGCCCGCGGTGCGATCTCCGTACTGCTCAGCTCCGTTCCGTACATCGCCCAGGTCACCAACCGGGAGGCGGCGCGCGGCGGGGTCGCCGGGGAGACCGTCGAGAACGCCCGGCGGCGCGCGCCCCAGGCGCTGCGGATGCAGGACCGCGCGGTGACCGCCGAGGACTACGAGATCATCAGCCACCAGGTCGCGCCCTCGGCGCGCCGGGTCCGCTGTCTGCCGGCCGCGGACGCGCCGGGTGCGGTACGGGTCCTGGTGGTGCCGGACGCGGTGGCCGACGAGGGCGACGACCGGCTGCGCCTCGAGCAGCTGATCCCGTCCGACCAGGTGCTCTCGGCGATCACCGCGAGCCTCGACGAACGGCGCCTGATCGGCACGCGTCTCGTGGTGGAGCCACCGGTCTACCAGGGCATCACCGTGGTGGCCCGCCTCTCGGCGGCCCCCAGCGACACCGACAAGGTCCGCGAGGCGGCGCTGGACGCCCTGTTCCGCCACCTCAACCCGCTGGTCGGCGGCCCGGACGGCACCGGGTGGCCATTCGGGCGACCGGTCCAGTACGGCGAGATCTTCGGTGTCCTGCAAAGCGCCACCGGCAACGCGCTGGTCGAGGAGATCCGCCTGTTCCCGGCCGACCCCGTCACCGGCCGCCGCGGCGCCCCGACGGACCGCATCGACGTGGGTCCGGGCGCCCTGGTCTTCTCGTACCAGCACCAGGTGGTCGTGACGGGGGCCGGGGCGGAGGGGCGGGGATGAGCCGCGCCGCGATACCCGGGCTGCCGAGCAGGTACCCGATCGGGGAGCAACTGCCCGCCCTGTACGCCGACGACGACTTCGCGCAGCGGTTCACCGCCGGGCTCGACACCGTTCTCGCGCCGGTGTTCTCGACGCTCGACAACCTGCCCGCCTACCTCGACCCCCGGGTGACGCCGGTCGACTTCCTTCAGTGGCTGGCGTCGTGGGTGGGTGCCCCGGACGATCCGCAGTGGCCTGTGGAACTGCGCCGGGAGGCGGTCGTCCGCGCGGTGGAGCTGCACCGGTGGCGGGGCACGAAGCGGGGGCTGGCCGAGGCCCTGCGTCTCGCGCTGGGCGTGCATGCCGAGGTGAGCGGCGACGGCGGGGCGGCGTGGTCGAACACCGCGGGCTCCGACCTGCCGCCGGAGCCCGCCGCCGAGCTCCTGATCCGCGTCCTTCCGGACCGCGGGTCGGGGACCGGACGGCTGGACGTGGACAGGGTGCACGAGATCGTCCGGGCCATGTGCCCGGTGCACGTCGCGTTTCGGGTGGAGGCCCTCCCCGGCCCGCCCACCGAGGAAGGGAACTGACGCATGCGAGCATGTCCCGCATGCGGGGCCTCCAACGACCCCGCGGACGACTTCTGCGGCAACTGCGGCACGTACGTGGGCTGGTCGGACTCGTCGACGAGCACGGGTACGCCGACCTCCACGGACACGTCGGCGAGCACGCAGGCGCCCGCGAACCCGCCCACGGTCGCCTCGGCGGCGACGGGATCCACGGAGGCCCCGAGCTCTCCGCCCCAGCCCGCACCGGACGCCGCCCGCACCGACTCCCCGACCGGCGGGTCCGCGGGCGAGACCCCCGCCGAGGAAGCTCCCCCCGCCCCGGCCCCAGGGCTTTCCGAATCCGTACGACCCACCGCCCCCGCATCCGGAACAGCCGCCCGGCCCCCGCAAGCCCCGCCCGTCCCCAGCATTCCACCCTCACCACCCACCGCCTCGCCCTCGCCGGCCACCCCTCGGCCCCCGGCGGCCCCCGTCACCCCGTCTTCCCCGACCATCCCCGAGCCCCCGTCCGCCTCCACCGCCTCGCCCTCGCCCACCACTCCCCGCCCCCCGACCACCCCCACCCCCACCCCCGCCCCCGACCCGATCCTCCCCGTCCTCCCCGCAAAGGCCGTCGCCCCCCGTCCCGTCGTACGTCCCGCGGCCGTGCAGGACGAGGGCACCGGGCGGCCCTGTCCCGTGTGCGGGACGCCCAATCGGCCGGAGCGGAAGTTCTGCCGGCGGTGTGCTGCGGAGTTGAGTCCGGTGGAGAAGGCCGCGCCGTTGCCGTGGTGGCGGACGGTGTGGCCGTTCCGGCGTCGGGTTCGGGCGGGTTCGGGGCGGGGCGTGCGGCTCATCGTGATCCTCGCCGTCGTGGTCGCGCTGTGCGCCGCCGGACTCTTCCTGCTCCCCGCCGGACGCGCCCTGTGGGAGGACACCCGGGACAAACTGGGCAAGGCCACGCCCGTGACCCCGGTGGACATCAAGGCGAGCGGCGCACTCCCCGGGCACCCCGCGACGAACACCACGGACGGGCTGAACGACAAGTACTGGGGTGCCCCCGGACCGGGCGCCTCGGTGACGTACACCTTCCGCGAGCCGTTCCGCCTCGTCGACCTGATCATCACCAACGGCGCGTCCACGTCCCCGGAGGCGTACGCCCGCCAGGCCCGCGCCCTCCAGGTCGACCTGGAGGTGACGACGGCCGACGGCACACGGCACGACGAGCAGCTCACCCTCAGCGACAAGCCGGGCCCGCAGACGATCCAGACCGGGATCAGCGACGCGAAGACGGTACGCCTGACACTGCGCTCACCCGTCGACCTGTCCCGGGGACGTCATCTGGCGCTGGCGGAGGTGGAGTTCTTCCAACGGAGCTGAACCCGGCGCCGTCCCGCTCCACGAATGGCCTTGTGGCATACGGGAGTTGACGTATCGATGGAGTGGGGACGGCGAATCCGCCGGGAGCTGGAGGAGAGGCCGCGTCCCGTCCCGCCCATGGTTACGTTGGTCCCGTGTGGAAACGGCAGCAGTCAGGGGACGGCAGGACCGGTGCGTCCGAGCAGGCGACCCAGACGTCCCGCCCCGCCCCGCCACCCGCCCTCGCCTCCGCCTCCGGCGTCGCGCACCCTCTGCTGTCCCTTCAGCGCACCGCCGGCAACGCGGCCACCTCACGGGCCGTGCGAAGGACCCGGAACCAGAGCGCCCGCCCCGCCCTGCCGGGCATCGAGGAGCGCACCGAGACGGGCTTCGTGCTGCCGTCGTACCTGATGCACCTCCAGGCGGGCGGCCTCTCCTCGACCTACGGACTGACCGGCCACGAGTTCGTCCGGCACGCGGTGTCCGCGGTCGTCGGGCACGCCGACGGCACGGTCGCCGACATCTCGGACGAACTGGCCGGACGGCCGGAGAGCTTCTTCGGACAGGGCCGCGCCTTCGCCGTCGAGGGCCGGACGGGCAGGGAGTGGTACGACGTCACCGTCGCGATCTCCCGGGCCCCCGACGACAAGCCGCCCGTCTTCCAGCCGGGGGACCTGCTGGCCGCCGCCTCGCAGGGGACCGACGGTGTGCCGCAGGCCCTGCTCGAGGACCCCCAGGGCAAGGACACCAAGCTCGACGTCCACCACAACTCATCAGCCACCGTGAGCAGTTCGAGCGGCGGATCCTCCAGCAAGGGCGCCGGCGGCCTCGCCTTCGGGCTCGCGCCCGTCGCCCCGGGCCTGTGGCTCGGCGGCGCCGCCACCGGCAACGCCCAGCCCTGGCAGTCCTCCCGCGAGTCCCGTCGGCAGACGAACGTGGCCGAACCGCGTGTACTGCGCAGCGACAAGGGCTCGGTCGAGGTGCACCGCAGGGTCCGCTACGAGGTCCGTGTCCAGCGGCACGGCGCCGACGACGCGCAGACCTTCGGCGACTCCGGAACGCTCACCCAGCGAGTGCCGACCGAACACCTGGTCCCGGTCGGCACCGAGGCGCCCGCCCCGCCCACGCCGGTGTCCGCGGACACCGTCCGGCGCGTCTCCCTCGCCGACTCCCTGGCACCGGTCGCGGTCGCCGACGACGCGGCCCCGCACCAGACCGGCCGCGGGCTGTTCGACGCCGTCGCCTCCGTGCTGCACCCCTCGCTCACCGCCCCCGGCGCACCGGGACGCGGGCGGCTGTACGACATGACCTCCACGGCCACCGTCCTGGAAGACCTGCCCCGGCTGCTGCGCGACGGCGTGGTCGGCGAGGACCTGTACTCCAAGGACGGAAAGACGGCGGGCAGCTACCGGCTGCGCGCCGCGGTCACCGGTCTCTCCCCGGCCTGGGGCACCGGCAAGACTCAGCTGCGCACGCACCAGCACGGCCAGACGGCGGTCACCGAGAGCGCCGGCAAGGGGCGGGCCGTCCAGGCGGGTCTGGGCCCGGCGATCGGTGTCGGCGCGGCCTCCAACGCGGCCGTCGTACGGGCCACCGCCATGCCTGTCGCGGCGGCCCGCAAGGCGCGTTTCACCGTGGCCGAACAGAGCGTCGCCGGCCGCCAGGGCGCGGAGGTCCGGGGCGAGAAGGCGCTCTACTTCGGAACCGTGACGTTCACCGCGGAGGGCACGGGCCCGCGCTCGGTCCAGGCGATCCTGCACCCGGAGACCCGGGTCGCCGTCCACACGATGAACGTGTGGATCAGCCTCCGCGCCGACGAGGCCCAGTCCTTCGGGCTGCCGCTGCCGCTGGGCATGACGGCCGAGGAGTTCATCAAGAAGCCGACGCGGACCGATGAGAACGGCGACGAACAGAACGTCGAGCGCCATCTCCCTTACGACGGCAGGGGATCCAGCGTCGCACTCAGCCAGGTCGACACCGGCCCGATGGTGCGGGCCGTCCAGCAGATGTTCGCCACCGACCCCCGACTGGCGGGCTACCTCCCCGCGTTCGGCACCACCGCGCCCGCCCTCGGCACCAGCGACGAGGAGGCCGAGACCCAGCGGCGCAACCACCGCGAGCTGATGACCGCACTCTCGGAGACCAGCCTCCGGGTGAACAAGGACCAGTTGCTGTCCACCGGCATCCGGGTACGGCTGCGCCGCAAGACCACCATGCACGCCCACGACGTGCAGATCCTCGTCCGGGGCACGCTGAGCGACACCGCCTACGAAGGCGACATCAAGGACTGGTCGGTGCGCAGCCACACGACTGTCGGAGCCAACGCGCAGAGCGGGCGCAGCAGTTCGCGCTCGATCGGCGGTCTGGTCCTCGGCCAGGCCCGGCTGGTCCCCGGCATCCTGACCGCCGGGGTCCGCTACGAGAAGCACAGCTCCGGCTCGCATCGCAACCAGGCCGGCACGACCGGTCGTACGGACGTCGTCGCCAACGGCTCCGACACCGCCAGTGCCTTCCGGGCGGCCCTGCACCTCGACGTGGAGGCCACCATGACCTCCCGGCCCCGCAAGCTCGCCCGCGGCCTCACAGTCGGCAGCCCGGGCCGGGACGTGCCGGAGGCCGAGACGCTGACGTACATGAACCTGGGCAGCCAGGACGTACGGCTGCTCACGCCGACCGAGTTCACCCTGGACCAGGAGGGCAAGGACCGGGCCGACGCGGCGCTCGGGGACCGTGCGGAACCGGCACCCGCCACCGACGTGGCCGCCGAAGGCATCGGTGACCTGGCCACGCTCGCCCCCGAGCCGGCCACCGGATCCCTGCTGCGGGACTGGCAGCTGGTGGAGACCGTCGACGGGCAGCCCGTCCGCGACCTCGCCTTCGCGCTGCTGTCCAAGGCCGCCGCTCGCAACAGCCGCCTGCGCGAGGACCCGGCGCTGGCGACCGAGGGACTCGCGCCACGGCTGGCGATCGAGGAACGGTTCGGCGAACGAGCCGTCCAGGCGGCGCTGCGGCAGGCCTCGTCCTCCGGCTGGGTCGTCAAGAACCTCCGCTACCCGCGTCGCCTCGCCGCCCTCAACGGCGCGGTCGGCACCCGGCTGGCCCTGGCCAACCCCAGGTTCGTGCACACCGGCGAGGGCCCGGGCACCGAGACCTTCGTGCTCGGCGGCCACCAGTCCGCCGGACAGTCGGGCCAAGGAGCAAGCAGCACCGTGCAGTTCGGCGTCACCGGCTCGGAGAGCGGCACCACGTGGCGTGCCGGGCAGGGCCTGTCGACGTTCCGCACCACGAGCGAGGGCGACTCCCGGTCGTACGCCCTGTCCGGCACGGTCGAGCGCAACGCCCACACCCCGAAGAAGGCCCCGCTGTATCTGGTCCAGTGCGACGTGCTGGTCACCATGGTGGCGGAGGTCAAGGTGACCGGCGGCGGCCCCTACGTGGCGAAGGGCGCCCAGACCCTCCCGGCCGCGGCGGGGGTGTGGCTGACGGAGGCGCAGCTTCCGCAGGAACTGCGGCGGGAGGCGGGGCTGGACGCCGCCGAACCGGACACGGCCGCAGGAGACGAGAGCGACGCGGAGAGTTTCCGGACGGCCGCCGAACAGGCCGTCCAGGACGAGAGTGACGACGAGAGTTTCTGGACGGCCCCTACGGGACCGGGGTTCCGCCGCGAACTCCCCCTCGGATTCGGCATGATCGAGGACCTCCCGAACTTCGTACCGCTGCTCGGGCAACTGCGTTCGCGTCTCGCCTTCAACCAGCAGCAGGACCTCGCCGACACGCTGCTGCCCCGGCGACAGCTCGACGACCGCAACGACAACGTGCAGCGCCTGCTCCGCGTCCTGGACCGGGACGGCTCCGCCGGACTGCTGTCCGGTGCCATGGACGGCGGCGTCACCGTCGAGCTGTTCGACGGCCGCAACACCCCGTACTGGGCGGTGTTCAAGGTCGATCGGGTGGGGGACGGCGAGTACGAGGGCGACGCGACGGACCGGCGGGACATGGAGTACATCACCTCGGCCGTGGCCCAGCAGGCGACCTCCCACGACGAGGGCACGACGACCGGCGTCGAGGGCGTCCTCGCGGGATCCGGCAAACCCGACGGTGGTTCGGGCAAGCTGAAGAGCACCGGCGGCGCGGCGGGCCTCGGCCTCTCGTCCGGCGCGTCGCGACGCGGCGGTGCCGTGAGCCGGGGCCAGCTCGGCATGAAGACGGTCGCGGACGCCAGTTCGGCGGCGGTGGCGAAGATCCGCGTGCCGGTCCGGGCGAGCCTCGAACTGTACCGGGGAAACACCCAGGTGGCGCTCGCCCTGCTGGACAACCTGGCGCTGACCCATCGCGTCCTGCGCACCGACCTGGACGCGCTCTCCCGTGCCGAACTCCCGTCACAGGACGTGCCGTTGGTCGCCCGTGGCTCGCGTGCTCCCGACCCGGCGGCCCCGGCCGACCTGGGCGCCTGGCGCGCGAGCGGTGCCCGGCTGCCGATGGAGGCCCAGGTCAACGGCTTCCAAGGGGTCACACAGGTACGGCAGTTGCTGACGTCCGTGGTCCGGCAGGCGGGCGGCGGCGCGCGGTTCCGCGACAAGGGCCAGGCCGCCGCCTACGCACTGAACGAGGCGGTCTCCACCGAGTGGATGATCGCCGCCCTGCCGCTTCTCACCTCCGCCGGCGTCGACCTGCCGCCCGTGCATGCCTCCGGTGCGGAGGGCCAGAACCTCCGGGCCTCCCTGCATGCGCGCCTGCGCAACGGCCGGGTCCTGGGCGTGGGCGACAAGATGGCCTTCGAGACGATCGGCCAGAGCCATCCGGAGGGTCTGCGCCCCACCCAGCGGGACGGCCAGAGCTCGGCCGACCACAGCAGGGCGGCCCGTGGCATGACCGGCGCGGGGGTCCTCAACGCCGACCAGTTCCGCCTCAACCAGCTGATGGGCAACACGGGCGGCTCGGGCGGGACGACCGATGCCACGGCCAACGCGTCCGGCTCGATGCCGGTCCACAAGCCGAAGATGAAGTCGGTCCTGGTTCAGTTCACCCTTGACATCAGGGCGGTCGCCCACGTCGCCGACCGGGTCCGCACCGGCAACACCTCCACGGCGACCCGCGAGACGACCCTCTCCCGCCCGGTCGTGATCCGCATGCCGGAACCCATGGCGCACCAGATGCTCACCACCCAGGGCAACCAACTCCGCGACGACGACAACCACCTGGGCCTCCGCCCGACGGTGGCACCGCCGCCCGCATAGCGCCCCGTGCCCTCGCCCCCCGCCCGCATCGTCGAACCCCACACGCTGCGAGGCGACGCCTCTTCCTTCAGGAACCATGTTCTGCCCTGCTGGGCCGGCTGGCATGAACGTCCAGGTCCTCACCGACCCTTTCGGGCGGCTGTTGGGGGCCTCACCCGCGTTGCCCGGCTCTCCCCATGACCTGACCGCCGCCCGCGCCCACGGCGTCGTCGGCGCGCTCGCCGAGGCCGGCCTCAAGGGCTGGCGTCTCCTGCGGAAGCTCCGGTGCAGCACGAACCGCATCGCCGACTTCGTGAAGGCCGTCCTCGTCCTTCACCACGCACCAGCGTGAGGTTGGAAAGGCCCACGGACTCCGGGAGGGCGATCGTGGTGAATTCGGTAAGACGTCGTCACAGAACCGTGAAGCAGGCGCGCGAACCTGGTGTTCACCACAGCGCGGTTCGTGCGCTGTCATTCGGGGGAGTACCGCCATGAGCACCGTTCGCAGAGCAGCCGTCGTCCTCGTCGCCGTGTCCGCACTGGCCCTGACCGCCTGCGGGCCCTCCGAGGACGGAGCCGCGGGCGGCACCGACGTGCCGACCACGACTCCCCCCGCCACCGCCACCGCCGCCCCGTCCACGCCGTCGAAGCCGGTGCCGTCCGCCAAGCCGTCGACGCCCGCCAAGCCTTCGACGCCCGCCAAGCCGTCGAAGTCCGGCAAGACGGCCTCGCCGTCGACCGATCCGGACTACGACGTCTTCCCCTGCAGCACCTACGACCTGACGTTCACCGCGAACCTGGCCGAGCCCACGACCAGCAGCTACCTGCTGAAGATCACCAACAAGACGGGCAAGCCGTGCCGGGTGCTCGGCCACCCCATCGTGACCTTCGGCGACCTGGACGGGCATGCGACCCAGCGCGGCACGGCCCCCGGCATCGAGGAGGCCATCCGGCTCGCCCCGGGAGAGTCCGCCTACGCGGGACTCATGGGCGGCCTGAAGGGCCCCAAGAGCAAGACGGTCTCCTCGATCGCGATGACCATGGACACCGAGTCGGACCTGAAGCAGGTGCCGCTCAAGGCCTCGACGCCCGGTCTGAACGTCTCCGACGACAACTCCGTCACCGCCTGGATGGACAACGCCGAGGACGCGCTGAGCCTGTAGCCGGCAGCCGGTGGTCGACAGCCGGATCCTCCTCCTGAGCCTCCACCGCACGGTGGAGGCTCACTGCTTTCCCGCGCCGGTCACGCGGCCGGCTGCAGGCGGACGCAGCAGTGTCCGGGGCCGGGCGCCAGGCACGCCTCGATCCCGGTCTCGTCGATGCCCTTGAGGACACCGCGCAACAGGTGGAGGTTCATGCCGCACACCGTCCGGGTGTGCTCCCGGGCCAGGGCGTGGAAGGGGCAGTTGGCCAGGACGATGGCGTCGTCCTCGTGGCGCGGCTCGAATCCGTACCGCTCGAGGAGCTCGAAGACGTCCGTCCGGTTCTGCTCGCCCAGCTGTGTGCCGAGCTCCTCGGCCTTGCGGTGCAGCACCGCCCGTACCGGTTCGCCGGTCGCGTCGGACTCCTCCACCGCCTGGGCGAGGAGCCGTCCGGCCAGCTCGTAGCGGCGGTCCGGAAGACTGACCGCGACCTGCCTCGTCGAGCGCCGGTAGAGCTTCGCGGGCCTTCCCGCACCCGGACCGGAGCGCCCGCTGCGGCGTTCGTAGACGACGTCGAGCAGCGATTCGTCGGCCAGCCGGTCCAGGTGGAACGCCGCGGTCTTGCGGGCGAGCCCGAGAGCGGCGGCGGCCTCGTCCCGGCTCACGGAGCCCGACTGGCGCACCACGTGGTCGTACAGCCTCCTGCGGGTCGGCTCGTCGAGGGCGGCGACGGCGGAGACGTCGGGGTCGCGTACTTCCTTCGAGGTGGCCACGGACACCAGTGTAAAACCCACAGCCATTGACTAAAGAACGGGAGGGGTCTTCTATAGGAAATGAACCTTGCCGATAGAAGGAGGGGGTCATGTTCTCCGTCACCACAAGCACCAGCTCCGCCACCCGGCGGCGTGAGGCGCTCGCCGACCCCGGCTACCAGGCCTTCCTGATCCTCCGCACCGGATTCACGGTGGCGCCGATCCTCTTCGGTCTGGACAAGTTCGCGAACCTGCTCGTGGACTGGCCCACCTACCTCGCGCCGTGGATCGACGACATCGTCCCCGGGAGCGCCCAGCAGGCCATGTACGCGGTCGGCGTGATCGAGATCGTCGCCGGAATCGCCGTGGCGCTCGCTCCCCGCTTCGGTGGCTGGCTCGTGGCCGGCTGGCTGGCCGGCATCATCGTCGACCTGCTGACCGTCCCCGGGTACTACGACATCGCGCTGCGTGACTTCGGGCTGCTCCTCGGCGCCGTCGCGCTCGCCCGCCTCGCCCAGCGCTACCACGTCCAGCGGCGCTGACCGGTCCGGGCGGGCGGCGCTCCGACGGTGCCACCCGCCCGTGCCGACGCGCTGAAACCCGCACCGGCCCGGCGCGCTGAAACCCGCGTCAGCCCAGGACCGCGGTGTACGCCGCCTCCTGGACCACCGCATCCGGATCGGCGAGCCGAGCCGCCAGGTGGGCCGTCTCCCCGGCGGTCAGGGCCGCCGGCGCGGCGAGCCGGCGCTCGTACGGGCCGCGTGGACGACCGCCCTACGGTGCGCTCTTCGCGGCCGAGGCCCGCCACAGCCGGACGGTGACCCCGCCGGCCAGGGCGGTCCCGAGTACCGCCCACGTGGCCGGGTGGGTCCACACGGCGGTGTCCAGCTGCTGCGCGAGGACGAAGACACCCATGACGACGACGAACCAGCCGAACGCCGTGCGCAGCGTGTCCTGCGGGATGCGGCCCGCGAGCCGGCCGCCCACCAGGCTGCCGACCACCGCCGCCGCGGTCACGGTCAGGGCCGGAGCCCAGTCGATCCCGACGCCCGAGAGGTGCCCGGCGAGCCCGGCGAAGGAGTTCATCCCGATGACGAGGAGCGACGTACCGACCGCGACGCCCATCGGCAGCCCGCCGAGGACGGCGAGCGCCGGGACGACGAGGAAACCGCCGCCGGAGCCGACAAGACCCGTCACCGCACCGACGGCGAGACCCTCCACCGCGATGCGCTTCAGGGGCGGCTCGGCACGGACCCGCCCGGGCCCCTCCCTTCCCGGCTCCTCCCTCCCCGGCTCCTCCCGGCCGGGCCGGGGCCTGCGGAGCATCGCGGCCGCCGTGGCCAGCATCATCAGGGCGAAGGAGACGAGCAGGACCGTGCCCGGAACGTACTCGGCGAGCCGCCCGCCCCCGTACGCACCGGCCATGCTGAATCCGCCGAAGAGCAGCCCGGTCCGCAGGCGGACCCGGCGGGCCCGGGCGTGGGGGACCAGCGCGGCGAGGCTGGTGACGCCGACCACGAACAGGGAGGTGGTGATCGCCTCCTTGGTGTCCTGCCCGGCCAGGTAGACCAGGATCGGCACGGTCAGGATCGAGCCGCCGCCCCCGAGGGCGCCGAGGCTGACACCGACGAGCAGGGACGCCGCGACGACCAGGACGGTCACGACGCGCTCCGCAGCTCCGCGATCGCCGTGCGGATGTCGGGGCGCGGCCCGCGGTTGTACGGCAGCTTGGACAGCAGCACGCCCATGGCGCAGGAGTTGCTGAGGGCCGCGTAGGTCAGGCCGGCCCCGATCGCGGTGCCGATCAGATGGGCGCCCGGGACGAACACCCCGATCAGGCCGGTGGCCAGGACGATCGAGCCGGCCACGAGCCGGACCTGGCGCTCCATGTCCCACCGCTCCGGACCCCGGTCGACGGGCGCGCCGGCCGTCTCCCAGGCGACGATGCCGCCCTCCAGGACGCGGAGGTTCGGCAGGCCGCCCTCGGCCAGGGCCTTCTCGGCCTGCGCGGCACGCGCCCCGGAGCGACAGACGAGCACGACGTCCTCGTCGAGGTGGGCGAGGAGCTCGGCACGGTGCTCGCGCAGGGTGTCGAGGGGAACGTTGTACGAGCCCGGGATGTGCGCCGTACGGAACTCACCCGGCGTGCGGACGTCGAGCAGGCGCGGGGCGCGCCCTTCCCGGACGAGCCGGTGCAGCACGGCGGGGGAGAGGGAGGGGGTGGTGCTCATGGGATTCCATTCCACGTCGGACGTTGATACCCAGGGGGGTATGTAAGAGGTTGTGAGGGGCCCCGGTGGGCGACGGGGCTACGGGGTTACAGGGCTACGGGGGAGGGGCGGGGGCGCGGCGGTCAGGCGCCGACGGGCTCGGCCGTCGACGCCGACAGGGCCCAGGCGGCGTATCCGCCGAGGATGTCGGAGACGTCCTGGAAGCCGCGCTGTCGCAGCAGGCTCGCGGCGATGGAGGAGCGGTGGCCGCCGGCGCAGTGCAGGACCAGGGGCCGGTCGGCGGGCAGCTCGTGCGTGCGGTGCGGGAGTTCGCCGAGCGGGATGTGCAGGGCGGACTCGATGAACCCGTTCGCCTCGCGCTCACCGCAGGTGCGCACGTCCACGACGACCGGCGGCCGCTCTCCCGCGAGGGCGGTGCGCAGGTGCGCGGCGGTGACCCGGCTCGCGGGGGAGACCTCGCCGGCCAGGGCCTCCAGGGCGTCCTCGGGGTTGCGCAGGTAGCCGACGACCCGGTCGAAGCCGATCCGGGCGAGACGGGTGACGACCTCCTCCTCCCGGTTCTGCGCCGCCATGACGAGCAGTTCGGCGGCCGGGTGGAGAACGGTGCCGGCCTGCTCGGCGAAGCGGCCGTCCGCGGGCACGTTCACCGCGCCGCGCAGGTGCCCGGCCGCGAACTCCTGCGGGTCGCGTGCGTCCACCACGATCGCGCCGGCGGCCCGCAGTTCGGTGAACTCGGCGAGCGCCAGCGGACGGGGTGCCGACGCGTCGTAGCGGGCCCGGTCCTTGCGGTTGAGCTCGGCGTCGTACGCGAAGTACCCGGGCGCGGCCGGCTGGCCGGCGGTGACGAGCGCGACGAACTCCTTGCGGCCCATCGGCGCGCAGGCGTAGTTGGTCGCCCGCTGCTCGCCGATCGTCGACTGCTTCTCCGCGGACAGGTTCTTGCCGCAGGCCGATCCGGCGCCGTGCGCGGGGAAGACCCGCACCTCGTCCGGCAGCCCCATCAGCTTGTTCTGCACGCTGTCGTGGAGCATCGCGCCGAGCTCCTCGGCGGTCACGCCCACCGAGGCGAGCAGATCGGGGCGGCCGACGTCGCCGATGAACAGCGCGTCGCCGGTCAGCACGCCGTACGGCACCTCGTCGCCGGCCCGCTCGTACACGAGGACGCTGATCGACTCCGGCGTGTGCCCGGGCGTCTCCAGGATCTCCAGCGCGACGTCGCCGAGGGAGATCCGCTCACCCTCGGCGAGCTCGCGGATCGGGTACTCGGTCTCGGCGTGGCGGCCGTAACCGATCCAGGCGCCGGTCTCGTCCGCCATCTCCAGATGGCCGGCGACGAAGTCGGCGTGGAAGTGGGTGTTGATGACGCCGATCACCCTGAAGCCGTGCGCGGCGGCGTCGGCCAGGTATTCCGAGACGTCCCGGCGGGGGTCGACGACCACCGCCTGCCCCGTGCGCTCGTCGGCGATCATGTACGACGCCTGGGACAGGCAGTCCAGGTAGTACTGGGCGAAGAACACGGCGATCCCTTCATCGGAAGACCTGCGTCACGCAGCGGGGCATCCCTGGATCCGGATACCCCCGTGGGTATTCTCCTCTCGACCGTAAAGTGGCGTCACAGGGAAGTCAAATACCCCCCTGGGTATTCAGCGTCACAGGCGAATGCGCACTTCGGCCGCACCGCAGAGTCCTCGTCCACGCGACCGGCGGCGCGATGCCGGTGCGGAACCGTGGCATGAGCACGCAGATTTTGCCGTCCCGTGGTTGCCGCCCCGACGCGCCCGTCGGAATCTTGGTCACCATGCCCTCGGGCAGCCGGTACTGCTGGTCACGGGGGGTGCAAGCGGCCCTCCGCCCTGAGCGGGGAATGTTCATGCACCTCGAGTTCCGCCACCTCCGCGTCCTGCTCACCGTCGCCGAGGCCGGCAGCATCCGCAAAGCCGCCGCACGGCTGCAGCTCTCCCAGCCCGCCACGAGCGCCCAGCTGAAACGGATCGAGCACGAGCTGGGCGGCCCGCTCTTCACCCGCAGCGCCGAGGGTGTGAAACCGAACGAGACCGGTCAGTACGTCCTGCGCTGCGCACGTGACCTCGTGGTCGGCTTCGACCGGCTGCGCGAGCACGCCCGATCGGCCGCCGAGGCGGACCGGGGGACCGCCTCGCCGCTCCGGGCGGGCGGAACCGCCGGCCCCCTGGTGTCGCTGCTGGTCTCCACCCTCTTCGAGCTCGTTCCGGAACGCCGGCTCGGCATAGACGCCCGCCGATCCGTACACACCCTGGTGAAAGCGCTGAGCCAGTCGAAATGCGACATCGCGGTCTTCGGGGAGTTCCCGGGCTTCCCCCTTCCGGTCGGCGAATCGGTGGTCACGCGCACGCTGCTGCGCGAGCCGGTCTTCGTCCTGCTCGCCGAGGACCACCCCCTCGCACGCCAGGGGAGCGTCAGCCTGCGCGAACTGAGGGACGAGGAGTGGGTCATGCCGGAGGCCGACGAGAGCGGTGTGCACGCCTACCTCCATCTCACCTGCCAGTCGGCGGGATTCACCCCGCGGATCGCGCACGTGACGCCGGACCTGTCCGTGGCGCAGATCCTGGTCGCCGGCCGGCGGGCGGTCTGCGGCGTATGGCCGAGCGCCGATGTCCCGGCCCAGGGCACCGTGCTGCGGCCGCTCGTGGACGTGCCGTTCCACCGGCGGCTGCAACTGGCCTGGAACACGGCATCGGTCCCGGCCGAGCTCGCCGACGCGGTGGGCGAGCGCCTGCTGGCCGCGTATCTGTCGCTCGTGCGGCAGCGGCCGCAGTACCTGGCCTGGTGGGAGGACGGCGGCGAGGAGTTCGCCCTCGGGGCCGCGGAGGGGTGACCGTCCGGGGCGCCGTGCGCCGCACCGTCTGACTTGCGGGCGACCGTCCGGGCCGTGGTTCCCCGCGCCGTGCAACTTGCGGGTGCCCGTCCGGGCCGCGGTCGCCCGCACCGTACGACTCCGAGGTCCCCGCCCCGTACAACTCGCGGGCGACCGTCCGGGCCGCCGTGCGCGGCACCGTATAACTCCACAGTTGTAGCCCACATGGGATCGCGTCAGGAACATGTCACCTGGTGAACACTTCGCGTCAACGTCCCAGGACGTCGTCACCCCCCACGACGAGCGAAGGAAACGCCCCGTCATGTCCCGTTCCCTCCTTGCCCTCTCCACGATGGTCGCCGCCGCCGTCATCACCACGGGCGCGGTCGCCGTACCGGCGTACTCGCAGCCCGACGCGGTGCAGCACGGCACCTCCGTCCGCGACACGGCGATAGCCCGGGCCGAGGCCAACGTGACCCGGAACGCCGCCACCTTCGGCTTCGGAGCGGGCCAGAAGCTCCACGTCAAGGACGTCGTGATCGACGCCGACGGCACCCAGCACGTCCGCTTCGAGCGGACCTACCGCGGCCTCCCCGTCGTCGGCGGCGACTTCGTCGTCCACCAGAAGGCCGACGGCTCGCTCAAGGGATCCACCCACGCCAAGGCCCACGGCGTGGCGGTCAAGTCCGTCACCCCCACCACCGACGCCAAGGGCACCGCGGCCGGCGCCCTCAAGCGCTCCAACGGACTGGTCCGCGACGCCGAGTCCACCCCCGAGCTGATCGTCTGGGCCGCCGACGGCACCCCCCGCCTGGCCTGGCGCACCACCGTGCAGGGCCTGGGCGACAAGGGCCAGCCGCACGGCGAGGTCTTCGTCACCGACGCCACCACCGGCGCCGCGATCGAGAACTACGACGTCGAGCACGAGGCCACCGGCACCGGCCACTCCGAGTACACCGGTGACATCACCCTCGACACCACGCTGCAGGCGAACGGCACCTTCGCCCTGATCGACCCGACCCGCGGCCACATCACCAAGGACGCGCACAACGTCTCGTCCTCGTCGCTGAACGCCTCCTCCGGCACGCTGTTCACCGACGCCGACAACATCTGGGGCGACGGGAAGAAGTTCTCCACCGACCGCGCCACCGCCGCCGTCGACGCCCACGCCAACACCGCGAAGACGTACGACTACTACAAGACCACCTTCGGCCGCAACGGCATCAAGAACGACGGCCGCGGCGCCACCGTCTTCGTCCACGTCGGCACCAACTGGGACAACGCCCAGTGGTCGGACGCCTGCTTCTGCATGATGACCGGCGACGGCAACGGCACCACCGACCCCGAGCAGGTCGACCTCGACACCATGGGCCACGAGATGACCCACGGCGTCACCTCGGCCACCGCCAACCTGCGCTACAGCGGTGAGTCCGGCGGCCTGAACGAGGCCACCAGCGACATCTTCGGCACGATGGTCGAGTGGTACGCCAACAACGCCGTCGACACCCCCGACTACCTCTTCAGCGACCAGTCCACCCCGCCGTGGCTGCGCCGCATGGACAAGCCCTCCCTGGACGGCCGCTCCGCCGACTACTGGTCGAAGTCCGTCGGCCGGCTCGACGTGCACAACTCCTCGGGCGTCGGCAACCACTGGTTCTACCTCGCCAGCGAGGGCAGCGGCACCAAGACGATCAACGGCGTCACCTACAACAGCCCGACGTACAACGGCTCCACCGTCACCGGCATCGGCAACCAGAAGGCCGCCGCCATCTGGTACCGGGCGCTGACCGTCTACATGACCTCCACCACCGACTACAAGGGCGCCCGCACCGCGACCCTGAGCGCGGCGAAGGACCTGTACGGCGCCACCAGCCCCGAGTACGCCACCGTGGCAGCGGCCTGGACCGCGGTCAACGTCCTCTGACGCACCCACGCACCAGCCGATCCGGGGCCGGTCCGCCCCGGATCACCCTCCCGGGCCCCGTCGCGACGACGGGGCCCGAGGAGTGTCAGGGGCATCAGAACGCGAACATGCCGTTTGCCGGACCGGCAACAGCAGTGGCGTGACCGGGACGGCGTGGGCGACGGTGGGCCCATGACCGACGACCACGCAGCGGGACCGCCCGCCTTCCCCGCCCCTTCGCCCGCCGACGGATACGTCGGAGACCCCGCGGTGCGGGCGAAGTGGGACGACCTCTACGCCGACCGGCAGCAGCTCTGGAGCGGCCGGCCCAACGGCGCGCTCGTCGCCGAGGTCGCCGGGCTCACCCCCGGCCGCGTGCTCGACGTCGGCTGCGGTGAGGGCGCCGACGCCGTCTGGCTCGCGCGCGGCGGCTGGGACGTGACCGCGCTCGAGGTCTCGGGCGTGGCGCTGGAGCGGGCGGCCGGGCACGCGCGGGACGCCGGCGTCGCCGTCCGCTGGGTCCACGCCGCCCTCACGGAGGCGGCGCTCCCGCCGGCCTCCTTCGACCTGGTCTCCGCGCAGTACCCGGCACTGCTGCGTACGGCCGACGCCGCCGCCGAACGCGCCCTGCTCTCGGCCGTCGCGGTCGGCGGCGTGCTGCTGCTCGTCCACCACGCGGGGATGGACACCCGACAGCCGGAGGAAGGTGGATTCGACCCGGCCGACTACGTCTGGCCCTCGATGGTCGCGGCACTGCTCGACGAGGACTGGAAGGTGGAGGTGGACGAGCAGCGCCCCCGCGTGGCACCCGAGGGCGGGGCCGGCGCGCACCACACCCACGACCTGGTGCTGCGCGCGCGCCGACTGCGCTGAGCCCCCGAGCCCGGCTGAGCCCCCGAGCCCGGCTCAGCCGTCCAGCGCCGTGTCGAGGGTCATCGCGGCGGTGATGAGCGCGAGGTGGGTGAAGGCCTGGGGGAAGTTGCCCAGTTGTTCGCCCGTCGGGCCGATCTCCTCGGCGAACAGTCCCACGTGGTTGGCGTACGTCAGCATCTTGTCGAAGGCATACCGGGCCTGTTCGAGGCGGCCGGCCCGGGCCAGCGCGTCCACGTACAGGAAACTGCACAGCGAGAAGGTGCCCTCGGAGCCGCGCAGGCCGTCGGGGGAGGCGGCCGGGTCATAGCGGTAGACCAGGCTGTCGGAGACCAGCTCGCCGTCCATCGCGTCCAAGGTGGACAGCCAGCGCGGATCGCGGGGCGCGATGAAGCCGGTGACCGGCATCAGGAGCAGCGAGGCGTCCAGTACGTCGCTGCCGTAGTGCTGGACGAAGGCCTGCCGCTCGGCGGACCAGCCGTGCTCCATCACCTGGTGCAGCACCGCGTCCCGGGCGGCGGTCCAGCGCGGCAGGTCGGCGGGGCGGCTGAAGTCGACGGCCATCCGCACCGCACGGTCGAAGGCGACCCAGCACATCACCCGGCTGTACGTGAAGTCCTGGCGGCCGCCGCGGGTCTCCCAGATCCCCTCGTCCGGGCGGTCCCAGTGCTCGCACAGCCAGTCCACCGCGGCGGCGAAGCGCTGCCAGCCGTCGTAGCCAGCCAGCTGGGTCAGGTCGGGCGCGTGCGCGAAGGCGTAGACGGCCTCGCCGTAGATGTCCATCTGGAGCTGGTCGGCGGCGCCGTTGCCGGCGCGGACCGGGGCCGAGCCGCGCCAGCCCTCCAGATGGTCGAGGACCTCCTCGACCAGGTGCGGGTCGCCGTCCACCCGGTACATGATCTGCAACGGCTCGCCGCTGACCGTCCCACCGGCCCGGAACCGGGCGCCCAGCCAGCGGCGGAAGGCGTCCGCCTCCTCGGTGAAGCCCAGGTCGACCATGGCGCGCACCGACAGCGAGGCGTCCCGGATCCAGGTGTACCGGTAGTCCCAGTTGCGTTCCCCGCCGACCTGCTCGGGCAGGCCCATGGTGGCCGCGGCCACCGGCGCGCCGGACGGGGCGTACGTGAGCAGCTTCAGCGTGATCGCCGAACGGTTGACCTGCTGCTGCCAGCGGCCGCGGTAGCGGCAGCGGCCGATCCATTCGTGCCAGAACGAGCGGACCGCGCCGAAGGAGGCCCGCAGGCTCGCCTCGTCCGCCGGCGCGGGCGGCTCGGCGCCGGGCGCGTCCAGGGTGAGCACGGCGGCGGCGCGCTGACCGGCGGTCAGTTCCACCTCGGTGTGGACGTCCGCGCCGTCGCGCCGCAACGCGACGGTGCCGAGCACCTGGAGGTGCGCGGTGACCGTGGCGCCGGTGAAGCGCGCGGTGGTGCCGTCGAGGACCAGTTCGTGCTCCTCCCGGCCGTAGTCGAACCGCGGCCGGCACTCCACCGTGAAGCGGACCGTGCCGCGGACCACCCGCAGCACCCGGATCAGGGTGTGCCGGTCGGAGGGCACGGTCGGGTCGGCGGCCAGCGGCATGAAGTCGGCCACCTCACCGACCCCGTCGGGGGTGAGGAAGCGGGTGAGCAGCACCGCGCTGTCGGCCAGGTACAGCTGGCGCACCGTCGTGCCCGGCGTCTTGACGGTGATCGAGAAGTGGCCGCCGCGCTCGTGGTCGAGCAGCCTGCCGAAGACGCTGGGCGAGTCGAAACGGGGCGAGCAGAACCAGTCCACCACGCCCTCGGCGGAGACCAGCGCGCACGTCTGCAGATCTCCGATGAGGCCGTGGTCGGCGATCGGCGGGTAGCGGTGCATCGGCGGCGTCCTCGTGACTCAGGGCGGCGGGCGGTCCTCAGCCCCCACCCTCCGCCCGGCCGGCACCCGAGGCCATCGGGGCTGCGCCGAACAGGGCGCCCGACGGCCGGTCGCCGAGCGCCCCGCTCCGCCGGCGGGACCCGGCCCACCGCGTGGACGTCATGCCGTCGTCATGACCCCCGGGCCGCCGAAGGCCGTGACCCCATCCCGTGGGCCCGGTTCACGGAGCCCCGTGTACGACCCCTCCGCCGAGCTCCTCCGCCAGGAGCGCGGCCGTCGCGGCCACCAGCGGGTTGTCGGTCGGGGCGTCCTCCTCGGCCTTGGTGGTGAGGACGGAGAGGACGATCGGCGTGCCGTCCGGCCGCCAGGCGATGCCGGCGTCGTTGGCGCCGCCGTGGCGCGGGGAGCCGGTCTTGTCGGCGAGGAGCCATTCGGGGGGCAGGCCGCGGCGGAACTTCTCGGTGCTGGTGGTGTTGCGGAGCAGCCAGTCGGTGAGCCGCGCGCGGTCGTGGGGCTCCAGCGCGTCGCCGAGCACGAGGCGGGCGTAGGAGAGGCCGATGGCGCGCGGGCTGGTGGTGTCGGTGACCCGCCAGGGCTCCGCCGAGTTGAGCTCGGGCTCCCACCGGTCGAGCCGCGTGACGCGGTCCCCGATCGAGCGGCAGAAGCGGGTGACGGCGGTGGGGCCGCCCAGCTCCTTGAGGAGCAGGTTGCCGGCGGTGTTGTCGCTGAAGCGGATGGTGGCGTCGCACAGTTCGGCGACGGTCATGCCGCCCGCGACGTTCTTGGCGAGCTCCGCGACCGGCGAGACGCCCGACCTTTCGACGTACGCCTGGGTGTAGTGGATGCGCCGGGCGAGGAACTCCCCGTCGTGGTCGAGGTCGCGCAGGACGGCCGCGGCGGCGAGCGTCTTGAACAAGGAGGCCATCGGGAAGCGCTCGTCCGCCCGGTACGCCACCGTCCTGCCCGTGCGCATGTCACGGGCGAACACACCGAGCCGCGCCGTGTGTTCCCGCTCCAGGCGCCTCAGCCGCGCGACGACGCCGCCCGTCTCCGGTAAGGCCTGCGCGGTGCCGCCGCCGAGGGCGAGCGCGGCGGTGAGTGCCGTGCCGACGCCCAGGGCGAGCGCGGTACGGCGGGACGGGCCGGCTGCGTTGACGTACAAGGTGTCTCCTTCGGAGATGATCACTGTCGTACGTGTACACGCCCCGACGGCCGGTCCGGTTTCAGCCCAGCTGACGCCGCACCAGTTCGTGGAAGAGCCCGGTCGTGTCGGCGAGGAGTTCGGCGGGGGTGCCCTCCTGAACGATGCGCCCGTCCGCGAGGGCGATCACCCGGTCCGCGTCCATGATGGTGGACAGACGGTGGGCGATCACGACACGGGTCGCGTTCAGGGCGCGCGTCGACTCGATCACCGTCCGCTGAGCCTCGTTGTCCAGGGCGCTGGTCGCCTCGTCGAAGAAGAGGACGCGGGGCCTGCGGATGAGCGCATGGGCGATCATCAGCCGCTGGCGCTGGCCCCCCGAGACGGTGCCTCCGCCGTCGGACAGCATCGTGTGCATGCCCATGGGCATGGCCTTGATGTCCTCGGCCAGACCCGCCATCGCCGCGGCGGCCCACGCGTCCTCCAGGGGGTACGTCCCGGCGCCGCGGATGCAGTCGAGGACGGAACCGGAGAACGGCTGGGCGTTCTGGAGGACGACGCCGCACTGGCGGCGCACGGCCGCCTGGTCGAGCGCCGCGAGGTCCTGCCCGTCGTACCGGACGGTGCCGGAGACCGGCCGGTCGAAGCCGATGAGCAGCCGCAGGAGGGTGGACTTGCCGCAGCCGCTGGCCCCGACGATCGCGACGAACTCGCCCGGCCGCACCCGGAGACTGACCCCGTCGAGGACCAGCGGGCCGTCCTCGGTGTAGCGGTAGGACAGGTTCTCGGCCTCGATCGCCCCGGTCAGCTCACCCGGCGGGGCGCTGGAGGCGCGGACCTCGGGCGTCTCCCGGAACACCGGCCTGATCTGTTCGAACATCGGCTGTACGGCGGCGGCCGAGAGCAGCGCGCCGGTCAGCTGCGTGACCGAGGACAGCATCATCGTGACGGCGGTGCTGAAGGTGAGGAACTCGCTCGCGGACAGCGTGCCGCGGGCCGGACCGGCCAGGAGCGCGAACATCACCAGCGTGCACAGCGGCAGACAGACCGCTCCGAGGACCGCGAGGACGTTCTTGATCCGCCCCACGCGCCGGTGCAGCTCACGGGTACGGGCGAACTGCCCCGCCCAGGCGGCGTACGCGAAGCTCTCGGCCGCCGCGACGCGCAGCTTCGGCAGACCGCGCAGGGTCTGGAAGGCCTGGTTGTCGAGCTTGTTGCCGAGCCGGATCAGCTGCCGCTGGTACCGCAGCTGCCAGAGACCGAGGCCCAGGAAGACCGCGGCCGTGGCGAGCAGCAGGGCGAGTGCGACGAGGGCCAGGGGCACGCTGTAGACGAGGAGCAGCACCAGGTTGACCGTGCCGACGGTGCCCGCCTGGACTACCACCGGACCGATGCCGGACAGGATCCGGCGGATCGCGCTGATGCCCATGGCGGCGCCGGCCAGCTCACCGGTCGAGCGGCCGGTGAAGAACGTCGTCGGCAGGCGGAGCAGACGGTCCCAGACGGCCGGCTGGAGCGTGGCCTCGATGCGCCCCTCCATGCGGAGGATCGCGGTGTTCTGGAGCAGCATGAAGGCGGCCGACACGATGCTCGTCGCGATGATCGCGAGGCCGGCCTGGACGATGAGCCCGGTCTCGGCGGCGGGTACGTACGCGCCGAGCACCTTGCCGGTGGCGACGGGGACGAGGGAGCCGAGGGCGACCGCGACGAGCCCGCCGAGGAGGAGGTCGCGGAGCTCCGCCCGGGTGCCCCGGACGCTGAACCGGAGCAGGCGCAGCAGGCCCAGCGGCCGGTCGGGCAGCGGCCGGTAGAACATGACGGCGCGCGGCGCGAACGCCGCGGCGGAGGTCCGGCCGACGCGCTCCCGCTCGCCGGTGGCGGGGTCGAGGGCCACGTACCGGCCGCGCCGCCACAGCAGGGCGACGGGGGTTCCGTCCGCCGCCCGGTGGCCCACGAGGGGGCCGCTGTCCTCGCGCCACCAGCCGTCGCCGAGCCGGACGCCCCGGGTGCGGATCCGGGAGGCCAGCGCGATGCGTTCGACGGGGTCGAGGAGTCCGGTCTCCGTGTCGACGGCGGCCGGTTCCGCGAGGGCGATGCGCGCCTCGTCGGCGACGGCCCGGCACACGGCATAGGTCGCGTCGTCGCCCGCACGCTCCGCCGAGGAGGGGCCGCCGGAGCGGCCGATGGAGGCGAGCAGGGTGCGGTCCGCGCGCGTGCGGGCCGCCTTACCCGCCTCGATCCCCGCGGCCGCGCGGTCCTCGTGGTCGCGTTCGAGCTGCTCGATCCAGTCGTCCAGGGCGTACAGCAGCCGGTACTGCTGGTCGACCATGCCCTGCCAGGCCGCGGGGTCGACGAGCAGGGTGCCGGCCCCGTTGCCGTGAGCGCTCTCGTACGCGGCTCCGTACACGACGCTGCCGGGAGCGACCTGCATCCAGAGGACGTCGTCGTCGGCCGCGCCGGAGGAGTCGCCGGGGCCGCCGTCCAGGGCCGCCTGGTACAGGACGCGCAGCCCGCGCCCGATGCCGAGCGAGAAGGCGTGCTCCAGGGGGCTGAGCGGAACCTCGGCCGGCATGCCGTACGCGCCCTGGTCCTGGTACCACTGGCCCTCGTACCACTGGCCGCCGTACCCCTGTTCCCCGTACCCCTGAGTTCCGTACCCCTGCTCCCCGTACCACTGACCGGCCGGGTACGCCGGTTCGTGCAGTTCGCGCAGCTCGATCCGGCGCAGCAGACAGCCCTGCGCGGGCCGGCCGATCAGGGTGTGCGCGGGACCGTCGACCGGGCCGAGCAGCAGCGTGCCCGCTTCGAGGCGGCCCAGGAAGTGCCAGGGCCCGAGCCGCGCCGCGTCGACGGCGAAGAGGTCCACGGCACCGTCCACGACGAGCCACAGCACGTGCGGGCCTTCGAGGGCGAGGCTGCCCAGACCGGCGCAGTCGACCGCGGTGCCCAGGGCGCCCAGGGCCGCGACGACCGGATCCGGGGCGCCGCCGCCGTGCCGTACGCCCGCGAGACCGGCGGGCGGCTGGGGGAGGGTCACGTCAGTGCTCCTTGACCAGGTCGGCGTACGCGCCCCGCGCCGCGACGAGCTGCTCGTGGCGCCCGCGCTCCACGACCGTGCCCCGGTCGAGGACGACGATCTCGTCGCTGTCGCGCACGGTGCTCAGCCGGTGGGCGATGACCACGCAGGCGCAGCCGCGCCGCCGCAGGTTGTCGATGACGAGCTGTTCGGTCGCCGCGTCGAGGGCGCTGGTCACCTCGTCGAGGATCAGGACGCTGGGGCGGCGCACCAGGGCGCGGGCGATCTCCAGGCGCTGGCGCTGCCCGCCGGAGAAGTTGCGGCCGTCCTGCTCGACGCGGCTGCGGATGCCGCCGGGGCGGCGGGCGACCACGTCGTACACGGCGGCGTCCTGGAGGGCGGCGACGACGGCCTCGTCGGGGATGGAGGGGTCCCAGAGCGCCACGTTGTCGCGGACGGTTCCCTCGAAGAGGAACACGTCCTGGTCGACGAAGGAGACGGAGGCCGCGAGGGCACTGCGCGGGATGTCCTCCAGGCGCATCCCGTCGATGCGGATCGCGCCCTCCCACGGCGCGTAGAGACCGGACATCAGCCGCGAGACCGTGGACTTGCCGCTGCCGGAGCCGCCGACCAGGGCGACCTGCTGCCCGGGGCCGACGGTGAGTGAGAAGTCCTTGAGCAGCGGGGCGTCGAGGGGGCTGTAGCCGAAGGTGACGCCCTCGAGCTCGACGTGGCCGGTGAGGCGACGGGTGGGGGCGTGCGGGGCGCGCCGGGTGTGGACGGGGTCGACGGGGAAGTCCTCGACGTCCCTGAGTCGGGCGACGTCGGCGGCGAAGTCCTGGATGCGGCCCGCCACGCCGTTGAGCCGGGTGATCGGCGCGGTGAAGCCGGTCACGAGGGCCTGGAAGGCGACGAGCAGTCCGACGGTGAGGTGCCCCTCCACGGCCCGCAGACCGCCGATCGTGAGGATCAGCGCGCTGTTGAGCGCGGCGAGGGTCGGCGCGACGACCGCCAGCCAGGCGCTGGGCACGCCGAGCCGCTGCTGCACGTCGAGGGTGGTGGCGTGCTGCCCGGCCCAGCGGCGGAAGAAACCGTCCTCGCCGCCGGTGGCCTTCATCGTCTCGATGAGCTGGAGTCCGCTGTACGCGGTGTTGGTCAGTCGGGCGCTCTCGGCACGCAGCTTCTGCGTGCCGGTGGCCCGCACGTGGACGACGACGCGCAGGGCGAGGACGTTGAGCAGGGCGATCAGCACGCCGACGACGGTGAGCTGGGGATCGTACGTCCACAGCAGTACTGCGTAGAGCAGGACGACGACCGCGTCGACGGCCGCCGCTGCCAGGTCGCGGGCGAGGGTCTCGGCGACGGCGTCGTTGGACTGGAGGCGCTGGACGAGGTCGGCGGGGTTCCGCTGGGCGTAGAAGGCGAGTGGGAGCCGGAGCAGATGCCGCAGGAAGCGGGCGCTGCCCAGGGTGGACGCGATGATGCGCCCGCGCAGCAGATTGGCCTGTTGGAGACCGGTGAGGACCGCGGTGAGGACGAGGGCCGTCGCCATCGCCGCGAAGACCACCCCGAGCAGGGACGTCTGGTTCCCGATGAGGAACACGTCGATGTACGTACGGCTCAGGGCCGGCACCCACGCGCCGACGGCCACCAGGAGAAGACTGGCGACGACCGCGGCGGCCATCGTGCCCGAGGTGCCGCGCAGCCGGGCGGGCAGGGCGGCGAGGACACCCGGCCGGTTTCCGCCGCGGCGGAAACCGGGACCCGGCTCGAAGGTGAGCACGATGCCGGTGAAACTGGTGTCGAACTGCTCCATGGGGACGAAACGGCGGCCGCTGCCGGGGTCGTTGACGTACACGCCGGGGCGGCCGAAGCGGCGGCCCGTGCCCTCGTAGACGACGTAGTGGTTGAACTCCCAGAACAGGACGGCCGGGGCGCGGACCTCGGCGAGCGCGGCCAGGTCCATCTGCATGCCCTTGGCCTGGAGCCCGTAACCACGGGCCGCCTTGAGCAGGTTGCCGGCCCGGGACCCGTCACGGGACACGCCGCAGGCGATGCGGAGCTCCTCCAGGGGGACGAAGCGGCCGTGGTGGCCGAGCACCATCGCGAGGGCGGCGGCGCCGCACTCGACCGCCTCCATCTGGAGCACGGTGGGCGTGCGGACGGTCCGGGGCCGCCTGCCCTTGGCGACGGGAGTACGGCGCCGGGGACGGCCGTCGGGCGTACGGCGTCGGGACGCGTCGGCGGGCGTACGGCGTCGGGATGCATCGGCGGGCGGGAGCCTGCGGCTCGTGCCCCGCGCCCTGCCGCCGGACCGGGCCCGCTCCGGGGAGGCCGCCCGCGAGCCGCTCACGGCAGCAGCCAGTCGACGGGGCGCTGCGCGGCGAGGTGGACGGAGCCGGTGACGGGCGTGCCGGAGACGGGGGCGTGCGGGGGCCCGTCCGTGGAGGACCAGGCGTATCCGGAGGCGGTGGCGGCCGAGCGGTCCAGGGCCACGAGCACCGCGACCGGATCGCCCTGCCGGGAGAACTGCGCGGCGAGCCCGCCGTCGCCGAGGAAGGAACGGAGCTGCGCCTGCGTCTGGGGGGTGCGGCCCACGGCGGTGACCCGGCCGTGGAGCACGCCGAACCGGTCGCGCGGGGCGGACTGGACGCCGAGGTCGACCGGGGCGCCCGCGCGGATCGTGGCGGCGCTGTCGCCCGGCAGGTACAGGACGGCCACCAAGGGGGCGGCCGGGTCGGTCACGCGCTCGACGGTCGCCACGTCGGCACCGGTGGTCACGACCGAACCCAGCCTGGCGTACAGGGTGGTGACGCGGCCGCCGGCGACGGCACGGACGGGCCGGTCGCCCCGCTCCGTACGAACGGTCAGCAGGGGCGCGCCGGCGGCGACGGACCGGCCCTCCTCGACGAGGACCTCGGTGACCTGACCGGCGACGGGGCTCTGGAGGAGATACGTTCCCTCGCCGTGGGTGAGGAGACCGGGGGCGGTCAGCTTGGACGTCACCGAACCGGTGAGGGCCCAGAAGCCCGCGGCGGCCATGACGACGACGGTGACGGCGAGCACGAGGCGGCCCTGCGGGCGCGCGAAACGCACGGGCACGTCGAGTTCTTCGGGCGATTGCAGCTTGGAAAGCGCATTGCGGCGGAACTGCACGGACTATTCCTTCGACTGCATTCTGCAACTTTTCCCGCGGTCGAATATCCGCGGTCGATCTCAGAGGCGACCGTGGATCCCGGAACCGAACCGGCTCCGGGATCCACGACCGTCATTCAACTACCCGCCTATGGGCCTGTTCGGCCGTTCGGCCGCTTGACCTTTCGGCTTTTCGGCTCTTCGGCTCAGAGACCGGCGATGCCGGCGTTCACCGAGACGCCGGCGATGCCGGAGACCAGGCCGGGAACGCCGGCGGCGAGGCCCTCGACGCCCTGGACCGTCTGGAGGGAGCCGACGGTGCCGAGGATGTTGGTGACGTCGCCGGTCACAGCGCCGGCGAGGCCGCCGGAGATGGTGACGAGACCACCGGAAACGGCGTCGAGGTCGGCGTCGGAGATCTCAGCGGTCTCAAGGTCGTGACGCATGATGCGCACCCTTCGTTCATGGGGGGAATCCGTCTTCTGCGGCCGCAGCGAGATTGATCAAATCACGTGAACGGCTGACCGGAGAAATTCGGTTGACGCGTGGACGGGGGCGTTTCTGCACGTCGGGAAGCGGCCGTGTCTTCAATTTCACCGAATGCCGACACCTTCTCCTCGGATCCGAGTAACAGATTCGACCGCCCCGCCATGAGCGGGGTACTTAAAGGGACAGAAGGGGTTCGTCCGGGCGGCCCCGCCCCGCTCGGTGTCGGGGAAAGGTGAAGGAGTCGCCCCTCCACACGCACACGTTGTGCAGGTTTCCGGCAGTGCGCGGCGGGCGAGGGGCCGGCCGAACTCTCAGGCCTCGGGGGCCATGTCGTACGTGATCCACATGGTGCGCGTGGCCACCTGGTCGTACTTGGAACGGGCGCGGTGGTTGTCGTCGGCGGTGATCCAGCGGACGACGCTCCAGCCGCGCTCGGCCCCGATGTCGCGCAGAGCACCGAGCAGCAGGTCCACCACGCCGGAGCCGCGGCTCGCCGGGTCCACGAAGAGGTCGTCGAGCCAGCCGCCGACGGTGGCGGACAGCGGGCGCGCGAAGGGCCGGAAGTGCGCGAGCCCGACGAGCCGCCCGTCGGCGCCTTCGGCCACGAGACCCTCCACCTCGTGGCCGGGGTCGTGGATCCAGGACCAGACGAGGCGCGCGGCCTCCTCGGTCTGCTCGACCCGGTAGAAGTCGGCGTACCCCCGGTAGAGGGCACGCCACTGGTCGAAGTCGCCCTCCCGGACCGGACGGACCACGACGGCGGCGGTGTCGGACATGGCTTCACACTCCTCACGCACCGCTCCCTGCGGTGCGGACCCAGTGGATCACGCCGCGATACCGCCTCTGTACTGCGGTTCTCTCCCCGAGCGAGGAAGGGAACACGCGAGATTTCGCGTACGAGGGCCTGCCGGTCCGGACGCTGTGTGAAACTCGCGGCATGGATGGCGGCATGGATGGCGGCATGGACATGGGGCGAGAGTCGCGGTGGGAGAAGGACGCGATGACGGTGGAGATCATGTTCGCCCTGGTGACGGCAGCCGTCCTGGCCGCGCTCGTGTTCGGACTGCTCCTGGTGCCGGCACTGATCGTCGGTGTCTCCGGACCCGCCGGGAGAGCCCTGCTCGTGGTGGGGGCCGTGCTGGCCTCCCTCGCCGCGGTGTGGCGTGTGGTGCGGGTGCTGGTCCGGTTCGATGCGCGGCGGCGCCAGGGGCGTTGATCCGGCGACCACGGGGCGTCGCCGAAAACGCGAGGAAGTTCACGGCCCCCCAGTGCATCCCTTGAGCCCTCTCGGGCGTCTTCTATGCGCCGGGTCCGTGTCCGGTGCCGTCGCAGGACTCGGCAGAACCTGAGCCGGCTTCCCGCGCGACGCGTGTCGGGCGCATGCGGACCTGGAAGACATCGATTCCTACCAAGGGCAGAAGACTTTGCTGACTCCGACACTCGGCCTGCGCAGCGCCGTGACCGTCTCGCTCACGGCCTCGGCCGTACTGGCCGGCGGCCTCTTCGCCGGCCAGGCGCACGCCGCGACGCCCGCCCCGTCGATCACCGCCCCGGGCGGCTTCGTCATGAACAACGGGACGGGTACGACGCTGTACGGGAAGGCCGCGGACACCCGCCGGTCGACCGGCTCCACCACGAAGATCATGACCGCGAAGGTGGTGCTGTCCCAGCCGAACCTCAACCTCGACGCCAAGGTCACGATCCAGAAGGCCTACAGCGACTACATCGTTGCCAAGAACGCCTCCTCGGCCCGGCTCATCGTCGGGGACAAGGTGACGGTCCGACAGCTCCTCTACGGCCTCATGCTGCCGTCGGGGTGCGATGCCGCCTACGCGCTGGCCGACAAGTTCGGCAGCGGCACCACGCGGGACGCCCGCGTCAAGTCGTTCATCGGGAAGATGAACGACGAGGCGAGGAGGCTCGGCCTGAGGAACACCCACTTCGACTCGTTCGACGGCATAGGCAGCGGGCAGAACTACTCGACTCCGCGCGATCTGACGAAGATCGCGAGCAGTGCGATGAAGAACTCCACCTTCCGCACCGTCGTCAAGACGAAGTCCACGAGCCAGAAGGTGACCACGAAGAGCGGCGGTTACCGCTACATGTTGTGGACCAACACGAACAAGCTGCTGAGCACGTACAGCGGTGCGATCGGCGTGAAGACCGGTTCGGGTCCGCAGGCCAAGTACTGCCTCGTCTTCGCGGCCACCCGCGGCACCAAGACGGTCATCGGCACGGTGCTCGGCGCGCCGTCCGAGGCGAACAGGGCGGCCGACGTCAAGAAGCTGCTGGACTACGGCTTCACCAGGTAACAGGCAGAGACCGGCGCACGACGGCGCCGGTCGGCCCCCGGCTGCCTCCCGTCCGACGGGAGGCAGCGCGGCCTCTCCGGGGCGCCGGGCACCGCTGTCCGCACCGCTGTCCCGATCCGGTGGCCGTTCACGGCACCCCCCATGTCCAGCTCGACGCCATCGGGAAGTCTCTCGGATGCCGAGCGCAGACGCTCGAGCACGCCGGTCCTGACCCGGCCGTAGGCCCCGGCCTGGTCTCGCTCCCGGGGGTCCAGACTGGAAGGAGGCCGGCGTGTGGCAGCAGTGGCACGAACTCCTGCTCGCCGAACGCCGAGCCGGCGGCGCCTCAAAAAGCAGTGCTGATCCGAGCCTTCAGCCCGAACCGGCGACCAGTGCCTCGCCGAGCGGGGTGCGCCGGTAGAGCACCGACCGTCCGGACCGGGCGCGGACGAGCAGCCCCGCGCCTCGCAGGATGGCGAGGTGGTCTCCTACCGCGCCGGGTGCCATGGCGAGGCTTCGGGCGAGGTGGCTGGTACTGGCAGGGGCGTCCAGCGCCAACAGCAGCCGGGCTCGGGCCCGGCCGACCAGGGCGGTCAGCGCGTCCGGTTGGGGGACGGTCCCCTGTTCGCCCCACAGGGCGGCGGTGCCGCGGGCACGGTAGACCAAGGTCTTGGGCCAGGGGTCTTCGTGGTGGGCGGCGATATGCCCGACGACGACCGAAGGGATCAGCAGGAGCCCGTCGCCGGCGAGGCGGACCGTTCCGCCTCGCAAGAAGCCGATCTCGATACCACCGGCGCGCCAGGCGATGCCCGGGTGCAGGCTCTCGATGGCCGCGGCCCATCCGTGTTCGCCGATCACACCCACCCGGTGCACGACATCGCGCTCACAGACCGCGCGCAGTTGCGGCCAGTCCGCGGCGAGCAGCTCGTGCCACGCCCGGTCCATCGCCTCGGCGATCCTGGAGACGGCGTCCGGCGAGTCCAGCACTGCGCGTACGCGGGGATCACGGGCGGACGGGCCGGTCGCGGTGGCGGCGAACTCGTGGCGGGCCGCTTCCAGCGGTGTGGCCCGGATCATGGCCAGGTCGTCCGCCCAGGTCTGGTTGAGGCCGCGCGGGGGCGGGGCGACGAAGTTCGGTCCGCCTTGCGGGGTCTGCAGCGCGAGGACGGCGTCCAGCTCGGTCTCGCGGCGAAGCCGTTCGAAGGCCGGCAGGAGCCGGGCGGCCCAGGCGCGCGGCAGCGGCCGGCCCTGGCCGGCGAGCGAGCGCAGCAGCAAGCAGAGGTCCAGCGCGGGCGACAGCGCGAAGCGGCTGCGCAGCAGGTCCTCGACGGAGACTTCGAAGCGGAGCACCTCGCGATGCTACCGGGGGACGTCTGTTTGGATTCGTCCACCGACGAATCAGTGGTGAGTGGCTGGGGTGCACGTCGAGGCTGGGCGCCATGACGCTTCAGGGTGTCGGGCCGGCCTGCTTCGGCTCGGTGGCCGCGGGCATCGGAACGGGCGGCGCGATCGCCCTGGCGGGCGGCGCGGCGGCGCTTACCGCCGGCTGGGTTCTCACCTGGCACCCGCCCACATCCCCGGTCCCTGTCCCGAACCACTCGACGGAATCTTGAAACCACGAACAGCCCATGGAAGGTTCATGCCACATGATCGATGAATTCGCGAAGGACAACCTGCACGGGAGACTGCGGCGGGACCGCGAGGCACTGCTCTGGAAACTCGACGGCTTGTCCGAGTACGACGCCCGCCGGCCTCTGACGGCGACCGGGACCAACCTCCTCGGCCTGGTCAAACACGTGGCCACCGTCGAGGCCAGGTACTTCGGCGAGGTCTTCGACCGCCCTTCCCCGGAACCGCTGCCCCGGTGGCAGGACCACGACGGCAGCGACCAGTGGGCCGCCGAGGACGAGACCCGCGACCAGATCATCGGGTTCTACCGGCGCACGTGGGAACACTCGGACGCGACGATCAACGCGCTTTCCCTCGACGCCCCCGGCCACGTGCCGTGGTGGCCGGAGCCCCACTCCCACACGAACCTGTTCGCCGTCATGGTCCACGTCCTCGGCGAGACCAACCGGCATGCCGGGCACGCCGACATCCTGCGCGAGGGCCTGGACGGCCGGACCGGGATGCGCCCCGAACACGAGAAGCAGATCGACGAGGAAGCCCGTGCGGCCTACCGCGCGAAGATCGAGCAGGCCGCCAGGTCGGCCGCGCCGATCAAGGCTCAGAGGATGTCTCACGTGGCGTGACGTGATGCTCGTGCGGCATGATGCCGGCCGCGGGCGCCTCGGTCGGTACCGCTGGAAGATCGAACGGTCGATCGCCTGGCTCTTCGGCTACCGCCGCCTCAAAAGGGCTTGCGCTTCCTCGCCTTCCTCGACCTGGCCATCGCCCTGACCTGGGAATCCACCGTCCTCGCCGCCATCCTCATCCGGGCCTGGCGGTAGGCCCAGGCGTCAGCAATCGACCACCCAGCGCGCGTCCGCAGGCCAGGATCCTGTGCCGACGATGTGCTCGACGATCCTGAGCGCCTCACCGATGGGCACAGTGTCTTCGTCCGGGTACTCGTCGTCCTGCCCATTGGAGAGGACGAACCCGTCGCTCGATCCCTCGACTTCCGGGGTCACGGCATGCTTGCCGGGATCGCTCTCGTCTTCGAGCAGCATCACCATCGCCCGCTCGGCATTCGTCACGAAGGCCAGCGATCGTCCGGTCCTTGCCCCGCCACCAGTGGTCGGTCAAGCCCTGCACTTCAGGTACGGGCTCGTACCTTTCGAGGTCCAGGGAGTCGACGGCCCCACCGGTGATCCTCGTGATGGTTGTGGCCCAGCCTCTCGCGTGGTTGGCGAGCGCCAACGATTCCACCCAGCCATCGGTGCTTGCATGCGGTGGCGCCCAACGGTAACCGTGGATCCCGAACTCGCCACCGGGGCCGATCATGAATCCGTAGGCCATGGAATACCGACAGTCCCCGGCCGGGATCCACCAGCCCTCAGTGGCCGAGCCCTCGGGAACGTCCGCACCCAGGAAGCGCGGGCCGCTCTCGTAGAACGGCGCCGGCGACAGCGCGAGACCGCCCCAACGGTCCTGGAAGGCCGCTCCGCGGCTGGTACACCGTGCTCGATCCAGGTGTCGCGGTAATGCTCGATGTCCTGCTGAGGAACACGGATGCCCTTGCCGGAGCGGCGGCGACCACCTGCGGTTGAGCCGGCAAAAGCCTTCTGGGCGCGCAGCATCCACAGAGAAGCCCCCACCCAGAATGTTGTGCTCCTGCATTCAGATGTAGTACTTCTTATACATGAGCGAGCAGGTACACAACAGGCTGGCCGTTGTCAGAGCAGAGCGGAAAGTGTCGCGACAGGCACTGGCCGAGGCAGTGGGCGTCCACTACCAGACCATCGGCTACATCGAACGCGGCCAGTACAACCCCAGCCTCGACCTGGCCCTGAAGATGGCCCGGTTCTTCGGGCTGCCGGTGGAGGCGCTGTTCTCCCTGGAGCCGTTCCAGCCGCTCACCGACGAGGTCTACGGGAGGAAGCAGTGATGACCGCGACGCGCTACGACCGACGGATGTACGCCGTGATGAACGACCGCCGGGCAGCCGCGGCCTACGCCACCGCGACCCGGCGCCGCCTTCTGGTGGGGGCTCACTTCGCCCTCACCCTCACCGGAGTGGGCGCCTGGATCGCCACGGTCTTCGGGCCCGGATACGGCCCTGCCGTCGTCGTCGCCGTGGTGATGCTGCCCTGGGTCCTGCTCACCGGCATGCTCAACGGCTCCACCCGAGGCCTGCTCGAGCTGCGCGGCCGGATGCTCGACGAGCGCCAGCTGGTCGAACGCGACCGGGTACGCGCCCTGGCACACCGCATCACCCTGTGGCTGCTCGTGGCCGCAGCGGCCGGCGCCGGTGCGTACGGCTTCCTGACGGACGCGCCCCTCCGGGCGGCCGTCGCCCCGGTCCTCGTCGGTGTGCTCGCCGTGCACTGGATCCTGCCGCTGTGGGTGGCGGGGCTGCGGGTCCAGGACGACCTGGTCGACGACATCGGCGACGAATCCTGAATCCTGCGGCAGCCCGCAGCCCGCAGCCCGCAGCCCGCAGCCCGCAGCCCGCAGAGCCGGCCGCGGGTCGGCCCGAGTCAGGCCCCTTGCGAGGCGGCCTGCTTCGCGGCGGCGACGAAGGTACGGATCAGGTCATGGTCCTTGACGCCCGGCGCGGACTCGACGCCGCTGGAGACGTCGACCCCCCAGGGACGCGCCCGGTCGATCGCCTCGCCGACGTTGTCCGGCGTGAGCCCGCCGGCGAGCAGCCACGGGCCCTCGGGCCGGGCCGTCTCGAGCAGTGACAGGTCCCACGGCTCGCCCGAACCCGCGCGGGGCGAGTCGAGGAGAAGGACCTCCTCGCCGTAGGCGCCGACACGCGTGTCGGGCCGTTCGTTCAAGGACGTGGCCCGCCACAACCGCGGAAAGACCCCGGCCGCGGCCGCGAAGTCCTCCTCGCGATACGCCTTGCCGTGCAACTGCAGGGCGCCGAAACCGAGTTCACCGGCGATACGGGCGGCGTCGGCGGCAGGCGTGTCGTTGACCACCAGAACGGACAGGACACCCGGCGGCACGTGGGCGGCGAGCCGCACGGCCCGATCGTGGTCGAGCCCGCGCACGCTGGTCCCGCTGATCACCAGACCGACGGCGTCCGCTCCGGCCGCAACCGCCACGTCGATGTCGGCGGTCGTCCCGAGCCCGCACACCTTCACGAACACGTGTCTCTCCTCTGTATGCCTCTGGCGCGGTACCCCGAGCCTACCCACCCCAGACCCCCCGCCGGCGCGGACCACCCCAGGGGAGGGAGAGGGGGTGCGGCGTCGAGTCACTCGCGAACCCGAGCGTTCACCGGGGGCTGCACGTCATCGCCCTCCGCGCCCAGACCCGCGAGCAGGCGGAGACCGTCCTCCGCGGGGCTGCCCGGGGCCGCGGACAGTACCAGCAGCTCCATGCCCGGTTCGTCGGGCAGCGCGAAGTTCTCCTGGTGGAGTTCAAGGAGGCCGACCAGCGGATGCCGATACGCCTTGCGTCCATGCGTGCGGGCGCGCACGTCCGCGCGGGCCCAGAGGCGGCGGAAGCGTTCGCTGCCCATCGCGAGCTCGCCGACGAGCGAGGCCAGACGGGGGTCCTCGGGGTATTTGCCGGCGGCCAGGCGCAGGTGCCCGACCACGTCGAGGGTGCATGTGTCCCAGTCCGCGTAGAGGCCGCGCTCGGCCTCCTCGAGGAAGATGTGCCGGGCGGTGTTCAGGCCCGGTATCGGCCGCCCGTAGAGGAGGTGGGCGAGGCGGTTCCCGGCGAGCACGTCCAGACGATGGTTCATGATCAGCGCGGGTGCGTCGGCGACCAGGTCGAGGACGCGCAGCGCCTCCGGCCGGAGGCGCCCGCCCGGCGCCTTCGCGGGGCGGCGGCGCTGCCGGGCGAGCCGGTACAGGTGCCCGAGTTCGGTCTCGTCGAGGCCGAGGACGCGGGCGAGGGCGTCGAGGACCTGCTCGGAGGGCTGGGTCGCGCGCCCCTGCTCCAGGCGTACGTAGTAGTCGACGCTGACCCCGGACAGGTGCGCGACCTCTTCGCGGCGGAGCCCCGCGACCCGGCGGCGGCTGTCGGTGGGAATGCCGACGGCCGCCGGGTCGATGCGGGAACGCCGGGTCCGAAGGAAGCCCGCAAGATCGTCCATGTCCCCAGTATGGCCTCGGTGGCTCCTCGTGAGGGTGGCCCTGCCGATACCAGGAAGCCCGGTCCGACGGAAACGGCGTCCCTGAACAGCGGACCCCCGGGCAGCCAGGATCGAAGGCATCCGATCCGAAGGCATCCGATCCGAAGGAGTCACCGATGAAGACGCTGATCGTCCACGCCCACCCGGAGCCGAAGTCGCTCAACAGCTCGCTGAAGGACCTCGCGGTGTCCACACTGGAGGCCGCCGGGCACGACGTACGGGTGAGCGATCTGTACGCGATGAACTGGAAGGCGGTCGTGGACGCCGCGGACTACGGCCCCGCCGCGTCGAGTCCGCTGAAGGTCGCCCTGGACTCGGGCCGGGCCTTCGACGCCGGGACGCTCACCCCCGACGTCCGCGCCGAGCAGGAGAAGCTGCTGTGGGCCGACACGATCATCTTCCAGTTCCCGCTGTGGTGGTACACGATGCCCGCGATCCTCAAGGGCTGGGTGGACCGGGTGTTCACCTACCACTTCGCGTACGGCGTCGGCGAGCACAGCGACACCAAGTACGGCGAACGCTTCGGCGAAGGCACCCTCGCCGGCCGGAAGGCCCTGCTGTCGGTGACCACCGGCGGCCCGCAGTCCCACTACACCGCCCGCGGGATCAACGGCCCGATCGACGACCTGCTGTTCCCGATCCACCACGGCATCCTCTACTACCCCGGCATCGAGGTCCTGCCGCCGTTCGTCCTCCACGGCACCGACCGGATGACCGACGCCGACTACGCGGACGTCGCCAAGGCCTGGGAAGAGCGCCTGCTCACCCTGGAGTCGACCGAACCGATCGCGTTCCGACGCCAGAACTTCGGCGACTACGAGATCCCCTCGCTGCAGCTGAAGGAGGGACTGGAGCCCGCGGGCCGCACGGGATTCGGGCTGCACGTACGCGGCTGAGCGCCGACGAGAGAACGCGCCGGACACACCGGACGCGCCGGATGCGCCGCGAGCCGGAAGACGATCCGAGGGGCGGACGGAGGAGCGGGCGGGGGAGCGGGCAGAGGACCCGGGGAGCAAAATCCTTCCTCGTCGCCCGTCACATTCCCGTCCGTCGTTCCGTCAGTGCAGTGAAGACGCCGGCGAGCACGCCGGCGGCACCGACCGACTGGAAGACGGAGAGTCCTCGCCATGACGAACACCGCTGCTGTTTCCCTCTCCCGCATGCCGAACCCGGGCGAGTTCGTGCCCGAGCTGGCCGACGTCAGCGCCGCGTTGTTCCGCGCCACCGGCAACCGGTCCGTCCCCCGCACCACGATCAACCTGGTGCACCTGCGGGCGGGGCAGATCGTCCACAACACGTACCTGACCGTCCTGAACACCGGCTTCCTGCGCAAGGCGGGGGAGTCGGAGGAGCGGATCACCGCGGTCGCGTCCTGGCAGGACGCCCCGTACTTCACCCCCGCCGAGCGGGCCGCTCTCGCGCTGGTCGAGGCGACCCTCCAGCCCGCCCCGCACGGCCGCGAGCGTGTCACCGACGAGGTGTACGCCGAGGCTGCCCGGCACTACGACGCCAAGGCGCTGGCCACCCTGACCATCGCGATCGGTCAGATCAACTTCTTCATCGCCCTGGCCGTGATCGGCAAGCCCCAGCCGGTCGAGTCCCTCGCCGACCAGCAGTGGGACTGACCACCCCGACCGACCACCACGACCGATCACCAGGACCCGTGTGCCCCGACCCGTACGGGTGAAGGACGCGCGGTCAGAGCGGGCGGCGCCCGGTCAGGTCCCGCCAGGCGTCCCTGGCGTCGTCGAGCGCCGCTCGCGCCCGGGAGAGCTCGAGGCTGTCCTTGTGACGGGCGCGCGTCTTGTCCAGACGGTCTTGCGCCGCCTGTATCGGCTCCGTCGCCTTGCGGGCCTCGCGCAGCTCCGCTTCGAGCGTGCGGATGTCACCGGCGCGCCGTTCCTGCAGCCGGTTCTCCGTCACGGCCGCGTTCTGGATCCGTACGCTGAACCGGCGTACCGCGCCCTCGGGAAACTCCTCGCCCTCGTAGCACTCCATGTGCTCCCGTCCATCGGGCCGCGTGATGTACACATACGACACGTGCGTGGAACGGGCGAGTTCGAACCGGACGCGCACGCCGGCCAGCGGCACCGCGTCGTCGGATATGAGGACCGCGTGCTCGTGCAGGGTGATCGCACCCAACTGCTCGACCAGGGCACCGCGGTGCGGGTCGCGCAGTCGCTCCAGCTCGGACTCCGCCCGCTGGACCCGGCGCCGATGGGCCCGCTCGGCCCGCCTCACCGCGGTCCGTGCCTGCCACGTCTCGCGAAGGGCCGTGTTCCGCAGCTCCCGTACGGCGCCGCGGGCATCCTCCAGCGCCTTGCGCGCCTCCCGGTGTTCCTCGTGGAACGCGTACGCCCATCCGCCCGGGTACCGGACGAGCCGCCAGACCGTCCACCACACGCCCAGTGCCACCACGACGATGACCCACCAGATCGCGATCAACTGCCTTCCCCCTTCCGCTGCCGCACGGGACGGTGCGGTCAACGACACCCATAGCGGCGGCTGTTGAGGCAGGTCAACCCGCCGACCATCGCAGGGGCGCGCCCATCGGGCCTGCTGATCGTGCGGTGCGAGGAGTCCGTGGAGGAGCTGATCGAGGCCTGACGGGCCCGGGTGCCCGCCCGAAGCGGGCGGGCACCTTGCCCCCCTGGTCGGCGCGCTGAGCGCCGAGCCTCAACCCGTCGACGGGGTCTCGGCCCCGGCCGACTGGGACGGAGGGGCATGCGCCGAGCCCCCGGAAGACGGAGGCGCGTCCAGGGGCTCGGGCAGGCGTGGTACGGAGGCGGGCGCAGGCTCATGGCCCCCGCTTTGGCCGCAGCCTCCTGCGCGGATCACGTCGACGCAACGTCCGTCGCCCAGCCGAGCGATCGAGCCCGGCTGCGGGCCGGTCCGGGGCCGACCCCATCGTGGGGCCGGCCCCTCGCGGGGCCGACCGGGGTTCAGTAGCGGAGCAGCCCCGCGTCGATCCGCTCCCAGGCGGCCCGGAGCTCGGCGAGCCGGGTCTGCTCGAACGGGGCCCGGTCCGCCTGCTCGCGGGAGTCCTCCGACAGCTGGAAGAGCTGGTCGCGGCCGGACTTGCCCCGGTAGTACTTCCAGTCGCCGCGGCGCAGCGCCCGTTCGCCCCGTACCCGCCAGAAGAGGTCCCGCTCGGGCACCTCGGCGCCGCGCAGCAGGTGTCCGGCGAGGCTGGTGCCGTCGAGGGGGTACGCGGGGTGGGGGCGGGCGCCGGCCAGGTCGAGGAGGGTCGCCGTCCAGTCGGGCGTGAACACCGGCAGGTCGCTGACCTGGCCGCCGTCGATCCGGGCGGGCCAGCGCAGGATCGCGGGGACCCGGATGCCGCCCTCCTGGAGGGAGCCCTTGTTGCCGGCGAGCGGCCAGTTGTAGGAGAAGCGCTCGCCGCCGTTGTCGCTGGCGAAGAAGACGAGGGTGTCCTGTTCCCGGCCGGAGCGCTTCAGCGCGTCGAGGACCTGCCCGATCGAGCGGTCGAGGTCCTCGACCATCTCCTTGTACTTCTCGACCGAGCCGCCGTCCTGGTGCCAGAGTGCGGAGCGGTCGCCGGCCTTGATGCGGCGGACTATCTCGTCGCTGGTCTCCTTGTCGCCGTCGGCGATCCACGGCCAGTGCGGGGTGGTGAAGTTGAGGTTGAGCAGCCAGGGCTTGTCGTGGTCGCGGCCGACGTACTCGCTCGCCCGCTCGGTGAGGATCCGGGTGTAGTAGCGCAGGTCCTTGTACTCGGCGTCGCCCTCGTAGAGGTCGTACTCCCCGCCGAGGCCGAGCTTGGAGTAGTACTCCAGGGCCCCGCCGAAGTTGCCGAAGAACTCGTCCCAACCGGACTTGGTGGGGGAGTAGTCGGGGAGGTAGCCGCAGTGCCACTTGCCGATGAGGGCGGTGGCGTAGCCGGAGTCCCGCAGCAGCGAGGCGAGCGTGGGATGGGTGGGCTCCAGGCCGACGGACTTGTCGGCGATCGGCTCGGCGAGTCCGCCCTTCGTACGGCCCGGGTAGCGGCCGGTGTAGAGGCTGAAACGGGTGGGGGAGCAGGTCGCGGAGCCGGAGTAGGCGTCGGTGAAGCGGACGCCCTGGCGGGCGAGGCGGTCCAGGTGGGGGGTGCGGATGTGCGGGGAGCCGTAGGAGGAGAGGTCGGCCCAGCCGAGGTCGTCGCCCAGGATGAAGAGGATGTTGGGCCGCGGGGAGTGGCGGCGCGGGTGCGCGGCGCGGAAGGGACGCTCCTGCGGGTCGGCCGGGGAAGTCGCCTGCGCGGCGGGTGCGGTGGCGCCGAGGGCGGCCGCGGCGGCGGCACCGGCGGCGACCCCGCCGAGGGCGCGGCGGGACAGGGGCGTGGACATACGAGTCTCCAGAAGGGCGTGCGGACGTACGGGCATGCCTCCGGAACCCTGCGGGGGCGGGGACGGCGCCGCGGGCGCGGGCGGGCGGAGGAGCGTGGAAGGCGAGCGGGAAACCGGCCGGTCAGGGGCAGCGACAGGCCGCGCTCGCGACACGGACGAGGTCCACGTGTCGGCGCTGGACGAGGGTGACCGAGCGGTCACGAGGGGGCTGCATGAGCCAGGAGTCTCGCCGAGGCCGACGGGGGCGTCAACGGCGTACAGGCTGGTTGACGCGCGTAGTTCGCATGATCGAAACGCCCCGGACACCCTCGGGAACCGCGTTGCGGCGACCGGCCGCATACGGAGGACAAGCAGTCCCCCATCCCGTTCCGTCCCGTACCTCCGGACTGCGGGGATCCCGGTCTCCGGCCCGGCCGATGGCCGGCCGGACAGACCTCACGCTCTCATGGTCGCGGCGTCGATGACCTCGTCCAAAACCTCGCGGGAACGGACGAGGTCGAGGATCATGCGGTCGATGCGGTCACGCTCGACGGTCAGTTCCTCGACCAGCTCACCGGTGGTGTACTCCGTCGGGCCGCCGTCCACGTCCCGCATGCACGGGAGCAGCATCGCGATCTTCTTGCTGCCCAGGCCCGCCGCGTAGAGGGCCTGGATGCGGATGACGCGGTCGACCGCCCACTCCCCGTAGGCGCGATGACCGCCGGGGGTGCGCTCGGACCGCAACAGGCCCTGCTGCTCGTAGTAACGCAGGGAGCGCTCGCTCACCCCGGAGCGTCGTGCCAGCTCGCCGATCCGCATCGTCCGCTCCGCTCCTACCAGTTCCCACTTGAATCTGACACCGGTGTCAAGTTCTACGGTACCGGCATGACGAACAACGCGGGCGGATCCCGCCTCTTCGAAGCCACCACCCTCGGCCCCCTCGCCCTCCCCAACCGGCTGGTCATGGCCCCGCTGACGCGCAACCGCGCCGACGCCGACGGGGTGCCGACCTCGCTCATGGCCACGTACTACGCGCAGCGCGCCTCCGCCGGCCTGATCATCGCCGAGGCCACCACGCCGAGCGCCGTCGGCCAGACCTACGCCAACATCCCCGCGCTCCACACCTCCGCCCACGTGGCGGGATGGCGCGAGGTCACCGACGCCGTACGGGAAGCCGGCGGGCGGATGTTCGTGCAGATCCAGCACGGTGGGCGGGTCGGCCACCCGGACACCAGCGGTCACGTCCCCGTCGCCCCCTCGCCGGTGGCGCTCCCCGAGGAGATCCACACCGCCGACGGGCGCCGGCCGTCCGTCGTCCCCCGCGAGCTGACGGTCGACGAGATCCGCTCGACCGTGGCCGACTTCGCCGCCGCCGCACGACGGGCCGTGGACGCGGGCTTCGAGGGGGTCGAGGTGCACGCCGCCAACGGCTACCTGATCCACCAGTTCCTCGCGAAGAACACCAACCGGCGCACCGACGCGTACGGCGGTCCGGTCGAGCACCGGATCCGGTTCGCGGTCGAGGTGGTCCAGGCCGTCGCGGACGCGATCGGCCCCGAGCGGGTCGGGGTGCGGATCTCCCCGGGAGTCGGCGTCAACGGCGTCGAGGAGGGCGACACCGACAGCATCTACCCGGCTCTCGTCGCCGCCCTGGCCGACCGGGGCCTCGCCTATCTGCACGTCGTGTTCGCCGACCCGGACCAGCCGCTGTTCCAGGAGATCCGCAAGACCTGGCCGGGCACGCTGATCGCCAACCCCGTCCTCGGGTGGGGAGGACCGCTGCCCGCCGACGGCGGCCGCGGTGCGGGCGAGCGGCTGCTCGCCGCCGGAGCCGACCTGATCTCCCTCGGCCGCAGCTTCCTGGCCAACCCGGACCTCGTCGAACGCCTGCGGACCGGTGCGCCGCTCAACGCCGTACGGGACCAGTACCTGATGTACACGGGCGGGGAGACGGGCTACACCGACTACCCCACCCTCGACGCGCCCGCGCTCGTGGCCTCCTGAGGGCCCTCGGGACGCGCACGCGCCGCCATCCGCCCCACCCTCACCACGCGCGCGCCGGGGGCGACCTGCTCGAACGCCCGCCACGCCGCCCCATGGCCTGCGCCGCCCCGGTCGCCGGGCGCGAACAGCGTGCCGAGCCGACCGCCGCCCGCCCCGCCCCGGACCAGAGGACCCGTACGGCGGCGGAACCACCCGACGACCGACTTGATCGTGGATCTCGCTCAGAACATGGTGTTGTCGTTCTTGGAGGTGGCCGGGACGACCTGGAGGACGTCCCAGTGCTCGACGATCTTTCCGTCGGCGTCGAAGCGGAAGATGTCGATGCCGGCGTACTCCTCGTCGGGCCAGGTCTGGTGGCAGTGCAGGACGACGTGGTCGCCTTCGGCGAAGGCGCGCTTGTACTCGACGCGTTTGCCGGGGTACTCGGCGGCCATGCGCTCGAAGTAGTCGATGAACGCCTGCTTGCCGTCGCCGACGTGCGGGTTGTGCTGGATGTAGGTGTTGCCGACGTACTGGGCGACGGCCTCGGCCGGGCGGCACTGGTTGAACATGAGGTCGTAGAACGCCTTGGCCGTCGCCTTGTTCTTCTCCGGGTCGCTCATGGTGCCACCGTAGGACTGCCGACCGGGCGCGGCACGGTGAACAGGTACAGGAGCCGCTGAGCCATTCGGAGGCAGCGGCAGGCCGTTCGATCGCTTCTGCGGGCATTCCCCGCGCGCGCGTGACTCAGGGTGTCACCACTCCGCCCTGTCGTCACGGTGAGCGACGTCCTTCGACGCCGTGCGCGCCGGGTCCCGGACGCGCGTCCACGCGACCGGCGCCCTCCTCGCCGATGCCCTCGGCCTGCCCCTGATCACCGGCCGCGGACTCGACGGCCCGGAACACGGCGAGACCGTCCACGCCGCCTGCCACCTGCTGCTGCAGATCGCCGCCGAGGCGAGTCCCGCGATCGGGTTCGGCACGGACCACACCGCCCTCACCCGCTTCGAACACCGCCGAGACCGCTACGGGAACGAACGCCGGGTCCTCACCACGCTCAACGACACGGCTCACCTCGCGCCGCCCGCCGACTGAAGCCGAGGAACGTTGCACCGGGGAAGACGGCCGCACCGGCGCCGCGCTCAGCCGGCCTCGCGCACCGGCTCCGTCAACCGCCGCCAGGTCCTCACCAGTTGGCTGAACTCCTTGACCTGGACGAGTACGTGGTCGCGCGCGGCGTTCTCCGCCGTCTCGGCGTCGCCGCGGGCGATGGCGTCGGCGATCGCGCGGTGTTCGGCCAGGGAGCGGCGCATGCGGTCCGGGACGCGCAGTTGCAGTCGGCGGTACGGCTGCAGGGCCCGCTTGAGCGCGTGCGCCTGCCGGCGCAGGTACTCGTTGCCGCAGGAGTCGTAGACGATGCCGTGGAACCGGGCGTTGGCGTAGTAGTAGGGGTCCGCGTCGCCGGCCGCCGCGTGGCTCTCGCATTCGAGCAGGGCGCGTTCGAGCTCGTGCAGCGCCTCCTGGTCGATGCTCCGGGCGGCGAGCCGCGCCGCCATCCCCTCCAGCTCGGCCATGACCTCGAAGCGCTCGGCCAGCTCGGAGACGCTCAGCTCGGTGACGTACGTGCCCTGCTTGGGGCGGATCTGCACGAGTCCGGAGCGCTCCAGGGCCTGGAGCGCCTCCCTGATCGGCGTACGGGAGCAGCCGAACTCCTGCTCCAGGCGTGCGGGATCCAGCCGCTCGCCGGGACGGTAGTGACCGTCCACGACAGCGTTCTCGAGCGCGTCGCGCACGCGCTGGGATTCCGGGATCCGGGCCATGTGCACCTCCGAGCGGTCAGGTTATCCGAGCGGACGGGGCTGGTGCGCGAACCCTGATGTGTCCTACGGTGGCGCTGTTATATATATCGTCCGCCACCATGGATCCTACGCCGTGGCGGCAGCAGAGGCGGGCGAGACCGAAGGCGTACGGAAGGTGCGGACGTGGAACGTCACGACGGCTGGCTGCTGACCGACCTGTTCCAGGCACTGGGACGACGGCGCGGCACGGACACGGCGGCCGGGGAGCGGTCGGCCCCGCCGCCCGACCCCCCGCTGGACCAGCTGCTCGCCGCCTGCGAGGTCCTGATGAGCGACGTGGGCGAGGCCTCGATGCGCGCGGTCGCGGCCAGGGCCCTCGCCGCCTACGACGAGCTCGACGACGACGGCAAGCGGGCCTTCTTCACGCACGTCACCCGGACCTTCGACGTCGACGCCGACCGGGTCCGTACCGCCTTCCGCCGCTGGGAGGAGGCCCGCGCCGCCGGATCCCGCGGAGAGGAGGAGCTGGTCGGGCTCTTCGACGTGGTCGAGCCGGCCCGCCAGCAGCTGCTGCGCCGTATGAACCACGCTCCCGACGCCACGCTCGCCCTGGTCGAGATGCGCGCCGACCTGCGCCGGCTGATGCACCGCCACCCCGAGCTGCGCCCCCTCGACCACGATTTCCACCACCTGCTCACCTCCTGGTTCAACCGGGGCTTCCTGCGCATGGCGGAGGTCACCTGGGACGCGCCGAAGGAACTGCGCCGGCGCCTGATGCAGGGCGAGAGGGTCCACCCGATGGCGAGCGAAGCCGAGCTCCGCCGCCGTCTGGAGCCGGAGGACCGCGCGGTCTACGCGTTCTTCCACCCGGCCACGGGGGAGGTGCCGCTGATCTTCGTGGAGGTGGCCCTGGTGCGCGGTCTGCCGGACCGCATAGCCCCCCTCCTCGAGCCGGGCCCGGCGCTCAGCCCCGCGGACGCGGACACGGCGGCGCTCTACTCGATCAACAACGCCCTGGACGGGCTGGCCGGAGTCTCCTTCGGCAGCTTCCTCATCAAGCAGGTCATCGAGCAGGTGGGCGAGCAACTGCCCCACCTGACGCGGTTCGCCACGCTCTCGCCCCTCCCCGGCTTCCGTCGCTGGCTCGGTGAGCAGGCCGGACAGGACGCCGACCTCGGCCCGCTCGTCCGCGAGCTGGACGCCCTGGAGGGACCCGCGGAGCTCGGCACGGAGGACGTCGAGCGGCTCCGCGCCCGGCTCCTCCCCGCCCTGGCACGGTACGTCGCGGTCGAGCGGCGCGCGGACGGACGCCCCCTCGATCCGGTCGCCCGCTTCCACCTGGGTAACGGAGCCGCCGCCTGGCAGTTGAACTGGCCGGCGAACAGCTCGGCCGAGGCGTGGCGGCAGTCCTATGGCGCGATGATCAACTACCGCTACGAGCCGGGGGAGCTGGAGCGCCGGCACGAGGACTTCGTCCGCCGTGGCACCGTCGCCCTCGGCGGACCACTGCGCGACGCCTTCCCCGAGGCCGTCGCCGCCTCCGCCCCTACCGCTCCGATCGATCGATGAGAGAGGAACACCCCCTCATGGCACCACCCTTCACCACCATCCACCGGTCCTTCGCCGAGCAGGTGGAGCGGCAGCCGGACAAGGCGCTCTTCGAGCTGCCCGACGGCCGGCAGGTCACCTACCGCGAGACGGAGGGGACCGTGGGACGGATCGCCGCCCGGCTCGTCGCCGACGGCGTCACCCCCGGTGACCGGGTCGCCGCGCAGGTGGACAAGTCCCCGGAGGCCATCGCGCTGTACCTGGCGACGCTGCGGATCGGCGGCGTCTTCCTGCCGCTCAACACCGCGTACACCGGCGCGGAGATGGAGTACTTCATCGGCGACGCCCGGCCGCGCGTGCTGGTCTGCTCCCCGGAGCGACGGGCCGACCACGCGCACCGCGAGGGGCGGGACCTCGTCGTCGAGACGCTCGGCACCAAGGGCGACGGCACCCTCCTCGAAGGCGACGGCCGCCACGACGAGGTCGTCGACGCCTCCGCCGACGACCCGGCGGCGATCCTCTACACCTCCGGCACCACCGGACGCTCCAAGGGCGCGGTGCTCACCCACGGCAACCTCGCCTCCAACTGCCGGGCTCTCCTCGAGGCCTGGCGGTTCACCGACCAGGACCGGCTGATCCACGCCCTGCCGATCTTCCACGTCCACGGACTGTTCGTCGCCGCGAACATGACGATCGCGGCCGGTGCCTCCATGCACTACCTGCCGAAGTTCGACGTGGACACGGTCGTGGACCTGCTGCCCCGGGCCACGGTGCTCATGGGCGTGCCGACCTTCTACACCCGGATGGTGAAGCACGACCGGCTCACCCCGGGGACCTGCGCCTCGATGCGGCTGTTCGTCTCCGGCTCGGCCCCGCTGCTCGCGAGCGATCACGAGGCCTTCGAGGCCCGTACGGGACACGCCATCCTGGAGCGCTACGGGATGACCGAGACCGGCATGAACACCACCAACCCGTACGAGGGCGGCCCGCGCAAGCCCGGCACCGTCGGCAAGCCGCTGCCCGGCACCGAGATCCGGGTGGTGGACGGCGAGACCGGTCGGGCATTGCCCGACGGCGAGGTCGGCAGCATCGAGGTCCGCGGCCCCAACGTCTTCAGCGGGTACTGGCAGATGCCCGAGAAGACCGCGTCCGAGTTCCGCGCGGACGGCTTCTTCATCACCGGCGACCTGGGCCGCATCGACGAGGACGGCTACCTCTGCATCGTCGGCCGGGGCAAGGACCTGGTGATCTCCGGCGGCTACAACATCTACCCCAAGGAGATCGAGGAACTGCTCGACGCCCACCCCGCGGTCCTCGAGTCCGCCGTCATCGGTGTCCCGCACCCCGACTTCGGAGAGACGGTCGTGGCCGTCGTCGTCCCGGCCCCGGACCAGGAGCCCACGGAGACCGAACTGCTGGAGTTCGTCGCCGACGACCTCGCCCGGTTCAAGCACCCGCGCGCCGTACGCGTCGTCGAGGCGCTGCCGCGCAACGTGATGGGCAAGGTGCAGAAGGCCGAGCTCCGCAAGCAGTACCAGGACCTGTTCACGGGCTCGAACGCCTGAGCAGTGGCGGGGCCGACAACAGCGGACACGAGGTGAAGGGCTGCCGTGGAGGCGGTCCTTCACCTCTCCTCTCTTCTCCGCGGACCTGACGGCTGTGCCGTCGGTGCGACCGGTGTCATCGGGCGGATCGGCGACGGGCACCGGACCGCGTGACAGGGGGCGGTCCCCAGGGTGCGGGCGGCGCCGAGGAGGATCCGCCGTCCCCGCGCAGGGGAGCTGCCATGGTCATTAGGGCATGGTCGTTAGGGTCGTTCCTGTGACGCACCCTGTACCGGCCACCCGGACCGCCCCCGCCGCCCCGCCCGCGCGCCCTTCCACGCACCCGAGCGTGCCCGCCGACGCGCCCGGTGGGCCGCTGGACGAGCTGGACCGGCGGATCGTCGCCGCCCTGCAGATCGACGGGCGGGCCTCGTGGCGGCGGATCTCGGCGGCCCTGGGGGAGCCCGAGCGGAAGGTGGCGCGGCGCGGGCTGCGGTTGCTGGAGAGCGGGGACGTCGCCGTGCGCGGGCTCGTCATGCGGGGTGAGACGGTGATCCTGCGGATGACGTGCCGGCCGGGCACGGTGCGGGACGCCGCGGTGGCGGCGGCGCGGCGCGCGGACTGCATCTTCTCGTACGCGCTGGCCGGGCCGGTCGACTGCGTGGCCGAGCTGCAGTGTCCGCCGGGCCGGTTGGCGTCGCTGATGCTGGACGAGGTGCCGGCGCTGCCGGGGCTGGTCTCGCAGAGTGTGTCCCCGGTGCTGCGGTACTTCCGCACGGTGCACGAGTGGTCGCCCGGCATCCTGGACGCCGGAGAGGTCGAGGCGCTCGGCGGGCCGCACGGGACCGTGGGAGAACCCGCTCCGCGGGACGTCGAGGTCGGGCCGGAGGAGCTGGCGCTCCTGGGGGCGCTCGCCGAGGACGGGCGACGCACGTACGAGGAGCTGGCGGCCGTGTCCGGGCTCTCCGTGGCGACGGCGCGGCGCCGTGTGGAGACGCTGACGCGGGAAGGCGTCGTGAGCATCCGGGCCGCGGTCGAGCCCGCGCTGCTCGGCCTGCCGGTCGAGGCGCTGCTGTGGATCAAGGTCAGGCCCGACGAGGTCGAGAAGGTGGGCCGGCTGCTCGTCGAGTCGCCGCTGGTGCGGTACGCAGCCGTCGTGATGGGTGAGCATCAGCTCCTGGTCGACGTGACGCAGCCGTCGAAGGCCGCGCTGCACGAGTTCCTCACCGTCTCGCCGTGGGTGCGGCACGTGGAGGCCGTGCAGTCCCATCTGGTCGTCGAGTCCTTCAAGCGCAGTGGTGTCGAATTCCCCGGAGTCGATCGCGAAGCCTCGTAGGGTGACTGAAAAAATCAACCCTGCGGATCTGGTGTCTTAAAAGTTCATAGAGTCTCGGCCATTGACTGAAACAGTCAGCGGCTTCATTGTGGTGCATCACACGCGCCGTACTCCCGGCTCCGACCGGCTCACTGCGGCGACGCTCTCCGTGCCTGCTGCCCAAGGAATGCCATGCCTGTCTCCCCCGGCCCCGTCGCCTCCGGCTCCATCGCGCCCGGCCCTGCCGCATCCGCCACCCCCGACCGGGACGAGATCTGCGCGCTCGACGCCGTCGACCTCGCGACCCGCATCCGCCGCGGCGAACTCTCGGCCCGCGAGGTCGTCCAGGCCCACCTCGACCGCATCGAGCGCCACAACCCGGACGTCAACGCGATCGTCACCCTGGACGCGGAGGGCGCGCTGGCCGCCGCCGCCGACGCCGACGAGCGGCAGGCGCGCGGCGAGGAGCTGGGTCCGCTGCACGGCCTGCCCATCGCCTTCAAGGACACCCACGCCACCCGTGGCATGCGCACCACGCACGGCTCACCGCTGTTCGCCGAGCACGTCCCGCACGAGGACGAGCTCCTCGTACAGCGCATCCAGGACGCGGGCGCCATCCGCATCGGCAAGACCAACGTGCCCGAGTTCGCGGCCGGCTCGCACACCTTCAACCCCGTCTTCGGCGCGACCCGGAACCCGTACGACCTGACGCGCTCGGCGGGCGGCAGCAGCGGCGGGGCCGCGGCCGCGCTCGCCGCCGGGTTCCAGCCGCTCGCCGACGGCAGCGACATGGGCGGCTCGCTGCGCAACCCGGCGTCCTTCTGCAACGTCGTCGGCCTGCGCCCCACCCCCGGCCGCGTCCCCTCGCACCCCACCGGCAACCTGTGGGACACCATGGGCGTCGCCGGGCCCATGGGCCGCACCGTCGCCGACACCGCGCTGCTGCTGTCCGTGATGGCCGGACCCGACCCGCGTATCCCGATCTCCCTGGACGAGCCGGGCGCCGGCTTCCGCGCACCGCTCGGCCGGGACATCGCCGGCCTGCGCGTCGCCTTCGCCCCCGACCTCGGCGGCCGGGTCCCCGTCGACCGCGACGTCCGCGACGTCATCGAGCGCCAGGCCCAGGTCTTCGAGGACCTCGGCTGCGCCGTCACCGAGGACTGCCCCGACCTGGACGGCGCCGAGGACGTGTTCCGCACGCTGCGCGCCCAGGAGTTCCACCACGGTCTCGGCGCGCTGCTCGACAGCGACCGGGCCTCCCTGAAGTCCAGCCTCGTCTGGAACATCGAGGAGGGACGGCGCCTGACCGGCGCCGACCTCGTCCGCGCCCGCACCGGGCACGCCCGCATCCACCTCGCCGCCACCGCCTTCTTCCAGCGGTACGACGTTCTGATCGCCCCGGTCAGCCAGGTCGCCCCGTTCGCCGTCGAGTCGGAGTACCCCACCGACATCGACGGGGAGCCGCAGCACACCTACCTCGACTGGATGCGCTCCGCGTACTTCGTCACCGTCCTGGGCTCACCCGCCCTCTCCGTCCCCGCCGGTTTCACCGGCCGGGGGTCCGGGGGTCGCCCCCCGGGGGAACACAGCACCCCTGCCGGGCTTCCCGTCGGCCTCCAGATCGTGGGCCCGCCCCGCGCCGAGAGGACCGTGCTCGAGACCGGTGCCGCCTACGAGGCCGCCACCGGGCACGGACGCCGTCGCCCCTCCCTCCCGTAGCCGTATGGAGCCCCGATGAGATCACCGCACGTGCTCTGGGCCGTCGTGCCCGTAGCGGCTTTCCTCAGTACCCCCTTCCTGCCCTTCGTCAACGGCCCGCACCTCTGGTTCGGCATCCCCTCCGTCCTCGCCTGGTGCCTGCTGTGGACGGCCGGCACCACGGCGGCGCTCGTGCTCGTCGAGCACTTCACCCACCACACGGACGACGACGAGAACGACCGCGAGGCGAACGACAGCCACGAGGAGGCCGTCGCGTGAACACCACCATGGCCATCACCCTGATCGGCATCGTCACCATCGCCGTCGTCGGCGTCACCGGGCGCCGGCCCGGCCGCGGAGAATTCGGCGAATGGACCGTGGGGAAGCGCAGGTTCTCCACCTTCACCACCTGGTTCCTCCAGGCAGGCGAAGCCTTCACCACCTTCAGCTTCCTCGGCCTCGCCGGCATCGCCTTCGGCGGAGGCGTCGCCGCGGCCTTCGCGCTCTGCTACCTCTCGATCAACTTCATCCTGCAGTACTTCACCGCGCCCCGCATGCGCGAACTGGGCCGCAAGGGCGGCTATCTGACGCAGGCCGACTACTTCGCCGACCGCTACCGCAGCCCCCTGCTCGGCAAGGTCGTCGCCGTCGTCGGCGCCGTCTTCCTGCTGCCGTACCTCCAGCTCCAGATCACCGGCCTCGGCCTGATCGTGCAGCTCGCCACCGGCAGCCGCACCGGCGGCAACCTGAGCATGGTGCTCGCCACCGTCCTCACCGTCGCCTTCGTCCTGTGGTCCGGCATCCGCGGCATCGCCCGCGTCGCCTACCTCAAGGACGCCCTGATGATCATCGGGCTCGTGGTCCTGATCGCCGGCGTGGCACTGTCCGTGAACGGCGGCATCGGCGGCCTCTTCGAGACCGTGCGGGACGCCCACCCGAACCTCCTGACGTTCCACCAGGAGGGCTACGACGCCACCTTCTTCGTCACCGCCGTCATCATCTCCGGCCTCGGCGGCGGACTCGGCACCCTGCCCCACCTGTGGCCGCCGGTCCTCGCCGCCGGCAGCGGCCGCGCCCTGCGCCAGAACGCGATCTGGCTGCCGCTCTACCAGATCGCCCTCGGCATCCCCGTCATCGTCGGCTTCGCCGGAATCCTGCTGGTCAAGCAGGGCTCGGCCCCGAACGCCGTCGCCCTGACCCTCGCCGGCCAGACCCTCCCCGGCTGGCTCGTCGGCGTCGTCGCGGTCGCCGCCGCCTCCGCGGCCATGGTGCCGTCCGCCGCCATCGTCGTCGGCATCTCCAGCCTGCTGTCCCGCAACCTGCTCAGCGCCGGCAACGAACGCGCCCAGCTGCGCACCAACCACGTGTGCGTGATCGGGGCCGCGACGCTCGCCCTCGTCCTCGGCCTCACCCGCCCCGGACTCCTGTCCGACCTCCTCCTGCTCACCTACGGAGGCCTCACCCAGCTCGCCCCGGCGATCGTCATGGGTCTGGCGAAGAAGGTCCGCCTGGACGCCGTGCCCGCACTGCTCGGCATCCTGACCGGCGTCGGCGTCCTGATCTGGCTCACCTTCGGCGGCGTGGACGTCGGCACCTTCGACACCGGACTCATCGCCCTCGTCCTGAATATGGCCGTCACCGCCGTCGCCCAGCTGGTGGTGCGGTCCCGCTCCACCGCCCCGGTCCCGGCCGAGGCCAACTGACCGACCGCCGGGCCGCGCGCCGGGGGCCGCGCGGCCCGGCGGTGGGCGTCTCAACTGTGAGGCGTCCGCCCGCAGAAGGACGGGCCGGTCGCGCTCGCCGGGGGATCGGGCCGGCCGCATCACCGCACCGTCGCTCGCGAAGCCGAGGGCGCACGTGGCCGGTCCCCGGCCGGGAGCGGCCAGACCGGAAGCCTGACCGGGAACTCGGGCGAGCCCTTCGTCAGCGCGGGCCCGGGCTCAGGGGGTATTGCGGCGGAGTGCGCCCGCCGACCTGCCGGAACGCCTTGCCGTCGCTGTAGTGCTGTTCCCGCCGATCGCGGGTCGTGTACGTCGACGTGTCGCTCCTCGTGCGTAGGTGCGGTGGTCATCAGGGGCGTGGTGCGGTGCGGAGCCGGGCCAGGGTGCGGCAGCCGCGCTCCACCAGCTCGGGGTCGCCGTGGGCGGCGCCGTAGGAGATGCCGGAGACGGCATCCAGGACGGACAGGATCCTGAAGTGGGCTTCTTCCGCCGGGGTGAAGGGACGGCCGTAGCCGTCCATCACGGCTTCCAGGAGGTCGGGACGGCCGTGCCACGCATCGGAGAGCCGCACGAAGTCCCGTACCGCCGGTCCTTCTTCCGACCGTTCGAAATCGATCACATACAGGGCGTCGGCGTCCTCGTCCCAGCGCAGATTGCGCAGCTGGAAGTCGCCGTGTGTGGACACCACGTCCAAGGCGGGCAGGTCGGCGGCCTTCTCGGCTGTGGCACGGACGAACTCTTCGTCCCCGGGCGCGAGATGAGGCCGGGCCCCGTCCAGGTGCCGCTCCAGCTTCCCCACGGGCAGCGTGTCGCCGGCCGGCCGGGGCTGAGCGCCGCGATGGACGGCCGCCGCGAGTCGTCCGATGCGGTGGAAGATCCTGCGCTGCTTCTCGGGTGGGTGGGTGGCGCCGTGCAGGGATCGGCCTCCGACCGCGGTGAGCACCACGGCCCGCAGCGATGCATCGGAGGCCACCAGGCGTGGCGCGGCCGCGCCCAGCGAGGGGACCCAGCTACGGAGGGCCGTCACCTCACGCCGGTGGAAGCGGTCGTTCTGGTGGATCTTGACGTACCAGGTGCCGCCCTCGGCACCACGCGCTTGCCATACGCGGCTTTCCTCGCGGGCCCAGGAAACGTCCGTCCAGCCGGCGATGCGGCCCACCGCCCGCTCGGCGAAGGCGCGCACCGCCTCCTCCGGGGCGGCGTCGCGGATGCCGTGGCCGGGGACCGGGACCAGCCGGTCGACGGCCGGGTCGTGGGCGATCGGGTCACCGGGATCCTGGAAATGCAGCGCGACCGGCGCGCCGGCCCGGTAGGCGTCGAGACCGGCCCGGCAGTAGGCGACCATCGGCTCCGGCAGGCCGTCGAGCGGGAACCACCCGACCGCGTCGCACTTGTCCGGTTCGATCACCTGCGGTGTGCCGTGCCAGCGGCGGACCTCGAAGAAGAAGCCGACCCTCTCCTGTCCGCCCGGGGGCCGGTGGTGCACCGTGACGGCCGCGCGGACATCGGCCGGATCCACGACGAGCCCGGTCTCCTCCAGCGTCTCGCGTACGACGGCGGCGACGACGGTCTCCCGCTCCACGTGCCCCGACGGCGCGTGCCACAGGCCCGCCGCGTACACATCACCGGCCCGCCGGGACAGCAGTACCTCCGGGCCCTGTTCCCCGTCGCGGACGGCGAGCAGGTGTACGTCCACCGGCACGGTGTGCCGCCCGCCGCTCACGCGTCGTCTCCCGGACGCCGGGCGAGCAGCACGGTGAACACCGCGTCCTCGACGAGCCCGCCGCGCTGCTCCCACGGTTGCCGGGCCTCGGCTTCGAAGCGGGCATGGCCGTCGCCGAAGAGGGCCGGGCGGGCGCTCACGCGTCCCCCAGCGGTACCCGCGGTGCAGCGGCATCAGCCGGCAGCGACCAGCTCAGCGCATTCGGCCCCGTACCGGAGGTGACGGACTGGATCCCGGTGCCGTCGGAGAGGTCGACCCGGTACGTCTCCGGGCGGTCGGCCCGTACCCAGCGGACGTACAGGTCCTCGAGTTCGGCCCACACGTCCCGCGGTCCGTGGACGCGGACGGTCGCGTCGTCGGGACCGGCCACGGCCCAGGAGTCGTCCTCGGGGGCGACGATCGTCATCGTCTCCGCCTGGAAGTCCCGCACGAGGCCGGGAGCGAGGTAGGCGGCGGCGACCCAGAAGCCGTACGCGTCGTCCGGTGGCGGCGCGAGCCGGGTGGGCCGCGCCGTGCCCGGGTACGCCTTGATCCGCGCGCGGTGATCCAGGGCGGTCAGCCACCGGTATCCCAGCATCGGCCGGTACCCGCTCGGCCGGCCCCGCAGGACGGCTTCGATCCGGCCGGTGGCGGTGCGGGTGACGAGGAGCTGTCCGGGCCAGCTCGGCGTACGGGTCGCGAGCGTGGTCAGCAGCCGTCCCCCGGGCGCGAGTTGCTCCACCCAGGCCGACGGGACGCACGGCACCCCGATGCCGGAGTGGATCCGGTCGTACGGGGCCCGGTTCTCGTGTCCTTCGAGCGCGTCCCCCTCGACCACCGCCGCGTCGACGCCGAGGCGGTCGAGGTTCCTCTGTGCGAAGGCCGCCATGTGTCCGTCCCGCTCCACACCGGTGGCGCGTCCGGCGCCGGTGACGGTGGCGGCGAGCGCGAGGGAGGTTCCCGGCCCGGGCCCGAGCTCCAGATAGCGGTGGCCCGGTTCGAGGCCGAGGGCCTGGAGGGCTTCGACGGTGGCGGGGACGAAAGTGGACATGGAGGTCATGTGGCCGCCGGTCACCGGGCCGCGGGCGAGAGCGTCGAGGGGCTCGCCGTCGCGCTGGAGCAGGATCGACGCGTCGCCGTGGACCAGGTCGAGCCACTCTTCACGGTCGTCGGGGTGGGAGCCGTCGAGGAGGCGCCAGTCGATCGGATCCGCGCCGGGGCCGCTGACCCGGACGTAGGCGTGGGGGAGGAGCGTCTCGCGGCGCACGTGGAGCAGGGCGTCGCGCAGCAGGGGGTCGGTCAGGGTTCCCGTGGAGGTGAGGCGGTCGACCATGGCGGCACGACGACTGCTCGTCGCGCCGGGCTGGAGATCAAGGGACATACGGGTTGTCCTTCGTGGGTGACGGGGCGGTCGCGGGCGTGGTGGTCGGGCCAGGGTGTGTACGAGGTGACCGAGGTCCCGGTAGGGGCTGCGCCAGGAGGCGGCCCATTCCAGCTCAAGGGCCGCCTCGTACGCGGCCCTTCCCGGCGCCCAGGTGTCGTCGAGGTGGTCGTGGAAGATCCGTACGCCCTGCCAGGCCAGCGGCGTGAACCCGTGCCCGGCCGCCAGTTGGTCGAGGGTTTCGGCGGTGTCGCCGCGGGTCTCCAGGCCGAGGTTGCCGGGGCTCCTGTCCGCTTCGGACTCGATGAGCCGGCGCGCGTTCTCGTAGTCACCGGCCAGGGCCTCGCGTACACCGATGGCCCGGCGGTTCTTGGCGAGGATGCTCAGCAGGCCTCCGGGCGCGACCCGTTCGGTCAGCCGGGCGAGCGCCTCACCGGGTTCGTCCAGGTACATCAGCACGCCGTGGCAGCAGACCGCGTCGAACACCTCACGGCCGAAGGAGAGCCCGTCGATGCCGGCCTCCACCAGCTCCACGCGCCCCCGGAGGCCGGGCAGGGCCGCCAGGCGGCCGGCCGCAACGGCCAGCATGCGGGGGTCCGGGTCGACGCCGGTCACCTGGTGCCCGGCGGCGGCGAGCCGGATCGTCATCTCGCCGGTCCCGCAGCCCACGTCCAGGATCCGTACGGGTGACGCGGGCAGTTCGGCGTGCAGGCGGCGCTCGACGAGGTCGTGGCGCAGTCGGCCCCGGGCGCTGTCGGAATGCTCGGCGTAGGCGGCGCCGACGGCAGAGAAGCCGGTCACCGTGACCACCCCATTTCCGTATAGGGGCGGCCGGCCCGGATCCCCTCGATCGCCGCGCGGGTGTAGGGGACGATCGCGTCCGGGAGGCCGTCGATGTCCCAGTACTGCCAGGCGACGGTCTTGTCCGGCTCCCGGAGCTCGGGTGTGCCCTTCCACGCACGTGCGTGGAAGAAGAGCTGGATCCTGGGCCGGTCACCGGGTCGGTCGACCGCGTGCACCGTGTGGACGAGGGTGAGGTCGTCCGCGCTGATGACCAGCCCCGCCTCCTCGTGGGCCTCGCGCACCAGGCATGCGGTCGCCGCCTCGTGCTCACAGTGACCCGCGAGAACGTGCCACATCCCGCCCGCGTAAGCCGAGTCGGGATGGCGTCGGCCCAGCAGGACCTTGCCGTCCTGTTCGAGGACGAGGTGGACGCCGACGATGTGGGGCTCGGTGCCAGGGGGCACCGTCGCGGTCACGGTCTTCGCCGGCCGGTGGCCGGCGTCGGCGTCGGCGGCAGGGTGCTCGGTGGCGTGCCGTTCGAGCAGCATCCGGGTGGAGGGGAGCATGGTCAGGTACGGCAGCTGCTCAAGACTTCGCCAGGCGAGGAGTTGGCCTTCGGTCACCGTCAGCGTGCCGGGGTCACCGCTCCACTCGCCGGTGAACAGCTGAACGGGGACGAGGGTCCCGTCCGTGCCGGTCACATGGCCGACCGCGTACGGCTGGAGGCCGGGGACCTCCAGACCGGCCTCTTCCCGCAGCTCGCGGACCACCGTGTCGAACAGGCTCGTGTCATCCGGCTCCCGGCCGCCGCCGAGCAGGTCCCAGCATCCCGGCGCCCAGATGCCGGGCTTCACGTCCCTCAGGTGCAACAGGTAACGGCCCTGACCGTCGTGGATCACCGCACTGGCGTTCACGGGCGTGACCGGGCCGTCCAGGGCGGCGTCGAGGACGACGCCGCTGCACGTGATGCGGCCGGGCGGCGCGGCACGGCTCGTCGGGTCCGCTTCCGCGTCCAGCGCCGTGAGGGGGCCGGAGAGCGCGTCGCGCTCGCCGGGGTGCCGGCCGAGGTACTCGCCGACCGTGGACCGCAGGTGGTCGCGGGACGGGCGCATGTCAGTACCTCACCAAGGTCGAGACGAACGTCAGAAGCGGGAGAGCGTAGGAGGAAGCGCAGGGCACGGCAGAACCTCACAGGGGTGGTCATGGGGACGGGGGCGGGACAAGACCGCCGGGGAATCGCGCCGCGCGTCAGCGTCGGCCGCCTTGGAGACTGGCTGAGCCTTGGAGACCGGCCGAGCCGTGGAGACCGGTCGAGCCGTGAAGACTGGCCGACAGGGCTCGGCAGAGACGGCTACCGGAGGTGGTCCCTCAGCACCTCCTCCGCCTCGTCGAGCCGTTCACGCAGAACGACAGCGGCTTCCACGCGGTCCCGGGCGTACGCCTCCAGCGACTCGGTGACGGGTCCGAGGCCGTCCACGACCGTGTTGAGCGGATACACGGTGCACCCCAGGTACGCGGCCGTCAGCCGCACCACGCTCACCAACTCCTCCACCGGTACGGCCGGATGACGCCGGTGGTAGACGGCGGCGAGGCGGCCCATCCCCTCGGGCCAGTCCGGCTGGGCGAGGACGGTACGCGGGTCGAGTGCCAGCCGGCCGAGCTCCCACATGAGGCTGCGCCGCCCCGGCGCGGCGAAGTCGATCACCGCAGCGACACCGTCCCCGCGCAGGAGCACATTGGGGCCCGACAGGTCCCCGTGGACCAGCTGCGAGACCGTCCGCCCCGGAGCCCTCTCCAACAGTCGCTCCACCGCCGGCAGCCCGGCCAGCCGCTCGCGTGCCGTCTCCAACGCCCACCGCTCGAAGTCCGTACGAGGAGGATCCGTCTCGTAGCGGTGAACGAGGCCTTCGAGCCGGGACCGGCTGCGCACGGGGTCGACCGCCCTGTCGCGGGCATCGAGCCGGGGCGGCCCGAACCGGTGGCGGGCCAGGCCACGGTGCAAGCGTCCGATCGCCTCCCCGACGGCCTCCCATCGACGTCCGGTGAGCCGGCCGTCGGCGGTGACCGTGTCGCGCAGGTATCGGGTGACCGACATGGTCACCTTCCCGTCCGAGGCGACCAACTGCTTCTGGCCGACCGTGTAGCGGGCGCGGGCGACGGGTACGCGATGCAGCCGGGCGTACTCGCTCAGCGCGGCGGCGCTCTCGGCCGTCTCCCGGCCTGTGCCGGCCGGGTAGGTCTTGACGAACCAGGCGGTGCCGGTCTTCGTGGTGGCCACGTAGTTACGAGTCGCGGTCCCGGACGGACCCGGAGCCATCGACGCCGGAACGATGCCGAACTCGGAGGCGAGCATCAGTGTCACGAGCGAGATCCGGTCTCGGGGGGTTGCGGTGCTCACGACGGGTCTCCTTCACGTGCGGGTCTCGCGCTGGGACGCGAAGCGGGCGGGGGCGGAAGCGATCAGCGGTCCTGGGAGAGTTCCAGCAGTTCGGCGAAGGTTCCGCCGCCGTGGACGAGGTCGTCGTACCGGCCCTGTTCGGTGATCCGGCCGTGCTCCATCACGACGATGTGGTCCGCGATCCGGGTGTTCTCCAGGCGGTGGGTGACCACGATCGTGATGCGGTCGGCGGCGATGGCCTTGATCTGCTCGAAGATCTGGTGTTCACCGCGCGGATCCATCTGGGAAGTGGGTTCGTCGAGGATCAACAGCCCCGGGCGCCGGTACAGGGCCCGGGAACACGCGATGCGTTGCCACTGCCCGCCGGAGAGTTCCGTGCCGCCGAAGACATCGCGGGACAGGAGGGTGTCCAGGCCGGCGGGAAGGTCCTCGACGGCCTCGCGAAGACCGACCGCGTCGACGGCCGCCCACACCGGGACGTCGTCGTGGGTACGGGGCTGCCCGAGGGTGATGTTCTCGCGGACGCGCAACGGCCACTGCGCGAAGATCTGCGGCACCAGGCCGGTGTTCGCCCACACCGTGGCGGGGTCCACCTCGGCGAGGTCGGTGCCGTTCCACGTGACCCGCCCCTTGTCCGGCAGGTAGATCCCGGTCAGCAGCCGGGTGAGCGTGGACTTCCCCGAGCCGTTCGCGCCGACGATCGCGAGGATCCGGCCCCGCTTCAGAGTGAGGGAGACACCGTCGACGGCGGGCTTGTCCTTGCCCGGGTACTGATAGACGACCTCCTCGAGCCGGATCTCCTCTGTCGGCGCGGAGTGCTTGCGGGGCCCGCGCCGGGGCGTACGGGCGGCGGCGTCGTCGAGGAAGGACTGCATGTCACTCAGGTACAGGCTCGTATGGAAGACCGCGGCCCCGTTGACGACGACCTGGGACAGTGCGGCGAGCACGGTCTGGACGGCGATGACAGCCGTGGCGGCGACCGCGAGCTCGATCCGTCCGGACACCACCAGCCACGCGAGGGCGCTCCAGGTCGCGACGAGGAAGACACCGCCCGCCAGCGCGGACAGCAGAGCGATCCGCAGGGTCCGTGGGGCGGCGGCCAGGGTACGGCGGTCGCAGCGGTCGGACAGGGCCCGGTACCAGAAGACCAGGTAGTCGGCCATCGAGTTGGCGCGGACCTCGTCGCCGTACTTCGATGTGGTCGCCCACCAGCGCATCATCCCCCTGACATTGCGGTCCGCCACATTGGCGTAGTGGATCTCGTAGTCGACCCGGGCGGTCAGGACGGCGCCGACACCGGCCGGCAGCACGGCGAGCAGGAGCAGCGGCAGCATCAGCGGGTTCAGTACCGACAGGACACCGCCGGCGGTGACCATGCGGATCAGCGCGGACAGGAACCGCTGTGCGTCCGCGACCATCACGTGGCTGCGCATCACCCCCATCTCGGCCGCCTCGTGCCGGTCCGAGAACCCCTCCTCCGCGTACGCGGACGCTTCGACCCGGCACACCACCTCGACCAGGGAGCTGTCCGTCTCCGTCGTCAGCCGCGGGGTGATCCTCCGCTCCGCGTACGCGGCCACCGCCGCCGTCCCGCGGCCCAGCGCGGCGGCGAGCGTGACGACCAGCAGCGCCGGGACGGCTCCCTGCAGCCTGTCATCGGCGGAGCCGTCGCCGAGAACGGGCTTCATGGCCCGTGCGGTGGCCGTCAGCAGCACTGCGGCCGAGATGCCCGCGACCGCCTGGCAGACGAGCAGCAGCTGCACAGCACGCCGATCGGTCCGCCACGCCAGCCGGGCGATCCGGTTCAGGACGGCCGGGAGCTGCCCGCACATCCGCCGGAAGGACACCTCGGCGAGCGGATTGACGGAGTACTGCCCGCTGTACGTGATCTCCGCCGGTGGGGGCGGAGGCGGCGGGGTGATGTCCCGCTCTTCGCGGGAGGCGGCCGAGGTCAACGTGGTTCCCCCTGACGGTTGTCCGACGTGGTCATGAGGTTCAACGACACCGGCGGGATATCGAACACATGTGTTTCGGTCTCCCTCGGAACCCCGAGATTCGGGGCGCGGCGGAGGGTGGAGGATGCATCGACCCGCCTCCGACAACAGGACCAGAGAGAAGCGGAGTTGGCCGAAACGCCGGTGGTGCCGGTTCGTGCGACTCTGCCGACCCGCGATCGTCGCGGCCCCCCCGAAGCAGGGGAGTTGTCGGATTCTCAAACCATAATGAACCACCCTAATTCGCTGCTACGCTCGACCGCCTGACAGCCCCCGGTGCCACCGGACGGCGGTACCGGGCCATGCCGAACTCGGGAGACTCCCATGAAGGTCTTGATCACCGGCGGCGCCGGATTCATCGGCTCCACCATCGCGTCGCGATGCCTGGACGAGGGCATCGAGGTCGTGATCCTGGACAACCTGTCGACCGGCCGGGCCGAGTTCGTCAAGGACAGGACCTGGTACCGCGGCAGGACCGACGACGGGACGCTGATCGACCGCATCTTCGCCGACCACCCCGACATCGTCGCCACCATCGGCTGTGCCGCCAAGATCGTCGTCCCCGAGTCCGTCGCCGAACCGTTGCACTACTACAGCGAGAACGTCGCCGCCGGCCTCGCACTGATCGGGCACCTGCTGCGCAACGGCTGCGAACGGTTCCTGTTCTCCTCCTCCGCCGCGATCTACGCGCCGGGCCTGGGCATCACCGAGCAGGCCCCGCTCGCCCCGATGAGCCCGTACGCACGGACGAAGGCGCACTTCGAGCAGGCCCTGGAGGACATCACCGCCGGAACGCCGCTGAGGGCCGTCTCCCTGCGCTACTTCAACCCGATCGGTGCGGACCGCAAGGGCCGTAGCGGCCTCCAGGTCCGCCGACCCACGCACGCCCTGGGCGTCATGATCGACAAGTACCACGCGGGCGAGCCGTACCCGATCACCGGAACCGACTGGGAGACCCGCGACGGCACCGGCATCCGCGACTACGTCCACGTCGAAGACCTCGCGGACGCCCACATCGCGGCCGTACGCCGCTTCGACACGATCACCTCCAACGGCCCCGACGGCACCGCGTACCGCGTCATCAACCTCGGCTCGGGCACCGGCACCACCGTCCGCGAGCTGATCAAGGCGTTCGAGAACGTCACCGGCAAGCCGCTGCCCACCGAACTGGTCGGCCGCCGCCCCGGCGACAACGCCGGCGCCTACCCCGACATCACCCTCGCCCACGAGCTCCTCGGCTGGAAGCCGACCCTGACCATCGAGCAGGGCATCGCCGACTCCCTGGCCTGGTACGGCCGCCGCGACCTCGTGCTCACGGAAGGAACCGAAGAATGATCCCCGCCCCTTACGGGCCGCCCGACCGGCGACGAGCATCCTCGTCGCCGGGTACGGCGCCCTTGCCTCCGGGTCCCTGCCCGACCTGACCGGCCTCTCGGGTGCGGCCGTCACCCTTGCGAGCCGCCACCTCACCGGGTCTCCCGACCCGAGGGTCACCCTGATCCGGCCCGGCGCCGTCGACACCACCCGGCCCGACGCGATCCTCGGCGTCTACGCCCGCCTCCTGCCGCCGCTCCATCGACCGGGACGTCTCGGTCGACTCCACCGCCGTGCGGGCGCATCAGCATGCGGCGGGCGGCCACCCGGCTTCGACGAACAGCGGTACAAGAAACGCAGCACCGTCGAGCGAGCCGTCAATCGGCTCAAGCAGCACCGAGCGGTAGCCACCCGCTACGACAAGCGCCGCTGCGTCTGCCTCGGCACCGCAGCCGCAGCAGCCCTCACCATCTGGCTCCGAACGTGATCGACCTGGCAGTCCCTAAGGCGCGAGCGTGTCGAACCAGCGCACGATCTGGGGCCCCGCCAGCTTGAAGGACCCGTTGTGGTCGGCCTTTCCGTGGTCGACCACGGGGGCCGTCACACCGTTGCGGGCCAGATCAGCCGCGCAGCTGATGGAGTTGGCGATCGGCACGTCCGTGTCGCCGGCCGCGCCGTGCAGCCGTACGGGCACGTCGGGCTTCCAGTCGCAGGTCCCGTCCTGCGCCTCGAGCGCGGCCAGCAGGCCGCCGTCCGGGTGCCGCAGCCGCTCGTAGAAGCCGTCGGTCAGCAGCTCCTTCACCGAGCCGGGCAGCTTCGTGACGATGTCCTCCTCGGTGTGCCGGGTGTCGAAGAGTTCCTCCACGTATCCCGCGTACGGCTGCCGGAAGGCCTCGGCCGGGTTGTCGTAGACGGGGTGCAGCCGGTTCTGCGCGGTGAGGAAGTACGACATGTAGAAGACACCGCTGATGTCGTTGACGCGGCCGTCGAGCAGGGCGGGGATCTCGGCGCCCTGCAAGTCGTACGGTCCGGCGACCGGCGCGAGCGCCCGCAGCCGGAAGTGCCGGTCCGCGCCCCGCGCCAGCTCGCGGCCCAACGCCATGGCGACCTGGCCGCCTTGTGAGAACCCGGTGCCGTACACGTCTCCGGTGAGCGGCCTGCCGAGCGCACGCGCGGCGGTGCGGGAGGCCCGCAGCATGTCGAGCGAGGCGGAGACGGAGGAGGCGGTGTCCATGTAGGGGTGGAGGCCGGGGCCCTTGCCGAGCCCGAGGTAGTCGGGTGCGGCGACGGCGCGGCCCGCGGCGGCGTGCAGATAGGGCGCGTACAGCCCGAAGTCCTCGGCGACGGACGGCGCGTAGTCGCGGTGGACCATCGTGCCGTGCGTGTCGGCCACCAGGTCGAGCCGGCGCTCGCCACCCTTGGGGAGCACCAACAGGCCGGTGGCGGTGGTCGGTTCGCCCCGAGGCGTCAAGGTCCGGTACGTGAGGCGGTAGCCGCGCACACCGTGGCGCACGGTCGCCGGGTCGATGTCGGCGCCCTTGAGGAACGCGGCGACCTCGGCCCGGCTCAGGTCGGCGACGGGAGTGACACCGAGAAGGGCCCCGCGCCCCGTGCTCTGCCGGGCCGGGCGGGGTTCGGACGCCGCGACCGCCGGGGCGGCGGCAAGGGCGGCGAGGACGACGGCGGTCGCGGCGGCCAGGGACTGGCGTACTCGCCTGCGCCGCATGGCCTGTCGGAAGCGGGTGCGGGTCGTGGTGTGGGTCATGACGACGACGCTACGGAGCCGTTGATCACCGGGACATCCGATGGTCCCCCCGGCCGGGGTGGGGCCGACCCCACCCCGGAACCAGGGAATCCCCCCGGGCGAAGACGGCGGGCCCGTCGGACATCGGCAACCTCCTCGTCGGCCACGGGACCCCCGCCACCGTCGGGTTCGGCGTTCCGTACGAGGGTCTGCACGGCATCGACGGGCGCGCGTCGCCGGCCGAACTCCCCACCGTCCACACCGTCCACGAACAGGCCGTCCTGAGTCTGTTGGGCATCCGGTGACCGGCCCCGGCCGGGTTGGTGGCTTCACCGTTCCCGCCGTCCCGTGGCAGCCCGGCAACTCCGGCGGCACGCTCGGCTTCGTCGCTGCCGGGGCGTCGATGGAGAGTGTCGGCCCGGCCGCCGGACAGGCGTCCGTGTCTTTGCAGGGGCGTCCCGTCCAGAGGGTGCCCTACCAGTGGGTGAAGTCGTGGACGCCTGCGGGGGCGTAGGGGTCCTGGGCGGGGGAGCGGTCGCTGTCGAGTCCGTCGGGGACGAGTGAGGGCAGTGCGGCCATGAGGGCGGTGTTGCCGGCGCGTACGCGGCCGTTCTCGTCGTGGAGGGAGACATCGGGCCCGACGGAGCCTGCGGTGCCGGGTGCGGTGACGTACAGGCGCGCGGTGGCGGGGTCCCGCAGCAGGAAACCGTCCGGCCGCAGGCGGCTGCCGTCCTCCGGATCGTCCTGGGGCCAGAGCATGGAGGCGGCCGCGCGGAGTGCGTCGCCGAGCTCGAACGTGACGTGGTCGAGGGCGTCGAGCATGTGTCGGCGGGCATCGGCGAGGGGGATGCCCAGGGGGTCGGCGCCGGCGGGGACGGGGGGGGATGGACGAGGGCCTGCCGGAGGGCCGCGATCAGGTGGGTCCAGGGGAGGTTGTCGCCCTCCGGATGGACCAGGGGCACGTCGTACGCCACGGAGTCCTCCGGCCGGAGGCCGTCCCAGAGAACGACACGGGTGACACCTCGATAACGGTTCGTCACTGAGAGTTCCGGGAGTTCGGAGGACCGGCTTCGGCGTCGGCTGCGTGAGGGCGCGGCTGCTCGACGACGGCTCTGGCCGGTCCGGACACCGCACTGCTGCCGAGCACTGGCCCACAACGAAGCGCCGCCGATACGGTCCATGCGTGTGCACCTACGCCTTCGTCCACTACAAGCTGCACTACGCGTGCGTATCGTGCCGGATCAGCTTCAAACGGCATCCCCGCGATGCCGGACACACGTGCCCGCGCTGCGCCGGGCCGCTGCTGTGTGCGGGACACGACTTCGCGGCACCCCGCCGCAGCAACCGAAAGGCGTGGTCGGTGGTCGCGGCGGTCCTGGGCGCCGGGCTGCGTTACGAAGGCTTCGAAACCTGTGGTTGCGGGCGGGAGCCGAAGTTCCGCCCCCGTACCCGTGCCCAGTTGCGCGCCCGCCGCATCGTCGCCGCTCGGACCGGCACCCCGCTCGCGGAAGTGCTCGGTCGGGCCGATCCGCTGGAAACCCACTGATCCCAGCAAGGGCGGGTAACGGCGGAGAGCGTCGGCCCGGCCGGGGGCGACGAGCCGTGACGTGCGCCTTCGCTTTCCTACGCGGGCGGTTGGAGAATGCTGCGGGGGCCCGCACAGCGGGCGCCTTCCTGTGTCACCCGCCGGCGTAGCTCGCGGTCGGCCGTGACCACCAGACACGGCCGGCCGTTCGCGTTCCGGGCCAGTTCGGCGATCAGGTCGTCGCCGCTGCCGGGAGCTTCCTCGACCCGCACGCCGGGCACCGAGGCGACGCCCCGGGCGCCGCCCTCGACGACCAGGACGATCTCGTACGGCCGCGGGTACGGGCCGTCGGCCGGTCCTCCGGTCGCGGCGAGCCGGTCACGCAGCCGCTCGGCGGCTCCGCGCCGGTCGCGCCACCAGCCGTCCGGCACCGATCCCACGACGTTGGCTCCGTCCACCACCAGCAGGGGACGGAGAAGCGGGTCATCGGCGTTCACGGCTCCATGATGCCAAGGAACCGACCTCCACGTACGCGGCGGAGGGAAGGTCCCGGTGGAACAGGCGGGTCGTGTCGGGACGAGGGCGACCAGGAGACGGAGTGGAGTACGGCCGCCCCGCCGAAAGTATGGAGGGGGTCGCTGCCTTCTGGGCGGGGGACCAGCCATCGGGTGGATGTCCCCTGCGCGGCCGTGGACGAGGGTGGGGCCATGGACGACGAGACACCGTTGGCCTTCTCGGCCGCCGCCTCCCCGACCCGCCTCCGCCCCCGTACCCCCGGGCACCCGCGTTCCCGCCGGACCTCCGGGAGCGCAGGGGTGCTGGGGTCGGCCCTTCTCACGATCGCGACCGGGGCGCTCCCGGCCCAAGCGGCCCATGCCGCGCCGCCACGGCCGGTGATCCGCGTGGATGCCGACCGGGACGGTCTGGTCACCCCGGCCGACGACGCCGGCAAGGGCGCGTGGGCCCAGGACCGCGGCGCGCTGATGCTGCCCAACGTGGATGACGACCAGCGACGCTGCCCCACCGCAGGCCCCGGAGGCGAACGCCTGCCCGACGAGCGGCTGGCGGACTGCGGTGACGCCAAGGACACCGTCGTCAATGGTGCCGCCGACCTCGCCGACCTCGCGCCGGCGCACATCACCGCCACGCGTGTCACCGCCGGCACCACGGCCACCGTCGCCGCCGACCCGGCCTCCCGGACGTACGTCCGGATCTTCGCCCGGCGTCATGGCCGCATGGTCCTGCTGAGGCCCGAGGACCGGCTGACCGCCGACGAACTGCGCCACGGCGTACGACTCGGCGGAAGCCGCGTTCCGCCGCGATCTGCGCCGCGGACTCGACCGGGCCGGGCTGCCCGCACCGCTGTACAACTACCCCACCGGCGGGGACGTCTGGATGCAGGACCTCTTCAAGACCGCCTACGCGTCCATCCCCGCGCCGCGCGGCAGGGAGCACCGGGTCACCGTCCTCGTGCGGTCCGCGGACGTGATGCCCGGCACGGCCACCCCCGCCTTCCCCCTCCGGGACGCCTCACGGAGCGCGTTCCCGCTGCTCCGAGGCCCCGGTACGGGAGTGATACAGGAGTACGACGCCACGCGCGTCGGCGGGGACGACAGCCGGTACTACGGTTCGTTCAGCTCCACCGGGAACTTCGGCACCCTTCCGCCGTACACCTGGCGGGGCCGGCGCTATCCGGTGGGCCGGGTGGTCTACGGCGGGACGGGCGGCAAGGAGTCCCCGGACGCCTCCTTCACCCGGATGCTCGCGGCGCAGGGGTACCAGCAGCCGATGGCCCTCGACACCAGTTGGCTGGGGGTCGGGCACATCGACGAGTTCCTGTCCTTCGTCCCGGCCCGGAACGACCGGGGCTGGGTGGCCGTCGTCGCCGACCCCGACCTGGGCGGAAACTCCTGGCAGACCTCGTGGAGCAGGGCCGGGGCGGCGAGCCTCTGGTCCGCGGGATCGCGCCGCAGGACACCGCGAAGCCCGGCCTCACCGTCGCGGGCGCCCTGCGCGACCCCGCGCTGACCCGCGGCACCGAGATCGCCCGGCAGGGCATCGACTCCGCTCTGCGCACCCTGCGCGAGGAAACAGGACTGATGAGACGTCACATCGTTCGCGTACCCGCCTTGTTCGAGGAGCTCGACCTGCCCGCCGGATACCCGCGCCGGGACCTCGTCGCCAACTACCTGCCCGGCGCGGCCAACGGAGTGAGCACCGGCACCGGGGTCTACCTCGCTCGGTGGCGCAGCTGACGTCGACGACCGGCGATCCGGTGCTCGACACTCGGGTGGCTAGCTCAGCACCAGCAGCACCGCCAGGGCGACGAGGAGGGAGTCGATACGGTCCAGCAGACCGCCGGAGCCGGCAAGCCAACGACCGGCGTCCTTCACCCGGGCGCCTCGCTTGACCATCGACTCCAGCAGGTCGCCGAGCGGCCCGCCGACCGCCACGGCCACCGCCGTCTGCCACGTCAGGGACGACAGCACGGCGAGCGTCAGGAGTCCGGCCGCCGCCCCGGCCAGCGTGCCGCTCCACCGTTTGGCGGGCGACAGCGCGGAGAGCCGGGGGCCGCCGAGACGGCGACCGGCCCCGTACGCGACGATGTCGGCGATCGACACGGCCACGAACAGGACGAGGCCCACCGCACCCGACGGGACGAGACCGGCCAGGGCACCCAGCCACACGAGCCCGAGCACGCCCGCCCCCAGGCGGCGGAGCCCGTGCTCGGCGTCGCCCGACAGCAGGGGCACCCCCGCGATCGCGAGCGCCCCGACCGCCGCGACCCGAAGCACCTCACCGGGAGCCAGCCAGGCGGTCAGGACGAGCCCGACGACCGCTGCGCCGAGCACCGCCCGGTCCACCGCGCCCAGCCGCAGCAGCCCGCCGAACTCCGCCACCGCGACCACCCCGACCACGGCCGCGAGCACCGCGATCCCTGGCGGCCCGAGCCAGAACGCGCCCGTGACCACGGGTACGCCGAGCGCCCACACACACCAGCGGACCATCAGCTCACGCCGCCGGGTCGCCGCCACCGCGAGCCCGCCGATCGCCAGTGCTCCGCCGAGGTACGGCACGAGACCGGGGACCGTCGTCACCGGGAACCCCCGCCGCCCGGCACATCCGCCGCCACCGTGACCGGTGCCGCCACCGCCACCGTCGCCCGCGCGCGCAGCGCGTCCAGGGCGCTTCGGCACGCCGCCACGATCCGCTCGTTCTCCGCCGTGTCGCGGACGGCGATCCGGACGGTCCGTCCCTCGTACGCCGGGGACATCGGCGACAGGTCCCGCAGGTAGACGTCGTGGCGTCGGCACTCGTGCACGAGCCGGGCCGCGCTCGGTCCACTCGGCGGCAGGGTCACGGTGAGGAAGTTCGCCACTCCCTCGTCGACCGAGGAGAAGCCGTCGAGCTCCGAAAGTCCGGCGGCGAGCCCCCGCCGCAGCACCGCGGTACGCGCCCGGCGTTCCGCGTAGTACCCGGGGTCGCGCAGCGCCGTCACGGCGGCCAGCTGGGCCGGCAGGCTCACGGGCCACGGCGGCGTCCAGCGGCGCAGCTCCCCGGCCGTGTCCGGGTCGGCCACCAGATACGCGGCCCGCATTCCCGACAGCGCGTACATCTTCGACAGCGACGTGCACACCACGACCCGGGCATCGGCCGAGGCGAGCCCGGCCAGCGACTCCGCAGGATCGACATAGCCCAGATACGCCTCGTCGATCCACCAGCGGGTCCGCGCGGGAGAGGCCTCGATCACCGCGCGCAGCGCGTCGGCGGGAGCGTGGCGGCCGGTCGGGTTGTTCGGATTGACCACCACCACGAGGTCGTACCGCCCGCTCCCGGTCGCGGCGGCGAGCCGAGCCGGATCGAGCAGCCAGCCGTCCTCCCGGCGCAGCCGGAGCCGGTCCACCTGGCAGCCGATCACCCGCTCGGTGACATGGGCGTACTCGCCATAGCTCGGATCGAGGAGCAGTACCCGGCTCCCCGGCGTCAGCCACCGGCCGAACGCCCGGAAGATCAGATCGGACGAACCCGCCCCGACGACCAGCGACTCCACCGGCAGACCACGGCTTTCGGCGATCTCCGCGAGCAGCCCTTCCGCGCCCGTCGGCGGCGAGGTCCGCGCCGCCCATCCCGGATCCTCCGACAACACCGCGCGGACCTTCGGAGACGGAGGGAACCAGGCGTCCAGCACATCGGCCGCGACCACCTCGTGACGGCGGGTCAGCGTCCGGAAGTCCGTACCGATCGCGGAGAAGAAGGCACCGCCGTGCTCGCAGCCGTCCGCGCGCGGCGCGAACTCCACGTCCAACCGCCAGTCGAGGCCCGTCCGCAGCCGCTCCAAGGTCCGGCCATGACGCTCCCGGACCGTCCTCGTCAGCTCGGCCACGGAGCCGCTCAGCACCTCGAACGAGACCGCGCCCGAGCGGACCGTCCGCCCCACCGGCCGCAACCCGGCGGCGAGATACATGTCAAGCAGCTCCGTGCGTCCCATCGCCACCACCCGGCGGCCGCCCCGCGCCGCGACCCAGCGCAGCGCCGCGTACATGAGGAGCGGCGCCGCCACGGTGGACCGCCAGCGCTCCTCGACGGTCAGGACGCGGATCTCGAACGGCGCCTCTTCCGACAGGACCGGCAGCTCCTCGCGCGTCAGGTACTTGTCGAGGGAGTAGCGGCCGACCCACGGCGGAGTGAGGCTGACGAAACCGATCCGCGTCTCCCCACGCGCGGCCACGAGATACACGTTGTCGCCGTCGAGCCCGTCGCTCAACCGCCCGGACGGATGCACCGGATGCTGGCCCAGCTCCTCCGCGTACACCCGGTGCCGCAGCTCGTGGATCCAGTCGTGATCGTCGGGCGTGGCTGCGCGCAGCTGTATGGCATGGTCCATGCGTATGTCTCCCTGAGACGGTCCGGCGTTCGCGCCCCAGCATGCAGAAGCCCGGCAGGCGACACCTGAGTACGGGTACTCACTTGGGTCACCGAACCTCCTTTAGCCCCTGGTGATTCGTGACGGTCAGGGCTCCCATGATCCAGACCGGCTCGATGATCGGATGGGCGGCCGTGTCCTGAGTGGCAGCATGCCGTGTCATGGCGGGTGACAGATCCAGCACCTTTCAGGCAGGTCGGACGGGACTCACAGTGAAGATGCCCGAGCCGGCGCGCGCGCCCGGTTCTCCGTCGACGGGGGAGCGGGCCGGATCCGGGTCGCCTCCGACCCGCCGTCGCCCGGCTCCTCCTGGCCGCGCTGGGACCGGTCCCTGACGTTCCACGGGAAGCCGCTGTACCGGGTCGGTTCGTTCTGCGACACGTGCGAGCTGAGCCTGACGTTGCTGGGCTGGCCGGACGACGAGGCGACCCGGATCGCGGCCGGCATGCGCGGGCGGCTGGCCGGCCTGGACAGACTCGACACCGCGCTGCTCGCCGAATGGAGCCCCGCGATCGGTGAGTTGGAGACCGGCCACTACCGAGCCCTCCTGCTCGACCTCCCGCTGGAGCGCGTGTCCGAGCCGGCCCGGTCGTGGTGGTACCGCCGCGTGGCGGGCCGGGTGGAGGAGGACGGCGACGACTCCGAATACGGCGACGACCGTCCCGAGGGCCACTGGCCCGGCGTCCCGCACTTCCAGCTCACCGCGCCCGTTCCGGGCGGTCGGGTGCCGTTCACGTACGGCGCGGTCCTCCCCTCGCAGCCGCCGGAGGCGCTCGACCCGGCGACCGTCGCCCGGCACGCGGCCGCCATCACAGCGGGGGAGCGGCCCGCCGCCGTGGTCCTGGGCTGGATCGACGACCGGTACGTGGAGGCCCGGCACGAGGAGCGGTGGCTGGTCGGTGCGGTACTCGACGGTCACCGCCGGCTCGCCGCGTACGCGGCCGCCGGCGTGCCGGCCCGGGTGCTCCTGCTCGCTCGCGTGGGCGGCGGCGGTGGCGCCGACGGCGGTCTGGAGGGACTGGCGGAGGTGGCCGCGGCGTACGGCTGCTGCCGGGACTGACGGCGACGGCGCGGGCGGGCATGAACGGGACGGGACCCCCGGCCCCCTCTCCCCGACTCAACCGCCGACAGTGTTGTCATTCGCCCGTGGAATATGCGGGCATTCGCCTGCGGCCGCCCCGGGCCGTCCGTCACCGTGGAGGCGAGGAGGCCCGCCGCCGGCCGACGAGCGGCGGCCGTACCGACACAGAGGAAGAGGAGGACGGGTCATGTGGGAGCCGGACGGCGCGGAAGGGCACGTGGGCAAGGTCGGGGTGCTGCTGGAGGACGGCACGGTCCCGGGCCCGGTCTACATCGACATCGGCAGCTCAGGGCACATCCCCAGCTTCACCGACTGGTGGTGCTACGACGGCGCGCACCGCCGCCCGCTCGCGGACCGGATGCGCGCCGTCTGCGCCTGCGGCTGGCACGGGGAGACGACCTATCCGATCGACTGGAAGCGGGTACCCCGCCGTGAGCCGTACCTGTACGACACCTCCGGACCGGAGAGGGACTGGGAGACGCACACCCGGCAGGTCAACGCTGCCGCGGTCCAGTTGCCCGAGGACGTCGCCCGGCTCATCTCCCGGATCCGTGAACGCCTCGACGAGACCGAGGACACCGATCCTCTGACCGCGTTGCGGATCGTGGGTGCGCTGGACGCGGTCGTCGAGACCGACGGCCCGTATGCCACCCGCCTGGCTACGAGGAAGCACACCGACGAGGAGATCGCTGTGGCGCTCGGCAGCACCGAGAAGGCACTGGCTGCCCGGCTGCGCCGGTACGACAGCACCCGTTATTGACCCGGGAGTGCGGAGAGCGCCGACCCCGGTCGTGATGCGGCCGTAGCGGAGCTGGTCGAGCGCGTCGGCGATGACCTGCTCAGGCGGGAGCGTCAGGGTCTCCGGATCGGCCCGGGTGAGCCGGCGGGGAAGCCGCTTGGGCAAGGACACCGGAATCCGTGTCCGGGGTGCCCTGACGCCGTCGTGCTCGGCCACGAGCGTGAGCAGGTCGGGCAGCGCGGGCGTGTCGTCGTCCAGCAGCCAGTACGTGGTGTGTTCGGTGGCCGCGTCCGTCGGCAGCAGGGTCATGAACCGGGCGAGGTGGTCGGCCGCGACCACGGGGACGAACGTCTTTCCGTTGCCCGGGAGTGCGGGCGGTGAGCCCTGCCAGAGGTCCTTCATGTGGGAGGCGAGCCCGAGGTACTGGTCGGATTCCCCGGTGGCGCTGTCCCCGATGACGCCGGCCGGGTTCACGATGGACCACGGAACGCCCAACTGGGCTGCCAGGTTCTGGAAAACGGCGTCCGCCTCGACCCTGGACGCCTCGTAGGCGCCCAGCGCCCGGTAGGTCTCACGTCGGTGTTCATCGCTCCAGGGGGCGGGGCCCTGCCCGCCCACGCGGTACCCGGAGACCTGGACCAGGCGGCGCAGGTTCGGCAGCCGCGTCGCGAACTCGATGACCGCGCGCACGCTGTCGACGTTGGCGTGACGTGCCTCGTCCACCGACATCCCGAACCGGAAGGCACCGGCGCAGTCGTACATGCTGACCACGGCAGTCGCCAGAGAGCGGGCGACGGTACGAGGCCGGCCCTGCGCGACGAGCAGTTCACTGACCGGCGCGATCCACGACTCGAAGGCCTCGGTGCAGGCGTCGCGCAGCCGTTCGCTCTCCCCGCCCATCTCCAGCGTCACCACCGAGACCGGGCAGCCCAGTTGGAAGTCGCTGTCGTCGAGCATCCCGGCCAGTTCGTCGATCACACGGCCCAGCACCTGGCCCGCCGTGGCGGGATCCATTGCGGAGGCGGCCACGAGAGAGCCGAATCGTGCGGCCGCGAGTTCGATGGCCTTCTGTCCCAGGGCCTCCTTCCTCTGGGGGCAGTGGAAGGAGAGCGACCCCTTCGGGGCGCCCGCGTGCTCCACCGCGGAATCCGCTACGGCACGCAGGGCCTTGGGGCCCATGAACCCGGTGGCCCGGTGGCGACGACCCGCAGGGTCACGCGCGCTCCTGCACGAGGGCGGTGGGAAGGGTGATCCCCGCGATGACGTCGGCAGGCGCCAGGGCGGGCAGGATGCACCGCCACATGTCGGAGATCCGGCACGGCAGGTCGGTCCGGCCGGTGGAGAGCTGCGACATGATCTGGGTGCCGGTGTAGGCGGCCACCAGCAAGGAGGCGAAGGCGGTCTCGTCGGCCCCGGGGAGGAGTTGGCCCTTGCGCCGCGCGGCGACCAGTTCGTCGTGGAACTTCCGGGCCCACCACTCGTAGATCGCGTACTCGTGGAGGTCCGCCTCGTTCTGTTCGACGGCGAGCCGGATGCCCGCGCGCAGCAGGGTGTTCTGCTGCATCTCCACGGCGAGGTAGGAGGTCATGTCGATCAGGTGCTGGAGGCCGGGTTCCCCCGGGGGGAACTCCAGGTCCTTCGCCTGTTCGTGGATCACCGCGCGGGCGAGTCCCTCCTTGGACTTGAAGTGGAAGTACACGGACCCGGTCGTCAGGCCGACCCGGTCGATGATCTTCAGGATGCTCGCCCGGGTGTAGCCGACCTCGTCGAACACCTCCGCGGCGGCCCGGAGGAGGACCTCCCGCGTGCGAACGGCGCGCTGCTGCATGGGTCGAGTGCCCTCTTCCACCTGCACCTGCCCCCTCTCGACAAAATAAAATAATGACCTCTATCATTTCATGACGTGCGCTGACGCGCCAGAGTGAGTGGCTCACGAGCCGGTTGGGGGAACTGCCTTGTCATCGCTTGACCTCGCCCACGGTGAGGCGGCCTTATCCGCCACGCACGTGCCCCAGGTCTTCACCCACAAGACGAACCCGTCGGAAGTCCTGCTCACCGGCTGGTGCCGGACGGGCCCCGACGCCTTCGCCGTCACGGCCCGCTGGCCACGGGCCCACGGGTTCTACGTCCACCGGAACGGTCTGCTCGACCCCCTGCTCCTCAGCGAGTCGATACGCCAGGCCCTGCCCCTGCTCTCGCACGCCGCGTACGACGTACCGCTCGACCACCACCTGCTCTGGCAGGACTTCCGCTGGGAGCTCGACCCCGCCGCGGCGCGCGACGAAGGACACGGCGCCGACGTCGAGTTGCGCGTCACGGCCACCGACGTGAAGTACCGCGGGACGAGGGCCGCGGCCATGGTCCTCCACGTGGAGGCGTGGCGGGAGGGCGCCCGACTGGCCGAGGCCCGGACGCACTTCACCATTCAGGGCCGCGCCGTGTACCGGCGCTTACGCGGACAGTACGCCGACCTCGTGCGCGCCAACGCCCGCGCCCTTCCCGCCCCGCCGCCCGCCCCCGTGACGGGCGGACGACGCGACGAGGACGTCGTGCTCGCGCACGCGGACGGCGAGGGCCGCTGGCAACTGCGGGTGGACACCTCCCACCCGATCCTCTTCGACCACCCGGTCGACCACGCCCCGGGCATGCTGCTGCTGGAAGCGGCGCGCCAGGCCGCGCAGGCCTCATGGCCCCGGACGACCGCGGTCGTGGGCATGGAGGCCGTCTTCACCCGTTACGCGGAACTCGACGCGCCGTGCTGGATCGACGCCCGTCCGCTCCCGGGCGCCCCGGCCGGCCGGCAGCGGATCCTGGTCACCGCCCGGCAGCACGACGAGGAGATCTTCACCGATGTCGTCACCCTGGGCGAAGCCTGAGGGCCTGGACACATGGACGCCGCGTTGACCGACCCTTCCCGCCCGGACCGCGTTCCCTCCCCGTGGACGGTCGACGCGAGCGCCCCGGACCCGTCGCGGCTGCGCGTCCTGGTCGCCGGCGGCGGCATCGGCGGTCTGGCCACCGCGCTCGCCCTGGGACGGCGCGGCCACGACGTGCTCGTCCTGGAACAGCGGCCGGCCCTCACCGAGAGCGGCGCGGGTGTCCGGCTGGCCCCCCGGGACTTCCAGCTCCTGTACGGGCTGGGCGTCGGGGACGCCGTACGGGAACGGTCGCTGACGCTCGACGCGTTCCACGTCCGGGACGGCTCGACCGGAGAGCTGCTCACCTCGGTGAGACTGCCCGCCTGCGACCGCCACTCCTCCCCGGCGCACGCCACGGCCCACCGGCTGGACGTGTACGAGCCCCTGCTCGAGGCGTGCTGGGAGCTGGACTCCGTACAACTGCGCACCGACAGCCACGTCATCGGCCACACCCGGCAAGGAGGGACGGTGCGCGCGATCCTCTCCGACGGGCGCACCGTGACGGGCGACGTCCTGATCCTCACGGACGGCGCCCGCTCCGGCGTCCACCGCGACACGGAACGGGCCCGCGGCGGCCCCGGGGAGCGGCTCGCCGTCTACCGCACGGTCGTCCCCATGGAATCGGTCGCCGACCGGTGGCAGGAGAGCGCGGCCATCTGCTGGACGGGACGGGACTGGCACCTCTCGCACTACCCCCTGCCCGACCACCGCTACCTGAGCCTCACCGCGACCCGGCACCACCACACCGGCGACAGCCTCCACGGCACCCGGGTGGGCCTGGACGAGGTGCTCGGCGCGTTCCCCGGGATCGGGGCCGCCGCCCGCAACGTCCTCACCACGGGCAGACACTGGCGGGCGCTGACGCTCCCCGCCCGGCCGGCCGCCGCGGACCGGGTGCCCGGCCGGATCGCGAGGGTCGGCGACAGCGAGCACGAGGCGCACCGGCCGGAGACCGCCTGCCTGCACCGGGCGCTGGAGGACGCCGTCGCGCTCGGCAGCTCCTGGGACGCCTCGGGCGTCGGTGTCCACGGATGGCTCGCCGACTACGACGCCCGGCGCGGCGAGCGGATGCGGCGGAGCGGCGCGGAGCACGGGTCCCGGTACCGGCACGGCCACTGGGTGGACGGCCTGACCCTCGTCGACCACGTCCTGTCGAAGGACTTCGCCGGCTCGTGCTGAGCGGCGCCGGACCCGGCAGGCGCCCGGTTCGTACGTACACCAGCCCTGTCCGTACGAACGAGGCGCCGACCAGGATCAGGCCCGAGGAGCGGCCTCGACCAGGACCTTCCCGGGGGGATCCGTCCGGCCCGCCGCGATGTCCATGACGAAATCCGGGAACTCGTCGAGGGGGATGCGCCGCGAGACCAGCCGGTCCAGGGGAAAGGCCTCCGGATACTCCGCGCGCAGCCTGAAGCCCTCCTCGTAGTCCTCCTTGAAGCACCCGTACGCGCCCGATACACCGAGCCGCTTCCCGGCGTGGTCCACCCACGTGAGGAGTTCGCCCCGGCGGACGGCGTCGACGTCCACCGGCCCCCCGGGGAAGCGGTCGCCCTTCCGGGTGCCGCCGTAGACGAGCACGACCGCTCCGTCGCGGGCCAGACGGCCCGCGGTCTCCAGGAGTTCCGCGGTGGCCACCGTCGGCGCGACGACGACCACGTCGAACGCGTCGGGGTACGCCCCCGCCTCCGACAGCGGACGGATCTCGTCCGCGGCGAGGATGCCCTGCTCGCGGGCGAAGGCACGGCGGACCCCGCCGCGGTTGAACACCGTGACCGACGCCCCCAGATGGCGGGCGTACATGGCGAACATCAGCCCCGCGCAGCCGGCGCCGACGATCCCGACCCGCTTCCCCCCGAGGGAGTCGAGCCCTGTGAGCTCGAGCAGCTTCCGCAGGGCGTGCACGATGCAGGCGAACGGCTCCGGCATCCAGACGTCCTTGCCGTCGTACGGCCCGGGGACCCGTACGACGGCCTGCTCCAGCTGCTCCTTCGAGCCCCGTACGAAGACGTACTCGGCGAAGCCGGTGGTGCGGTGAGGGGTGATGTTCGGATTGAGCGTGACGGTGTCACCCGCCTCGAATCCGCTGCGGGACCCCGCGAAGAAGACGGAGCCCACGAGCTCGTGGCCGAACAGCGGCCCCCGGTCCTCGGGGACGTCGCGCGAGCCGAGGATCTCCTTGACGTCGGCGCGGCAGATGCCCATGTGGTCGGGCCTGATGACGACGGTGTCGTCACCGAGCGCCTCGTGCGGGAAGGCGTGCGCGCCGAAGCTCACCACGCCGTCCCTCAGCCTGGTCGTCTCGTAGGTCGACGGAACGGTGGACATGTCAGCTCCTTGGGTGGTCCGGGGCAGTGGCCGGCAGCTCCGCCCGCGCGGCGCGGACGCGGGCCCGCCCGATGTCGAGGGCGAGGCGCCGGAGGTCGCCGTCGCGGTAGTCGTTCTCGAGGACCAGCGCGTCGGGGGACGCGCCCGTGTGCGCGAGGAGGGCGGCCAGGGCCTCCCACACCCCGCCGTCCCCGTCCCCGAGCAGCTCCCGGCCCACGACGCCGCCGGTGCCGTCCTTGAGGTGGACCTGCGGCGCGATCCACGGGTGCGTCGCCTCGATCAGCGCCAGGACGTCGACCCCGTACACCCGCGGGTTGTAGGTGTCGAGCACCAGCCGGAAGGAGGGGACGGCCACCTGCTCCACGAGGGCGCGCGCGGCGGCGGGTTGCAGGGCGTTCTCGCCGGCCAGGAGCAGTCCGCGCGCGTCGGCCTCCCGGGCCGCCCAGGCCAGGACGTCCGCGGTGCGCCTCAGGTCGTCCGGGCCGTCGATGGCGCTGCGGCGGAAGCTCGGGACGAACGCCAGGGGCGCGCCCAGGGCCCGGGCCGTGTCCAGGACGCGGACCAGGACGCGCCGGGCGCGCAGCGCGTCCCGACTGCCGGCCGGTGCCGTGAGCCCGATGTCGTTGAGGGTGTTGCCCGCGACCCCGAGCAGCTCCACGCCGTGCGCGGCGCAGTCGTCACGGAGCCGGTCCACGGTGCCCGGAGCGTCGAGCCACGGCCCCCGGCCCGGGCCGCCGAGGTCGAGCTGGAGGCCGTCGGCGCCCGCCCGCCGGGCCAGCGCGGCGGCGCCGAAGTGGTTCCCCGGCAGCCGCCAGCCGGCGAGTCCCACCCGGGGGGACCGGGTCACGACGCCGTCCGCGCGGTGAGGACGCGGCTCTGGGAGACGGGCATCCCGTCACCGACCGGACGCCAGGCGCCGGAGCCGTCGACCACGAGGTGCGCGCCGTGCAGTCCGGCACCGGACGTCGCCGCCAGCTCGCGGGCCAGCGGTCCGAAGCCGGCCGGCGTCATGTAGGCGCTGTAGTCGAAGTCCTCGGGGCGGCGGCGCCGGATCCCGGGGGTGTCGACCATGCCGGCGGGGAGGGCCTGGACGATGCGCAGGGCCTCCCCGCCGGGCGATTCGGCGCTCTCCTCCTGGGCGACGGAGTCGAGCAGCGCCGAGGCGGCGGCCTTCGAGGCGGCGTACCCGGACCGGCCGGGACCCGCGTTGTAGACGACCTCGGAGGAGATCCCGAGGAACACTCCGGGGGAGTCGGGGCGGCGCAGCGCCGGGAGCGTCCGGTCCAGCGTCAGCCAGAGGCCGTGCAGGTTGACGTCGATCTGGCGGCGCCACTCGGCCACGTCGCAGTCCCGGAACAGGGCGCGCCCGGCGCCGTAGTGGACCGCCGAGTAGCAGACGGCGCGCAGGGGTTCCGCCGCCGTCGCGTCCAGGGCCTCGACGACCCGGTCGGGGTCCGTGAGGTCCACGGCCGTCCAGCGGAGCCGGTCGGCGCCTGGGCCGGCCGGGGCGGACCTGCTGAGCACCGTCACGTCGAGGCCCGCGTCGGCCCAGGCGTCGGCGATGCCGCGGCCTATGCCCGTCGAGCCGCCGATCACCAGCGCGCGGCGGTCGTTCTGACCTTGTGCTGTCACCATCTCTCCTTGAGTGGGGCCGGTGCCGGGGCGAAGCGCACGGCGAGTTTGAGGAGCCGGTTCCCGTCGACGGTCCGTCGGCGGCCGACCGAGAGGTCGTTCATGATGCGGGCGGCCTCGGCGGGCTCCACGACGTGGGTCACCAGGTCCCGGTAGAGCTCCGGGTGGCGCCACAGCTCGGCGGCGGCCTCCAGGAGGTGGCCGTTGCCCACGCCGCGGTGGCCGGTCAGCCGGACGCGCCGGCCCTCGGCCGTGGTCGCCTCGGTGAACACCGCCGGCACGGGGCGTCCGGCGCAGTTGGCGGCCCGCACCGCGGCGAGGTCGACCCCGGGCAGGAGGTCACTGGCGGCGCCGGGCGGGAGGCCGCCGAACAGGTCGACGGTCAGGTCGCCGTCGCCGTCGCCGCCGTGGCCGAACCGCAGGGCGGAGGCGAGGGCGTCCAGGGTCCCGTCGCGCGGGGTGGCGAGCAGGGCGGCCGTGGGCCCGTCGCCGACCGGCGGCGGCCCGCCCGTGGCCGCCCCGCCCACCAACTCCGTTCCGGGAACGGGGTGCCGTTCGCTCCACCGGCGCCCCTCGGGCGTGTGGTGCACGAGCAGGACGCGGACCTCCGCCCCGAGCAGGCCGCGGGCGGCGCGCACGGCGAGCTGGCCGATGTTCCCGTCGCCGTACACGACCAGGGTGCGCGGGCGGGCCGCCGCCAGGAGGCCGAGGGCGTACCGTACGGCCGCCAGCGGTTCGACGAGGGTGCCGAGCTCGGCGTCGGGCACCTGCTCCAGCGGGACGACGAGGCCGCCCCGTACCGCAGTGGCGGGGATGAGGGTGAACTCCTGGAGCAGGCCGTCGACGTTGTGCCCGAGCAGGAAGGACGGGTCGTCCCCGTGGGTCGGGTTGACGACGACGGGGGTACCGGGCGCCAGGGACCCGGGGACGCCCGGGCCGGCGGCGACCACCCGGGCGACGCCTTCGTGGCCGATGACGGGCGCCGGGTCGTCGCGCAGCCCGCGCAGCATCTGGATGTCCGTCCCGCACAGCCCCGCCACCGGGGTGGTCACCAGCAGTTCACCCGGGGAGGGGTACGGGGTGGGGCGCAGGCGCAGGCGGACCTTCCCCGCCTCGCGGACGAGCGCCCGGTGGCTGGGAATGTCCTCCGGCGCCGTCATGCCGCCGCCCCGGAGGGCGCGGACACGACCGGGACCGCGGGAGCGGCGGCCGGAACAGCAAGGGCGGTGGTCGGAGTGGCGGCCGGAGTGGCCGTCGCGGCGTGGGCCGCGATCCCCGCGCCCACCAGGCCGTCGGCCTCCCCGGGGGCGGTGACGGTGATGCGCCGCTCCCACCAGTCGGGGGTGTGCTCGCTGGTCAGGTAAAGACCCTGCCGGGCGAGGGACCTCAGCAGGGCGCGCCGGTAGTGGTCGCCGAGGCCGTGCACGACGCCGCCGGTCAGGACCGCCTCGTCGATCTCGGGATCGAGGCACAGGGCGGTGCGCAGGACGTCCGCGACGGGAGCGGTGACCGCGTCGAGCAGTTCGCCCGCGAGGGCGTCCCGCTCGTCGAGGGCCCCGCGCAGCGCTTCCTCGAAGCCGAGGCCGCCGGCCGTCAGGGCACCGAGCCGGGACTCCGACCAGCGGCCGGGCTCCCGCTCCTTGAGGACGTCCGCGGCCCGCGCGATGCCGGGGCCGGAGGAGTACGCCGCCAGGTGTCCCGGCTTCCCGCAGTCGCAGGTCGCTTCGAGCGGTCGTCCGGCCAGTTCCGCGTGGGCCGGCAGATGGCCGATCTCACCCTGCAGCCCGCTGCTGTCCACCGGGATCAGGCCCCGTCGCCGGTCGATGACGCGGCAGGCGATGCCCGAACTGACGGTGGCCAGCAGGATCTTGCGGTGCGCGTCGCGGCCGGGATGCGCGGCGGCGTGCAGCAGTGCGGCCGTGACGTCGTTGACGATGTGCCAGTCGACGTCGCGGCGCCGGGCCGTGAGCGCCGCCCGCAGATCGTACGGCTCGCTGTGCTCGCCCCACAGGGGCGCGGAGGCGTAGACGAGGCCGGAGCGGTGGTCGAGCGCGGCGCCGAAGGAGACGCCGGCCACGGCGCCCGGCGTCTCGGGCACCGCGTCGCACAGGTCCTTGACCATCATGGCCCGGAGCTCGGCGACGCCGGCGCGGGGGAAGCGCCTGAAGCTGGGGGAGGGGCGCGAAGTGCGGGCGCGCAGCTCGCCCCCGGGCAGCCACCACGCCTGGCGGATGTGGGTACCGCCGACGTCGAAGACGGTGACGGCGGCGCTCATATGGCGGCGCCGGCGAGCTCGCCGTTCCTGGTCGCCTTCCATCCGGTGACGAAGTCCAGCGCGCGGCCGAGCTCTTCCGGGGTGAGGTCGTTGGCGAAGACCACGGATCCGATGCCCCGGGTGAGGGGCACGCGCTGGAGCCCGTCGCGGTGCTTGACCGCGTCCGCCAGGGCCTCTTCGAGGAGTTCCCGGGTGAAGGTCGGGTGGGCGACGGGCAGGCCGAGGCCCTGCATCAGCCGCAGTGCCCGGTCGGTGTCCTCCTCCGACAGGTGCCCGCGCAGATGGGCGAGGGCGAGGCAGATCGCCATGTCGACGGCCACGGCCTCGCCGTGCAGCAGAGGGGGGTCGGCCCGCAGTTCCAGGGAGGGGCTGAAGGTGTGGCCGTAGTCGACCGACCTCTCCAGGACCTGCTCCCAGAGGTTGGGCTCCAGCTCGTCGAGCATGCCGGAGATCGCCCTGGACAGGACCTCGCTCACCGCGGAGCCGCAGCCGGCCAGGGTGTCGGAGGTGATGGTGCCGGCCGTGGCCTCCAGCAGGTCGAAGAGGGCGGCGTCCTTGACCAGCGCCATCTTGACGATCTCGGCCATGCCGTTGGCCACGTGCCGCGGGTCGATGGTGCGGAGGAACTCGGGGTCGATCAGGGCGAGTTCCGGCGCGAAGTAGGAGCCCAGTCGGTTCTTGTGGTGACCGTAGTTGATCCCGGTCTTGACCCCGATGCCCGCGTCGATCTGGCCGATCAGCGTGGTGGGGACGCGGATGTAGGGCACGCCGCGGCGGTACATGCTCGCGGCGAAGCCGACGATGTCCAGGACGACGCCGCCGCCGACGGCGACGACCTTCTCGGCGCGGCGCAGGATCCCCATGCGCGACATGGCTTCGGTGACGAGGATGGCCTGTTCCAGGTACTTCGCCTCCTCGTCGCCCTGGACGACCTGCCAGGTCGCCTCGATCCGCCAGTGGGCGAAGTACGCCTCGAACCGGCCCCGGTAGAGCGCGTCGACGGCGGCGTCGATCACCACGAGGGAGCGGAAGGGGTGTCCCCAGCCGCCGCCGCAGGCGTGGGCGAGGGTGGGGTTCTCGGGGTCGAGCAGCCCGCGCACCATGCTGACGCTGTAGTCGACGGGCTGTTTGGCCCGTACGTTCCAGTGCAGCCCGGGGGGCTTGGGAAGGTCGGCAGTCGAATTCAGGCCGGCGGGCCGGGGCGTTGTGGTACCAGGCATGGCGGGACCTCCACGGATTCGATGGGGACCAATGGCGGCAAACCGTCCGAAGCGGGCCGGCCATCGAGTTCGAACGCTAGGTCGTCACGTGAATGCATTTCAACGTGACCATGGTCACAGTAGATGCATTCACATGCATAGAAATGGAGGCGCCGAAACCGGCGTCGGCGGGACTCGGGGGAGATCGCGGGAGGTCGCGGGGGGTCGCGGGAGGGGGCTCAGTCCACCGGCATGGCCGGCGCGTACCTGAGCCGGGCGATGAGCGAGGCCGTGGAGTCGCTGACCGCGGCCGCATCGAAGGTCTCGGTCAGCGCCTTGCGCAGGGTCTGCTCCGCCGCCCCGGCGACCTGCCGACCCGCCTCGGTGACCTGTACGTCCACCCCGCGCTTGTCGTCGGCGGCGGAGCGGCGTACGACCCACTCGGCCTCTTCGAGGCGGGCGACCATCCGGCTGACGGAGGGCTGGTTGGTGCCCAGTGCCTTCACGAGCTCCGAGATCCGAAGGGTGCCGTCCCGTCGCTCCGACAGGGAGAGCAGGAGCAGGAGTTCACTGGTGGAGACTCCGTGGTTGCGGGCCAGTCGCCTGCTGGCCGCCGAGTTGACCTGCTCCATCAGGCGGGCCAACTGCCGCCAGAGGGCGAGTTCGTCCACCTCGCCGCCGGGTCCCCAGGTCTCCATTGGTGCGGCCCTTCGCTGAGTCTTCTGGACGTTCTGTTTACCCGTCTGTCACGTTGCCCAGCGTAACTCCTTGCGCCGGTTGACCGCACCCTCGTGTTCGTTCATCATTTACATGCAATCGCATGCATTGGAAAGCGCACCCCCCAGAAAGGCTCGGTCACCATGCCCTTACCCCTCCTCGCCCTGATGCTCGGGGTCTTCTGCGTGGGTACCGCCGAGATCGCCATCGCGGGGATCCTGCCTGAGATGTCCGCCGATCTGGGAGTGTCCGTCCCGACGGTCGGCCTCCTGGTCACCGGCTACGCGCTGGGCGTGACCATCGGCGGCCCGATCATCACCCTGCTGACCGCCAAGTGGTCCCGGAAGGGGCTGCTGCTCGGGCTTATGGGCATCTTCATCGTGGGCAACGTCGTCGCGGCGCTGGCGCCCAACTACGGGATGCTGATGGGAGCGCGCATCTTCACCTCGTTCAGCCACGGCACCTTCGCCGCCGTGGCCTGGCACGTCGCCGCCCTCATGTCCCCTCCGGACAAGCAGGCGACCGCCATGGCCAAGATCGCGCTGGGCTTCAACTTCGCCAACGTGCTCGGATCCCCCATCGGAACGCTCATCGGCCAGCAGTTCGGCTGGCGCTCCACCTTCGTCTTCATCACGGTCTTCGCCGTGGCGTGCGTCGTCCTCATCTACGCGTTCGTGCCGAGCGGTCTCAGCACCGGAGGCGAGGAGGGCGCCGAGGAGGACGTCTCGCTGCGGGACCAGCTGAAGGTGTTCCGCAGCGGAAGCCTCCAGCTGTCCATGCTGATCACCGTGCTCGCCCAGGGAGCGGTCTTCACCACGTCGACCTACCTGGCGCCCCTGCTCCGCGACGTCAGCCACTTCGTGCCCGCCATGGTCGGCGTCCTGCTGATCGTCTTCGGCATCGGCTCGGTGCTGGGCAACATCCTCGGGGGCAGGGCCGCGGACACCAACGTCATGCGCGGCGTGCTCACCGCCCAAGCAGCCCTGCTGCTCTCGCTCGTACTCTTCTGGGCCGTCAGTCCCTACCAGATCCCCGCGGTCGCCGCCCTGTTCCTGTTCGGCGCCGCCGGCTTCTCCATCATCCCGGCGCTCCAGGCCCGGATCCTCTCGGTGGCCTCCGCCGCGCCGGCGCTCGCCCTCTCGGCCAACGTGTCCGCGTTCAACCTGGGCAACGGACTCGGCGCCTGGCTCGGCGGCACGACCATCGACCTCGGCTTCGGCGTCCGGGACGTCACGCTGACGGCCGCCCTGGCCACGACGGCCGCCCTGCTCCTCTCCCTGGCGATGTGGGCCCGCGGCCGCCGGACAGACACGGAACTCCCCGCCCTCGACACGAGTACGAGCACCGCCGACACCGGCGCCGGCATCCCGGTGCACCAGAAGACGTCGTAGCACTCCGCAGCACTCCGCAGCACTCCGCTCCGGCCTCACGGCCCGGGGGCCGCACCCGCCCGACGGCGGCTGCGGCCCCAGGGCGTGCCCGTCCAGGACTCGGTACGCGAGGATCCCCGGGCCGAGACATCGGGGGGGCGCCCGTCTCCGGGAACCCCGCAGGCGTCGGTGACGGTCACCGACGTGACCGCGCCCGCAGGGATGGTCAGAGGGCTCCCGCTGACGGTCGGGAGGCCTGTGATGCCCCTCTAGGATCGGCCGGGTAAGGATTCGGTGGCAGATGGGTTGGGGCATGGGCGGCACAGTCACGGCGGTGAGTCGCAGCGCGACCTATGCGTTCAGCAAGCCGAACCGAAGTGCGATCAACCTTCTCGCCGGGCTGGGCGTCGAGGGGGACGCCCATGCGGGGGAGACGATCCGTCATCAGTTCCGCATGACCTATGAGCCGGATCTGCCCAACCTGCGCCAGGTCCACCTGATGCATGCGGAGCTCTTCGACGAGCTCGCGCTCAAGGGCTTCGATGTCTCCGCGGGTCAGCTCGGGGAGAACATCACCACGCGCGGCGTCGACCTGCTCGGGCTCCCCACCGGAACACTGTTGCATCTGGGCGGTGAAGCGGTGGTCGAGGTGACAGGGCTGCGGAACCCGTGCGCGAAGATCAACGACTTCCGGTCGGGACTGCTCGGCGAGATGTTCGTCCTCGAGCCGGACTCAGAGGAATTCGCCTTCAAGGCGGGCGTGATGGCGGTCGTCCGCCATGGCGGCCCTGTGAAGCCTGGTGACAGCGTCGTGATCGAACTCCCGCCGACTCCCCACCGGCGACTGGAACGCGTCTAGACAGACTGAAGGAACCTTCGGGGGTAAGGGCCGCCTGTCCGACCCGACCCACTCCCTCCGGCACACGGGCGGAACTCCGGGCGGGGCGGGAGCCGGGTCCGTCATGGCGCCGGCCAGGTCGTCGAGCATGGCCCCGAGGCCCGGCGAGGGCCGCCGGTGGTTCGGGTCGCCGAAGGAGACCTCGCAGACCGTCCCGTACCCGCCCTCACGGTGGTCGACGAAGAGCAGAGCACCGGTGAGCGCCTGGGCGAACGGGACCCAGCGCGCGTGCGCGGTGCCGCGTGGTCGCCTGGGCGTGCTTCTCCAGCCAGCGGGTGATCCTGGACCAGGCCGGGAAGACCTCGTCGGCATCGGACACGGGGGACTCCGATCAGTTCGGGGTGGAGGCGGCCACGGACGCGCAGGACTCCCGGGAGCCGTGGGCCGTGACCCGGGGCCGGGCCGGGCCGGCCTTGGGGAGGTCGATGATGAAGCAGCGGGAGGTCACGGCGTCGGCCGGGCCGAACACGGGCACGGTCCGTTCGTAACCGCGGGTGAACTCGACGAAGAGCCGGGTGCCGTGCTCCGTGGGGCGCGCCTCCACGAACGTCCCGAAGGGCGGGCCGCCGGTGGTGAATCCTTCGAGGGCGTCCCGTACGTCCTGGTCGGAGGGCGTGAGGCCCTTCTCGGCGACGAGGGCGTCGGCGAACCGCGCCGCGTCCTGCCGGGTGGCCTCGAAGGCGTCCTGCTCCCGGGCCTCCTGGCGGTGGTCGGCGATGGCGAAGTAGGCGGCGAGCGCCAGGGCGGGGGTGAGCAGAACCGCACCGAGGACCTTGGCCCAGGGTGCGGTTCCGCCTCTGCGTTCGGTTTTCACTAGGTCCCGAGGTTACTTGGGAAGGTTGTCCACCGCACGGCGGAAGGTCTGCGAACAGGCCGTCGTGCCAGTGGTGTTGGGGTGCTGGCTCGCACGGCTGACGCACCAGGTTCGCTCTTCCTGAACTGCTGTTGACGACCGCCCACACGAGCCGCCGGAGGAAGCCACCGCTCACCGCATCTACCCCGGGTGTAAACCCGTGGGCTGATGCCCGTGCAGTTGATCGAACCGTGGGCTGATGCCTCATGGGAGGGGCGCGTGACAGCGTTCCTCTGTGCCCACGGACTGGCCGTCGCGGCACGGTTGACGATCAGTCACTACGGGAGGGCTCATGATCACCACGCCGTTCATCAGCCGGAAGGGCATGACGCGCCGCGGCATGCTGGGAGCCGCGCTGGCCGCCGGGGCGGCCGTGCCGCTTGCCGCCGTCGCCGGCCCCGCGTGGGCGAAGGAAGCGGGGACGCCCGCTCCGGCGCGGCTCACGCTGCCCGTGCCGACCGGGCCGTACCCGGTGGGCACCGTACAGCTGCGTCTCGTCGACCGGTCGCGTCCGGACGGCATCGCGGGCCCGGGGTGCTTCCGGGAGCTGATGGCCACCGTGTGGTACCCCGCCCGGGACGTCCAGCGGTACCCGGTGGCGCCCTGGATGCCGCCCGGCGCACTCCAGGCGTTCCTCGACGACGTGGGGTTCAGCGCCCTCGCCCCGCTGGCGCCGCTCACCGCCGGCCACGCGGGCGCTCCGGTACTACGGCCGGGCCGACGACTGTCCGTCGTCGTGTACTCGCACGGCGCGCGCAGCCACCAGGGCGACCACACCATCATGGTCCAAGAGCTCGCCAGCCACGGATACGCGGTGGTGACGGTGGCCCACCAGTACGACACGTACACCGAGTTCCCGGACGGCCGGGTTGCCGTCCCGCTCTACGACAGGCAGGCGCCGACGCTGCCCGGGGACTTCGCCGCCGATCTGCGCTTCGTTCTCGACGGCGTCGAGCAGCTCGCTGCCGGGCACAATCCCGACGCCGACCGGCGGCACCTGCCGGCCGGGCTGCTCGGTTCCCTCGACCCGCGGCGCATGGGCGCGTTCGGCTGGTCGAAGGGCGGGACGGCCACCGCCTGCGCCACGCTCGCGGACGAGCGCATCCGGGCCGGGCTGAGCCTCGACGGCCCGATGCAGATGAACCCGCCACTGACCGGCGACCTGGACCGGCCGTTCATGATGATGTCCGCCGCGTTCACCCGGGCCACGGATCCCGAGGCGGCCGCGTTCTGGTCGCACCTGCGGGGCTGGCGGCTGGACATCCAGGCCCAGGGCGCCGTCCACATCTCGTACGGCGACAACGAGGCGCTGTTCCCACAGGTGGCGAAGCTGTTCGGATGGAGCGGTCAGCAGCTCCAGGAAGTGATCGGCACCCTCGATCCCGACCAGGCGGTGAAGATCCAGCAGGCGTACCCGCTCGCGTTCTTCGACGAGCACCTGCGTCACCGCCGGTCCCACCTGCTCGACGGCCCGTCCCCGGCCTTCCCGGCGGTGACGTTCCTCCCCTGAGCACCCGGGACGGGTCTGGGCGAGCGGTTGGTGCCGGACGAGTCGTGGGTGCTGTTCAGGAGGGTGGTGCCAATGACGGGACCGAATCCGACCGACCGCGGCAAGTCGGGATCGAAGATCCACCTGCATCTGCGACAGGAACTGACGAACGCTTTACTCCTTGCCGTCTGCAGGGCGTCAGCCGGACCTGGTGTCCCGGCCGTGCGTAGTCGGGTCGTCGGGGTGTCCACTCCGGTTGCGCAGGGGGTGCAAGGGGCCGGGGAAGCTGACGCCTTCGGACGCGGACGGGGCGTAGGCCGCCGCACCGGGATCGTGGTCGGTCTCGGGGGCGCTGGTGACGAGGTCCGTGTCGTAGGCCGGCCAGTCTCCGGTGAGTGGGCCATGGGGCGGGGGCTGGGGCACGGCCTGGGGGCCCGGTGCCGTCGTGGTGCCGAAGGGTGACCGGACGGGCGCGGGGGTGTACGGAGAGGTCGCGCCCAGGGGAGCGGTGCCGCCGAGCGCGGTGACCTGCTCGGCGGGAATCGCGTCGAGGTCGGCTTCGGTGCCTCGGCCGAGATGGTTGAGCAGGTAGTTCAGCAGGATGGCGACCAGGCAGCCGGCGGTGATGCCCGAGCCCAGCACGGTGGCGGCGGGGGCGGGCAGGCGCTCGTAGAAGTCGGGGGTGGCCACGGGGAAGAGCCCGAAGGCGAGGGTGACGGAGACGATCAGGCCGTTGTGGCCGGTGCCGAGGGCCGCCTTGGCCAGGGTGCGGATGCCGGCCACGGCCACCGATCCGAAGAAGACGACGCCGGCGCCGCCGAGGACGGGCAGCGGGACGAGGGCGACGAGGGAGCCGAGGACCGGGACGAGGCCCATCAGCACCAGGAGGGCTCCGCAGAGGGTGACCACGTAGCGGCTGCGGATCCGGCTGAGGGCGACCAGGCCCACGTTCTGCGCGTATGAGGTGCTGATGAACGAGCCGAGGACGCCGCCGAGGACGGTGGTCAGGCCCAGCGCGCGGAGGCTTCCGGTGAGGGTGCGGTCCTGGGTGGGGCGGCCGGTCACCGCGCCGAGGGCGAGCAGCGAGGCGGTGGACTCCATCATCGACACGAGCATGACCACCACCGTGGTGGCGATCACGGTGGGCACCAGGTGCGGGATGCCGAAGGCGAAGGGTTCGGGCAGGGCGAACAGGGACGCCTGTGTGAGGGAGCCGGGGTCGACCTTGCCGAAGGGGAGGGCGATCAGGGTGCCCGCGACCATGCCGAGCAGGATCGCGATGCGGCCGAGGAAGCGGCCGGAGAGCGCCCGGTGGAGGGCGAGGGTGATGACGAGGGTGGCGCCGGCGAGGGCGAGATTGGAGGAGGAGCCGAAGTCGGGGGCCCCGGAGTCGCCGCCGCGGGCCCAGACGCTGGCCACGGGCAGCAGCGAGATGCCGACGAGGGTGATGACGCCGCCGCTGACCACGGGCGGGAAGAACCTGACGAGCCGGCGGAAGGCCGGGGCGAGGAGCAGACAGACGATCCCGGCGATCAGGGTGGCGCCGAAGATCTCGGCCAGGCCGTCGGTGCCCTTCGAGGCGGTACCGGCCAGCGCCGGGGAGACCACGGTGAAGGAGACGCCGTTGGTCATGGGCAATCGGGCGCCGACACCGAAGAGGTCGAGGGTCTGGGCGATGGTGCCCAGACCGGCCACCACGAGGGCGGCCGCGAGCAGGGCGGAGAGTTCCGCGGCGGTCAGGCCGAGGGCGCTGCCGATGATCAGGGGCGGGGCGGTGAGACCGGCGTACATGCTGGCCACGTGTTGGAGCGCGGCGGGTATCAGGCGGCGGGCGGGCAGGATCTCATCGACCGGGTGCGGGGCCGTGGCCGCGGTTCTTGCAGAGGCGCGGGGAGACAAAGCGGTTCCTTGCGACACCACCTGCCGGAAGGCGGTTTCCGGCAGGCGCGCTGGGTCAGGGGCGGACTGGACGAGGAACGGCTCATCCCGGGAGAGAAGCAGGTGGCGGCGGGCTGGAAGGGATGGAGAACAGCCCTCGCCACCTGGATCCGTATCGTGGAAAGTAACTTCCACTACGGACGCAACCGGACTCTAAGGAGCCGTACCGCCGGCCGTCAACAACCCTTCATTGCTACGCAAGTTGGGTTTGAACTTTGGATGATCCGCCAGGAAGGGAACCGCGCCGGAGTCTTCCCGAGGTCGCGGGCGCGGATGAAGGGGCAGGTGGTCGAAGGTCTCGCCCCATGGAGGATCCTATGAATGGCTGTCTGTCAGGCTGTGGGTTCAACCTGTTGAACCATGCCCGCAACGCCACGGGCACCTTCCCGGACGCTTGGCGAAATCCTGACGGCTCCCTACGGTGTGCCGCTATGTCTTCCGCAGACGACGACCCTTCTCCTCTCCCGCCCTTCCATCCCGCCCGTGCCGCGGCCGTTCGAAGACGCCTGGGGCTGACGCTCGGCCAGGTCGCCTGGGCCATCGCCGCCTACCGCGGCGAACCGCTGCATCCCGACGCCCTCGCGGCCTGGGAAGCGGGCACCGTCGTACCGGACGCCGCCCACATCCAGGCACTCGCCGCCGCGCTCTGGTGCTCGCCCGTCGATCTCGTCGGGGAGGCGGCGACCCTCGCCCAGTGCCGCGCCGTCGCCGGGCTCTCGACCGGTCAGGTCGCGGCCGCGCTCGGCATGACGCACGCCCGCTGGGAGGAGGCCGAGCGCCGCAACCGATGGCGGGGCACGGCCGACCAGACCCGCGCCCTCCTGCACACCCTGCGCCCACCGCCGGCCTGTTTCGTGGCCGCCTGCGGCAGGACCGGCCAACTGCGGGTCCTGTTGCGCGAAGCCGTGAGCGGCTGGTGGCCCAACTACGTCTCCCCGGTCAGCCGGATCGTTCCCCTCCCGCACGAGGTGATCGGCCACGCCCTGGAGCAACTCCACCTGATCTACCAGCAGTTCGAAGGCGCCGTCGGCGGCTCGCCCCGAGCGGCGGCCGCGGCCGAAGCACAGGCGGCCGACTTCCTGGACCGCATCGACCTGTACCTGTGGCAACAGGTGCGCGCCGCGACCCAGGCGGCTCCCGGACCGGGTTCTGCCGCCTCTTGACACTCGAAGCTCGGCCATGAGCAACTAGGGAAACTCCACGCTACGGAGAGCAAGTTCCAAATCGTGGATGAATGTGAAGCGATCGTCCGAAGCTTCGGGAAAGAGCCACGGGAAAGTACGGGACACGATTCCGCCCCCGCAGCCGCAGAACTTCGTATCGCCCCCACAGCCGCAGAACCCCGCACCGGCCCCGCAGCCACAGAACCACCCACCGGCCCCGCAGCCGCACGCACTGCCACCGGCCGCCTCCGATACAGCCCCTCCTGTGTCACCCCTCAGCAATCCCATTCCGGAGCAGGTCCTTCGCGGGCCTGCTCGATCTGCCCGCGACTCGCCAGCCGCTGCTGCCAGGAGGCACGCCACCATGTCGGAAACCGCCCCCGCGAAGGACCCGGTCGAGCCCTCGCCCGATCCGACCACCGCCACCACCGAACCGGCCACCACCACCGAACCGGCCACCACCACCAATTCGACCATCGCCACCGAACCGACCACCGCTACCGAACCGACCACCGCCACCGATCCGACCGCTCCCCACCCGGTCGACCAGACGCTCCCGCCGCTCAGACTCCTCAGCGCCGGTCTGCAGCACGTCGCCGCCATGTACGCCGGCGTCGTCGCGCCCCCGCTCGTCGTCGGCATCGGCGTGGGCCTGTCCACCACGGAGATCGCGTTCCTGATGAGCGCGAGCCTGTTCACCTCGGGCATCGCCACCCTGCTCCAGACCCTCGGGTTCTGGAAGGTCGGCGCGCGCCTGCCCTTCGTCAACGGCGTCTCCTTCGCCGGCGTCGCCCCCATGCTCGCGATCGCGAAGGCCGAGGGACCCGAGGACGCCCTGCCCGTCATCTACGGCGCCGTGATCGTCGCCGGAGTCTTCGGGTTCCTCCTCGCCCCCTTCTTCTGCAAGCTCATCCGCTTCTTCCCGCCGGTCGTCACCGGCACCGTCATCACCCTCATCGGGGTGTCCCTGCTGCCCGTCGCCTTCAACTGGTCCCAGGGCGGCAACCGGCAGGCCGCCGATTACGGCAGCCTCAAGTACATCGGCCTGGCCACCGCCACCCTCCTGATCACCGTGGCCCTGCGGCGCCTGCTGACCGGCTTCCTCAAGCAGATCTCCATCCTGCTCGGCCTCGTCGCCGGCACCCTCGTCTCCCTCCCGCTCGGCGTCGCGGACTTCAGCGGCGTCACCGAAGCCGACATCGTCGGCATCCCCACCCCCTTCCACTTCGGCGCTCCCCAGTTCGCGGCCGCCGCGATCATCTCCATGTGCATCGTGATGCTCGTCTCGATGACCGAGTCCACCGCCGACGTCCTGGCCCTCGGCGAGATCGTCGAGCGGCCCGCCGACGAGAAGACCCTCGCCGCCGCGCTGCGCGCCGACGGCCTGGGCACCGCCATCAGCCCCTTCTTCAACGGCTTCGCCGCCAGCGCCTTCGCGCAGAACGTCGGCCTGGTCGCCATCACCAAGGTGCGCAGCCGCTACGTCGTCGCCGCGGCCGGCGGCATCCTCGTCCTGCTCGGCCTGTGCCCGGTTCTGGCCTCCGTCGTCGCCCTCATCCCGCAGCCCGTCCTGGGCGGGGTCGGCATCGCCCTCTTCGGCACCGTCGCCGCCAGCGGCATCCAGACCCTCGCCGGAGCGGCCCTCGAACGCGGTGACAACGTCCTCGTCGTCGCCATCTCGCTCGGCGCCGGCATCATCCCCATCGCCGCCCCGGACTTCTACCACGCCTTCCCCGAGGGAGCCCGCATCGTCCTGGACTCCGGCATCAGCACCGGCTGCGTCGTCGCCGTCCTGCTCAACCTCGCCTTCAACCACCTCGGCCGAAGACCGGCCGAGACCCCCGAAGCGGCTCCGGCCCTTCACCACTGACAGCCTCGGCCGGTCTTCTCCCACCAGAGGTGGAGGGAGGAGACCGGCTTCGCGCAGGCCGGTACGGGGCTCGGTGGTACGGGTATACGTGTCTGCCGGGCCGCGCGGAACGGCCGGCCGGAACTCGAACTCACCGAACGGGTGTGCTGATGATCGACGTGATCGTGGTCGGCGGGGGACCGACCGGCATGATGCTGGCCGGCGAGTTGCGACTGCACGGCGTGCACACGGTCGTACTGGAGCAGGAGACGGAGCCCACCAAGGTGATCCGCGCGCGTGGCCTGCACGCGCGCAGCATCGAGGTGTTGGACCAGCGCGGTCTGCTCGACCGGTTCCTCGCACTCGGCACGCGGTACCCGCTCGGTGGTTCCTTCGCCGGCATCCGGAAGCCGCGGCCGGACCGGCTGGACACCGCCCACTCCTACATCCTCGGCATCCCGCAGCCCCTCACCGACCGTCTGCTGACCGAGCACGCGATCGAGGCCGGTGCCGAGATCCGGCGCGGCCGCGCGCTGACCGGGCTGAGCCAGGACGAGGACGGGGTGACCGCCGAGCTCGCGGACGGTACGCGGCTCCGCGCGCGCTACCTCGTCGGCTGCGACGGCGGCCGCAGCACGGTCCGGAAACTGATCGGCGTCGGCTTCCCCGGCGAACCGGCCAGGCGTGAATGGCTCCTCGGAGAGGCGGAGGTGGCCGTCGCGCCGGAGACGATGACCGCCGCCGCGGCCGAACTCGGCTCGCCGGACCTGCGGTTCGGCCCCGCACCCGACACGGCCGGGGTCTACGGCTTCGTCGTACGCACGGAGGAAGTCGCCGAGGACCGCACGGTCCCGCCGACCTTCGAGGAGTTCAAGGAGCGGATCCGGGTGCTCGCCGGTACCGACTTCGGCGTGCATTCGCCGCGCTGGCTGTCCCGGTTCGGTGACGCCACCCGGCAGGCCGAGCGCTACCGGGCCGGCCGGGTGTTCCTGGCCGGCGACTCGGCGCACATCCATCCACCGCACGGAGGGCAGGGCCTCAACCTCGGCATCCAGGACGCGTTCAACCTCGGCTGGAAGCTGGCCGCCGAGATCGCCGGCTGGGCGCCCGAAGGGCTCCTCGACAGCTACCACACCGAGCGGCACCCCGTGGCCGCCGCCGTCCTCGACACCACCCGGGCACAGGTCGAGCTGCAGTCCGACGAACCGGGCCCCCGGGCGGTACGCCGACTGATGTCGGAACTGATGGACTTCGAGGACGTGAACCGGTACCTGATCGAGAGGATCACCGCGATCGGAGTCCGCTACGACTTCGGCGAGGGCCATCCCCTGCTCGGCCGACGGCTGCGCGACATCGGGCTCAAGCGGGGACGCCTGTACGAGCTGACGCACGGCGGCCGCGGACTGCTGCTCGACCAGACCGGTCGGCTCTCGGCGGAGGGCTGGGCGGACCGTGTCGACCACGTCGTCGACGTGAGCGAGGAACTCGACGCGCCCGCCGTCCTGCTGCGGCCCGACGGCCACGTGGCGTGGGTCGGTGACGACCAGCGGGACCTGCTCGACCGGCTGCCCCGCTGGTTCGGCCCCGCCGTCGGCTGAGGGCGCAGTCGGGCGCGCGACGATGTTCCTGCCGCTATGCCGGCCTGCCCGCGTCCACGGCGGGCGCGGGCGCGGAGGCGGCCGGTTCGCTCGAGCGGCGCTTGACGACGACAAGGACGATCAGCACGACCTGGAGCAGGATCGGCAGCACGATCCCGGCGTACGCCTCGGCTTTGTCGCCGACCAGGTCCGACGTGAGCCCGAGGTCCCCCAGACCGTGGACGAGCATCGGCAGCAGCAGCGTGCCGCCGACCCGCAAGTACAGGTAGAAGAAATAGCCGGAGGTCGACACGATCACGGCCTGGAAGAGGTCCTGGACTCCCTCCCCGAACGCGTTGCTGACGTGGACGAGGCCGAAGACCAGCGAGGAGTACAGGGCGACCTCGCCCTCGCCGAAACCGGCCCGCTTGAAGACCTGCACGCCGATCCCGCGGAACATCAGCTCCTCGCCGCCCCCGACGCACAGGGTCATTGCCACCAGGGCCAGGACGAGTGACGCCTTCTGCCCGGCCAGGTCCGGGTAGTCCGTCAGGAACGCCGGAGGAGGCGGCCTTCCTGTCCTCGCTCACCAGTCCCGGCCGGCGGTCAGCTCCTCCGCATCCGCGTCCGTGAACCCGTATGCCGACGCGACGAAGCAGAACTCGTCACAGATCCATTCACGTGCAACCGTCTCGATCCCGCTCCCGGCCGCTACGAACTCCCTGTCCAGCAGGTTGAACTCAGCCGTCGCAGCCCGGGTGAGTGCATACAGGTTCTCCGTATCCGACGGCTGCTCGGCCTCGACGCGCCCGCACAGCCGCAACAGGATCGCCTTCCCCTGATCGACCACATGATCAACTGACAATGACGCCCCCATCGATGCCGGACCCCACGCGACCAGGACTTTCACCACACGCTGGCATCCCCGAGGCCGCCGCCTTCGCCGAACTCCACTTCATCGGCATCGATCCCCGCATCGGCAGCGGCGGCATGAGGCCCGGCATCGGCTACGGCGGCGGCTGCCTGCCCAAGGACGTCCGCGCCTTCACCGCCTCCCCCCGGCAGCTCGGCACCGACCGGGCCGCAGCCCTCCTGCGCGCCGCCGAGGCGATCAACGAGAGCCGCACCGACACGGCCCTGGGCCTCATCACCCGGGCCCTTGTCGGCCGCCCGGCCACCGCCCTGCTGGTCGACTGCTGTACCACCCTGGACCCCGAGCCCTGGCGCGCGGCGGGCTGGACCGTCCACCAGCTCGGACGCCCCGGCAAGTAGAACCCGGCCTCACCGCTCCTCGGGGCCGGTGACTCGTTCACCCTCGACACCGGACGTTCAGGGCTGGGGCGAGGCCGGCTGCTTCCCGGGCCTGAGGGGATGGTCCCGGCGTTCGGTCAACCGGTGGGGGCCGTCCGCGGACGATGATGTGTCCATGCAGGTCATGGTGCGGTCGGGGCTGTACGGGACGTGTGGTGCCGTGCGCGGGTGACGACGAGTGAGACGTTCTGTCCGCCGAAGCCGAAGGAGTTGCTGAGCACGGCCTCCTGGGGGGCGTCCCGTCGCTCTGCGACGACGTCGAGATCGATGTCGGGACCGACGCCGGCCGTGGTGAGGTTGCGGGTCGGCGGGATGACGCCGTGTTCCACGCTGAGGACGGCGATGAGCGCCTCGATCGCACCGGCCGCGCCGAAGAGATGACCGAGTGCCGCCTTGGGGGCTGTCACGGTGGCGCGGCCGAACACCTCCCTGATCGCGTGTGCCTCGGCGGTGTCGCCGACCGGAGTGCCGGTGGCGTGGGCGTTGACGTGGCTGATCCGCTCGGGAGCCAGACCGGCTTGCGCGAGGGCCTTGCGCATGGCGGAGACCTGACCGGAGCCGTCGGGAGCGGGTGCCGTGATGTGGTGGGCGTCAGCGGCGATGCCGGCGCCCGCGAGCACCGCGTGGACGTGCGCGCCTCGGGCGCGGGCGTGCTCGGCGCTTTCGAGCACCACGACGGCGGCGCCTTCGCTGAGGACGAATCCGCTGCGGTCCGCGGCGAACGGCCGGGACGCCGAGGCGGGTTCGGCGGCGTGCCGGGACAGTGCTTGTGCCTGGACGAACCCGGCGACGGTGATCGGGGTGATCGCGGCCTCGGTCCCGCCCGCGATGACCACGTCCGCCTCGCCGGCGCGGATGAGCCTGGCCCCCAGGGCGATCGCTTCGGCGCCGGAGGAGCACGCCGAGACGGGCGTGTAGACGCCGGCCCGTGCACCGTATTCGATGCTGATCAGCGCCGCCGCCGCGTTGGGCATGAGCATCGGGACCGTGCGTGGCGAGACGCGCCGGGTCCCGGCGGTCTCCAGTACGTCGTCTTCTTTCAGCAGCGTCCGTACGCCCCCGATGCCCGTGCCTATCGCCGATGCGAGCCGGTCCGGGGCCACGTCCGGGGCCCCCGCATCGGTCCAGGCCTCGGCCGCCGCGGCGAGGGCCGCCTGTTGCGAGCGGTCGAGCCGTCTGGCCTGCACCGGCGTCAGCAGCTCGGCGGGGTCGACCGCCATCGTCCCCGCGACGGTGCCGGGAAGACCGGCGTCCTCGTGGCCGCGCAGGACGCCGCCGCGGATGCCCGACTCGCCGGCGAGCAAGGCCTCCCACGTGGACGCCACGTCTCCACCGAGTGGCGTGATCGCGCCGAGTCCGGTCACGACGACTTCAGTCCGGTGCATACCCTTCCGCCTTTCTTGTATGCGATACAAGTGAACGGCCTTGTTGTATCACATACAATTCCGTCGTGGAGAAGAAGCGAACCGAAGCGCGGTCGACGTCGACCCGGTCGCGTGACCGTGGTCGCGCGACGAGGCGTCGACTGATCGAGACCACTGCCCGGCTCTGCAAGGAGCGACCTGGTGCCGAGCTGAGCGTCGCGGAGATCGCGAACGCGGCAGACGTCTTCCCCAATCAGGTCACCTACTACTTCGGCTCCAAGGACTCCCTGCTCGTACACGCCGCATTTCTCGGCTTGCTGCACGACGCCCGACGGATCGAGCGCATCGGTCGCCAAGCCCCCGACGCGGCGACCTTCCGGCGCAACATCGCCCGCGCCGTACTGGCCATGCCCTCGCTCCCGTCCGTCGCGCGAGCACTCGCCGCCGCGATCTCCAGGCCCGAACTCGCCCCCGTGGTCGACCGGCACCTCCAGTTGCTGTTCCGGCAGTCCGAGCGCTTCGTGAACCAGCTCGTCGACGGTCGTGGCTGGAGGACCCGTCGACCACTCGACGTGGAGGCGAGGACGTTCTGGAGCACCGCGCTCGGCGCAGTGCTGCTCGTCCGCGCCGGGGCACACGGCACGGTCGCCGACCTCGACCTCGCCGGAGCACTGACCATCCACGACGAACCCGAGGACGCCCAGAAGTCATGACGGTGGTTGTAGTGGATGTTCCGGACCGGAAGGGCTTCAGCGCGCTGGGCTTCTGAGGTTCAGACGCGGGCGTGGGCGCGTCGGCGGGTGACCGTCCGGCGGGAGACCGGCACGCCGTCAGCGGCGAGCTCGAACGCGATCCGGGCCGCGGACCACTTGCGCTCCCGCCGCAGCGCCCCGATCGCCGCCACGACCTCGCAAGGTGTCGCTGTCGGTCGGCGGGCGGTGCGGTGCGGTACGGGCGGCATGCGGACCGCCCTGCCCGGCGCTGGGCACCGCGCGTCAATGACCGTACGAGCAGTCAACGACCGTACGAGCAGTGGTGTTCATCGCGGCTGCTGTTCGGTGATCACCGCCCAGTCGTCCGCTGCGCGGCCGTCGGCGATCGCCTGGTCGAACACGCCCCTGAGCAGTTCGCCGAACGGCAGGGGGACCGCGTGGCCGGCTGCTGCGTCGAGGGCGAGGTGGAGGTCCTTGCGTCCGAGTGCCGTGGTGAACCCGGCCGGCTGATAGCTGCGCTGCGCGATCATCGACCCGTATCCGGAGTAGACGGGTCCGGGGAAGAGTGTCGAGGCCAGCAGTTCGACGAACTGGCCCGGGTCGGCGCCGGCCGCGTCGGCGACGCTGACCGCCTCCCCGAGCGACTGGATCGCGCAGGCGATCAGGTAGTTGCCCAGGATCTTGGCGGTGTTGGCCTGTTCGGGCAGCTCGCCCAGGCGCCAGGTGCGGGATCCGATCACGTCGAAGAACGGTTGGGCCCGGTCGATGAGTTCGGGCTTTCCTGCGGCGAGGACGTTCAGTGCCCCGGCCTCCGCGACGCTGACCCGGCCGAACACCGGGGCGGCGACATAGCCGATCCCGTGCGCAGCGTGCTCCTCTGCGGCACGGCGGGCCAGTTCGACGCTCACCGTGGCCACGTTGACGTGGACCGCCCCGTGCCGGGCCTCGCCGAGGACCCCGGAGTCGAGAAAGACCTCTGCGACGGACGCGTCGTCGGACAGGACCGAGAACACCACCGGGCACTGGAGCGCCTCCGCGACGGACGCGACGCGGAGGGCACCGGCCTCCGCGAGCTCTTCCGCAGGCCCCGCAGAGCGGTTCCACACAACGGTCTCGTGGCCTGCCCGCACCAGATTGCGTGCGATCGCCCGCCCCATCCCGCCCAGACCGATGACTGCAACCTCGCCCATCACACGACCACCTCCACCTGTGAACCGTCTAAGACGGTTCTATTGTGGCGCGGGTCGATGCCCGTGTCGAACCGGCTAAGATGGTTCAAGCAGTGGTCCATGGTGGCGTGGAAGGTGGTGACTGTGGAGGCCCGTCAACTGTTCCGGCTGGACAACGAGGTACTGGCGTTCCGCTTCACCGCCACGATGAGCGACCGGGCCGGCGAGGCGCCCCAGGAGCGGCTCTCCAGCCACGGCCGGCTGAAGCTCTGGCTGCACGCCGCGGGACTTGCAGTCCCCGACGTCTCACCCGCCGAACTCCAGGACGCGATCGGCCTGAGGGAAGCGATCTACCGTGCCGGGCTGGCCGTCGCTACCACCCAGCGACCCGATCCGGGCGACGCGGCGATCCTGAACAGGGCCGCAGCTGCCGGACAGTCCAGGCCGGCGCTCGACGAGAACGGGCTCGCAGTCTGGAACCTCAGCAAGCAAGCACCGGTACCGGACGCGCTCGGCGTGCTTGCCGCCGACGCCATCCACGTACTCGGAGGCCCCGACCGCGACCGCATCAAGGCATGCGAAGGCCCCGGCTGCGCCGGTCTGTTCCTCGACACCAGCCGCGGCGGGAACCGCCGCTGGTGCTCGATGAACACCTGCGGCAACAGGGTCAAGAAGGCCCGACTCGCCAACAAGTGACCGGCGACGCCCGTCTTCCACGGGCCGAACCGTTCGGGCAGGTCACGCCACTGGACTCCGGTTCGCACCCGGTGCAGAATCCCGTCGATCACCTGCCGGTGATCCCGCCACCGTCCACAACGCCCGTTGCCGACCGGCAGGAAAGGCTGCAGCCGCTCCCACTCGGCATCCCTCAAATCCCCCGCCCCATGTCCATGTGAACGATCAGGATCAAGGGTCAGTCGCATGCTCCGCCGAGCCAGTCCTAGTCTCCTGAGAACCCGAAGATCCCCAGGTGAGTCGGCCTGTCGCCGGAGTAGAGGACGACGTAGTAACCGGTCCACCGCATCTGACACTCGCCGAGCAGGCTTTGCTCGTGCTCCTCATGGCTCGCAGCCTCATTGGCAGCAGCGATGAGTTCCTCGTACTGCTCGACCGACGGGCGGTCTGTGCCGAAGTGGTGCCTCACACGGTTGAGCGCCAGGGGGCGCAGGGTGCCGCAGTCAGCGATACCGGAGCGCGTCGGCGGGGCATCCGTGGCAACAACCCTGTCGATGTCGAGGATCGTATGGGTGCCCTCGGTCCCCATGAACTCCTCGTCCTCGTAGAGGTCCTCCAGGCTTCGGTATCGGGCATCGTCGCCGTACTCCTCCTGGAACACCCTGGCCTGCAATGTCGCGAAGGCCGCCTCGACATCGCCGTCGTACCCGGTGACGTAGTCCCATCCGCTGGCGCCCATCGCGCCACCCCTCCCTGGAGATCGTGAACGGGCGAACGATAGCGACGGGGACTGACAACGCCGCGGTCTGGCGGCGGGTTCTGCTCGACGTCCCGGATCGAGGTGTCCAGGCGGTCGACCGCATCACGGAGATCGCCCGGACGGGTCCTAGGAGGAGCTGACAGAAACCCGTGATCATCGCCCCGGAGCCTCACCTGATCAGGGGCCCGGCGTCGCCGCCGCACTTCATTCGGCCTGCCACCGTCATGCCTCAGGGCGCCGAGCCCAGAACAGGACATGGCCACTGTCGCCGCCCTCGGGCACGAACTCCTCGTGGACCACGTCAAAGCCGGCTTGCGCGAGCCATGCGCGGTTCGTAGCGGCATCGGCTGTCGACGCCCGTCACGCGGTGACCCGCCGCGACCAGTGACCGCACTACGGGAACCCCGGTGCCGCACCCGATGTCCAGGACAGTGCCAGCCCTTGCGTCAGCTCGTCCCAAGCCAGATGTCCGCCAACACGCCTCGCCAGGCGCCCGTGTCGTGGGTCGCTCCACCCGCCCAGTGCGCCGCGAACATCGGCGGCCGGGCGGATGAGCTCTTCAGCCGGTGCGTCGGTTCGCGGAGAGCAGCCACGTCCAGCGTCGGCGCTCGGTGGCGACGGTCGCGGTGGCCAGTACGGTCACGGGCACGGCTGCCCAGGCGGGCCAGGCGTACCAGGAGGCGATCACGGCGGCGGTCAGCTGGAGCAGTACCAGCATGATCGTGACCCATCCCGGCACCGCGACGATCACGTTGGCCTTGTCCCCCGGGGTGGAGAAGAGGGTCGGAAGACCGATCAGGACCACCACGGACAGGGCGGCAAGCAGCCATGAGTGGTCGGCCAGGGCCCAGGGGGTGGCTACCCAGGCGACGAGTTCCGTGGCGAACCGCAGGGCGGAGGCGGTGCGGTCGTCGGGTCGTTCTGAGGCCGTTGCCCCGCCGGCGGTGTCTGTCACGTGTGGACGATGTCATGTCGGGTGACCAGATGAAAGGGGCAGGAGCGGATCGCCCCCCCCGCTATGCGGGGCGGAGAACGGGATCGATCTTTGCCAGGCTGTCGTGCAGCCGACGGGCCCCCGGGCAACACGATCGTCGGCATCGCCCGACATCTCCTCGCAGAGCCGTAGCGCCTCGTCCAGGTCGTACGAGAAAATGCTGAAGACATCGACGATTGCGGTGTGGATCCAATCGGCGTGGTTATCGTGGGCGACTGCCAGTGCGGACGCGACTATCGCCAGTCCGGCCTTGTCCTTTCGCCGAAGCAGGCCCTCCGCGGTCCGTCTGGTGACGAAGGTGTCGCCAGGATCGAGTACGAGCCCCAGCAGTGGCTCTACGGCCTCCTGCATCTCGGCGAACCCTGCCAGGCTGTGACCGGCATCCGCCCGGTCACGCCAGTCATCGCTTCGCCCGAGTTCGCCAAGCGTCACGACGACCGCACGCCGCAGGTCACTGTCCACGGATTCGCCCGCCCCTCCCACGATTCCGCTCAAAATATCACCGAGGCGCCATACCGGATGATCGACCGGACAGGTCCTGGTTGATGTCGAAAGTCGGCGTCCGGTGGACCTGCTGCCCGACCGCGAGGCGTCCAGCCTGGCTGCTCGGCTCGCGAAACGGACCGGGGGAGGGGGGAGGTGGTCTGCCGTGAGTGTGCACCGTTCTTCGCCGAAGGTGCCGCGGCCGGGGTGCGTCTGCTTCCCGCTTCCGCGGGGATGATCCCGTGCTCTGGCTCGCCCGTCTCGACCGGGTTTCTCGCCGGTGCGAGCACGGGCTCGGTCTACGAGACAGCAGGGTCGGGCTGCGAGCGAACCGCCGGAGCGCCCGTGTCCACCACGTGGAACCAATACCCCTCGTTCGCACTCTGCTTAAGCGACAGCAGAGCATCGTGAACGGAGGCCGCCATGAACCGGCGCGCACTGCTTGCAGCGGGTACCGGCTACGCGGCGGCCGTCGCCGGGGTGGTGGGCTGTGGTAGCGGTCAGGTGAGGGCCGCGCCCGGCGGCGGTTCCGCCCCTGCTGCCGGCGGGCAGCAGCGGCCCCTGGGCTCCGCATCCGCCGCAGTCGGCAACCACGCGGTCGCGCCCCGCGCCGCTGACTGGTCCGCGCTCGGCAGGGGCCTCCAGGGCGGTCTGATACGTCCGGGCGATGCCGACTACGCCATCGCCCGTCAGCTGTACAACACCCGCTTCGACGGTCTGCGTCCCGCCGCCGTCGCCTACGTGGGCGGCACCGCGGACATCGCCGAGTGCCTGGCCTTCGCACGCCGCCACGGTACCCCCGTCGCCATCCGCAACGGCGGGCACTCCTATGCCGGTTGGTCCAGCGGCAACGGACGCCTGGTCATCGACGTCTCTGCGCTGAAGTCCATCCGCAGTGGCTCCGGCAGTGCCGTCATCGGGGCCGGCGCCAAGCTCATCGACGTCTACACCCAGCTCGGCGCACGAAGCGTCACCGTCCCCGGCGGCTCCTGTCCCACGGTCGGCATCTCCGGCCTGACGCTCGGGGGCGGCCACGGTGTGGTCTCGCGCGCCTACGGCCTCACCTCCGACAGCCTCACCGGCGCCCGCATCGTCACCGCCGACGGCAGGACCCTCGAGGTGTCCAAGGAGCGGGAGCCCGACCTGTTCTGGGCACTGCGCGGCGCGGGAAACGGAAACTTCGGCGTCGTCACCGAACTCCGGTTCCGCACCCACAAGGCCGCCGACGGCGTCACCGCGTACATGACCTGGCCCTGGTCCAAGGCCGCTGCCGCGCTCCGCTCCTGGCAGGAGTGGGGCCCCGCCCAGCCCGACGAGATCTGGTCGGCGCTGCACCTGTCCGCCGTCGCCGGCCGGACTCCCACCGTCTCCATCAGCTGCTTCTCGCTCGGCACGTACGGCGCTCTGCAGAACGCCGTCGACCGGCTGGCGGACCGCGCCGGCGGCCCCGGCGCCGCCTCCCACATCACCATGCGGCGCCGCGGCTACCTCGACACCATGCGGATGTACGCGGGCTGCGCGACGCATTCCACCACCCAGTGTCATCTGCCCGGCACGACCCCGGGGCGGCAGCCCGTCGGCGTGCTCCAGCGGGAGACGTACGCGGCGCGCTCGGACTTCTTCAACCGCTCGCTGAGCACCGCCGGCATCCGGTCGCTGCTCGACCAGGTCGAGCGCCACGGGCGCAGCAGCGGCGGCGGCGCCGTATCCGTCGCGCTCACCGCCTTGGGCGGGGCCGTCAACCGTGTCTCTCCGCTGGCGACCGCCTTCGTACACCGCAACTCGCGCTTCCTGGCGCAGTACACCGCGTCCTGGCCCGCCGGTCATTCCGCCGGGGCGGCGACGGCCTGGCTGGACGGCACGCACACCGCGATGCGCCGGTACGCCTCGGGTGCGGCGTACCAGAACTACACGGACGCGAGTCTGAGCGACTGGCGCTCCGCGTACTACGGCTCGGCCGCTCACCGACTGGCTGAGCTGAAGAGGCGTTACGACCCGGGCAGGGTCTTCGACTTCCCGCAGGCTCTGTGAGCCGACGCGGGGTGTCGTCAAGCGGGGTGTCGTCACGCGGCGGCGACCCGGACTACCGGTGCCGGATGCGCGGTGTGTGCTGCCCGCGCACGCGGGGCCTGCGGTTTTCCCGGAGAAAGTACGGGCGTGGGGGCGGGGTCGCCGAGGCGGCGAGGGCCTCCTCGGAGGAGAATCGCTCCCCGCTCGTGCGGGGATGACCCCACCGCCCTCGTCCAGGAGGCACGGGTGCTCAACCTGTCGGCCGCGGAGGCCCGCGCGTGGGCGATGTCCGGCACCCACGCGAGAAACACCGCCGGCCCGGACCTGCAGAAGCCGGCCGCCCCGGCCGATGACCTTCTCGCCGACGCATGGAACACCATGGAGCACCAGCGCCCAGCCGCTCCCGCCCTCGCTCACCGCCGAACCGGCCCCGGCCAGGGACTTCCGCGCCGATGCCTGGGGCCTCGCACCGGCGGCGAAGTGCTGCTCTTCGCGCAGGGCGGCTGCCTGTCGTGGGAGGTCTGCTCCTGGAGCGACGACATCGGGGTGACTCCGGTCACCGCTCAACGCTCGCTGCGCACTTGAAACCGGGGCCCTTCATCGAGGGGCGGCTCCGTTTCCGGCCCGGGCGGTCGGCTCGCAACTCGCGCGGGATTCCGAAGAAGCCGGATGCACGGAGAATCCCGGGCCGGCAGTTCCCATCCGGCCTGGCAACCCGGCGGCTCGGCGCAAGATCCACGGGCGAGCTCGGTCCGACGGGGCAGACGGCTGGGTTCGACCCCGTTCGCCCCCGCGAGAGCGCACTGCTTCAGGCCGTCCCCGGACGCGTCGGGGGCGGGCTCACTGTTGCACCGGCCCGGCCGCGAGGGCGTCCAACTGCTCCTTCGACGACGAGAGCCGGCCGGCTCGCAGGTCTTCGACCACCGTGCGCACCCACTCCAGCTCCGCGGCCGTCACCGCCCGCAGGTACTCGGTCTCCAGGCGGGTGATGCGCGGCAGCCCCTGCTCCGCCTCTGCGGCCATGGCCGTTTCCAGTCCGTCGAGCTGCGCCGCGAGGGCGTCGGCCCGCCGCTGCAGCACGTCCCCCATCTCTTCGGGCGTGAGCAGCAGCAGATTCGAGAGAGCGGCCGGGAACTCCGGGAACTCCTGCTTGGGCGCGGAGAGCATCTCCTCCAGCCAGGCGCGGGCGGTCTCACGCCCCGCGTCGGTGACTTCGTACACGGTCCGCTCGGGGTACTGCTGATCGCGCCCGGTCTCGCGGACCGCGATCAGCCCGTCGCCGTGGAGTCTCTCGATCGTGCGGTAGAGGCTCGCACGCTGCCTGACGTTGACGACCTGCTCCTTGCCCCAGTCCTTGACCAGTCGCTGGATGCCGTACGGGTGCAGCGGCTTGTAGTGCAGCAGAGCCAGGACGGTCAGGGCGAGGGGGGAGCTGCGGGGCGCGGATGCGGTCATGGACCCGATTTTATCCCCGGCATGACTAGTTGACTCGATACTAGTTTCAGTGAAACTATCGAGTCGTCGACACGACGCAGCCCCGAGAGGAACCACCGAGATGTCCCTCACCGAGCGCATCCACTCCGACCACGACCTCATCAAGCACCTCGGCAACTGGACCAAGGCCGGCCACTTCGAGATCAAGGCCCGTCATGGCGCCGCAGTCCTCGACCTCCGCTCTCCCGACCTTCCCGACGACGTCGAGATCCACCTCGACATGGACCGGGCCATGGTCAAGCTGCTCGTCGACGACGCCACCGCCATCGACCACCGGAACCTGAGGTGGACCGCCCGCGGCAAGGTCAAGGACTCCCGGTCCTCGTCCACCCACCACACGACGGCCGGCCGCCGTGTCCGTCTGTCCGGCTCTGCGACGAACAGCGAGATCCGCATCCACCGCGGTGGCATCGCGATCCTGTCGGCGATGTTCTCCCGCGCGTACCTCCAGGACGTGCGCCGCGCACACGAAAGCGGCGGCGTACCGACGATCGACGACCCGAAGGGGTGCCAGTCATGACCCGCATCGGCAAAACCCGCACCGCGCTCGTCATCGGCGGCGGTATCGCAGGCCCGGTCGCCGCGATGGCCCTCCGTCAGGCAGGCATCGAGGCCGCCGTTTACGAGGCGTACGACTCCACCGCCGATGGGGCCGGAGGCGGCATGACCATCGCTCCGAACGGCCAGAACGCCCTCGACGCGATCGGTGCGGGCGGCCTCGTCCGCGCCATCGGCACCCCGGTCACCGCCATGGAACTACGGAGCTGGACGGGCAAACCCCTCGCACGGTTCGCCCCGCCCTCCCGCCTCCCGTCCCTGCAGTTCGTCTGGCGCGCCGATCTCTACCGGGCGATCTACGACGAGGCGGAGCGCCGCTCCGTCCCCATCCACCACGGCAAGCGGCTGACCGGCGCGACGGAAACCGGCTCCGGCATCACCGCGCACTTCGCGGACGGTACGGAGGCGAGCGCCGATGTCCTCATCGGCGCCGACGGCATCCGCTCCACGGTCCGCTCCCTGATCGACCCGGCCGCAGCACAGCCGAACTACGCCGGCCTGGTCTGCTTCGGGGCGCGGCTGCACCAGTCAGGGCTGCCCTCCACCGACGGCGTCATGTACATGTGCTTCGGCAAGCGCGCGTTCTTCGGCTACCAGGTCTTCGAAGACTCCTCGGCGATGTGGTTCGTGAACCTGCCCCACCGCGCCCCGATGACGGTCTCCGAGGCCCAGGCGATCGGCGCGAACGAGTGGATGCGCATCCTGCGGAACGCCTTCGCCGACGACCGCACCCCTGCCCTCGAGATGATCAGCCGCACCAAGGCCGACGAGCTCCTCATCACCGGCCCGATGGAGAACATGCCGGGGGTCGCGAACTGGACCCACGGCCGCATGACCCTGATCGGCGACGCGGCCCACGCCGCCTCGTCCAGCTCCGGACAGGGTGCCTCCATCGCCGCCGAAAGCGCCGTCGAACTGGCACGCTGCCTGCGGGACCTGCCCTACGACCAGGCTTTCGCAGCGTACGAACAACTGCGCCGCCCCCGCGTCGAACGCATCATCAAGCTCGGCGCCCGCACGAACAGCAACAAGACCGCGGGCCCGGTCGGCCGCGTACTGCGCGACCTCGTGATGCCGGCCGCCACGAAGCTGATCAACCCGGAGAAGACGGCCTGGCAGTTCGACCACCACATCGACTGGGAGGCGACGGCAGCCCCGCGCGCATGAACTCAAGCCCGCCCCTGATCTCGCGGAGCAGAGGCGTGAGTCGATGCCCGAGGGAGCCCCGGAGGGCGTCACCCATGTCAACAAGGGTTGACACACCCATCTTGTCAACCTATGTTGACAAGATGGGTAATCAAGCGCTGCTCGCCTGCGGGATGGCCGCCGGCCCCGTGTTCACCCTCGCGTATCTGCTGGAAGGCGCCACCCGTGTGGACTACAAACCGTTCCGCCACCCGGTCAGCTCGCTCTCCCTCGGCCGCGGCGGCTGGACGCAGACCGTCAACTTCCTCGTCGCGGGCCTGCTGTCGCTGGCCTTCGTCGTGGGCCTGTGGCATGCCGGGCCTTCCCGCTGGGGTGCACTGCTGATCGCCACATGGGCGGTGGGCCTGCTGGGCGCAGGCGCCTTCCGGACGGATCCGGTAAGTGGCTACCCTCCCGGCACCCCTGATCAGCTCCAGCGCCACACCCGCACAGGAGCGCTGCATGACCTGTTCTCACTCATCGGATTCCTCGCCCTCGCAGTGGCCTGTTTCGTATTCGCCCTGTCCGGCCCGGCCGGGTGGGCCGTCTACTCGATCGCCAGCGGTGTGCTCTTCGCGACCACGATGGCCCTGTCCAGTGTCGCGTTCAGCCAGCATCAACGCTGGGTGGACCTCGGCGGACTGATCCAGCGCGTCTCCATCTCCATCGCCTGGACCTGGCAGACACTGCTCGCCGTGCACGTCTTGCACGCCTGACGATTGCCCTGGAGTACCTGGTCACGGGTGAGCTGATCTCGAGGTGGCTGGTGTGATCACGTCGAGGACCCGATGTGGACGACCCGCCATCGAACCGGTGATGCTGCTCACGGTCAGTCGTCTGGGCATTCGGAATGTCCAGACGGGCTCAAGCGGTCGATGAGGAAAGCGAGGATCTCGTCCCTGGCCTTCAGCGTGGGATGTCCGTCCTCGTCGACGAGATGGGCGGTGACGACGCTGTGGGGGGAGCCGACCACGTCACGGAAGAACGGGGGCGGGCTGGCGTTGGCGGAACTGCCCGGAAGGACGCGGCCGTCGAAGGCGTCGCCGAGGAGTGCTCGGTACGCGGCGAAGCGCTGCCCGGTGCACCAGCGGTCGTCGTCGAAGCGGTAGGCGAGAACTTTCAGTCCATCGCGCGCGACGCGCTCTCGGACCGCGCGTGCGTCCTCGCCGCTGATCTCGAGTGCGGCAGGGTCGTCCAGCGGTAGTGACGGATGGTTGACCACTGGCGCGATGACGGCCGGCTCAAGCGCCATGGTGAGTGCGAAGTTGCCGGTGAAGCACAGACCGATCGCACCGACTCCCGGACCGCCGCATTCGGCGTGGGCTTGGCGCGCGAGCCCACGTAGCCACGCGGTGACGGGGCTGGAGCCGCCCCCGGCGAACGCACGGAACTCGGCGCTGACGCAGGCGCGACGGACAACCTCCTCACCACCCTCGACCGTGGGATAGGCGCCGTCGATGCCGAAGAGCGAGGGGATGTAGACGGTGAGGCCCGCATCCCGCACCCACCGTGCCAGCCGAAGAACGTCAGGGCTGATACCGGGCATCTCCGGCATCAACACGACGGCTGGTCCGGAACCCGAGGCGTACACCGTCTTCACCACCCCGTCCACGTCCACGAGTCGTCGGGAGAAGTCCTTGATCGCGTCGTCAAGACGTCCGTTGGTTCTCATGCCGACAGCGTGAACTGGCCTGCCCGCACAAGCTGATAGGCCAGATCGCCATGTAGAGGGGTAATCTCGCCATAGGCGTGATGGTGAGGAGGCGAGCGTGAGCGCGCTGCGGGTCGGTGTCCTGGCCTATCCGGGCTGCTTCGCGTCCGAGGTGTTCGGCGTACCCGATCTGTTGACGATGGCCACGCACGTTGCCGGCCCGGACCGCGCCGACTACGAGGTCTCGATTGTTTCGCCTCGTCGTCGTGTCGCCGCATCGGGTGGTGCGGCATTGGCCGTCTCTCCGCTGCGCGAGGTCGACGTCCTTGTCGTGCCAGGGTTCGAGCTCGTGCCGGGCCTCGACGTGGACGCGAAACTCGCGTCCCTCGCCCCGGAAGTTGCGGCAATCCACTCACATGCTGCCGCAGGCCATGTCGTCGTCTCGATCTGCGTCGGGGCGTTCCTGCTCGCCGAAGCTGGACTGCTCAAGGGGCGCCGGGCTACGACGTCGTGGCTCTTCGCGGACGAATTGGCTCGACGCTGTCCTGACGCTGATGTCCGACCCGAACGTCTGGTCGTCACCGACAAGGGGGTGACGACGACGGCGGCCTTCAGTGCCATGTACGACTTCGCGCTGGAGCTGATCCGCCGGCACAGCGGTGCCGGCGTGGCGCGGGCGACCGCGCGTGTGGCGCTCGTCGACGATGCGCGATCGTCTCAGACCCCGTACGTGGACGTGAGACTTCTTCCACAGCCTGGAAACGAGTTCTCCCGCAGGGTCATGCGGCACCTCGACCAGAACCTTGCCGTCCGATACGACCTCGCCGCGCTGTCGGACACATTCAATGTCAGCACGCGAACGCTGCTGCGGCGCTTCGCAGACGAGACAGGCCAGAGTCCGCTGCAGTACCTGCGATCGTCGCGCGTCCATCGCGCCCGACACCTCCTTGAGACCACGGACCGAACGGTCGCCAGCATCTCTGCAACGATCGGCTACAGAGACCCCGGCACCTTCGCTGTTCTCTTCGCCCAACACACCGGACGACGCCCAAGGGACTACCGCGCAGCCTTCCGGCGTGGCGCCAACTGATGGCGACCTTCCCTTGGGGCGCGGCGCATTCGGTGTGTATTCGGAGAAACAGAGAGACCTGTGGGTCGGTTGAGGTTGCCCAGGCTGCGTGAGCCTCGGGGCGTTCGACGAGGTGGCCGCGTTCGAAGCGGACGTTCGTCGAGCAGGTGCGGGGACTGAGCGAGCGCCACATGCGCGCCGGCACCGGGCCGAAGCAGTGGCCGCGGGCTGTTGCCACCGAGCTGGGCGGCCGGCTCGGCGAGCGACTGCGCCGCAAGCTCAGCATCGCCGCCGACCGCACCCGCCTGCTCGCGCTGTGGGAAGCACCCGAAGTGCCCGAGCGGTCGCCGCGCGTGCTCGGGGTCGACGAGTTCGCCTTCCGCGAGGGCCGCACCCATGGCACCGTGCTCGTGGACATCGAGACCAGCCGGGCCGTGGACGTGCTCCCGGATCGCACCTCGGAGACCCTCGCTTCCTGGCTGCGCGAGCATCCCGGCGCGGAGATCATCTGCCGTGACCGTGCCACCGCCTACAGCCGGGCGGCCAAGGAGGCCGCCCCCGAGGCGATCGAGGTGGCCGACCGTCGACATCTGCTGCAGAACCTGTCGGCCGCGGTCGGGAAGACCTGCCATCAGCACCGCTCCTGCCTGCGTAAACACGTCGAACAGAAGGCACCGCCCGAGCCGCCGACGATCGGCCTCCCGCCGGTGCGGCTGCCCCGCACACCGCTCGTCGAGCGGACCCGGGACCGGTACGCAGACGTGCACCGGCTGCTGGGCCAGAGGTGGACGATCAGTGCCATCGCCCGCCACCTCGGCCTGGACCGCAAGACCGTCCGCAGGTTCAAGACCACGCCGTTGGACGAGCTCCTAGTACTCCGGCTGTAGATCGTGATCTTCATGGTTGTTGGGTGGCTTGTCGCTGGTAGTGGCTGGTGCGCGAGCGTGCTTGGTGCCGACGGCGCCATGCGGAGCAGTGCAGGCGGTGGGCAAGGTCGCGGGCCGGTGCGAGCAGGGCTGCGAACAGTTTTTGGATCTCGTTGCAGGTCAGCGGGCTGAGCTCGGGGGTCGTGGTGGTCGTGGCCCGTTCGATGGCGGCTGTGACGGCGAGGAAAGCGTGCGCGAGCATGGCCAGGGTGGTCCAGCGGTGCCAGGAGACCCAGCGGCGGACCTGGTGCTCGTCCAGTCCGGCCAGGCTCTTCGCGGCTTGGAAGGTCTCCTCGACTGTCCAGCGGCGGCCGGCCACCTTGACCAGTGCGGTCAGGTGCGGGTCGCCGCCGTAGACCTCATCACCGGTGACCCACCTGGACCGGACTCCGGCGTCCAGGGCCTGGGCGATCATCTCGGTGGCCAGGGCGGGCCTGGTCGCGGACCTCAGGTCGTCGGGGATGCCGACCGAGTGGCACCGCTGCGGGTCCTGGGTCCAGGACCGTGGGATGGAGAGGCGGCGGTCGATGGCGGCGTGCCCGGCCGCACTCGCGTAGAGGAGGTAGACGGCGACCTGGGAGTTCTCGATCCGGCCCGCGGTTCCGGTGTACTGGCGCTGGACCCCGACGCTCGCGGTGCCCTTCTTCAGGTCCCCGGTCTCGTCGACGACCAGTACGGCGTCCTCGTCGCCGAGGTGCTCGACTACGAAGTCCCGTAGGTCGTCACGCACTCGGTCGGCATCCCAGCGGGCCCGGCTGAGCAGGTGCTGCATGCCGGCCGGGCCGGCGTTACCGGCGTGCTCGGCGATCGTCCAGCAGTTCTTCCTTGGCAGGTCCGCGAGCAGCCCCAGCACGAACGCCCTTGCTGGGCGGCGGGGTTCCACCCGGGCGAACCGGCCCGCCACCTTGCCCATCAGGCCCTCGAACACCGATTGCCACCGAGCAGGATCTACGCTGTGGCCCACGGCCGCCGGCTGATCTTCGTTTGTCGACACAACTCACGATGATCAACGGTGGCCGTCCTCATCGGAGACCCACCTCACTCAGCACGATCAAGGCCGGCGTCAGACCGGCTGTCCGCTGTCAGAAGGTGGCAGCACGCAGCACGACCAGGGCGACGGAGGCCATGGTGAGGACCACCGCCGGAGACGCGCCCTTGCGGTCGCCGACGCGCAGGTGGAAGGCGACCGCCCCAGCGAAATAGAGCGCCAGGCCGATCGCGGCGGCGATTCCGACGGGTCCCCACCAGAGTCCGGCGATCACACCGGCCGCGCCCGCGATCTGAGCACCGATCAGGAAAGCCATCATGCTCTGCGGCACTCCGAGGGTGGACATCTGCTCGGTGATGTGCCGCGTCCGCAGAGACTTGGCCCCGGCCGATACCAGGAGAAGCGCCGACATGAACACGGTGACGACGGCAAGGGAGACGAACATGGCTGAAACCTCAATCGTGCGAGATGCGAGTAAAGGGGCGTGCGCACCTCGACGACGATAGGCGGCCAACAGGTACCTCCAGGTAACCTTCGGGGCATGAGCCTGCGACCCGGAATTGCCTTCCTCGCCGACTGTCCCGCTCTCCTGGCCATGGAGATCATCGCCAGCAAGTGGTCCATGGTCACGCTCTTCGCGCTGACCGACGGCCCGTTGCGCCACGGCGAGCTGGTCGAGCTGAGCGGTGGCATTTCGCGCAAGGTACTGACCCAGACGTTGCGCCGGCTCCAGGCCAACGGGCTCGTCGAGCGGCACGCGTACGCCGAGGCGCCGCCGCGCGTGGAGTACGGCCTGACCGATCTCGGGCGAACCCTGGAGGAGCCCATCAGGATGCTCACCGCATGGGCGCGGGAGAACGGCGAGGCGGTCGTCACCTTCCGGGAAGCAGCCGAGGCGGCCAGGACCGTCGAGGCGGATCAGGCGACCCCGGTGAAGACCCCCTCATGTTGATGAGGACCCGAGCCGTTTCTGATCAATGGAAGAGGCTGGGCCTGTAGACCCTGCCGTCGCCGGAGACTTGGCCATCCTCGTGATCGGGGCCCTCCTGCCGGCGCAGCGGCACGGATGAGGCCACCCATGATCGACGACGGGCGGCGGCAACGACAGGTCGCTCCACAACAGTGATCAAGAACTACAGCTGGAGTACTAGCCTCCACGGATGGCTGAAGTCGCAGCAGGAATGCGGCGGCTTCCTCTCGAACGCTCTCGGCAGGGGTCTGATGCCGACTCCAGGCAGAACAGTTCCAGCTGTGCCACGTCATCGTCAGACTGCGGAAGCCCCGTCACGAAAGTGCGGTCAGAGCCTTGAAAACGGCTCTGGCTGGAGTTCCGTGAAGGGTCAGGCTGTCGGAGTAGGGGTGATCGTGATCCAGCGCCCCGCTTCGTAGACCCCTATCCAGCAGCCACAACCGGGCCGGCTGTGACTTGAGGGCTGTTGGGGAGCAGCGGCGCGAGGTTGTCCCTTACGAAGTCCGCTGCCCGCTTGATCGACTCTTCGGCCCCGGATCGGTCTTCGAAGACGCTGGTGGAGACCATCACTCCGTCCCCGGCGTCCACCCAGTAGTAAGCCACGAAACCGGGGACTCGGCGGAGGATAGGCACGAATCCTTCGTCCACTCGGCGTCCTGCCTCGGCAGAGTCAGTGACTCCTTCGTAACGCCGGATTACTGCGTACATAGCTGATCTCCTCATGGATCCCAAGGTCACTCTGCGCGAGACGACATACCCCCACCGAGCATCTCTTGCTCGGGGAACGTCCGGAGGTGACCTGAATAGGCGTAGCAATGAGCCGATCCAGGGCCATCAGCTGTGGCCAGGACCTCGGCGAACCGAAACTTCACGGAAGCCCGGCCAGAGCCGAATTCAAGGATTGCCGTCAGAGCACGGCGACAGCCCAGAAGATCCGATCCCGATCCCGATCCCGATCCCGATCGCGACCTCCCGCAGTCTGCTGGTGGCCTGCCTGCGAGCGTCCGGCCGACGCGTCTATGCGATCAATCCGATGGAGGTGGCTCGCTACCGGGACCGGCACGCCATGTCCCGCAAGAAGTCCGGCCACCAGGATGCCGTCGTCCTGGCGAACGTCCTGCGAACCGACGCCGAGACCGACCGGCTCCTCGGAGTACTCCGCCGCACCCGGCTCCGCCCGCCCGGCCTGGTCGAAGCCGCGATGGGACGCCAGACCCGCGTTCTCCTCGCCCAGCTCGACACGGCCTGCCAGGCCTGCGACGACCTGGCCCAGGCCGCCGAAGAACTCTTCCTCCAGCGCCCCGACGCGGAAATCATCACCATCTTCCCCGGCCTGACCGTCCTCACCGGCGCCCGGATCCTCGCCGAGATCGGCGACCACCGCACCCGTTTCAACACCGCACGCGACCTGAAACCTATGCCGGTGCTCACGGGGGGTACACCAGGGCGATGATGGCGCGCCGCGAGGGCCGCGGTTTGCACCGGCGGCCACCCTCACGGGTGACGATCAGCATCGTGACCCACTCCACGAGCGCATGCGGCAGGTCGAGCGCGGCAGGACAGATGACCACCGAGGCCGCCGGACACAGCGGTTGAGACGTCAGACATCTCGAACCACCGCCCGAAGGCCTCGCCTGCTGTCCGCCCTTGGCCGTCACCCGATCGGTGACCACTCTGAAGATCCTTGTTGTTCGGGTCTCCAAGTCGGCGGCGGACCGGATCACCCACCATCTCGGGCCGCTGCTCGCGCTCCGGGCCCGCAAGCGGTTCGCGAAGGACACCGTGCTGATCGTCGACGGCACCTGGTCCCCACGCGCGGGATCACTGCTCTGGTTCGGTGACGGGGGTGCGTCTGTTGGGCGTGTCGGTGGGACCGGGAGGATCCCGTCCGAAGGATTGTGGCGGCCGTGCCATCGGCCTTGACCGAACGACGACCGCCATAGCGAAATGGACATGGTGTGACCAGAAGACACAGGCGGCACCGGGGTCTCGGCGCTGCGGGAGTGGCGGTAGCCCTCATCTGGGGATCCGCCACTGCTGGGAATGCCCGGCCCTCCGACGCGACACCCGGCGGCTTCGAGCGGGCGGCCGAGCAAGCGGCAGCGGAATTCGGTGTGCCGAAGGAAGTACTTCTCGGCGTCAGCTACGAGTCCTCCTGGTGGGAGGCCAATGACGGCCGCCCCAGCACCAAGGGGGGTTACGGTCCGATGCACCTGACGGACACGACGTCCGGGGGAGCGTACGCCCATCGCCCAGGCGAAGGGCCGGTGGACACCACGGGCACCGACGACCCGTCCGAGCACACGTTGCAGGCTGCCGCCGCGATGATCGGCGTCGCGCCCCGGACTCTCAAGCGGGACGAACTGCAGAACCTTCGAGGCGGCGCCGCGCTGCTCGCTTCGTATCAACGGCAGATCACCCGTGAGATGCCGCTCGACCCAGGTAGCTGGTACGGGGCTGTGGCGCACTACAGCCAGGCCTCCGACACCACCGCGGCCGGACGGTTCGCCGATGGGGTGTTCGAAGCGATCCGCAGCGGCAGGCAGAGGGTGCGCAAGGACGGCCAGAGGGTGTCGTTGCCGAAGACGCCGTCCGTCCGTCCGACGAGGTCACAGCTCGCGTCCCTGGGGCTGCGGACGTCGGCCGCGGCGGCAGTGCCGGAATGCCCCAGCGAGCTGAACTGCCGGTTCGTTCCCGCTGCTGCCTCGAACTACCAGGTCTCCGCGCGGAAATCGAACGGCATGGACGTCGACTTCATCGTCATCCATGACCTCGAAGGGTCCTATGACGGGGGGATCAGCTGGTTCCAGGACCCCGTCAGCGGGGTTTCCCCGCATTACGTGATGAAGGCCGACGGCAGTGAGGCAACGCAGATGGTTGCCACCAAGGACATCGCGTTCCACGCCGGTAACTACTGGGTCAACCTGCACGGCATCGGTATCGAACTGGAGGGATACGCCGCCCAGGGACCCACCTGGTTCACTCCGGCCCAGTACAAGGCGACTGCCGCGTTGGTGGCCTACCTGGCACGGCGCTTCGACGTCCCACTGGACCGCAAGCACATCATCGGGCACGACAACGTCCTCCCGCCGAGGCCGGCCCGCGCGCCGGACGCACACTGGGACCCCGGCCCGTACTGGGACTGGGAGAAGTTCATGGCTCTCCTCGACGCCGACCACCGCCTGGAGCGCGAGGCCGGGGGAGCGGAGTCGGGCGGGAACATCGGAATCGGACAGGCGGTCACGATCGCCCCGACGTACGGCAAGAACCCGCAGACGGTGACGGTGTGCGCCCCGACGTGCCGGACCCAGACACAGCCTTCGAACCTCCTCTACGTCCGCACGGAGCCCCGCGACGACGCCCCGCTCGTCTCCGACCTCGCTCTCCGTCCGGACGGGTCGGCGGGAACCAACCACATCGACGACTGGGGATCCACCGTGGTGTGGGGGCAGGAGTTCGTGGTCGCCGATGTGCGGGGCGACTGGACGGCCATCTGGTTCGGCGGGCACAAGGGATGGATCCACAACCCGGCGGGCGTGAACACCCGCCTCGCTCCGAACGCACGGATCGTCCGTCCCGCGAGCGGGGTGAAGTCGGTCTCCCTCTACACAACGGCCTACCCTCGCGCCGACGAGTACCCCCGGGGAGTGCCCGCATCGGAACAGACGCGGTTCAACGTGTACACGTTCCCCCAAGGGCAGGCGTACGTGGCCGCCCGCACGCCGGTGGACGCCGACGACTTCTTCCCTGCCACACCCACGCGCCCGGAGGTCGTGGTCACCGGTGACCAGAAGTACGACGTGATCCAGTACAACCGACGCCTGGCCATGGTGAACACCGCGGAGACAGGCCGCTGACCCCGGAGCGGACTCGCGGCAGCATGACCCTGACTTCCCACCGAGTACGGCGTCCGACGCCGTGGTGCAGAGGCCTGGCCAGTTCATTGGGCTGGGTCGGTTGGGGGAGCAACGGTGGTGACGAGTTCCGGTCGAGAGGGTCTGCGACGGTACCGTCGGGCAGGCCGTTGTCCGCAGCAGCGACCAGGTCCGGCCAGGACAGGCCGGGGTCCATGGAGTGCCCGTCGTCACGTGCGAGCAGCTCGGGGTGCGGGCAAAGGGACCGTCGTACTAGCCGGCTACCCGTGCGGGATGTACATCCGCGTCATTGGTCACGCGGGCCATCATGCCGGGTCGCCGTCCGGTCGACGGCGCTGGCTCACTGCCACGCGATCTTTTGCGGGACAACCCTTGGATGATCAATTCCAAGGGGTACCTGCGGAGGGTACGGGGGCGGGCGGTCAGGTGTCGGGGTCGACTTCGGGGTGTGTGAACCGCACGGGTTTGCCCAGCGACCGGGCGTAGGTGATTTCGGCACGGGTGCTGTCTCCGATGTAGTCGCCGACTACGAGCACCTCATCAGCGAGCCGGATCTTCGCCCGGTGCAGATCGTCGAGTCGAACCTTCAGCGCCTCAGCCTCGACAGGATCGGACCAAAGTTCGTGCGGCGACTTCATGTCACAGCCTGGTTTGACGACAATCTTTCCGGCTTTGGTCTCCCGCAGGTCGGCCTCGGTCATCTCGGTCATGAAGCGGGTGGAGCCGCAGATCACGACGATACGCGGGAGGCTCAGCTGCTTCTTCGCGTCGGCGAGTCTCTCCTCGGGGGTGGGCGGTTGCGGGTATGACACTGGTTCCTCCTGGTGGTGTGGTCCAAGGGGTGCCTGGGGAGACGAGAACGAGGGTGTCCGAGATCGTCGGACAGCTTGACCTCGAACGGCACCGAGGGCGCGGACCCGGAGGGGGCATAGCCCGCGTCATGCAAAGCATCTTCGCGCTGACCTCCGCGATCTGGCACAACGACACCACCGGACAAACCGTTCTGCGCTCAGTGATCGCCTACGATCACTGACCCCTTGGAACAGCGCATCTAGCCGGCCGTCGCGGGCAGTTCCGGCGTGACCGTTCAGGCTGCGGCTTCGCCGGAGTCCTCGTCGCCGTTCCGGGCGCCGCCCCGCCTGTAAGGCGGGATCTCGATGACACGCCCGTCGCGGAGGGTCCTCGTGTGCTTCTTCACGCCGTGCTCGACCGGGGAGTTTCGCGGCTTGCCGGAGGCGGAGTCCGGCTTGCCCTCCTTGGCCTCGGTGAAGTCCTCGGCGTCTGCGACGGGGGCGTCCTCGGCGTCCTCGTCGCGCTGAGCGAGCTGCTCCAGGGCCGTCTTGGTGACCACGGCGCCGACGGCCAGGAGGACGCTCCCGGCGGCGATGAGCTTGCCCTTGTGCCTCTCGGCCAGGGCCTTCGCCTTCTCGGTCACGGACCTGGGCTTGCTGTTCTCGGGCTTCCCGTCCTCGGGCATGGAGTCGCTCATGGGCACAGATTTATCGGACTTGTCTCCGGCCTGTCAGGCGTTCCCCCAATATCGGATCGGGGGAACATTGGCCCCCTGGAGCCCCCCATTGTTCAAGAGGTGATCCGCGCGTGCCTGGCCGCCAACCCTCGGATGCAGTACGCGGCCGCGCAAGACGCCGAGTTCCACGCCGCGATTAGACGATGTTCGAGAAGCTGTAGTTCTCCACGCCCGGGATCGCGCCGGCGGCCAGGCACTCGTCCCGACGTTCCGCGGTGCCGTCCGGTCCGGGTGCCCCGGTGGTGAGGCAGTGCACTCAGACCCGTGTTCCCTGCCTCGCGTACTCGTGGATGCGCGTCCCCATGGCTGTCTCGGCCTCGTCGGGATGTGCCACGACGATGAGGACGGTCGTCATCGGGCCGCTGCTATTCGTGCGTCAGGCGGCTGAGGACGAGGTGACCGCGCTCGATGAGCACCGGGTTCTGCTTGGAGAGGCCGGTAGCGAGGTAGGAGACGCCGAGCCTCGCGGTGAGGAGGAGCAGTGCCCTCTCCTCGCTGTCCGACAGCGCGCGGCCGTAGCCGGCGAAGTATGCGGCCTTGAGGTCGGGGCGGGGTGCCCATACCGCTCCGCACAGCCATACGAACTCTTCGACGACGATGCCGTGGGCGGACATCTCGAAGTCGATCACGCCGTAGCCGTGGTGGGGGTCCCACAGCCAGTTGCGGGTGGCGCAGTCGCCGTGCTGGTACACGACGGGCAGGTTCTCGGCGAGCTGCGGCAGCTCGTGGGCAACGCACTGAATCAGGGCACGCTGCCTGTCGTCGAGGTGGCCCGCGGTGGTCTCCAGGCAGGCGGCGGCTTCGCTCGCCTGGTCGGCCATGGACGCGCGGATGATGTCGCGGTCCTGCTTCGAGGCGGGGGTGGAGGAGTCGTGCCAGCGCCTGAGCAGGTTTCCCGCCCGTTCGTGCACCCGCAGCTCCGCCTCCCTGCCGAGGGGCAGCCCGCGTACGACGCGACCCGGTTGGAGCGAGGTCATGATCGCCTGCAAGTCGGGATCCGAGGCGAGGAGGCGGGGTGCCTCGTGCGGGGCGAGGGCACGCGCCGCGTACGCGTAGCCGGCGACTTCCCGCTCGTAGTCCTTCGGGCTCGGGCTGAGCTTCACGAAGACCTCGCTCTCGACCGTGGGCACCCGCCAGACTCGGGAGTCGCCGCGGTCCCAGGAGACGTCCTCGGCCGTGTCGGTGTCCCCGTCCGGCAGGTTCTCGGTGATCCATCGGCGCAGGTCGGGCGGGATGGGGGTGTTCCGCGTCATGTGGTGGTTTCTCCGAATCACGTGCAAGCAGCGGGAGCCCGCAAGCGTGAAGGGTACCGGCGGCTCGGGGCATATGGGTCGGAAGTGGTCAGCGAGCCACGGTTCACGGCCGGTTGTGGCGGTCAGGAGCTGGGCGACGGAAGGACGCCAGTGGGTTCCTGCCCCAGGCGGTTGGACCGGTAGGTGGCAAGGCCGGGGTGTTTGCCCTGCTGCCAGTCCGCCCACCAGGCCGGTCGCTGCCACGTCCCGTTCCACCGGGCGGCCAGGTCGTCCTGGAGCAGGCGGACCTTCGCGTCTGTGCCGTGGGTGATCTCGAATCCGGTTTCGGTGAGCCTTTTCGTCTTGAACAGTTGCAGGTCAGCAGGGTGTGGATGGCTTGGACGGTGTGGCTGATGCGGTGGCAGGGGGCACGAGGCGCACCTCGGGGCATGAGGAGACCCCGGCTGCCGGGGCGGCAGCCGGGGCGGGACGGGACGGGGTCAGGAGGCGGTGCCGGTGACCGTGTCGCCGGACTTGGTCACGTGGTAGGTGACGGTGTCGCCGGTCCAGAAGCGGAAGGTGAGGGTCACCGGAGCGCCGTCCTTCAGCGACTTGAGGAAGTCGGCCTTGATGGTGGTGGTGTTGGCGGTGTAGTTGGGGCTGTAGTTGTCGAACGACTGGTAGGTGGTCCAGGAGGCGGGACCGGCGGCGGTGCCGTCGGCGTAGGTGGACTGCACGTTGGCCATGAGGGCACCGTTGAACCGGGTGGGGATGGCCAGTGCGTCGGCGGTTCCGGTGGCGTCGGCCATCGTCGGCTTGTCGTAGGAGCGCACGAAGAGCTTCCACGGGACGCCGTCGGAGTAGCGGACCTCAAGGGTGGCGTTGACGCCGGCGGCGCGGTCGCCGGCGAGGCGGGTGAGGGCGTCGGCGGTCAGGGTGAGCTGGTCGCCGTCGAGGGTGTAGTCCATGGAGGGGGTCAGCGGGCGGTCGCCCTGCCAGAGGCCGGCGAACTCTTGGCCGTTGGGGTTCAGGGTGATGGTCTGCGCGGTGATGGGGCCGGAGGCCGGTACGAAGAGGTTGTCGGTGGAGGCGGTGCCCGAGCGGGTCCGCCAGGAGCTCTGGATCAGGGCCTTCATCTCGGGGACCATCCACTGCATGGTGGAGCGGTTCAGGAAGTCGTTGGCGGCGTCCCAGACGGCGGAGGTGATGCCGTTGCGCCGCGCCTCGTAGTTGACGTGCTCGAAGTACTTGAGCATCTCGCCGCGCTCGACGACGCCGGAGTAGGGCGAGGTGAGCAGGCCGTACTCGCCGAGATAGACGGGGATGCCCTTCTTGACGAAGGTGTCGTGCACCCGGGCGAAGCCTTCGGTCAGGTCCTTCTGGCTGGTGGCGTCGTAGGTCGTCCCGTTGGCGATGTTCACGCTGAACGGGTACCAGCTGTAGTAGTGCACGGTGGCGACCAGGTTGCGGTCGTGCAGCGAGCTCATCGTGGTGGACAGGTCGTCGAGCCAGTGCTGGGCGTTGTTGGTCTCCTCCGAGGGCAGGACGAGCAGGCGGTCCTTGTTCCTGCCGCCGGAGTTGCGCACGATGCTGTGGAACGAGGTGTTGAGCTCGCGCAGGTACTGGGTTCGCTGGGCGTCGGTCGCGTCGGAGAACTGGGGCTCGTTGATGCTCTCCATGAGCAGCGTGCGGGGCTCGTCCTTGAAGGCGGTGGCGATCTGCTGCCAGGTGGCGTTGAACCGGGCCATGACGGCGTCGTGGTCGGTGGACATGTTCATGATCCACTTCCACGAGTCGTGGTGGACGTTGATCTCGACGTAGAGGCCGTCCTCCAGTGCGAGGTCGACCACCTGCTTGACCCGCTTCATCCACGCCGGGTCGATGGTGTAGGGCGCGGTGTCGGACTGGTGGGGGAACCAGGTGACGGGGATGCGGACGCTGCGGAAGCCCTGGGCGCGCAGGCCGTCGAACGTCGCCTTGGTGGTGAGCGGATTGCCCCAGGACGTCTCGTCGGGGATCGCGTCGAGGGTGTTGCCGAGGTTCCAGCTGGGCTGCATCTGGGCGACGGCGGCCATCGGGTCGTGCGGGACCCTCGCCCCGGCGGCCTCGGCAGCCGTCCGGGGCTGGTCGGCGGGTGTGGCGACGGCGGTGCCGCCGCAGAGGGCGCCGGTGGTGACCAGGGCCACCAGGAGGCCGGCCGTCCGGTGGAGACGGCGGGCGGTCTGCTGTGCGTCGTTCACGGGTCGTCCCTTTCGGGTGAACGGGCGGGGAAACCCCCGACGGATGGTCAGGGGAGCGGGAGGGGCTCGTAGTCGAACCGGTCGAAGTGGACGGTGCCGGCCGCGGCGTACATGCCGATGACCCGGCCGGTGAAGCCGCCGGCCACCTCGGTGGACAGGTAGCGCCCGTCGAGGGTGGCGAGCACGGTGAAGGTGCCGTCGGGCTCCTCGACGCCGAAGACGACGTCGTCGGGGCCGGTGCGCGGGCCGCGCGTCGGTCGCGGAACGACGTCGACACCGAGCACCACGGCTCCGGCGGGCACCGGACGGGAGGCGACCTCGGTGCGGAGCGAGCCGATCCGGGCGAAGACCTTCACCTCGCCGTCGGCCGCCTCGATCTCGTAGTGGTGCTCCTCGTCCATGCGGACGGCGAGGCCGCCGCGGCCCCCTGCGGGATCGATTAGGGCGCGGGCCCGGCAGCCGAGGTGCTGCTGGCGCCGGCCGACGAACACCACGTCGTTCTCGTCCAGGGAGGTGCCGGCGGCGCGCAGGGTGAGCCAGCCGGAACGTTCCTTCGTGGTGCACAGCCGCTCGGAGCGCTCGCGCACCGAGATCCACCGGGGGTGGAGCTCGGCCTGGTCGAAGTCGTCCCGGACCGGTACGGCGGGAGCGGGCTGCAAGGGCCAGGCGGGGGCGGGCAGTTCGGGGGTGACCCGGCCGACCACCGGCCAGCCGTCCACCCACTCGACCGGGGCGAGGAAGGTCTCCCGGCCGAGCACGTACCAGGCGGGGGTGCCGCCGCGTGGCCGGACGGCGAGCAACACCATCCACCAGGAGCCGTCGGGCGCCTGGACCAGGTCGGCGTGCCCGGTGTTCTGGATGGGACTGTCGATGCCGCGGTGGGTCAGGACCGGGTTGGCCGGGCACGGCTCGAACGGGCCCGAGGGCGAGGTGCCGCGGGCGATGGAGACGGCGTGGCCGCGCTCCGTGCCGCCCTCGGCGATCATCAGGTACCAGTACTCGCCGATCCGGTACAGGTGCGGGGCCTCGGGGGCCATGGCGCCGGGCGCGCCGGACCAGATCCGCCGTACCTCGCCGAGGGTCTCGCCGGTGGCCGGGTCGATGCGGACCTGGGAGACGCCGGCGACGGTGCACCAGCAGGTGCCGTCCTCGTCCCAGGCGAGGTCCGGGTCGATGCCCGGGACGCCGGGCAGCCGGACCGGGTCGGACCAGGGGCCGGCCGGGTCGGTGGCGGTGAAGAGCATGTTGCCGCCGTCGCCGACGTTGGTGACGATCAGCCAGAAGCGGCCGTCGTGGTGGCGCAGGGTAGGGGCGTAGATCCCGCCGGAGGAGGGCATGTCGCGCGGCAGGCGCAGCTGGCTCGGCCGGTCCAGGGCGTTGCCGATCTGGGTCCAGTTCACCAGGTCGCGGCTGTGGAAGACGGGGATGCCGGGGAAGTACTCGAAGCTGGAGCAGACGAGGTAGTAGTCGTCGCCCACGCGGCAGACGCTGGGGTCGGGGTGGAAGCCGGGGATCACCGGGTTGGGGAGGGTGCCGGTCGGCTGGGGCTGGTCTGACACGTGGAGGGTTCCTTTCACGGTGGTTCGCGTTCGGGGGGTGGTGCCCCGGACGGTCAGGTGTCCGGGGCACCACCGGTTCACGGGGTTCAGCCGATCGCGCAGGAGGCGCCGTTGAACCGGAAGGCGGACGGATCGGCGTCGCTCTTGGACCAGGTGGCCTTGAAGCCCCACTGGACGCTTCCGCCGGGCGGGACGGTGGCGTTGTAGGAGACGTTTCCGGCGTTGACGCTCGGGCCGCTCTGCGCCACCGAGGCGTTCCAGCTGTCGGTGATGCCGTTGTCGCCGGGGAAGTCGAAGCCGAGGGACCAGCCGTTGACCTGGCCGAGGGAGTTGTTGACGACGGTGACGGTGCCGACCATCACGCCCTGCCACTCGTTCTTGTTGTAGACGACCCGGCAGGGCGCGCCGGTCGGGTGCATCTCGACGACCGTGATGCCGTAGGCGGGCACGGTCTGGATGGTCGGACTGCCGGACTGGGCGGTGCCGATCGAGTGGCCGTTCTTGAGGTAGGAGTGGACGGTCGGGGTGGCGGAGGACGGGGTGAACCCCGTGTAGGAGAGGTTCACCGTGGCCGCGTTGTTCGGGTCCTTGTTGATCAGCATGACGGCCACGTCGCCGTTGGTGCGGCGGACGGCGTGCGCGGAGAGCAGCGAGGAAGATCCGGCGGCCTTGACCAGCGTGTCGCCGGGCGCCCCCAGCCTGCTGATCATCTGGATGCCGTAGTAGGCGGGGAAGGGCGTGTTGACGGTCGGCTCGCAGGGGGAGCCGCTGGAGACCATGCCGCCGTCGTTGTAGTCGGTGGCGCCCTCGACGGTGGTCACCTTGGTGCAGTCGGTGCCGTTGCGCAGGTCCCACCAGTCCACGTTGAACGCGCCGTTCTCCAGCCAGGTGAGGTAGTTGTCCGGGGCGAACAGTCCGTTGGGGGAGGTGTCCAGGTAGGCCTGGGCGTTCGCCTCGGTCACCGCGATGCCGACGTCGGGGGCGCGGGACCCGGCGTACTGGCCGATCAGCGAGCGCACGGCGCCGGCGATGTTCGGGTTCTGGGCCTGCGGCTTGGTGAGCAGGTCGGCCGGGCTGGTGCTGGTGGGATAGGCGTGCACGATGGCGAAGTCGATCTTCGAGCCGGCGATCGACAGGACGGTGTGGTTCCAGTCCATGGTGTCGCCCGGGCCGACGATGCCGTCCGGCCAGTAGCCGGGCGTGGTCAGCACGGCGCCGATCTTGACGCTCGGGTCGGCCGCCTTCATCGCCGAGACGTACTGGAGCACGTTGTTCGCGTAGGTCGTGGCGCTCTTGCTGCTGTGGGTGTCGTACTCCCACTTGGCGCCGTACTCGCCGTTGCCGTAGACCTCGTTGCCGATCTCCCAGTACTTGATGCCGTAGCCCTTGGTGACGTTGGCGTACCGGACCCAGGCGGCGGCCTCCTGGGGGGTGCCCGAGCCGTAGTTGGCGGTGATGATCGGCTGCGCTCCGGCGGCGCGCACGGTGCCCATGAAGGCGTCGAAGCCGGTGTTCGGAGCGACGTACGCACCGTCGTCGGCGGTGCCGGTCTGCCAGTGGTAGACGTCGGAGTGGCTGCCGCCGGGGTAGCGGACGGTGTTGATGCCGGCGGTGCTGAGCAGACCGGGGGTGGTGGGGGCGTTCATGGCGGCGTCGTAGACCGGGATGTTCACGCCGACGCCGGTGGCGGGAACGGTGGCGAGCTGCAGGGCGGCGTCGACCGACACCGACACGGTGCTCGCGGCGACGGCGGGCGGTGCGGCGGCTGCGGGCGGCGCGACGGCGGCGGTCGCGCCGATGACCGCGAGCGCCAGGGCCGCCGCGGCGGCTATGACGCGATCATGACACGAGCGGACTGGCCATTTCATTGCGTCCCTCCAGTGGGGTGGGGGTGCATGGTGTTCGGGTGGGGGATCGAACTCCCGCGTTCTGGACGGCAGAGGCCCGGTGCGGCTGCTCGGGTCGGGCCCGGACGCGAAGCGTGTTCCGTTCGGGGTGCGGGGCCGGCGCGGTGGGGCGCGCGCCGTCGCGGGGTGCATCGTCAACTCCCCTCGGACGGCTCCTCGGTGAGGCGCAGCAGGACGGCGGACGGTGCCGCCGGCAGGGTCAGGGTGAGTACGGCGGTGTCCGGGTGCCAGGCGGTGGTGGCCCGGCCGGCGGCCGGGTAGAGCACCTCGGCGCGGACCTCGGCGCCGAGCAGGTGGGGCAGGTCGAGCTCCCTGACGGCGTCCGTTCCATGACGGCGCCAGGCGGTGACGTAGGTGGTGGCCGGGGTGTGCAGCGCCAGCGCGATCCACGGGTCCTCCCAGGCGGGGAGGCCGAGCGGCCAGGCCGGCAGCGCCTGGGGCAGGTCGGCGCGGATGGACTTGTACACGGCCACCGCCTCGTGGACCAGGTCGCGTGCCGGTGGAGCGAGTTCGGTGAGCCGGCCGGAGAGGTGGACGCGGCCGAGGAGCGCGTTGGTCATGGTCAGGGCGACCTCGTCGGGGGAGTCCTCGGGCAGCGGGTAGGCCCACACGGCGCCCTGTTCGGGCGTGACGGCGGTGGGTGCCGCCGCCGCGATCGGCGGGTAGAGCAGCAGGTCCTGCTGGTCGCTGGTGGACTGCAGCTGGAGCCGGGAGAGCAGGGCGTGGTCCATGCGCATGCCGCCGGAGGCGCAGTTCTCGATCACCAGGTCCGGGTGGCGGTCCAGGATGCCGTCGAGCCAGTCGAGTTGGGCCCGGTTGTGGCCGAGCAGGCCGGCGGCCGGGACCTCACCGGGGTGGGCGCTGGTGCCGGAACCCGGGTCGGTGTTGTGGTCGAGCTTGAGGTATCCGACGCCCCACTCGCCGACCAGGCGGTCCACCACCCCGTCCAGGTGGGCGCGGGCGGCCGGGTGGCGCAGGTCCAGGTGGTACCGGCCGCCGCCCTCCTCGACGCGGCGCCCGTCGCGGCGGAAGAACGCCTCCTCCGGCAGGGACCCGGCGACGGGGCCGGCGACCCCGACCGCCTCCGGCTCCAGCCACAGGCCGGGGACCATGCCCCGCTCCCGGATGCGGTCCAGGACCTCGTGGATCCCGTCGGGGCCGGGGAAGCGGGAGGCGGACGGCTCCCACGCGCCGACGGTCTCCCACCAGTTCTCGTCCTCGTCGGCGTACCAGCCGGCGTCGATGACGAAGTACTCCGCGCCGGCAGCGGCGGCGGCGTCGACCAGCGGCAGCAGCTTCGCGGTGGTGGGGTTGCCCATCAGGCAGTTCATGTAGTCGTTGAAGACGACCGGCAGCCGGTGGTGGTCGGTGTGCGGGCGTCGGGTGGCCCGGCGGTACGCGGTGAGGGCGGCGAACGCGCCGTCCGGGCCGCCGTCCGCGCCGTACGCCAGGGCCACCGGAACGGTACGGAACTCGGCGCCGGGTTCCAGGGGGTGGCGCCAGCCGTGGTCGGCGTCGGTGGGGCCGTACAGCGCCGCGTACGCCGTGTCGTCGCGCACCCCGCACTCCCAACGCCAGCCTCCGCCGTTGTGCTCGATCTGCCACAGCCAGGTACGGCCGGATTCCCGGTCCGTCAGGCCGCCCATCGGCAGGTGGCCGCAGCTGGACCACACGCCCTGTCCGGCCACGACGCGGGTGCTGCGGCCGGAGGTGGTGTGGAATCGGCCGCTCCGTTCGGGCGAGGACACGCGCAGCGGCTGGCGGTGCCATCGGCATTCGGCGAACCACTCGTTCTCCGCCCACAGCAGGTCCGCGCTGTCCAGGGCCGCCGGGCCGGCCCCGGTGAGGCAGCCCGCCACGAGCGAGGCGACCGATTCCAGGTGCAGCGTCCGCGGCCCCTCGTTGCGCAGCACCACCTCGGCACGCAGCACCGGAAGGCCGTCCGGGGACCGGTAGACCGCCTCGGCGGTCAGGCCGCTCTCCGGGGCGTGGAGTTCGATGGCGAGCACGTGCCAGTCGCCGTCCCGGCTCGCCCGGTGCGTGCGATGGCGCAGGCGTCCGCCGAGAACGGTGTCGACGAGGTGCCGGCCCGACCAGTGGCGGCCGAGGTCGGCGGTCGTCACCTCCACCAACGGCAGCGGTGCGCCGAGGCGGGGGGTGGCGCTCTTGTCGCCGGGTGCGCCGATGCGGGTCAGGCGCGGGGCGCCGTGCTCGCCCAGGGCGATCTCCAGCTCCAGGGCGTGGTGGCCCCAGCGGATCGTCTCGTGCGGGTCGCTCATGGTGGCCTTCCTCGATGAGGCGGGAGAGAATTGTGAGCGCTCACAATTTGCGCAGGACGGCGCAGCCGCCGGCGGGCAGCCGGCTCACGGTGGCGTCCGTGAGCAGGTCGTGGGCCGGCCGGGGGAGTGGTACGGCCTCGTCGAGGTGGTTGAGGAGTACGTGCCAGCCGCGGCCGTCCGGGGCGTGCCGGGTGACGGCTTCGACGCCGGGGGGAAGGCCCGGCAGCTCCGGGGCGACGCCGGCCTCCGCGAGAAGCCGGCGGACCAGGGCGGCGTAGTCGGCGTCGTCGAGGCGGGTGGAGAGGTACAGACCGTGGCCGGAGCCGAAGTCGTGGCGGGTGAGCGCCGGGCTTCCGGCGAGCATGCCGTGGGTGTAGGCGGCGAGCACCTCCGCGCCCTCGGTGCGCAGGGACTCGCTCCAGGACCCGGCCGTCGAGCCGTCGGAGAGCGTGACCTCCTCGTCCTGCCGCAGCGGGCGGTGTTCCTCGACGCGGATGCCCAGCGCCTCGCGCAGCGGGGCGGCCGGGTACCCGCCGAGCCGGGCGTGCAGGCGCTCGTCGACGATGCCGCCGAAGTGCTGGACGAGCAGGGTGCCGCCGTCGGCGACGTAGCGGCGCAGGTTCTCGGCGCCCGCGTCGGTGAGCAGGAACAGGGCCGGCGCGAGGACGACCCGGTAGCGGCTCAGGTCGTGCTCGGGGTGGGCGAAGTCGATGGTCGGTCCGGCGTCCCACAGCGCCCGGTGGGCGCGGCGCAGCGGGGCGATGTAGTCGAGCTCGGACGAGGGGAGCCCGTCGACCTGCATGGCCCACCAGGCGTCGGAGTCGTGCAGCACGGCGACCTCGGCCCGTACGGTGGAGCCGGCGAGTTCGCCGAGCCGGGCGACGGCCTCCCCGGCCGCCGTGACCTCGCGGAAGGTGCGGCTGTCCGGCCCGGCGTGCGGGACCATCGCCGAGTGCCACGTCTCGGCGCCGGCCCGGGACTGGCGCCACTGGAAGAACAGCGCGCCCTCCGAGCCGCGGGCGATGTGGCCGAGCGAGTGGCGCAGGATGTCCCCCGGATCCTTGGCGAGGACGCGGCCGCCGGCGTAGACGGTGTTGGTGCCCGATTCCATCAGCAGCCAGGGGGCCCCGCCGGCGAAGGAGCGGGCCCGGTCGGCGTCGAAGGCGGCGTGGGCGGCGGCGTCGACGCCGGGTGCGTCGGGGTAGTGGTTGACCGAGACCAGGTCGACCTCGCGGCCGAACGCCCACAGGTCCAGGTTCTGGTAGCCGGGCAGCATCAGGTTGGTGGTCACCGGCCGGTCGCTGTGGGCGCGGATGGCGTCGCGCTGCTCGCGGTAGGCGGCGAGGGTCTCGTCGGACCAGAAGCGGTTGTAGTCCAGGGCCTGGCCGGGGTTGCGGTGCCACTGGCTCTTGCGGGGCGGCAGGATCTGCTCCCACGAGGTGTAGCGCTGGCTCCAGAAGTTCGTCCCCCAGGCCTCGTTGAGGGCGTCCAGGGAGCCGTGGCGGGCGCGCAGCCAGACCCGGAAGGCGGCCGCGGCGTGGTCGCAGAAGCAGAGGGTGACGTACTCGTTGTGCACGTGCCACAGGGCGAGCGCCGGGTGGTCGCCGTAGCGTGCGGCGAGGGCGCCGGCGATGCGGCGGGCGGCCCGGCGGTAGGCGGGGGCGGCGAGGCAGTAGGTGTCCCGGCTGCCGTGGGTCAGGCGGGCGCCGTCGGGGCCGACCGGCAGGGCGTCCGGGTGGGCCAGGGTGAACCAGGGCGGCGGGGAGGCGGTGGGGGTGGCCAGGTCGACGGCGACGCCGGCCGCGTGCAGCCGGTCGAGGTGGGCGTCGAGCCAGTCGAAGTCGTGGCGTCCCTCCTCGGGTTCCATCAGGGCCCAGGAGAAGACGCCGACGGTGGCCAGGTTGACGCGCGCCCGGCGCATGAGCTCGTCGTCCTGCTTCCACACCTCCGCGTCCCACTGCTCGGGGTTGTAGTCCCCGCCGAAGGCTAGGCCGCCCAGGCGGTCGGTGAGCCGGCGGATGTCCATCCGGGAACCCTCTTTCCGGTCGTGGTGTCAAAGGCGGCGCGGGGCCGGTGCGGTGCTTTCGCGTACCACCAGCTCCGGTGGCATCAGGAGGAGTTGGTCGTCGGGCTGCTCGCCCGCGGTGGTCGCGGCGATCCGCGCCATGACCTGGTCGACGGCGACCTGTCCGAGGTCCTTCTTCGGGCCGGTCACGGAGGTGAGCCGGGGGGAGTGCTGCTCGGCCATCGCCTCCGGGCAGATGGCGATGACGGAGGCGTCCTCCGGGACGGTCCGTCCGCTGGCGCGCAGCAGACTGAGCAGCGGGCCGATCGCGGCCTCGTTCTGCACGACGAACCCGGTGGTGTCGGGCCGGTCCGCGAGGATGCGGGCCAGGGTGCCGGCCGTGCTCTCGTACGTGCCCTCGCACGGCCGGTGGAGGAACCGCAGGTCCCGCCGTTCGGCGCGGGCGCGGAAGCCGTTCAGGGTGCGCTCGGCGTAGCCGGCGTGCCGCCGGTAGACGCCGCTGCTGTAGCCGATGAAGGCGATGTCGCGGTGGCCGAGGTCGGCCAGGTGGTCGGCGCAGAGCGCGCCCGCGGTGGCGAAGTCGTGGTCGACGCACGAGAGTCCGGTGGGGTCGTCGGGCAGGCCGATGAGTGCGGCCGGGATCTCCTGGGCGCGCAGGACCGGGATGCGGTCGTCGTCCAGTCGGACGTCCATCAGGATGACGCCGTCGGCGAGTCCGGTGGCGGCGACCCTGCGGACTCCTTCGGGTCCTTCGTCGTTGGTGAGCAGCAGGACGTCGTAGCCGTGTTCGCGGGCCGCGACGGTGACCGCGATGGCGATCTCCATCATGGTGGGCACGTGCACCTGGGGGTGGAGCGGCACGACCAGGGCGATGATGTGCGAGCGCTTGCCGGCCAGGGCCCGGGCGCCCGCGTTGGGGTGGTAGCCGAGGTCCGTGATGGCCTGCTCGATGCGGGTCCTGGTCTCGTGGGAGATCGGGCGCTTGCCGCTGAGGGCGTAGCTGACCGTGCTGGACGAGACACCGGCGTGCCTGGCCACATCGGCGAGTGTCACCATCGCGCTGTTTCCTTCGTGTCGGTTCCGTTGAGGGCGTGTTCCCGGTCCGGTCCCGGTCCGGCGGGGGCGCGCCGGACCGGAGTGGACGGCTCAGCCCTTGATCGCTCCGGTGAGAACACCGGTACGCAGGTGCTTCTGCACGAACGGGTACACGATCACCAGTGGTACCAGGGTGAGGACGACGACCGCCATCTGCAGCGACAGCGGTGCGGTCTGGGCGTGGGTCTCCCCGAAGCCCGAGTTGACCGAACCGGGCAGGCCGTTCGCCCGGTTGACGTAGGTGAGCAACACGTACTGCAGCGGCCATTTCTGACTGTCCGTCGGCATGTAGAGCATGACGTTGAAGAACGAGTTCCAGTAGCCGACGGCGTAGAACAGCGCGGTGACGGCGGTGACGGCGCGTGAGGTGGGCAGGACGACGGACCACAGGATCCGCCACTCCCCGGCGCCGTCCATCCGGGCCGCGTCGATCAGTTCGGAGGAGGTCTCCTGGTAGAAGGCGCGCAGCACCAGGATGTTGAAGACGGAGACCGCGCTCGGCAGGATCAGCGCCCACCACTGGCCGTAGCCGCCCAGTCCGGTGACCACCAGGAAGCCCGGGATCAGGCCGCCGCTGACGAACATCGTGACGATCAGCAGCATCAGGAGGAAGCGGTGCCCGAACGACCGGGGCCGGGAGAGGCCGTAGGCGCACAGGATCGAGACGACCATGGACAGCGCGGTGCCGACCACGGTGATGCCCAGGCTCACCCCCAGCGCGGTGACGATGGTCGGGTCGCCGAGCATCTGGCGGTACGTCTCGGTGGACAGGCCGTCCGGCCAGATCACCAGGCCGCCGGCCCGGTTGATGGCCCCGGGGGTGGAGAAGCTGGTCAGTACGATGATCCAGAGCGGGACCAGGATGACGGCGAGCGTCCCGCCGAGTGTGAGGCCCTTCGCGGCCTGGCCGACCGGGGTCGGCGGCTCGTCCCAGGAGGGGCGGGCGGAGTGGGTCCGGCGTCGGGCGGCCGTCGCCGCCGTGCGGTGTTTCCCGCCCCGCGAACCGATGGTGAGTGCGTTCGTCATGTGCGATACAGCCCGTCCTCGCCGAAGGCGTGCGCCAGCTTGTTGGCACCCCAGATGAGCAGCAGGGAGACCACGCTCTTGAAGAGCCCGGCCGCCGCGCCGTAGCTGTAGCCGCCGGTGGCGATGCCGTAGTAGAAGGAGAAGGTGTCCAGGACGTCCGCGGCCTCGTGGCCGACGGCGTCGCGCTGGATCAGGAACTGCTCGAACCCGACGGACAGGGCGTTGCCGAGCCGCAGGACCAGCATCAGCACGATCACCCCGCGCAGCCCCGGCAGCGTGATGTGCCACATCCGCCGGAACCGCCCCGCGCCGTCGGCGGCCGCGGCCTCGTACAGCTCGCTGTTGATCGCGCTCAGCGCCGCGAGGAAGACGATGATCCCCCAGCCCGCCTCCTTCCAGATCGCCTGGGAGGTGACCAGCAGGGCGAAGGTGTGCGGGTTGGTCATGATGTCCCAGGTGCCGATGTCGTGCTGGCGCAGGAACTGGTTGAGCACGCCGGCGCCGCCGAGCATCTGCTGGAAGATCGTGACCGCCAGCACCCACGAGAAGAAGTGCGGCAGATAGACCACGGACTGGAAGAAGTTGCGGATCCGCTCGCTGATCACCGAGTTGAGCAGCAGGGCCAGGGCGATGGGGATCGGGAAGAAGAGGATCAGCTGGACGAAACTGAGGTAGAGCGTGTTCTTCATCGAGGCCCAGAACGCCGGGTCGCCGAACAGCTGCCGGAACTGGTCGAACCCGACCCATTCGCTGTGCCAGACCCCGACCAGCGGGTCGTACTCCTGGAAGGCGGTGACGATGCCGAACAGCGGCGCGTAGTTGAACACCAGGAGCAGGACGACCGCGGGAATCGTCATCAGCAGGAGGGACTTGTCGCGCCGCAGCCTGGTCCGCCGGTCGAGCCGCGCGGGACCGGCCGGGCGCTTCTGTGCCGCGGTGCTCACTGGCCGGTGCCGTACTTGTCGAGGACGTTGTCGGTCATCCACCGCTTGAGCCGCTCACCGGGGCCGGAGCGCCAGCCGGCGATGGCGGCCTGCACCTCGGAGACCTTCTTCTTGCCGTGGTAGCAGTCCTTGATGGTGTCGTTGACGTTCTGGGCGGCAGCCGCCGAGGCGATGGCCTGCGGCATGCTGAGGTTCATGCCCCAGAAGGGCGGCTTGGTGAGGTACTCGACGTTGGCGGCCGACCAGCTCGCGTAGTCCCTGGTGATCTGCTCGCCGCCCGGGTTGCTGGTCACGGAGGGGGCGGCGGCCAGGAACTGGTAGCTCGTCACCTGGACGTCCTTCTTCCCCTCCTCCGTGAAGGTCGGCACGCCGTTCGCCCGGGTGTGGTGGACGCCCTCGACGCCGAAGTTGACCATGGTGTACTCGGCCGTGCCGTAGGGCGCGGCGAGGTAGTTCGCGACGGCGAGCAGTTCCTCGATCTGCGCCGGCTTCAGATTGGCATTGAGGTAGCTGATCATGCTGGCGGCGGCGCCCATGTAGATCACGGGTTTGCCCTTGCCGTCGGCGGTGATGGCGTTGAAGGCGCCGCGCCGGTAGTGCGGATCCGCGGCGACGCCGGACTGGTGGTCGGCCAGGTTCCAGGCGCCCAGCCCGCCGCCTCCGATGAGCGTCTTGCCGCTGTAGAAGCGGGTGGCCCCGTTGGCGACGTCACCGGCGAGCGCGTCCGGGTGCATGTAGCCCGAGGCGGCCAGGCGGTTGTGCCAGTCGATGGCCTCCAGGAACTCCTGGGTCTCGAACGGGTGGACCAGCTTGCCGTTGTCGATCCTCCAGTTCATGGGGACGTTCCAGGAGAACTGGAGGTAGGTCCACACGTCGTCGAAGGCCCACACGCCCCGTTTGGCGTCGGTCAGTTCCTTGCCGAGGTTCATCAGGTCGTCGGCGGACCTGATCTGGTCGGCCGTGATGCCCCGGGCCTCGAGGACGTCCCGGCGGTAGAAGGTGGCGCCGGGGATGCCGAAGCTGGTGGAGAAGCAGGGGATTCCGTAGAGCTTGTCGCCCCAGACGCCGTGCTGCCAGGCGCCGGTGGGCAGGGCGGCCAGGTTGGGGTACTTCTTGATGTTGTCGCCGGACAGGTAGGGGGTCAGGTCCGCGAGCTGGGTGCCGGCCAGCCCACCGGTGTTGAAGTTGTTGTTCATCCAGGCCGGCAGGTTGATCCAGTCCGGCAGCTTCTTGGCGGCGGTCATCGTCGGGATGATGGTGTTGTAGTTGATTCCGTCCGTCGGCTTGACGGTCAGCTCGACTCCGAGTGCCTTGTTCATCGCCTGGTAGAAGGAGTTGCCGACCGGTGGGGCCGTGCCCCACAGCGGGGTGACCGCCGTGTAGCTGCCTCCCTTGCCCGGAACGCCGGAGACGCTGGACGGCGGGGAGGCTGGGTAGGAGAGGTAGGCCGGGTCGGTCGCGGCGTCGCCCGCGCCCCGCACGGGGGCTATGTCCGGCTTGACCGCGTTGGCGTTGGCTACGTAGGTCGGCAGGGCGGACTTGAGGCCCTCCTTGGTGTTCGCCCCGGCCTTCCTGTCCGAGCCGCCGCCGCAGGCGGACAGCAGGGGTGCCATCGCGGCGGTTCCCGCGACCGTGGCGGCGGTGGTCAGGAAGCTTCTGCGGTTCAACCCGGATCTCATGGTGGCGTGGCCCCTCTCCGTTGAAGCGTTGAAGCATCGAAGCGTCGAGACGTCGAAGCGCTTGGATGTTTCGGCGACACTAACGACGGGTTTCTAGTTGGGCAAGAGGCTGAACAAATCCAGAATCCTTTGTTTCCTGGGGAGTTGACACCTCCATCGGAGCGTGTCAGCGTCGAAACGCTTCGATCATCCGGTCGCCGAACCGAGCCCGCCCGAAGGGTGTTCCACGTGACTTCCGTGCCCGTGTCCGCTGCCGGCCTGCCCGGTTTCCGCAATCCCACGCTCGCCCTGCGGGAGCGTGTCGACGATCTGCTCCAGCAGCTCACGCTCGACGAACGGCTCGCGATGCTGCACCAGTACGCGCCGGCCGTACCGCGCCTGGGCATCGCCCCGTTCCGCACCGGCAGCGAGGCCCTGCACGGCGTCTCCTGGCTCGGGATGGCGACGGTCTTCCCGCAGGCCGTCGGCCTCGGCGCCAGCTGGGACGAGGAGCTGGTACGCCGGGTCGCCGAGGCGGTCTCGACCGAGCTGCGGGCCTTCCACCACCACCGCCCGCCGGCCATCGGCAGCCCCGAGCGCGGGGCCAACTCACTGCAGGCCTGGGCCCCCGTGCTCAACCTGCTGCGCGACCCGCGCTGGGGACGCAACGAAGAGGGCTACTCCGAGGACCCGGTGCACACCGCGCGGGTCGGCGAGGCGTTCTGCAGGGGACTCGCCGGCGACCACCCGACCTATCTGCGGTCCGCCCCGGTGCTCAAGCACTTCCTCGCCTACAACAACGAGGACGACCGCTGCGTCACCTCCTCCGGACTGCGCCCGCGTGTCCTCCAGGAGTACGACCTGGCCGCCTTCCGCCCCGTCGTCGCCTCCGGTGCCGCGACCGGCGCGATGGCCGCCTACAACCTGGTCAACGGCCGGCCCTGCCACGTCAGTCCGCTGATCGAGGCGGAGCTGCGCCGCTGGGCCGAGCCGACCGGCCACGAGCTGTTCGTGGTCAGCGACGCCGAGGCCCCCTCCAACCTGGTCGACCCGGAGCACTACTTCGACGACCACGCCGAGTCCCACGCGGCGGCGCTCAAGGCCGGCATCGACAGCTTCACCGACCACGACCAGGACAGCGAGACCCCGGTCGGCCGGCTGCGCGAGGCGCTGGAACGCGGTCTGATCGACGAGACCGACGTGGACCGCGCCGTCCGCCGCCAGCTGGAACTGCGCTTCCGCCTCGGCGAGTTCGACCCCGACCTCGACCCCTGGTCCGGCACCGGCCCCGAGGTGATCGACTGCCCCGAGCACCGCGCCCTGGCCCGGCACGCCGCGATCGAGTCGACGGTCCTGCTCAAGAACGACGGCCTGCTGCCGCTCGACCCGGCCCGCACTCCGCGGATCGCCGTCATCGGCCCGCTCGCCGACACCCTCTTCGAGGACTGGTACAGCGGCACCATGCCGTACCGGGTCGGCCTGGCCACCGGCCTCGCCGCGGCCCTCGCCCCGCACGGCGGCGAGATCGTCCGGGTGGAGGGCTGCGACCGGATCGCCCTGCGCTCGCGCACCACCGGTGACCTGCTCGGCAAGACCTCCTTCGACGTGACCGACTGGGGCGGCGGCGCCTCCACGCTGCGCGCCGCCGACACCGGCCGCTACCTGACCCTCCAGGACGACGAGGGCCTGGCCGCCGACCAGGACGTCATCAAGGCCTGGTTCGTCAAGGAGACCTTCCGCTTCGAACCGGCCGGCGAGGACACCGTGCTGCTGCGCAACGTGTTCACCGGACGCTACGCCGCCGTGGACCCGACCGACGGCCGGGTGACGGTCACCGCCGAGACCCCGGACGCCGCCGAGCGCTGGCAGCGCGAGCTGCTGCGCGACGGCCGCGCCGAGGCGCGCGAAGCCGCCGCGACGGCGGACGCCGCCGTCGTCGTCCTCGGCAACCACCCGATGATCAACGGCCGCGAGACCGAGGACCGCGCCGACATCCGCCTGCCCGAGGGCCAGGAGGCACTGCTGCGCGCCGTCGCCGAAGCCCGCCCGCAGACGGCACTGGTGCTGATGAGCAGCTACCCCTACGCCCTCGACTGGGCCGACGAACACCTGCCCGCCGTGGTGTGGACCTCCCACGGCGGGCAGGAGACAGGACACGCGCTGGCCGCCGTGCTGCTCGGCGAGGCCGAGCCCGCCGGCCGTCTGCCGCAGACCTGGTACCGGGGCGACGACCCGCTGCCCGCCCCGCTCGACTACGACATCATCAAGGCGGGCTGGACCTACCAGTACCACCGGACCACCCCCCTCTACGCCTTCGGGCACGGGCTGTCCTACACCGACATCGCCTACCGCGACCTGCTCCTTTCGCAGCCCTCGGTCGACCCGTACGGCGCGGTCGACGCCACGGTGACGGTGGCCAACGGCGGCCCGCGACCCGGCACCGAGGTGGTCCAGGTCTACGTCCGGGCCCTGGACGCCCGCTACGAGGCACCCAAGCTGCGCCTCGCCGACTTCCGCAAGGTCCGGCTGGAGCCGGGGGAGAGCCGCGAACTGACGTTCCGGCTGTCGGCCGAACAGCTGGCCCACTGGGACGTCGCCACCGGAGCCTTCACCGTCGACCCCGGACGCTACGAGGTGATCGTCGCCCGCAGCGCCGACCACCCGGTCCTCATGGCACCGCTCACCGTGCCCGGTGCGGCCGCCGCGCCCCGCGCGGGCGTCGGACGCCGGATCCAGGCCGTCGACTTCGACGACTACGAGGACGCCACCATCGTCGACGCCACCCGCTCCGACGGCGACGCGGTCACGCCCGCCGACCCCGCACGGCCCGCCACGCTCCTCTTCCGGGAGGTCGACCTCTCCGGCGCCTCCGCGATCGAGGTCGAGACCGCCCGCGAGGACGTCCGCGCGATCGGGGGCCGGCTCGAAGTCCGGGCGGGCAGCCGGGTGCTGGCCGAGATCGAGGTGCCCGTGACCGGCGACCGCTACGCCTGGACGAGCACCACCGCCGAGCTCGCCGCCCCGCTCCACGGCGTGCACGACCTGAGCCTGACCCTGCACGGCGACTTCCGACTCTCGGCCTTCCGCTTCGGCGCGGCCGGCTGAGGCCTCCCGCCCCACAGACCGGCGGTCCGCCCAGGGGGAGGGCGGACCGCCGTCCCTCCCTGCCCGGTTCCGGGATCCACCGCCCGCCGGCGAGTCCGTTCCGACCCCCGTCACCACCAGGAGGAATTCCCCATGCCACTCACAGATCTCGGTCTCGACGAACTCGTCGGCTTCCGGCCCGAGGCGCCCGTCCCGCAGGGCTTCGACGAGTTCTGGCGCCGGACCCTCGCCGAAGCCCGATCGCACGGCGGGGCGGTCAAGGCCGAACGCGTCACCGAGCAGTACGCGCTGCGCACCGTCGAGGTCGACGACGTACGGTTCCCCGGCTGGAACGGCGAGCCGGTGGCCGCCTGGCTGCTGCGCCCGCGTGGCGTGGACGGGCCGCTGCCCGTCGTCGTCACCTACATCGGCTACAGCGGCGGCCGTGGACTGCCCACCGAGCACCTGCTCTGGTCCGCAGCCGGCTACGCCCAACTCGTCGTCGACAGCCGGGGCCAGGGCCGGGACACCCCGGACCGGGGCGAGGGCGACGGCACCCAGTGGGTCGAAGGCTTCATGACCCGCGGCATCGACTCCCCGGAGAACCACTACTACCGGCGGCTGATCACCGACTGCGTGCGCGCCGTGGACGCCGTCGCCGAACTGCCCGGTCTGGACGGCGACCGGGTCGTGCTGGCCGGCGGCAGCCAGGGCGGCGGACTGGCCCTCGCCGTCGCCGGGCTCAGCGGGGACCGCGTGGCCGCGACGATGCCGGACGTGCCGTTCCTGTGCCACTTCCGGCAGGGCGCGCAGACCGCCCTGGAGGGGCCGTACCAGGAGATCGTCAAGTACCTGCGCTGGCACAGCCCCCACCGCGTGGAGCAGGCCTTCGACACCCTCGACCACTTCGACGGCGTGCACTTCGCCCAGCGGGCCACGGCCCCGGCGCTGTTCAGCGTCGCCCTGATGGACCCGATCTGCCCGCCCCGCACCGTCTACGCCGCCTTCAACCACTACGCGGGTGAGGACCGCACCGTGACGGTGTGGCCCTTCGCCGACCACGGCGGCGGCTGCGGCGCCAACCCGCCCGTCCAGCTCGCCTGGCTGCGCGAGCGCGGGCTGGCGCCGCAGCTGTGAGCGCCGTGCCCTCCGGTGCCGGGACGCCCGTGACCTCTCCGGCCTTCCCGGAACTGCCCGCCGGCTTCCGCTTCGGCGCCGCCACCGCCGCTTACCAGATCGAGGGCGCCCACGACGAGGACGGCCGCGGCCCGTCCATCTGGGACACCTTCAGCCACACCCCGGGCCGCACCCTCGGCGGTGCCACCGGCGACACCGCCTGCGACCACTACCACCGCTACCCGGAGGACGTCGCGCTGCTGCGCGAGCTCGGCGTCGACGACTACCGCTTCTCCCTCGCCTGGTCGCGCCTGCTGCCCGAGGGCACCGGCCCGGTCAACCCGAAGGGCCTCGACTTCTACGACCGGCTGCTCGACGAACTGCTGGCCGCCGGGATCGCGCCCGCCGTCACCCTGTACCACTGGGACCTCCCGCAGGCCCTGGAGGACCGGGGCGGCTGGCGGGTGCGGCAGACCGCCGAGGCCTTCGCCGAGTACGCGGCCGTCGCCGCCGACCGTTACGGGGACAGGGTCGAGCGCTGGATCACCCTCAACGAGCCGTTCTGCACCGCCTTCGTCGGCTACGCCGAGGGCCGGCACGCGCCCGGCGCGCGGGAGGGCCGCGGGGCGCTGGCCGCCGCCCACCACCTGCTGGTCGGCCACGGCCTGGCCGTCCGGGAGCTGCGCGCCGCCGGCGCCCGCGAGGTCGGGATCACGCTCAACCCCGAGCGGCTGCACGCCGCCTCCGACCGGCCCGAGGACCTCGCCGCCCTGCGCCGGGCCGAAGTCCTGCACAACGAGGTCTGGACGGAACCGCTGTTCGCCGGACGCTACCCCGACCACGAGGGCGAGACCTGGGCGGGCCTGGCCGACGGCCCCTGGCGCCTGCCGGGAGACCTGCAACTGATCGGCGCGCCACTGGACTTCGTCGGCATCAACTTCTACCGGCCGCTCACCGTCGAGGCCGCCCCGCACCACGAGGACGACCCCGAACGGCGCACTGCCACGGACATCGGCGTGGCCGAGTCGAACCCGTACGGGACCCGGCTCACCACCATGGGCTGGTCGGTCGTTCCGGCCGCGTTCACCGAGCTGCTCGTCGACCTGGACTCCCGCTACCCGCAGCTGCCGCCGGTCTGGATCACCGAGAACGGCTCGGCCGAGGCCGACAGCGTCACTCCCGACGGCCACGTCCACGATCCGGAGCGGACCGGCTACCTGGCCGGCCACCTCGCCGCCGTCGCCGAGGCCGTCGCGGCCGGGGTCGACGTGCGCGGCTACTACGTCTGGTCGCTGATGGACAACTTCGAGTGGGCCTGGGGCTACGAGCAGCGCTTCGGCCTGGTCCGCGTCGACTACGAAACCCTGACCCGAACGCCCAAGGACAGCTACCACTGGTACCGGGGCCTGATCACCGCGCACCGCGCGCGGACGGAGGAACCTGCCCGATGAAGTTCACCGACGGCTACTGGCTGATGCGCCCGGGCGTCACCGCGCGCTACGCCACCGAGGTCGCCGACGTCCGCGCCGGCGAGGACCGGATGACCCTCTACGCGCCCGTGAAGCACGTGCGCGGCCGCGGTGACACGCTCAACAGCCCACTGCTGACCGTCGAATGCTGGTCCCCGGCCGAGGGCGTGATCGGGGTGCGCACCACCCACCACGCCGGTTCGGTGCGGCGCGGCCCCGAGTTCGCACTGCCCGGCGCCGAGCAGGGCCAGGGGAAGGTGAGCCGGGACGGCGACGTGGTCGAGCTGAGTGCCGGCGAACTGACGTTGCGGGTGGACGCCTCCCGGCCCTGGCAGCTGGAGTTCCGCGCCGGCGACCGGGTGCTCACCTCGGTGGGGGAGCGCGGCACCGGCTTCGTCACCGACGCCGAGGGCCGGCACCACATGCTCGGACAGCTCTCGCTGGGAGTCGGTGAGCTGGTCTACGGCCTGGGGGAGCGGTTCACCCCGTTCGTCCGCAACGGCCAGGTGGTGGACATCTGGCAGGCGGACGGCGGCACCAGCAGCGAGCAGGCGTACAAGAACGTCCCGTTCCACCTGACCAACCGGGGCTACGGCGTCTTCGTCAACCACCCCGGCAAGGTCAGCTACGAGATCGGCTCCGAGTCCGTCGGCCAGGTGCAGTTCAGCGTCGAGGACCAGTCGCTGGAGTACTTCGTCGTCCACGGCCCGACCCCCAAGGCGATCCTGGAGCGCTACACGGCCCTCACCGGCCGCCCCGCGCTGCCCCCGGCCTGGGCGCTGGGCCTGTGGCTGACCACCTCCTTCACCACCGAGTACGACGAGGCCACCGTCAACCGCTTCGTCGGCGGCATGGCCGAACGCGGTATCCCCTTGAGCGTCTTCCACCTCGACTGCTTCTGGATGCGCGAGTACCAGTGGAGCGACTTCGTGTGGGATCCGGACACCTTCCCGGACCCGGCCGGCATGCTGGGCCGCCTCAAGGAGCAGGGGCTGCGGATCTCCGCCTGGATCAACCCCTACATCGCGCAGAAGTCGGAGCTCTTCGCCGAGGGCATGGGCGAGGGCTACCTGCTGCGCCGCCCGGACGGCAGCGTCTGGCAGTGGGACCTGTGGCAGCCGGGCATGGCCCTGGTGGACTTCACCAACCCCGCCGCCCGCGACTGGTACAGGGGCAAGCTGCGCACCCTGCTCGACGTCGGCGTCGACTGCTTCAAGACCGACTTCGGCGAGCGCATCCCCACCGACGTGGCCTGGCACGACGGCTCCGACCCGGAGCGGATGCACAACTACTACACCCAGCTGTACAACCGGACCGTGTTCGAGCTGCTCCGCGAGGAGCGCGGGGAGGGGGAGGCGCTGCTGTTCGCCCGGTCCGCCACCGCGGGCGGCCAGCAGTACCCGGTGCACTGGGGCGGCGACTGCGAGTCGCACTTCAACGCCATGGCGGAGTCGCTGCGCGGAGGACTCTCCCTCGGCCTGTCCGGCTTCGGCTTCTGGAGCCACGACATCGGCGGCTTCGAGGGCACCCCGACCCCCGCGGTCTTCAAGCGCTGGACCCAGTTCGGCCTGCTCTCCTCGCACAGCCGGCTGCACGGCAGCAAGTCGTACCGCGTGCCGTGGGACTTCGGCGAGGAGGCCGTCGACGTCACCCGTGAGTTCACCCTGCTCAAGCACCGCCTGGCGCCCTATCTCCAGCAGGCCGCCCAGCAGGCGCACGCCACCGGCGTGCCGGTGATGCGCGCGATGGTGCTGGAGTTCCCGGACGACCCGGCCGCCGCCGCGCTCGACCGGCAGTACCTGCTCGGAGACGACCTGCTCGTCGCCCCGGTCTTCACCGAGGACGGCACGGTCGAGTACTACGTGCCCGAGGGGAGGTGGACCAACATCCTGACCGGCGATCAGGTCACCGGCCCGCGGTGGGTGCGCGAACAGCACGGCTTCCACACCCTGCCGCTGCTCGCCCGCCCCGACTCGGTCATCCCGCTCGGGGCGGACGACCAGCGTCCGGTCTCCGCCTGGGCCGAGGGCGTCGAGCTGCGGGTCCACGCCTTCGCCGACGGTGCCGAGCGCACCGTGGTGATCCCGCGCAGCGACGGCCCGGGCGAGAGCGCCCGCTTCCACCTGCGCCGCACCGGCGACCGCCTCCGGGTGACCACCGACAGCCCGCACCCCTGGCAGCTGCGGATCGGCGGCCCGGACGGCGCCGTGCACGTCAGCCCCGCGGGCACCCGTGACGCGGACCTGCCCTACCCGGCCTGAGGCCGGCCCCGACGTGAGGTCACGCGCCACCGCACCGTGGCGCGTGACCTCGCCCCCTTCCGCCCGACCCACGCCCGGAAGTGCCGATGCAGAGCCGCACGAAGCGCCACCTGACGCCCGCCGCGCTCGACGCCCTGCTGCGCGGCTCCGCCGGCATGGGGTGCCGCCTGGAACACGAGCTGACCGACGGCTGGTTCAACAGCGCCTACCGCGTCCTGCTGGACGACGGCCGACCCGCCGTCGTCAAGCTCGCCCCACCGCCCGCCGCACCGGTGCTCCGCTACGAGCGGGGCATCCTCGGGACGGAGACGATGGTCTACCGGCGGCTCGCGGACCTGCCGGAGGGCAGCGTCCCGGCACCCGAACTGCTCCACGCGGACGAGGAGTTCATCGTCCTGTCGGTGCTGGAGGGAACACCCTGGGACAAGGCGGGCGACCATCTGCCGCCCGGAGCGGGGGAGGCCCTGCGCCGCGAGCTGGGCGCGGTCACCGCCCGCCTGCACACCCTGACCCCGGCTGACGGCCGATTCGGCTACCCGGCCGGCGACTCCGCGCTCACCGCCGCCGACTGGCGCACCGCCTTCACCGCCATGGTCGAGGCCCTGCTCGACGACGCCGACCGCTGGCGGTCGCCGCTGGACGTCCCGCCCCGTGACCTCCGCGCCCTGGTGTCCGACGGCGGGTACGCACTCGACGAGGTCACCGAGCCGCGGCTCGTCCACTTCGACCTCTGGCCGGGCAACATCTTCGTCCGGGCGGCCGACGACGCCGGGCCGGCCCGGATCACCGGCCTCATCGACCACGAGCGGGCGTTCTGGGGCGACCCGGCCGCCGAACTGGTCTCGCTGGACTTCGGCGGCGGCACCGGCCCGGACAGCGAGCTCGCCGCTGGGTACACCGGAGCCGGCGGCAGCCTCGACTTCACCCCCGCCCTCCGGCACCGACTGGCGCTCTACCAGCTGTACTTGGGCCTGCTGCTCGTCGTGGAGTGCGCCCCGCGCGGCTACGGGGGCGAACACCTGGCGTTCTGCCGCCGGATGCTCGCCGACGCCGTCACCCGCCTCCGGGCCCTGGGGTGACGGGTGCAACCCCGACCTCGACGCTGCCGGGCCAATGCGAAGTGTCAACCGGCAGTTGAGGCTGGACCGTCCGTCGATGCGCGATGTCTTGACGGTGTCCTGGCGGCTGGCCATAGTGATGCCCGTTGCGGCACGGGAGGTGTCCGTGCCGTCATCACGCGCGCTCCTTCCGGTCGGAATTGTTAGCGCTAACAAAATCAGGTGCCTTCCTCCTTCCCTCCGCGAAGGAGTGCTCGCGGCCGTCCCCCGGAGCTACCCGAGCGGGAGCCCGAGCCGGGTCCGGCGGCGACGGCGAGGGACGGAGCCCGAACCGGACCGCTCACCTCACACCCCACACTGGTGAATGGAGTACTTCATGATCAAATCGTCGATCCGCAGGGTCAGGCGCGCCCTCCTCGCGGTCGGTGCGACCGCCGCGCTCTCCGTCGGCCTGCTCACCGCCACGGCCGGGACCTCGCAGGCGGCCACCCAGGGGCCGTGCGACATCTACCTCGCCGGTGGCACGCCGTGCGTGGCGGCGCACAGCACCACCCGGGCACTGTACGGCGCGTACAACGGCCCCCTGTACCAGGTCAGGCGCGCCTCCGACAGCGCGACCAGGGACATCGGCCCGCTGAGCGCCGGCGGATACGCCGACGCCGCCGCGCAGGACTCCTTCTGCGCCGGCACCAGCTGCGTCATCACCGTCCTCTACGACCAGTCCGGCAAGGGCAACCACCTCACCCAGGCGCCCGCCGGCGGGGCGGCCGGCGGGCCGGACAACCTCGCCAACGCCTTCGAGGCGCCGGTCACCGTCGGCGGGCACAAGGCGTACGGCGTCTACGTCGCCCCCGGAACCGGCTACCGCAACAACAACACCAACGGCATCGCCACCGGCGACCAGCCCGAGGGCATGTACGCCATCTTCGACGGCACGCACTTCAACGGCGGCTGCTGCTTCGACTACGGCAACGCCGAGACCAACAACCTGGACACCGGCAACGGCCACATGGAGGCCCTCTACTTCGGCGACAACAAGGGCTGGGGCTGGGGCAGCGGCAACGGCCCCTGGGTCATGGCCGACCTGGAGAACGGCCTGTTCTCCGGGGTCAACCGAGGGTTCAACGCCAATGACCCCAGCGTCAACAACCGGTTCCTGACCGCCATGCTCAAGGGCGGCCCGAACCAGTGGGCCCTCCGCGGGGGCGACGCCCAGTCGGGCGGCCTGTCCACCTTCTACAACGGCGCACGCCCCAACGCCACCGGCTACAACCCGATGCACAAGGAGGGCGCGATCATCCTCGGCATCGGCGGCGACAACAGCAAGTGGGCCCAAGGCACCTTCTACGAAGGGGTCATGACCCAGGGCTACCCGTCGGACGCCACCGAGAACGCGGTCCAGGCCAACATCACCGCCGCCGGCTACAACAGCGGCTCGACCGGCACCGGCACGCTGACCCCCGGCTCCCGGATCTCCCTGCGGGCCACCACCGCGCCCTGCTGCACCTCGCACTACCTCCGCCACAACGACGCCGACAACAAGGTCGTCATCGCCGGCACCGCCTCCTCCAGCTCGGCCACCGACAAGGCCGACGCCACCTGGATCGTCCGCGCCGGCCTGGCCAACACCTCCTGCCTCTCCTTCGAGTCCGCCAACAACCCCGGGAAGTTCCTGCACCACTACGACTACGAGCTCTACCTGGACTTCGACAACGGCGCCGGCGCCTTCGCCCAGGACGCCACCTTCTGCCCCACCAGGGGCAACAGCGGGGTCGGCACCTCCTTCCAGTCCGTCAACTTCCCGACGAAGTACATCCGGCACTACAACTACACGGCCTACATAGCGAGCAACGGCGGCTCCAACAGCTGGGACAGCGGCACCAGCTGGGCCGCCGACACCAGCTGGCTCATCGCCCAGCCCTGGGGCTGAGCCACCGGGGCAACACCACCGCGCACCGGCCCGCCACCGCTTCGCCGGCGGTGGCGGGCCCGGCTCGCGCGACGGAGGAGCCCGGAAACGGCAGTGACACCACCCGACCGACCCCGAGAGCAGAGGAACCGACCCTTGTCCTACAGCATCCGCGCGGGCGGCCTGGAACGGCACACCGCCGCAGAGATCCTCCGCATCGAGCCCTGGGGACCGGACGCCGTCCGGGTGCGGGCCTCGTCCGGGACCATCGACCCCACCGCCCCCGGTGCGCTGGAGAACCCGCGGCCCGCCCCGCACGCCGAGGTGTCCCTGTCGGACGACGGCAGTGCCCGCCTGGTCAACGGCAGCATCGCCGTCGAGGCCTCGGCGGACGGCCGGCTGCGATTCCGCCACGCCGTCTCGGGCCGCGAACTCCTCGCCGAGCGCAGCCCGCACGCGCTCCACACCGGCTCCCGCGTCCACGTGGCCGGCGGCCGGACGGAGCAGTCCTTCGAGGCCTACGACGGTGAACGGCTGCACGGTCTGGGGCAGCACCTGCACGGGCGCCTGGACCAGAAGGGCTGTGTGATCGACCTCGTCCAGAGCAACACCGTGGCGGCCATCCCCTTCCTGCACTCCTCGCGCGGCTACGGACTGCTCTGGAACAACCCCGCCACCGGCCGCGTCGAACTGGGCGTCGACACCACCCGGTGGACCGCCGACGGCGGCGGGCGCATCGACTACTGGATCACCGCGGGCGACACCCCGGCCCGGATCCTGGACTCCTACACCCGGGCCACCGGCCGTCCGCCCCTCCTTCCCGAGTGGGCGTCCGGCTTCTGGCAGTCGAAACTCCGCTACCGCACCCAGGACGAACTCCTGGCCGTGGCACGGCAGTACAAGAAGCGGGGACTGCCGCTGTCCGTCATCGTCTGCGACTTCTTCCACTGGCCGAGGATGGGCGACTGGCGCTTCGAAGAGAGCGAGTGGCCCGGCCCCGCCGCCATGGTCAAGGAGCTGACGGACCTCGGCGTGAAGCTCGCCGTCTCGGTGTGGCCCACCGTCGAGCCCGGAAGCGACGCGTACGGGGAACTGCGCTCGGCCGGACACCTCGTCCGGGACGCGGACGGCGGCCTGCTCACCTTCCCGTGGCCCTCCCGGTACGCCGGGGAAGCACTGATCCGCCCGATGGCGTACTACGACGCCACCCACCCCGGAGCGCGCGCCGCGCTGTGGCAGCGGCTGAACGACAACTACCGCTCGCTGGGCGTGGCGTGCTTCTGGCTGGACGCCTGCGAACCCGATGTGCCCCCGGGCCTCGCCGAGCGCGCCGTCTACGCGGCAGGGCCGGCCGCCGAGGCCGCGAACCTCTACCCGCTGGAGCACGCCCGCATGGCGGCCGAGGGCCTGCGCGCGGTGGGCGAGGACCGGCCGCTGTCGCTGGTCCGCTCGGCGTGGGCGGGCAGCCAGAAGTACGGCGCCCTGCTGTGGTCCGGCGACATCCCCACGACCTTCGACTCCCTGGGGCGCCAGATCAGGGCGGGGCTGAACGTCGCGATGAGCGGCATCCCCTGGTGGAACACCGACATCGGAGGCTTCTTCGGCGGCGACCCGGACGACCCGGAGTACCGCGAACTGCTGATCCGGTGGTTCCAGTACGGCACCTTCAGCCCGGTCATGCGGCTGCACGGGGACCGCGAGCCCAACCACCCCGCCTTCGCCACGGACATGACCGGCGGGCCGAACGAGGTCTGGTCGTACGGGGAGCAGGCGTACAACATCCTCCGCGACCACCTGCTGCTGCGCGAGCGCCTGCGCCCCTACCTGCACGGCCTGTCCGAGGACGCCCACCGCACCGGCGCCCCGCCGATGCGCCCGCTGTTCTTCGACTTCCCCGAGGACGAGCGTTCCTGGGAGGTGGACGACCAGTTCCTGCTCGGCCCCGACCTGCTGGTGGCACCCGTGTACGAGGGGGGCGTCCGGGCCCGCCGGGTGTACCTGCCGTCCGGCACCCGCTGGCTCGACCCGGCCACCGGCCGTGTGCTGGAGGGCGGAACGACGCTCGACGCCGAGGCCCCGCTGGAGCGCATACCGGTCTTCGTACGGGAAGGCGCCGACGTCGCGGCCCGGCTGACGTCTTCTGAGGCCTGACGAAGGAAGGCACGGCCGTGCAAGCTCTCCCTCGAAGTGGTCGAAGTCGGTACCGGGTGCGGCCCGGCTGCCGCCGGTGACGGTGTGGGTCTTCCAGGGATAGGCGTCGGCGACCGGGCCGCCGGGGTGGCGCACCCTTGGGTGGCCGCCCGGCCCGGAAAGGTTGTCGCCCGACCGAAGGTCTAGTCCAGTCCGCCGCGGCGGATGGCCTCGGAGTACCAGTGGGCGCTGGACTTCGGGGTGCGCTTCTGGGTGGCGTAGTCGATGTGGACGATGCCGAAGCGCTTGCTGTAGCCGTACCCCCACTCGAAGTTGTCCATCAGCGACCACAGGTAGTAGCCCCGGACGTCGGCGCCGGCGTCGATGGCGTCGGCGACGGCTTCGAGATGGCCGCGGACGTAGGCGGTCCGCTCCGGGTCGTGGACGGTGCCGTCGGGAGAGACGACGTCGTCGAAGGCGGCGCCGTTCTCGGTGACGAGCAGGGGCAGGCCGAACTCGTGGTGCAAGGTGGTGAGGGTGTCGGAGAGGCCGGTCGGGTCGATCGGCCAGCCCATCGCGGTCACGTTCTCGTCGGCGCGGTGGAAGGCGACGTCCTCGGCGCCCGGCCACACCGAGTGCGAGCCGGTGCCGTGCCCGTCCTCGCACGGGAGGAGCCGGCCCCTGGCGGGGGAGGAGACGACGGTCGGGGCGTAGTAGTTGAGGCCGAGCAGGTCGATGGGGCGGGAGGTTTCGGCGAGGTCGCCGTCGTGGAGCAGGGCGTCCCAGTCGACCAGGCGGGCGGTGTCCTTGAGGAGGTCGTCGTCGTAGCGGCCCTTTAGCATGGGGCCGGTGAAGATCCGGTTGCCGACGGCGTCGATCCGGCGGGCCGCGTCCTGGTCCTCCGGGCGGTCGCTGCGCGGTCGCACCGCGTGCAGGTTCAGCGAGACGGAGAGCTGGGCGGAGGCGGGCAGCGCGGCGCGCAGGGCGCCCACGGCGAGGCCGTGGGCGAGGTTGAGGTGGTGGGCGGCGCGCAGCGCGTCGGCGGGGTCGGTGCGGCCGGGAGCGTGGGCGCCGCCGGCGTACCCCATGAAGGCGCTGCACCAGGGCTCGTTGAGGGTGATCCAGGTGGGCACGCGGTCGCCGAGGGCCTCGGCGGTCAGGGCGGCGTACTCGGCGAAGCGGTAGGCGGTGTCGCGGGCCGGCCAGCCGCCAGCGTCCTCGAGTTCCTGGGGGAGGTCCCAGTGGTAGAGGGTGGCGACGGGGGTGATGCCGTGCTCCAGCAGTTCGTCGGTGAGGGCGCGGTAGAAGTCGAGGCCGTGGTGGGACAGGGGGCCGTGCCCGGTGGGTTGGATGCGGGGCCAGGCGATGGAGAAGCGGTAGGCGGTGAGGCCGAGGTCGGCCATGAGGCGGACGTCTTCGCGGAAGCGGTGGTAGTGGTCGACGGCGGTGTCGCCGGTGAGGAATGGGGTGGACAGGGGGCCGACCGGCCGAGGGGCGTCGTCTTGGAGCAGGTCGGGGGCGGGCGGGTCCGTCGGGATGAGGCTGGTGTCCCAGCGCTTCCTCCACCGTCAGCGGGCCTCGCTCCGGCGCTTCGTGAGCGGCTCGGTGCGGCGGTTGCCGGCCGGACGAGTCGATCGAAGCGCTTCGATACCTGGGTGTCCATCGGGACGCTCTGACGGCGCTTGTCGCAGGTGGTGGCGCGGCGAGTTCCCGAGGTGCTCATACGGGTCGTGGGCGGCAGTAGCGGTCAAGCAGGTCGGGTGCCGGGACTGGCGCCGCCGGCGGGACGGTCCGAGGCGGCGCTCGCCGGGGCCCGCCAGTGGCTGGGACGGGTCCGGGGAACGGGGGGGCGACGGGTATCACCACCAGTAACCCGGGGGACAGGGCCCCGGCGAACGACGTACTCGGGGTGGTGGGCGGAGGACTACTCCTGTGAGGCCGACGGCTGCGCCTGCGCCTCGACCACCAACACGTGGCCCGGACGGTTGGTCAGGTCAGGGGCTGCGAGGCCGACTCGGGCGAGGTACCGGCCGGTGAGGGTGAGTGCGGTCGTACGCCGCGCCCAGGCGGGCCAGGTGTGCTCGGGGGAGGAGAGTTCGGGGCGCACCCGCAGGACGTAGCGGGTCTCGGGGTCCAGGCCCGGGAGGCGTACGGGCGCGCCGTTCTCGGCGACGGAGGTCTCCAGCTGGACGTACGCGAAGACGGCGTGGGCCCGGTCCCGCGAGACGACGCCGTGCACCCAGGCGGCCGGGTCGGGGTGGTCGGTACGGACGACGTCGCCGCCGTGGAGCAGCGGGCGCAGCTGCTTGTAGGCGCTGACCCACGCGGTCAGCGCGGCCAGGTCGTCCTGCGACCAGTTCGAGATGTCGGATTCGATGCCGGCGTGTCCGAACAGGGCGGTGGCGCAGCGGAGGGCGAGCGTGGTGTCGCGGTGGCTGATGTGGGCGGGGGCGGAGCCGATGTGGGAGCCGATCAGCTCGTAGGGCAGGAGCAGGCCGGTCCAGCGCTGGATGGCCTGGCGTTCGATCGGGTCGATGTTGTCCGATCCCCAGATCCGGTCGGTGCGTTCGAGGATGCCGAGGTCGGCGCGGGCTCCGCCGGAGGAGCAGGACTCGATCTCAAGGCCGGTGTGGCGGCCGCGCAGTTCGTCCAGGAGCCGGTAGACGGCCGTGGTCTGCGCGTGCACGCCGGGTCGGCCGTCGTGGACGGCGTCGGCGAGGTCGCGGTTGTGGTCCCACTTGATGTAGTCGACGCCCACGTCCCCGACGAGGGTGCTGATCCGCTCCAGCAGGTAGGCGTGGGCGTCGGGGTGCGCGACGTCCAGGACGTGCTGGCTGCGCTGTTCGAACGGGAGGCGGTCGGGGTCGGCGAGGAACCAGTCGGGGTGGGCGCGGGCCAGGTCGGAGTCGGGGTTGACCATCTCGGGCTCGAACCAGAGGCCGAACTGCATGCCGAGCCCGTGGACGTGGTCGGCGAGCGGGCGGAGTCCGTCGGGCCACACCTTCTCGTCGACGTACCAGTCGCCGAGGCCGGCCCGGTCGTGGCGGCGGTGGCGGAACCAGCCGTCGTCCACGACGAACCGTTCCACGCCGACCGCTGCCGCGGTGTTCGCGAGGGCGCGTACCCGTTCGGGGTCGTGGTCGAAGTAGACCGCCTCCCAGATGTTCATGGTGACCGGCCGGGCGGTGGTCGGGTGCTGTGGCCGGGCCCGGAGCATGTCGTGGAATCCTCGGCTGATTCCGTCCAGACCCGTGCCGGAGGTCGCGAAGTACACCCACGGGGTTCGGTAGGACTCGCCCTCCGCCAGCCGGATCTCACCCGCGTCCAGCAGTTCGCCGCCGCCGAGGACCGTCGTCCCGTCGGCCAGCCGCTCCGCGTACTGGACGTGGTTGCCGCTCCAGGCGGGGTGCACGCCCCAGACCTCGCCGTGCCGGAAGCCGAAGCCCTCGCTGCCGGCGAGCAGCAGCCCGGCGTCGAAGCCCGTGCGGCCGCGCCGGTTCTCCCTCGACCAGACGCCCTGCCGCAGCGGGGAGCGCTGCGGGGAGCGCTCACGGGCCCAGCGGCCGGCGAAGTCCAGCAGTTCCGCGGCGTGGGCGGGGACCGGCAGCACGCAGGCCAGCACGTCCAGGGTGTAGGTGTCCGTCGCCGTGTTGGTCAGGGTGTGGCGCAGCCGCACCACGCCCTGCTCCGTCATCTGCAGCTCGGTGTGCAGCGCGAGCCCCGCGCCGGGGTCCAGGGCCCGCACGTGGACGGTGCCGCCCCGGCCGTCCTGGGCGCGTACGGCGACCGGTTCGGCGAGCTCGAAGCGCGTCGGGCGGACCCGGCCGTCGCGGTGCCCGGCGAGGGTCGGACGTCCGAACCAACCCCAGCCCCGCCCCTGGGAAGGCATCAGGCTCCCGGCCTGGTGGCGCGAGGTCCGGCCCATGGCGTCGAGTACCTGCGCGGCATCGTCGGCGCGGAAGCCGGGATCGACGCCCCAGTGCAATACCCGGGGCATCTCGGGTCCGGTGGCGTCGAGCGCGAGGGCCGTATCACCGGCCGACAGTACGACGAGATTCGCCTCAGTCATTTCGTCCTCGTTCAGGGGATGGTCCTGGTCCAGTGCCCGACGGGTGCCGCGCCACACCCTCGGCAGCAGGGCAGTCGTGGGACACAGGGGCGACGCGGTCACCGCAGCGGCCAACGAGCCGTGCTCGGCGCGGAAGCTTCCTCGTCCGCCCGGGGCCACGTCCGGAGCCGTCCGGCCACAGGCCTGTTCGGTTCCGTCGGGAGTTCTGTTAGCGCTCACAAATGATGCCCTGATCCGCCGCGTTCGCCGGTTCGGGATCCCTACGTCGGCGGGTTGGTTCCGCGCCCCCGCCCGACGAAGTGCACTCCAAGAAATAGCACGTTCGCCCTCGCGCTGAACATCCCACGGCCGGGAACGGGCGCAGGAGCCGCGATGACGGTCCCGGGTCGACAAAGCTGCTCACCGGGCGGCGGCATCGTCAGGAGGATTGGGGGGCCGCACCGACCGACCGCCACGATCCAGGAGGCGGGCCGGGGCGGGCCGATGGTCCCCCTGGCGTGTCATGGCGCCGATGCGTCGACGATCCGTTCGAAGAAGAACTCGTGCTTGAGGAAGGAGACGTCGTACTCGTGACCCGGGTACGGCGGGATCAGCTGGGCGGCCTGGAACAGCCGCCAGCCGTCCCGGAGCGCCGCCACCCCCGACTCGTACGGCGGCTCGTCGCTGTCGCCGGTGGTGGGCGAGGTGCGGCCGGTGCCGTCGTAACGCGACCAGCCGACGACATGGGAGTCCAGCGACGAGTCCGCCAGGTACAGCACGAGCACCTGCTGCCGCAGCACCGGGGCGGTGGCGTCCGCGGTGCCGGCCCGGGCGGGAAGAATCGCTTCGGTCGTCATGCCACGGTTCCCTTCGGGCGGTTGGAGACCCTGGTCACCCAGTGGTCGAGGTCGTAGCTGTCGTCGCCGGTCAGCGCCCGCCACAGCAGGATGCGGTTGTACCGCTCCAGGCGACCGGTCGCCCCCTCGTACCACGGGAACATCGCGTCCAACTCCGCGTTCACCTGCGGATCGTGGAGATCCGAGGTGTCCCACAGCCGTTGTTGACGCACCGTCGGATTGAAGCGGATCTTGAACATGTAGCGCAGCGTGTCGCTGTCGTTGCGCCTGCCCCCGTGCCAGAGGCCGTGGTGTAGAAACACCACCGTCCCGGCCGGGCAGACCAGCCGGTCCTGGCCGCGCAGGTTCTGGTAGCGGCCGGTGTCCGACTCGTTGGTCCGGCGCAGATGGCTGCCCGGCACGCTGAGGGTGCCGCCCATCTCCAGCGTCACCGCCTGCGGGTAGTACATCAGCTGCACATCGAAGGCGTCCGGCCGGACGTCGATGATGGCGTCCCCGTGCAACGCCTGGGCGTCGCCGCCGCGGGGTTCGCGGGTGTGCACGAAGTGGTGGTCCACCCACGGCTCGGGGCCCACCAGGCTGCGCAGCGCCCCTGCGACCCGCGGCAGTTCGAGCAGCCTGCGGACGAACGAGCCCTCGGGGTAGGCCGCGGACAACGGCGTCCCGTACGGAACCGGCGGCACGTCGTCAGCCAGCACCTTCAGGCCCTCGGCGTTCAGCTCCGCCGGGACCACGGCGTCCAGCCGCAGCGATCCGCGCGCGACGAAGCGCGCCATCTGTACTGAGCTGAGCAGTTCCTTCCTGTTCTCCATGGCGGCCACGCTAGGCCTGCCCGCGGCCCCGCCGGGTGGGCCGCGTTCACCCAGTAGTGGTCGATTCTCACCATGCCGTCCTGCGGTGAATCGAGGTCCACGCCCCTGGATCGGGCCGCGGACGCCGTGGTAGGACTCGTGACCATGCACACGGTCATCGCCCGCCTCGACGAGCCTCCGGAACTCGCCGCCGTCGGCATCGGCGTGCACGGGCCGGCCGGCCACGTGGACGTGTTCTCGCTGCCGGACCTGTGGCAGCTCCACCTGTACAGCTACGACGCCGACTTGACGGTCGACGGTACCGAGCACTCGATCCGCCCCGGCCGGGTCAGCCTCGTACCGCCCGGGACCGAAGTCCGCTACCGCTACCGGGGCCGCTCCGAGCACCTCTACGTCCACCTCCGCCTGGGCGCCAGGGGAGCGGCCACGAGCATCCCGGTGATTCAGCCGGCCGGTCCAGAACTGGATTTCCTCGCCGTGCAGCTGCGGCAGGCGTTGGCCGCCTGGCCGCACACGCCGTCACGGGCGGTCGCCGAGGTGTGGGGCGCCCTGTGGCGGGTCGCCCGGCTCGCCCCGCCACAGGATCGGAGCGCGCAAGCCGTCCATCCCGCGGTGGCAGCCGCGGTGGCCTTGATCGAGGCGCGGCTGACGGAGCCCCTGGCGGTGCCGGAGATCGCGAAGACGGTCGGCGTCTCCCACAACCACCTGACCCGGCTGTTCCGGGCTGCCACGGGGGAGACGGTGGTCGGCTACATCCGGGCCCGGCGGATGGAGCGGGCTCGACACTTCCTGCGCGCCACCACGCTCTCCATCCCCGCCGTAGCCGCCTCGGTCGGCATTCCCGACCTGCAGGCGTTCAACAAGACCTGCCGTCGTGAACTCGGGGCGTCCCCGCGCGGCATCCGTGCCGCCCGTCCCGTCCCGTAGGCACCGCGCGACGGCGCAGATGCTCACATGGGCTGATGTCGGGCACTGCGGCGGTGCTGATGAGCGCGGTGGGCCGTCCGGTCCGCCTGTCAGTGGCGGCGCTGCGCCTCTCGTCCCTCGGCTTTCATGTCCACGGGAGGGCTTCTCCCGAACGAAAGTGCTCGCTCAGCCACTGCGCGGTGTTGCTGACGTGCATCAACGCAGCGGCCTGGCTGAGGGAGGCGTCGCGGATCGACAGTGCCCGGAAGATCGCCTCGTGCTCGGAGATGGTCCGGCCCGCGGCCTGGGTGTCGACCAGACCGCGCCAGATGCGGGCGCGCAGCGTACGCCCGGAGACGCCCTCCAGGACCGTGGCCAGGGTCTCGTTGCCCGTGGCCGAGATGACAGCGCGGTGGAACGCGGCATCGTGGGCGTTGAGCCGCTCCACGTCGTCATGGGCGTCGCGCATGGCGTCCAGGTGCCGTTCCACCTCGGCCAGCTGCTCGTCGGAGATCCGGGTGGCGGCCAGCGCGGTGGCGACCGGTGTGATGACCATTCCGGTGTGCAGCCCCGGAGACGGGACCAAGACCCTCTGGCTCGCCCCCGTCGGTACGACGACGTTCGCCGCCGGTCCCACCACGGCCAGCGCGAGCGGCGTCTCGGCGACCATCAGCGTCCCGCAGACGGCGGGTGACCACCACCTCTACGTCGTGAACGCGCAGGGCAACGCGTCCGCCGCGTCGAACTCGATCGTGCGGCAGCGCTGGAACCACGTCGACGACAGGGCGGCCGGTGTCACCTGCTCCGGCACGTGGTCGAACCGGACCGACGCGAAGGGCATGAACGGGTCCGAGAGGTTCACCAGCACCGCGGGCAACCACACCGAGTACGCGTTCACCGGCTCGGACGTCCGCTACCTCGGCATGGCGCAGCCCAACATGGGCAAGGTGGACGTCTACCTCGACGGCGCCCTGGCCCAGGCGGGCATCGACGCCTACGCCGCGACGGTGACGAAGCGGGTGCCGCTGTTCGAGAAGACGGATCTCGCCGCGGGCCCCACATGATCAGGGTCCGGATCGCCAGCCGGACCAGCGCTGGACGCTCATCGACGCCGGAAACGGCTACTACGAGATCAAGAACGTGAACAGCGGCAAGCTGGTCGACGTGTCAGGCGCGTCGACCTCGGCAGGGGCCCGGCTCGTTCAGGCGGCGGACACGAACGCCGGCATCCAGCTGTGGAAGGTGGCGAACGTGGATTGACCCGGTGCGCAGTCACGAGCGTGCTCCCGCGATCGGTCGGGGTGACGGAAGCGAGCATGACGGGGGAGTGCGCCGCCTCCGTCATGAAAGTCGTTGCAGCCATCTTGACGTGCCCATGCGGGCGGGTATTGACTCCGCTGGCATCCAAGATCTCCTCTGCCTCCTCACGGGAGGGCTCACTTCGGCCCTGAATTGTTAGCGCTCACATTCTTGCGGGGCTGTACTTCGCCCTCGCCGACTCGGTCGACGGCAACGCCTTCGCGCGCGGCCGGTCGGGGGTGTACCCCTCCGCCGGCTCCCTCGCCGGCCGACCCCACCTCCTGGCCCACCGTCAGGTAGCACACGTGTCAACGGCAACCGGACCGTGTGACGGCTCCATCCCTTACAGATAGGACATCTCGATGCGTGGACGAAGTTCCCGCCGCAGGCCTCTGTCCGTAGTGCTCACCGCCGTGGTCGCGGCCGTGGTGGCGTTGGCGTCGATGCTCGTCGCAGCCCCGGCTCAGGCGGCCACCAGCGGCGCCTTGCGTGGTGTGGGTTCCGGCCGGTGTCTCGATGTGCCGAACGCCGGCCAGAGCGACGGAACGTTCCTGCAGATCTGGGACTGCTCGGGCGGGACCAACCAGCAGTGGACGTTGACGTCCGGCAACCAGCTGACGGTGTACGGCAACAAGTGCCTGGATGTTCCGGGCCACGCCACCACGGCCGGCACCCGGGTGGAGATCTGGACCTGTCACGGCGGGGGGAACCAGCAGTGGAGGGTGAACTCCGACGGCTCGGTCGTCGGGGTGGAGTCCGGACTGTGCCTGGACGTCAGCGGCGGCGGTACGGCCAACGGGACGGCGGTGCAGCTCTGGAACTGCAGCGGCGCCGGCAACCAGAAGTGGACCGGCCTGTCCGGGACGGGCACCACGTGTGCTCTTCCGTCGACGTACCGGTGGACCTCGACCGGTCCGCTGGCGGAGCCGGCGAACGGTTGGGCGTCTGTGAAGGACTTCACCGACGTGGTCTACAACGGCAAGCACCTGGTCTACGCGACCTACTCCGACGGATCGTCGTGGAAGTCGATGGGATTCGCTCCCTTCGCGAACTGGTCGGACATGGCCTCGGCCACCCAGACCGCCATGCCCTCGTCCGCGGTGGCGCCCACCCTGTTCTACTTCGCGCCCAAGAACATCTGGGTGCTGGCCTCACTGGGGTGGGGGACCGCCTGGCCCTTCACCTACCGCACGTCCAGCGACCCCACCAACCCCGGCGGCTGGTCCGCGCCGCAGCCGCTGTTCACCGGCAGCCTCCCCACCGGCGGCCCGATCGACCCGACCCTGATCGCCGACGACCAGAACATGTACCTGTTCTTCGCCGGTGACAACGGCAGCATCTACCGGGCGAGCATGCCGATCGGGAACTTCCCCGGCAGCTTCGGCTCCTCGTACACCACGGTCATGAGCGACACGGTGCAGAACCTGTTCGAGGCGCCCCAGGTCTACAAGGTCCAGGGCCAGAACCAGTACCTCATGATCGTCGAGGCCCGGGATGCGAACGAGCACCGCTACTTCCGCTCGTTCACCGCCTCCAGCCTGAGCGGCTCCTGGACCCCGCAGGCCGCCACCGCGAGCAACTCCTTCGCGAGCCAGGCCAACAGCGGTGCCACCTGGACCAATGACATCAGCCATGGTGACCTGGTCCGCAACAACCCCGACCAGACCATGACCATCGACCCCTGCAACCTGCAGTTCCTCTACCAGGGCAGGTCTCCCTCCTCGGACGGCACCTCCTACCTGCAACTGCCGTACCGGCCGGGAGTGCTCACCCTCCAGCGCTGACCCGCCCGGTCCACCTGATAGCCGATACTCAACGCCTTGAGGGACCCCGGCCGTACGGCGGCCGGGGTCCCTCGTCCTGTGCGCGTCCGGTTCCAGGGCACCTGGTGCCGGACCGCTGTCGCCGAGCGGCACGCCCAGCGTCGTGGAGGCCACGAAGTGCCTGACGTACGCCGTTGACGAGGATCCTTGAAAATGGTTCTGTCCGCACTTCCGTGAACGAGGTCCGGCCGCCTTGGACGACGGATCGTTCCTCCTGGGCAGCTCTTGGCGGTGGGGGCTACTGCGCGATCGATCGAAGAGCTGCTGTACCCAGACGCCGACGGCGTTGTGATGGAGGGCTTCAGGGCCGACGACTGTCTCGTCATTGCCCGAGCTTTCAGTCGAACGCCCCTCCGCTCATGCTCTGCCTGCGGCGTCCCGTCGAAACGCGTCCACAGCCGGTACGGACGGAGGATCTCTGATCGCCCTGTTGCCGACCGGTCGACGATCATTCTGCTGACGGTTCGCCGGTTCTTCTGTGACAACACCGAGTGCATGCGTCGTACGTTCGTCGAGCAGATCGCCGGGGTCAGTGAGCGACACCGCCAGGCCAGCATGGGGCTGTGTCAGTTGTTGCACGCCATCACGATTGAGCTCGGAGGGCGCCCCGGATCCAGGCTGTGTCGGAAAACGGGTGTGCCAGCGGGGAGAATGCGGCTGCTGAAGCTCCTTCACGCTCCACCCGTTGCACAACGGGCACCGCGCATTCTGGGCGTGGACGAGTTCGCCTTCAGACGGGGACACACCTACGGCACGATCCTCGTCGACGTGGAAAAGCGTCGCCCCGTCGACGTTCTACCCGATCGCACGTCTGAGACGCTCGCGTCCTGGCTCGTTGCCCATCCTGGAGTGGAGATCGTCTGCCGGGATCGAGCCAGTGCTTACACGCGAGCGATCAAGGAAGCGGCGCCGCTTGCAATGGAGGTTGCGGACCGCTGGCACCTGCTGCGGAATCTGTCGCAAGCGGTGGAGAAGACCTGCCAGCAGCATCGAGCCTGCCTGCGGAAGTACGCGGAACGGACGCCTTCCCCGATACCCCGCATGCCGCTGCTGGAGGCGCAGCCTCCCACGTTCATCGTGCAGCGCGTTCAGCAACGATACGAACTCATCAACCGCATGCTCGACAAGGGCTACCCGCTGAGCGAAGTGGCTCGCAGAGTCGGCCTGGACCGGAAGACCGCCCGGCGCTATCGCGACACCGAGCTCGACGTTCTGATCGTGTCCGCCCGTGATCGGCGCAACGTCCCCCTGGACCGCTACGAGCCCTTCCTTCTGCTGCGGGCACGTATTCTCGCGAGATCCTGAGCCCGGGCCCAGGATCAGGCCGGGCCTACCGCCTTTCCCGACCTGCGGATCGGCGGGCCAAGAACCTTGTCGACTTCCGTGGCCGCGACGTCGAGGAGTTCCTCACCGAACAAGCAGAGAGACCCTTCCCAAGGGTGGCCAAAACTGCCGAAGCGGAAGTCCTCCGCAAGGAAGAAGAAGTAGTCCCCGTCGGGATACGGGCTCAGCGGCCAGGCCGGTCGCCCAGGACCGCCGACCCCCTGCGGTGCGAAGCGGTACGACGTGTGCTGCCAGTCGAGGGCGAACAGAGTGCTCGACGGGCCGACGCAGTAAGACAGCCCCTGCTCGACGACCGCGACCAGGCGGTCCAGACGCTCGTCACCCGGATCATCGTCAAGTGCGGCGAGGCTCCAGGTCACCGACGCGACGGGCTCCTCGATGGCCGGCCACTTGATCGTACTCGTACTCGGACGGAAGCTGAAATCCTCGTAGAAACGGTCCCATACACGTCGGTACTCGGCCTCCGGCAGCACGACCACGGGATCTCCGAGCATGCCGCGATTCTACCGTTCAGCAACGTTCGAGAATCGCGTGATTCGCTTCAGGTTGTACCCAGGTTCTGTCGTCCAATGTCACGCCCATCAAGAGTGAGGTGAGGGCGACGGCTGCTTCGTAGGGTTCGGCGGCTTTGTCGTATCGGGTGGCGCTGCCGCGGCACTGCTTCACGTAGTTGAAGCACCGTTCCGCGACATGGTGGTGCTTGGAGACCGCGCGGTCGAAGGCCGACGGCCGACCTCTGTGGCTGCCGCGCCGGGCGCGGATCGCTTTCGAGCTGTAGCCCTTGTCGTCCAGGACGTGATCGGGTCGGATGCGGGGCCGCCCGGGTCCGGGTCGGGGCACCCGGATCGCTTGCATCACGGTGGTGAACCGGGTGCAGTCGTTGGTGTTGCTGCGCGTCGGCGCGGTCCACGGCGTCGTCACAGGGCTGTGTTCCGTTCCGCCGCCGGGACCGCTGGAAGCGCGAGGCGGCATCACCTGCTCTCCACGGCAGGACCACTTCGTGGCTCAGGGACTCGGTCGCCCCACGCAGTGTCTCCCGGCCCGCCTTGGCGGGGACGGTCAGACGAAGCCGAGCTTCTTCGGCGAGTAGCTGACCAGCAGGTTCTTCGAGTGCTGGTGGTACACGCCTCGCGTGGCCGCTGACCAGCGGAAACGGCCATGATTCGGCCTGGCTGTAGGCGGCTGGTCCGTGTATGGCCCGAATCTTGATCGGCCTCGTCCCTGGCCCCGAAGAGCGACCGCCATGCGGGAGCAGTTCGCACCGAAGGACGACAGCCGCTCAGCCCCGCCCCCTTATGGCCGCGATGAGCCGCGAGTCGTGATCCTTACACCCCCGCTCGCGCGGGGACCACGGCACCGCCCTGTGCATCACCACCGCGACCCGCGGAACACCCCCCTCGCGCGAAGACCACCCGCCCCGGGACGGCCGCCTCTAGCGACTAACCGGTCCGGCAGCGAGGTGGAGGAGAATGGTCCCGCGCAGGTCTCAGTGAGGCGGAGGGGCGAGGGGTGCTGTACGAAACCGCAAAGATGGCGCTGGAACAGCTCACGGACGATCGGGCCCTGGAACGGGTGGCCCTGCGAGTGCTCCGGAAGCGCTACCCCAATCTCCGCCTCACCAGCGCCACCGGTGAAACCGGCCTCGACGGCTACGATCGCCCCTTGTTCGAGGGCGAGATCGACGTCGCGCTGTGGGTCAGTATGCAGCGTACGTGGACCAACGAAGCTCACCATCGAGTTGCAGAAGCACAAGCAGCACGGGCGTACTGCGCCGGCCATCTTCGTGACGAACCGTTCGACGAACGACATCTCGAAGAAGAAGCAGAGGGATCGGGCGAAGAACGACTTCGGGGTGGACCTGGAGATCGTCGACCTCGGCGATCTCGTCGTCGAGCTTGAGTCGGACGACCTGCGCTGGGTGGCCGAGACCGAGCTGGGGGTCCGTCCGCGCCGGCCCAGGGCCCTGGCCACTGCGGAGGTGTACCTGGATCGGCTCTCCCGCACGGTGCCGGGGATGGCCGCTGAGCTCCGCGGCACTGCCGAAATCGAGAATCAGCTCCGCGCCCGGCTCGCCCCGGAGTCTTATGAGAGGGCGGGATGTGAGCTGATGTCCGTTTCGTCGTTGTGGATGAAGTAGCCTTCGCCTGACGACTTCGGACGTGGCAGGTGAACAGCCCTGGCTCTGGCTCGGTCAGGATGTTGCGCCCGGTCAGGCGCCCAGGTCCATCGCCTCGCACACGCCCCGTGCCCGCAATCGCCCGTGGTCTGCAGGTGGGCATCGTCTACGCGGTCTGGTCGAGTCTGGGCACCACCCTCATCGTGCTCGTCGGCGCATTGTTGCTAAACGAACCGTTGACACTGGCCAAGGTGACCGGGGTCGCCCTGGTGATCGCGGGGGTCGTGATCCTCAACCTCGGCGGTGCGCATTGACCGGCTCCGGGCACAGGTCGGCCCGGGCGGACTTCAGCGGGCGAGCAGTCCGCGGAGAACCACCCTTTCCACAGCTGCGACGAGTTCCGTCACATGGGAGGCGTCAGCGCGGAGTCGGTCGGCGCGCCAGGAGAGGCCGAGAACGCCGTTCATGGCCGCCCACAACGCGGTGGCGGTGGTGACGGGATCGAGGTCGGCGGCGAGCGAGCCGTCGGCCACCCCGTCGGCCAGGGCGGCGGCGAGTTTGGCGTTCTGCTCGTCGACGAGCGCGGCGACCCGTTCCAGGGCCGCGGGTTCGTCCGGCGGCTCGGCCAGCAGGCGGAACTGGTGCGGGCGCTCGGCGGCGAAGCGGACGTACGCGGCCGAGGCGGCCCTGATGCGTTCCACGGGGGTGCCCGGGGCAGCGTAGGCGTCGTCCATGTAGGTCCGGTTGTCCTCGAGTGCCCGCTCGGCAACCGCGATGAGAACGGCCGCGCGGCCGCCCACGCGGTTGTACACCGTCTGCACGGCGACATCCGCGCGTTCGGCGATGCCTTCCAAGGTGACCGCCTCGGGGCCTCCGGCGGCCAGCAGTTCCTCGGCGGCGTCGACGATGGCCGCACGGGTTGCGGCGGCCCGACGTGTCGTGCGTGTGACCTTGATTGTCATGGTCTTCGCTACTTTACGAGGTGTTCGAACGGCCGGACCCCCCTGGGCCGCTTCCTTCAGCGGATTTCAGTGGGAACCGGCCTGGTGGCGCTCGTGCACCGCCGGGTCGTGCCAGCCCGACGCCGAGGCGAGGCCGAGGGCGCGCTGGACCGTCTGAGGGCGGAAACCGACACGTTCGAGTACCGGCCGGAACAGACCGGGAGCGTTCGCGGTCAGGGTGAGGGACCTGGGGACGACGACGCGGTCCGCACGGCGCTCGATGCCGCGGACGATGCCGGCGATGACCTTCTCCAGCGGCACCATCTTCCACAGCCCCTTGGAGTTGCCGCCCCAGAGGGCGTGCCCGGCCGGGTCCGCGGTCACGTCGTCCATCATCGGAGTGCGGAAGAACGTGGGGTGGGCGCTGCCGACACCGACACCCAGGTGGCGAACCTCCAGGCGAAGGCTGTCGCACATCGCCCACACGCCGGCCTTGCTCGCGGTGTAGGAGATCTGGAGCGGCGAGTGCACGAAGGCGGCCATGGACGAGACGGCGAGCAGGTAGCCCTCGTGGCGTTGCACGTGGGGGAGTGCGGCACGGAAGGTGCGCCAGACCCCGTTGAGGTTGACGTCGATGACACGTTCGTAGGCCGACGGGTCGATGGTCGCCATCGGGGCCATGGTGTCGATCCCGGCGCCTGCGATGACGATGTCGAGGCGCCCGAAGTGCGTGGCGGCCTCGTCCATGGCTTGCTGCAGGCCGGCGAGGTCGCGTACGTCGGCGTGCCAGCCACGGGCGACTGTTTCGTCTCCCAGGTCCTGGGCTTGGGCCGTGGTAGCCGCGAGGCTGAGGTCGAGCAGCGCGAGGTTGGCGCCGCGCCCGCGCAGGGCCCGGGCGAGGGCAGCGCCCAGGCCGCCTGTGGAACCAGTGAGGACGACGGTGCGCCCGGCCAGGTCGTAACGGGTCATGACGGCCTACCTCGGTGAGTTGGTCTGCGGGGACTTGCCTGTGGGGTCGGCGGATTCCTCGAGTCGGCGCAGGAGTCGGCGCAGTTCGGGGTGGCGTTCGGCGATGAGATCGGTGACGGGGTTAAGGACGCCGCGCAGGGCCGAAAACGGTGCCCACCTGCGGGGGACCATGACACGGGCCGAGCGGTTCTCGATGCCGCGGACGACGGCGTCCGCGATGCGCGTGGGGGCGATGGCCTTGCCGAGCAGGGACGGGAAGGCGATCTCGCGCATGCGGGTGGTGATGTCGTTGCTTCCGAAGGCTGCTCCAGCGATGGGCGTGTGGACCCAGCCGGGGTAGAGCACCCCGGCGCTGGCGCCGTGGATGCCGAGTTCGGCGCGCAGGGCGCGGCCGAACTGCTCGACGCCGGCCTTCGACATGGCGTAGGGGGCGTTGGTCATGCCGTTGAAGTAGGCGTACACCGAAGCGGTGACCAGGACGTGCCCGCGCGCCGCGATGACGTGCGGCAGTGCGGCGCGAACGGTGCGCCAGACGCCCAGCAGGTCCACTTCGACGACGCGCTCGAACATGGCCGGGTCGATGGTGGCGATCGTCGCCGGCGGATCGGCCGCGATCCCCGCGTTGGCGAAGACGACATCCAGGCCGCCGAACCGGTCGACCGTACGGTCCACCGTGTCGGCCAGTGCGGCGCTGTCGGTGACATCCACCGACAGCGCCAGTGTCCTGTCGCCGCCGAGGTCGCGGGCGAGGGCCGATATGGCGTCGATGCCCCGGTCGGCGAGGACCACGTTGGCTCCGCGCGAGTGCAGCGTGCGGGCGGTGGCCGCACCGATGCCTCCGGCTGCGCCGGTGATGAAGACGGTCTTCCCCGCAACCGGGTAGGTGGGCATCTCGTACCTCTTTTAGGGTGTCGTGGGTCCCGGGGCTTCACCAGCTGCGGAGCCGATGGGGACGTGCCGCGCCAGGAAGGCGAGCTGGTCCGTGACAACGCGTTCGAAGGGCTCGCCGAGGTAGATGTCGAAGTGGCCGTCGGGGTAGAGGCGGATCTCGCCGCGCGGGGCCCTGCGGGCATGGCGCAGGGTCGGCCGTGCGGGGGCCACGCTGTCGTGCTCGCATACGCAGAACAACACCGGGCATGCGATCTTCGCGGTCCGGCGGCCCGGCCGGTAGCGGAGGATGTCCAGGGCGAACCGCGCCGCAACCTGGTTAGAGAAGGGCGCGTCGTTGGGCACGAGGGCCAGGTAGCCGGGCTCGGCGTCCGCAGCGGCCATCAACGCGGCGGATCCGGGCGGCCCCGCCGTCGCGACCATGACGGGAGGGCGCCCAAGGCGGGCGCCGACCACGTCACGGACCGCGCGGGCCATCACCTTCACCGAGGTGTCCGGGCGCATCGCCAGGGCAGAGGCGACACCGTCGGTGAACAGGCCCTGAGCGATGACGGCGGCGACATCCGGGTCCTGCGCGGCTGTCGCCAGGACATGGCCGCCGCCGAAAGAGGTGCCCCACAGCACCACGCGCCGGGGGGCGACCTCCTGCCGGGAGCGGGCGAAGGCCACAGCCGCCTGCCAGTCCTGAAGCTGTCGGCGGATGCTCAGGAGCTGGCGGGGCTGGCCCCCGCTGGCGCCGAAGTGTCGGTAGTCGAAGACCAGGCAGGCGTATCCCGCGGCGGTGAAGCGCTCGGCATAGGCATCCAGACGCATTTCCCGGACCCCACCGAGACCGTGGGCCATGACCACCACGGGACGCCGCCCCCCGCCCTCGGGCAGGTACAGCCAGGCGTGACACTCGTCCGGCCCTGAAGGAAACGTCACATTCAATCGGGCGGTCATCGGACCTCCGTAACACGGCTCGCATCGTGGGCTCGCGGAAACTTGGAAGTGCTTCCAATGTTGGAAGGTAATCCAATATTGCGGGGCTGTAAAGCAAGTCGGCGGCAACGAACACGCCACGTCTCCGCTGGGTCCTGAGCCACGCCCTACGTCAGCGCCGCGCTGACCGACTGGTCGGCGAAAGGGACGATGACCGGCGGAACAGCGAGGCCGGCGTGCCCCTCGGAGACGGGGCCGCCATGTCCTTGGCGGACGTCGCGACGCGCATGCGACCCGAACGCTGTCGGCCCACAGGGCGGTCGGTGGTCTAGGCAAAGAACGGCCGACGGTCCGAGTGCGCTTCCACGGCCTCGACCTGGACGCCGAGGGCAGCGTGTTGCTGTCGCGGCGTGTGGCCAACGACGAGCCCGAGCTGCTCACGTTCATCGGCGCTGTCTTGGCCCTGGCGGACGGAAGCCAGGTGACCTGGGCGATCGACATGACCGGCGCGAACTGGCGTTGCTGCTCGCCCTCCTGCGCAACCACGGCCAGGAGGTCCTCTACCTGCCTGGCCACCTGGTGAACCGGGCCGCCGACGTTTACCGCGGCGAGGGCAAGACCGACGCCCGGGACGCGCATGTCATCGCGGACCAGGCCCGAATGCGCCGTGATCTGCGGCCGATCCGCTCGGCCCTCGTCTGACGACCACGGACATGGCAGGGTGAACAGCCCCGGTTCCGGCTCGGTCAGGATGTGGCGCCCGGTCAGGCGCTTGAGCTTCAAACGGACATTGTTGATGTTGTTCGGAGCCGGGTCCAGGTCCATCGCCTCGCACACGCCCCGTGCCCGTAGCGGACCGCCTGCCTGGGCGAACACCGCCATGATCTCCTGGTAGGCCGCCCCGTCCGGCAGCTCCGGGGCGGACGCCGACGGCGCGGGCGGGTCGGGGTCGGGCAGTTCCAGCAGCGTCTTGCGGGTGATCCGCACTTCCTCGGCGGCCCGGCCGAGTTCGTCCAGCACGGCGGTGAGCCGCGTGATCTGCTCACGGGTCTCTTCGGCCTGCTCGACGATCTCCCGCTCGCGCTCCTCCAGACGTACCAGCACCGCCCCCAGGGTCAGCTCCCCGCTGGTCATGCGCCGCGCCAGGAGGTCGCACTGCCGGTCAGCCGACGGGCCATCACGCCGCTTATCGCCCAGTAGACCCGGGACTCGGCCGAGGCAGGTCAGTGCTCGTAGTCGCGTACCAGCCGCCGGTGCAGCATCAAGATCCCGTTCGTCTGCTCCACCCGCCGGCGGATCGGCTGCGGGACGAACCCGGTCTCGGCCGGGTTGCGCTCGACGACTTCGACGTCGATGCCCACCCGCTGACCGTGGTCCACGACGGTCTTCTTGAACCCCTGATCCACCAGAGCCTTCGTCACGGTGCCGCCGCTACCGGCTGCGACCTTGTCGAGCAGAGCGGTGCCGAAGGCGTTGTCGTGGACGGAGGCGGCCAGCACCACCACGGCGATCACCAGACCCAGCACGTCCACGGCAAGCCCCCGCTTACGTCCCGGCACCTTCTTCGCCGCATCGCGCCCCGTCGTCTCGGCCGGCACCCCGGCCGCCGCGTGCAGGCTCTGGGTGTCGAGCACCACCAGGCTGACGTCGGCTAATCGGCCCCTCTTCTCGCGGACCTGCCAGCGCAGAAGGTCGTGAATGACCTGGTCAGTGCCATCGTCACGCCACGTGTAGAAGTAGTACTTCACCGCCCCAGCAGGCGGCAGGTCGTGCGGAAGGTACTCCCACTGGCAGCCGGTCCGGGACTGGTAGAGCAGCGCGTTGACGATCTCCCGCATCGCGTAGCGGCCCTCATGTCCGCTGACGGGGGGTGCTGGGCCTTCCATGCGGTGATCACCGGCTCGACCAGCGCCCAGCGTTCGTCGGATAAGTCGCTCTTGTAGGACTTGCGGTCGCTCACGCAGCCAGCTCAGTACGGCGCCAGCCCCGCGACCCGGCGGAGGCGGCAAGGCCACACGTTCAGGCGACGACAGAACGGACATCACCTTTCATTCCGCCCTCTCAGACCACTGCGCCACGCGACGGCGACCATCGAACTCACCGCCATGACGAGATCCACCCCCGGCGCCCTGGCCGAACGCCTCACCGCCATCGCCACGCAACTGTCCACATCCCAGGCACCGCCACCGCACAGCTGACCCAGGACGCGAAGCGCGTGCTGGTCCTGCTAGGGCCTGAGCACGATCTTGCCGTGGGTGTGCCGGCGTTCGAGCTCGGTGTAGGCATCGCGGACCTGCTCCAGCGGGTAGACGTTCGCGATCGGCACCTCGACGTGTCCGTCCGCGATCAGGCCGGCCAGCTCGGCGAGCACCTTGGCGCCCGGCCCGGCCGCTGTCCCCCCGTCGGTCTTCACCCCGTACTTTGCGGCGGCCGCGAAATCGGCGATGGTGTCGATCCGATCCGTCGCGACGCCGAGGGCGAGGGCCAGCTCGACGTACCCGTGGCCGTAGGTGTCGATGAAGGCGGCCACGCCACGGGGCGCGACGGCCCTGATCCGGTCCGCGACGCCGTCACCGTACGCGACCGGGATCACACCGTGGCTCTTCAGCCACTCGTGGTTGCTCTCGCTCGCCAGGCCGACGACCGTGGCCCCGGTACGGCGCGCGAGCTGGACGGCGAGTGAGCCGACGCCGCCGGCGGCGCCGGAGACGACGACGGTCTCGCCCTCCTTGGGCTGCACGGCCTGTACCGCCCCCCACGCGGTCACGCCGATGACGTACAGGCCGCCGGCCACCTCCCAGGAGACCTTCTCCGGCTTGAGCGTGAGGTCGCCCTCCTCGACCAGGACCAGCTCGGCCTGGGACGCCCGCTTGTTGCTGAACCCGATCACCTCGTCACCGGGCCTGAATCCGCCGCCCCCGGCGCCCACCTCCTCGATGACTCCGGCGAGGTCGCTGCCCTGCCCGGAGGGGAACGTCGACGGGAACATTTCTGCCAAGGCCCCTGTGCGGATGACCGCCTCACTGGGGTTGATGCCTGCCGCCTTCACGCGTACGAGGACCTGCCCGTCCGCAGGCGCGGGGCGTTCCACCTCGTCGACCCGCAGCACGTCGATCCCGCCGAACTCGTTGTACCTGACAGCCTTTGGCATGATCTCTCTCCTTCGACGCCGGGTCCCGGTCCAGGCGAACGCGCGGGGGCTGGGGCTACGCCCGCCGAAGCTCAAGCACAGGAATGGTGCGGACCCCAGCGGTGCGACGTTCGTAATCGGCGAAGCCTGGGTAGCGTCGCGCCTGCTCGGCGTAGATGCGGTCGCGTTCGGCGCCGTGCACATCGCGGACGGTCACGTTGTATGTGTCGGTTCCGCGTTCGACGGCGCCGACACCGCTGGCGGTCAAGTTGCGATACCAGTCCGGGTTGGTGGGTCCTCCGCCCGTGGTTGCGAAGACGTAGACGATGTCCGGCTCGGTGTCGTGCGGGAGGTACATCGCCGGATTGACGTACTCCCGCCCGCTCTTGCGACCGCGGTGATGCAGCAGGACCAGAGGGGCGCCCTCGAACACTCTGCCGACCCTGCCCTCGTTCGCCCGGAACTCCGCGATGGTCTTCGCGTTCCAGTCGTGCGGTTCGCTCATGTCGAATTCCTGTCGTTCGGCCTGCTTCCCATGAGCGTCCACTGTGAGTCTTACCGCCGCGCAGGTGAGGAGGCATCACCGGAATGAGGTGATTCGCGCGCCTGGCACATGAGAAACACTGTTCGTGGACCGCGCGCACATCCGGGGGCGATCTACCATGAAAGCCGAGGTCTTCTTGATCCCCACACCTGCCCGCAGTGAGACGGTAGGGAGGCCGGCATGGAATTCGAGAACGGATCCGGGCGAGGGGACGGCTCACGCTATCTGCCGATTTCCGAGCACGGCCTGATCGGTGATCTTCGCACCGCCGCGCTTGTCGGGACCAACGGCACGATCGACTGGTACTGCCCGCCGCGCTTCGACGCACCAAGCGTGTTCGCGTCCCTCCTCGACGCCGAGAAGGGTGGATCGTTCGAACTGGCCGCCGACGTGCCGGCGCGTACGCGGCAGTTCTACTTCCCCGACACCAACGTGCTGATCACACGGTTCTACGCCGCCGACGGCGTGGCGGAGATCCAGGACTTCATGCCGATCCTCGACGAGTCACGCGAGGCCGCCAGGCACAGACTGATCCGGCGGGTGATATGCGTGCGGGGAAACCTCCCGTTCGGAGCGCGAATAGCTCCGCGCTTCGGCTACGGCGCCGAAGCCCACACGGCACGCGCACAGGCCCACGAGGCCATCTTCGAGTCCCCGTCGATCTCACTGGCGCTGACCTCCACCGCCCCGCTCGAATGCGACGGCACCGACGTGTGGTCGCACTTCAAGCTCCTCGAAGGCGAGTCCGTGGTGTTCGCCCTCGACCAGATCAGCGACGACGTCCGCCCGCGGGCCTGTCCGCACTCCGAGGCGGAGGAGCAGTTCCAGGCGACGGTCAAGTTCTGGAGCCACTGGCTGGGCCAGTCCCGCTACCGCGGCCGCTGGCGGGAGATGGTGCACCGCTCCGCCCTGGCGTTGAAACTGCTCACCTACGTGCCGAGCGGTGCGATCGTGGCCGCGCCGACGACCAGCCTGCCCGAGCAGGTCGGTGGCGAGCGCAACTGGGACTACCGGTACGTGTGGGTCCGCGACGCCGCCTTCTGCGTGTACGCCATGCTCCGCCTGGGCTTCACCTCGGAAGCCGAGGCATTCATGGGCTTCCTGTCCGAACAGGGCATCGGGAAGGGCACCGGCCCCACCGGCCCGCTGCAGATCATGTACGGCATCGACGGCCGCAGGGACCTGCCCGAGTCCGAACTCGCTCACCTCGAGGGGCACCTGGGATCCGCTCCCGTGCGGGTGGGAAACGCTGCCACCAAACAGCTCCAACTGGACGTCTACGGAGCGCTGATCGATTCCGTCTACCTGTACGACAAGTGGGGGCAGCCCATCAGCAGCGACCACTGGGACGAGGTCGGCGCCGTGGTGGACTGGCTCTGCGACCACTGGGACCAGCCCGACGAGGGCATCTGGGAGACCCGAGGCGGCCGGAAGAACTACGTCTACTCGCGGCTGATGTGCTGGGTGGCGATCGAACGGGCCATCCGGATGGCCAACCGGCGCGGCCTGCCCGCCGATCTTCCCCGCTGGCGGCAGAACCGGGACGCGATCTACCGGCAGATCATGCGAGAGGGCTGGTCGGCCGAGCGCGGTGCGTTCGTCCAAGGGCTGGGCGACGACGTGCTCGACGCTTCCGTGCTCATGATGCCGATGGCCAAGTTCATCTCGCCCACCGACCCCAAGTGGCTCGCGACCCTGGACGCGCTCACCACGGATCTGGTCTCCGACTCGCTGGTCTACCGCTACGACCCGGAGGCCAGCCCGGACGGACTGCGGGGCTCCGAGGGCACGTTCTCGATCTGCTCCTTCTGGTACGTCGAGGCGCTCACCCGCGCCGGACGCCTGGAGGAGGCCCGGCTTGCCTTCGAGAAGATGCTCACCTACGCCAACCACCTCGGCCTCTACGCCGAGGAGATCGGCCGGACCGGGGAACAACTCGGCAACTTCCCCCAGGCGTTCACCCATCTCTCGCTGATCAGCGCCGCCTTCAACCTCGACCGCGCCCTCGGCTGACTCCGGCCGCCACCTTGCTGCTCGCAGGCCGTCTCGGGCAGGTATCAGCGTCGCTCCGCCGCTGGGTCAGGCGTGTACCTGGGTCCCGGCACGTGTGCCCACTGGCGGGCCGGCGTGAGCCTTCAGGGGCCTTCTCCCCGCAGGGATGTCTCAGCGCCGCGACCCGCATCGGAAATCACCGGATGCCGGTGACGGGCGATCACCTCGCGGGCCGTGATCCTGGGAACGATCGAGAAGACGGGCACCGCGTCGGGGCAGGGCTCACGGCCGTGGCATCAGCACGCCTTCACCGGACCAGACATGAAGAGGTCGTCATGACCACCGCATCGCCGAAGCCGGGACAGTACGCCATCGACGGGCCCCGTTCCGAGATCACCTTTGTCACCAAGCACATGTTCGGGCTGGGCACCGTCCGAGGCAGCTTCCGGCTGCGCGATGGAAGCGTCTCCCTCGCCGAGCCGCTCACCGGAAGCCGCGTACACGCCGTCGCCGACGCGGGCAGTTTCCACACCGGCAACAGCAACCGGGACCGACAGGTCGTGTCCAAGGCTCTGCTGGACGCGGACGCCTACCCCGAGATCGTCTTCACCTCAACCCGGGCCGAGCTGGACGCGGCCGGCGCCTGGGCCCTTCCGGGGCAGCTGAGCGCCCATGGCGTCCGCGCCCCTGTCACCTTCACCGTGACCAAGGCCGAGGTCGACGGCGACGAGATCGCCGTGGTGGCCACCGCGACCGTCGACCGCTACGCCCACGGCGTCACCAGGCTCAAGGGCGTGGCGGCGCGCTACCTGCAGCTGACCGCCACCGTCCGCGCCCGCCATGCCGACGCAGGCTCGGCCTAGCACAGACGCGAGGATCGTGCCGACGCGACGATGCCGCTGTCCTGAGACTGCGCACCTCAGTTGGCACCTGCGCACTTGAGTTGGCACCTTGCGCGCCGGAGTTGGCGCGCAGGTTACTCCCGCTACACCCCTGATCTGGGACTTTCTCTGGTTTCGGCTTCTGCCGGTGTTCGGGTCGGCTGTGCTCTTCGTGTGGGATCGGCTACTGCCGCCAGGCTGCGACGAGGTTCTGCACGGGGTCGCCGCCCTCTCGTGCGAGGTAGAGCGCACGTGTGCTGACCCAGAGAACGGTCGGGCCCAGGTGTGTCGGGTAGCGCTTCAGCATCGCGTCGAAGAACTCGGCCGGGGTGTCGTGCGCGGCCAGGGCGGCCTCGGCGTCGTCGAGATACCGGCGGGTCTCGACGATGAGCCGATCCGCGTCGTCGTCGAGGTGCTTGTTCTGGTGGCTCGCCACGATGCGGCGCGGCTTCAGCGTGGCGACGGTGTCGATGGCCTTGCGCCAGGGGCCGAAGTCGCCGTCGGGGGACTCGGCGAGGTACATGTGCACTCCGTTGTAGAGCACGTCGCCGGCCACCACCAGGTCGAGGTCCGGCACGTGCAGAACCGCGTTGTCGTCGCTGTCCGCGTGCCCCACTTCGACGATGCGGAGGTCATGTCCTTCGAGGGTGAGGCGGTTGCCGGGAGCCGTGACGGCCGTGACCGGGGTCGGGGGGATCTGGCCAGGCCACAGTACGTCCCACAGCACCTCCCGGGCGTACACGTTGTTGTGCATCCGTGCGATGGCGCCTGCAGTGGCGACCACCTGGGCGCCGAAGCGCTCAGCGAGCACCCGGGCGGTGAACCAGTGGTCACCGTGCCCGTGGGTGGCGAAGATGTGCGTCAGCCGCTTCCCGCTCGCCTTGACCCAGTCTCCGACCTGCTCCGCCTGCTCGCGGGTCAGCGGCGGGTCGACGAGCGCGGCGTCCTGACGGCCGTGGATCAGGGTGACTGCGAGGGGCTGGAAGGCGCGGGGCTGTCCGTTGGGCAGCGGCCCGGGACCGTTCATCGGCAGCGGGTCCGCCACGAACACGTCGTAGCCGATGTCAGTGTGGGTGGACATGATCTCTCCCGTCGATCACTGACACGTGGTCAGGCGATGGGTGTGGTTGTCGGGGTGGTGTGCCGGCGGTCGAGGAATTCCGCGACGTCGTGCGCGAACTCTTCGTGGTGCTGGAAGAGGAAGCCGTGGGCCGCGTCCGGGTAGATCTTGATCTCCGCACCGGGGATGAGCCCGGCCAGAAGGTGGGAGTAACGCGGGAGGATCATCGGGTCGCTGTCGCCGTTGGCGACGAACACCGGCGCCTGGATGGCCGTCACCCGCTCCAGGAGCGAGAAGGTGGGGACGCCCCAGGCGGAGACGGCGTCGTACTGCGCCTGGCGGGTCTGCCAGGTCGTGGGCGCGTCCAGCTCCGCCCGGGAGAACATCCGCCCCATGGCCTTCTCGCCCGCCGACCGGCTCTCCGGCGAACGGGTGTAGAAGACGTCGAGCACGGATGCGGGTACGACCTCCGGCTCGCCCACGGCGTCGATGACCCCTTTCGTCCAGCCGTGCATGCCGGGTGCGCCCTGCGGCGCCGCCGAGGCGAGTACGACGCGCCGTGCGAGCGCGGGCCGGATCAGCGCGATCTCCTGGGCCACGAAGGAGCCCAGGGAGAAGCCGAGGATGTCGACCCTGGCCAGCTCCAGGGCTTCGGTGAAGGAGATGGCGTCCAGGGCCATCTGCGCGATCGTGCCGGGCGTCGTGCCGCTGGAGCCGCCGACGCCGGTGTTGTCGAAGGCGATGACGCGCCGGCTGCGGGCGAGGGCGTCGACCAGCGCGGGATCCCAGTAGTCGAGGTTGCCCCGGAAATGCATGAGCAGGACGAGCGGCACACCGCCCTCGCCGACCTCGCGGAACGCGTACTCGATGCCGTTGGAGGCAGACACCGTCTTGATGGGCGCCTGCGCGTAGGAGTGTGTCATAGCGGTGTCCCTTCAGGGCCGGCCCCGCCAGAGCCGCGATCGATACTCGGGCGCCAGGTGTCGCGAGCGCCATCGAAGGTATATCGATCGCTTTACTTGACACCCAAGCTACGCCGCTTCCCGGCAGATGTAAAGCGTTCGCTATACTTCTGGACATGGGGGCATCGACATCGATCACCGGGGTGGCCCGCGGCGGGCGTGGCGCGCGTGAGCGGATCCTGAGGGCTGCCGAGGAGCTGTTCTATACGCGCGGCATCCATGCCACCGGCGTGGCGGCCCTCATGAAGGCTGCACGCGTCTCGCCTCGGACCTTCTACGTGCATTTTCCGACCAAGAACGCGCTGGTGGAGGAGTATCTCCGTCGGTTCGAGCGGGATAAGTCGATCGCCTCTGAAGCAGAGCTGGAGCGCGGCGACTTGACTCCGGCGCAGAGACTGCTGGCGATCTTCACCCCCGGCGAGGGCGACCCGCCGACGCTCATCCGCGGATGCCCCTTCCATAACGCCGTCATCGAGGGCGCCGGAGAACTCACGGAGGTCGCCCTCCTCGCGCAGCGACACAAGCAGGCTTTCCGCGATCGCCTGGTGGCCACGGCCGCAGAGGCCGGAGCAGCCGATCCGGAGTCCCTCGGCAGGCAGCTCGCCGTGATCTTCGAAGGCGCGAATGCGCTGGCGGCTTCCTGCAATGACGCGCAGGCGTTCCTGGATGCCCGGCAAGCCGCCAAGACGCTCTTGGACGTCGCTCTGAGCGCTGCGCCCGGCGGGTGAACCGCAGCGGGCCCGGAGCCCGAAGCGCGCCGCCGCGCCATGCAGCAGACCTTTCTTGCGTGGACCACCAAGATCGGCGAGTTCGACGGCTACGTCTTCGTCACGCCGGAGTACAACCACTCGGCGCCCGGCGTGCTGAACAACGCCATCGACTTCGCCTACGCGGAGTGCGATACCCAGGCCGCCGCTTTCGTCTCCTACGGGACCGTCGGCGGGGTCCGAGCCGTCGAGCACCTGCGCACCATCGCGAGCGCGCTCCAGCTCGCCCACGTCGAGCAGCAGCTGTGCTTCTCTCTGCTCACCGACTTCGAGCGGCTCTCCCTGTTCAACCCGGCGCACACCACGACGGCGCGGCCACCAGGCTGTTCGAGCAGGTGGAGGCATGGTCGGAGGCCATGAGGACGCTGCGCTCCTGAGCCGACCCGTCTCTGGCCCGTCAGGCGGTCCCCGGCGAGCGGGTGGCGTCGAGCTGGGCCCACCAGGCGGGGGCACACGCCACTGCGGCGTCGACCAGGTCCTCCTTTGTGACGGACGGGTCGGCAACCCATGCCGTGATCGCGCCGGCGAAGCCGTGGGCCAGGAACTCTGCGACTACCTGGTGCTTGACGCCGGGGAGGTCGGGGCCCGCGGCGCGTGACAGGAAGGAGACGGCGTAGTCGCTGAAGTGGCGCACCAGCGCGTCGTAGACGCCCCGGTCCGCCGGATCGACGAGGGCATGGCGGTAGACGTCGCCGAAGCGCTCGACGTGATCGGCGACCTCCGCGGTGGCCAGGCGCAGCAGCTCCGGGCCCGGAGCGCCTTCGGCGCGACGCCGGTCCTCCAGGCGGTGGCCGGTCTCCAGGTCCGCGTAGAGCGCCTCGACAAGCGGATCGAGCGGGGTGCTGTAGCGGTTGTAGAACGTCGCCCGGGTGACACCTGCGCGTTCGGCCAGCTCGGCGACGGTGATCCGGGAGACGGGTCGCTGCGAGGCGAGCTCGACGACGGCCTGTCGCAGGGCGCTGGTGGTCCGGGTGACGCGCGGATCGGTTCCCTTGGTCATCGTGCTGCCTTCCCGGGACGTCCCCCGTCCGGTTGCGGTGGCCACCGGCCGGTGTTTTTATACAGATGTCAAATAGTTTCACGAGGGAGTCGACATGGCCTCCCACACCTCGATCTCACCCCAGGAAGCCGCCGACCGGCTGGCCATCCGTGAGCTGATCGACGCCTATGCGCACTGCGCCGACCGGCGCGATGCCAAGGGACAGATGGCGCTGTTCACCGAGGACACCCGCTTCCTGGTCTACATGGACGCGACTGCGGCCGAGCCGACCCAGGATCTGCACGGACGCGAGGCCCTCGCCCCGGTCTTCGAGCATCTGAACACGTACCGTGCCACCACCCACTTCAATGGCCAGAGCACCCTCTCTCTGGCCGGCGACCGGGCGACCGGCGAGAGCTACTGCCTGGCCCACCACATCTCGTCCGGCGACGACGCACAGCGCACCATCATGATCGCGTCCATCCGCTATCTCGACGAATTCGTCAAGCAGGATGACGCGTGGTACTTCGCCGAACGCCGTCTGATGGTCGACTGGACCGAGACCCGCCCCAGCACGCCCTGAACCTGCGACGTGATCGAGGAGCGGCCGCCGGTGGGGAGTTGACAGCGGATGAAGGATGAAGACGCCCCCGCCGCAGCCGGGAAACCCACGTTCTGGAGGCGGTTGCGGCACCAGCTGTGGCAGCCGCCGCGCCCCCATGGCGAGCAGCCGCGCGAACGCGCCGTGGGCCCGCTCGAGCTCTTCTACGACTTGGTCGTGGTCGCCCTGGTAGCCCAGGCCGCCCACCACCTTGCCGAGCACCTCACCTGGCGCGGTATCGGCGAGTACAGCGCCGTTTTCGTGCTCGTGTGGATCGCCTGGCTCAATGGAAGCCTCCATCATGAACTGCACGGGCACGAGGACGTCCGAGCCCGAGTCACCTTCCTGCTGCAGATCCTGGTGATGGTCCCGCTGGGTGCGTTCATCCCGGGGGCGGGCGGCGCCGAGGGCGCCGCGTTCGCCGTCGCGGCGGGGGTGCTGTTCGCGGTGCTGGCGTTGCTGTGGCTGCTGGCCTCCCTGCGCGACCGGCCCGAGTACCGCCGCTCCAGCAGGCTCTACGTCATCGGGACAGCTGTGTGCGCCGCGGTTCTCATCGTGAGCGCTGTACTCCCGGCCGCCGCGCGGGTCTGGACCTGGGGGGTGCTGGCTGCCGCCTATCTGGCATGCTTCGCAGCCGTGGTGTTGAAAGCCGCACCGGTCGCGCTCGCTGCGCTCAGCGTCACCCATGCACTGATCGAACGGTTCGGCCTGCTCATCATCATCGTCCTCGGTGAGACAGTGACTGGCGTCGTGAGCGGCCTCGCAGCCGAGCCGGTCGACGCCCTCACCCTGACCGTGGGACTGATTGCCGTCGTGGTCGGATTCGGCGCCTGGTGGACCTACTTCGACTTCGCCGGACATCGCGAGCCCCGGCGGACACCCGCGGCCACAGTCCAGTGGATGCTCACCCATCTGCCACTCACGGCCGCGGTCGCCGCCATGGGCGCGGCCATGGTCAGCCTCGTCGAGCACGCCCACGACCCCAGCACCGCCCCCGCCACGGCCTGGGTACTGTGCGGCGGTGCGGCCGTTGTGCTCATCAGTACAGTGCTCGTCTCCGCCACCCTCCAGGCATGGCGTACCAGACAGGGCCTCTACCGTCCGCTGTCACGAACCTGCGCGGCGGCTGCCCTCGCATGCCTCGCGCTCGGCGCTGCCCGCCCCGCGCCGCCGGTGCTCGCCCTCATCCTTGTCTTGATCTTCGGAATCCCTTGGGGGCTCGCCGTTGCCTACCGCCTGCGCCACGAGGAGACGGTTGCCCAGGAGTAGGCCAGGTCCGCTGGACAGATGAGGGAGGCTGGCGCGGGATCATGCGTCATGAAGGCAGCCGGCTCGGCGGGGCATCGGGCGCGGCGTCCCGGGTGCTCAGGGGCCCTCGCCACGTCGGGCAACGCACGGGGTGAGGTAGTCGCCCTGGGGGAGGGAGGTGAATGCGAGTTCTTCGGCACCAAGCACTACCTTGCGGAATCCTCGCACTCCATCAAGTCGCCGGCGAAGCCGCGCGTCCGCATTCTGAAGTGTCAGCGGCTCACCTTCCGAGTGTGGTTGCGGGGAGGTCAGTTGGCGTAGAAGCGCTGGTAGATGCGTTCTGCCAGCATCATGACGGTGACGTTGGTGGTGGCTGAGGGGACTTCGGGGATGATGGACGCGTCGGCGACCCGCAGTGCGCTGACGCCCTTGACGGCGCCGCCGGAATCGACCACGGCCCACGGGTCGGCGTGGCCGCCCATGGGTGCGGTGGAGGTGGGGTGGCCGTAGACGGCCGGGTTGGCGGCGATGATCCGGGCCAGTTCGGCGTCGTCGGTGACCGTGTCGCCAGGGGTGAGTTCTGCGGCGACGTACGGTGCGAAGAGCGGGTTACGGGCGATGGCGCGGCCCAGTTTGACTGCTTCCAGCATGCGCCGGGCGTCGCGGTCGGTGCCGAGGTAGTTGGCGTCGATGAGCGGGGCGAGGGCGGGGTCCCGGCCGGCCAGCTTCAGCGTTCCCGTCGACTCGGGACGGGTGAGGGCGGCCAGCAGGACGATCGCTCCTCCGGTGGGACTGAGCGATCCGTCCATCAGGTGGGTGGCGCTGACGTGGAGGTCCAGTTCGCCACCGACGGCCTCACTGGAGGCTGTCCACAGCAGGGAGCCGACGGCGGGGGCCGATTCCAGGTGGCCGGGGGCCAGAGCGTAGGCGTTGTAGTAGCCCGGCTGGTCCTGGAGGCGCTGTCCGACGGGCAGGTCGGCGACGACCGGGATGCCCAGCGCGGTCAGGTCGGCGGAGGGGCCGATGCCGGACCGCAGCAGGATGGCCGGGCTGCCGTAGGCCCCGGCGCACAGGATCACCTCACGGCTCCGGTACACCGTGCCGTCCGCGGCGAGTACGCCGGTGGCGGTCGTGCCGTCGAAGAGTACGCGGTCGATGTTCACGTCGCCGCGGATGGTGAGGTTGGGCCGCCGGCGCACGTCGGCGGTCAGGTAGACCAGGGCCGTGTGCTGCCGGACTCCGTCGACCACGTTCAACGGGTAGCCGTCGGTCCCGTTCTGCTCGACGCCGTTGAAGTCGTGCACTCGTTTGAACCCGTGCGCGACAGATGCCTCGACGAAGCCTCGCAGGGAGGGCGTCAGTTCCTCGTCGGTGCGCTGCCGGATCGGCAGGGGGCCTGTGCGTCCGTGGTAGGCGTCGTCGCCGGTAGGGGTGTTCTCCAGAAGTCTGAACGCCGGGAGCACGTCGTCGTAGGACCATCCCTCGACCCCGTGCTCGCCCCATGCGGCGAAGTCCACGGGCCGGGCTCGCAGGGCCACGCCGGCGTTGACCGCGGAGCTGCCGCCGATCACCTTGCCCCGCGGTGTCGGAAGCTCGGGCTGCTCGGCGCTGCCGTACGAGGTGTAGCCCCAGTCGTGGTCCGGGTCGGCGACCCTGCCGGCGTCCAACAGAGCGGGCGGGTAGGCGTCGGGCGCGTAGACGCGGCCGGCCTCCAGCAGCAGGACGGCTCGCGCGGAATCCTGGCTCAAGCGGGCCGCGAGGACCGCACCGGCCGAACCTCCGCCCACGACGATCACGTCGGCGGTCTCGGGCACATGCGACATGCCGGTCTCCTTGTGTCGCGGGCGGTCGAGTCCGGCCGCCCTGAGGCGCTTGGTGGTCTCCCGCTACCCGGTGAGCAGGTCCGCATCGGTCAGGTGGGCGGACAGGAACTGGCCGGCCCGGTTCAGCGCGGTGTCTGCTTCGTCGAGGAGCGGGCGGAAGGTCTGGAAGACGTGCGGCACCCCGGCGGTGATGTCCAGGGTGACGTCCACGTCCGCTGTGGCCGCCTGGCGGGCGAGGCGTACGGCGTCGTCGAGGAGGACTTCGTGGGAGCCGACCTGGATGAGCAGGGGCGGCAGCCCGGACAGGACCGCGAAGACGGGACTGATCAGGCCAAGGGCGGGATCCTCGCCTGCCGTGTAGTCCGTGACCCGGGGCTGGAGGAGTTCCCGGCTGAGCGTTGCGTCGACTTCCCGTTTGGTCTCGATGGTCGCCCCGGCCAGGGTGAGGTCGGCATACGGTGACATCGCGTAGGCCGCGGCGGGCAGGGGCAACCCCTGGTCGCGGGCGTTGACCAGGGTGGCGACCGAGAGCCCGCCGCCCGCCGACTCTCCTGCGAAGACCACGTCGGAAGGGGCGGTGCCGCGGCGCAGGAGGGCTTCGTAGGCCGACAGGGCATCGTCCACGGCCGCCGGAAACGGGTGCTCGGGTGCGAGCCGGTAGTCGACGGAGAAGACCTTGGCCCCGGCCCGTCGGCCGACCTCCGAGGCCAGGCCGGCGGCGCTGAACGCGTCCCCCAGTACGTAGACACCGCCGTGGAAGTACAGAACCACGTGCCGCGATGCGATTCCCTCGACCGTGATCTCGACGGTCGGGACGCCGCCCAGCTCCGTCGTGGTCACGACCACGTCCGAGGCCAGAGGCTGTGCCGACGCCAACGCATGCAGGAGCCTCCGCTGCTCGGCGACATCGCTGTCCGAGGGAATGGCCGACTGGCGCAGGATCGCGTCAAGCTGTCGTCGCTGCTCGGCAGTCATGAAGGGTCTCCCATCGGTTGAGGGCGGTCCGGCAGCACGTGGTACCGGCCCTGCCCGGACCCGTCCGCCGGCTCCTGACGGAACAGTGGCCGGACCCTGTGCACGTCGAGGAGTTCGAGGCCGAGGGCCTCGCATTGGAAGAGGACGCCGTAGAGCGCCGCAGCGTCCGGCACCGGGCCGGTGAGCACGGTCTCGGCGCCCCGCCGCTCGGAGACGAACTCGGGGACGAACGCCGGGAACGCCGTCAGCAGGGTGGGACCGAGGTGGCCGCGCACCCGGAGCTGGTACAGGACGGGGTCGTCACCCATGCGTTCATCGTCGTCACGCACCGGGTGAGAGGTCATCACCGGAATCCGGTGGTCCTGGGCAGTCACTGCCGACCGCTCGACAGCAACCCGAGCTCGCGGCCCCGCCGTACGGCCGAGGACCGGTCTCCGGCACCGAGTTTGGAGTAGATCCGGCGGACGTGGGTGCTGACGGTGTTGATCGAGACCGACAGCTCTCCGGCGATCTCGGGCCGGGTGAGATTCGTCGGCAGGTAACGAAGGACTCGAAGCTCGCTGGGGCTGAGTTCCTCGGCCGGCCCCCGGCGCGGTCGGGCGGTCCTGGCCCGGGCGCTGCCGCGGGTGGCGTCGAGGATGTCGGAGACGAGGGCGGCGTGCGAGGTCTTCGCCTGCGGCAGGGCCTCCAGCAGTTCCCATGCGCCGGTCATCGCGAACGGCAGGACAAGCCGGTCCGGCTCGGCCAGATCCAGCGCGTGTTCGACGGCCGCGTACGCCGCCGGGTCGTCGTTCAGATCGCGGCAGGCAAGTGCTTCCAGGAGATGGGCCTCGATCCGGGTGAGGTGCGAGATGACGGGGGCGGTGCCGTCGAAGACGGTCCGGAGCTCTGCGCGGGCGCCAGCGGGGTCCCGCTCGGCGAGGCGGATCGACGCGGCTGCTGTGCGAATCTCACCGGCTGCGGCCTTCCGGCCGTCGAGGCCGCCCAGAGCAGTCCGTGCCCGGTCGACCATCCCGAGACGGGCCTGCACGGTCATCTTCCAGCCTGCCACCCGGGGCGACAGTCCATGCCGGCCGACCATGTGCGCCTGCACCTGCTCGGCTGCGGCCAGCTCGGCCAGCGCCTGGCGGTGCTGCCCGCGCGCTGCCAGAAGCAGCGCGGAGACCAGACGCACGAGCAGCCGGACACCGGGTTCCCCCTCGGCACTGGTGGCGTTCCGAGCCCGGTCCAGCCACCGTTCTGCGTCCTCGAACTCGCCCGTGCAGATCAGCGTCCAGGCGAGCGCGGCTTGCGCGGGGGCGATCACCGGCTCGGCGTCCCAGCCGTACCGCGCGGCCAGCGCCACGGCCTCCTCACACCGCTGCCGAACCAGGGCGAAGGAGCGGAAGCCGGAGGCGAAGCCCAGGTGGGCCGTGCAGGCGACCTCAAGATAGGGCCGGCCGATGTCGCGGGCGAGCGCGGCACCCTCCTGGAGGTGCCGCTCGCTGTCGGCGAGCCGCAGCGACCACGCCTCGGCAACGCCCAGATCGAGCAGCGCGAGGGCCCGGAGGTCGCCGGAGAGCGCGACCTCGGCGTGGGACCGGCCGCAGGCCGACGAGGGCAACGCCCCGGACCGCTCGAACACGGCGTCGAAGTCCCCCTGCAGCCGGGCCAGCAGCAGCTCCAGCGACGCGACGGCCGTCCGCAGCCGGTGCCGCCGCTCGGGCGGTGCCGACGCGGCGTACGACCTGGCGATCTCCAGGTGTGCCTGGGCCTCCCCGAGGCGGCTCTGGCTGAGGTCGGCGATCCCGTGCACCAGGGCCAGCTCCGGCGACTCTTCACCGGTACGCGTGGGGAAAGCGCTCAGCAGCGCCGCCACGGTTGCCGCCTGCCCGTCGAGAGTGAGGCTGACGGCGTGGTCGGCGAGCAGACAGGCCGCCCCGGACCAGTCGCCCGCAGCCTGGAGATGCCGCACGGCTTCCGCGGTCTGGCCGTGTTCGGCGAACCAGTCCCCGGCGAGCCGGTGCAGTTTCGGTACGTCCTGAGGCGACGTGCGGCGCAGTTCCAGTCTGAGCAGGTCGCCGAACAGGCGGTGACAGCGGAACCAGGTGCGTCCGGGATCGAGGGACACCACGAACGCGTTGGCGTCCTCCAGGTCCAGCAGGATCCGTTCCGACCCGGTTGCACCGGTGAGCAGATCGGCCAGTTCGCCGTTCACCCGGTCCAGCAGGGAGGTGCGCAGCAGCAGCCGCTGCACGTCGGCCGGCTGCCGTTCCAGCATCTCGGCCATGAGGTAATCGGCGACCGTACGGTGACTCCCCGAGAACTCGGCGACGAAGCGCTCGGGGTCCGGGTGCCCGGCGAGTGAGAGCACGGCGAGCCGCAGCCCGGCCGCCCAGCCCTCGGTCCGCTGATGCAGCATGCCGGCCACGTGGTCGGGCAGCGCGATCCCGGCGGCGACCAGCAGCTCGCGGGTCTCGTCCTCGGTGAAACGCAGCGCCGCGGCGCGGATCTCGGCCAGCTCCCCGGCCAGCCGCAGCTTGTGCAGGCGCAGAGGCGGGTCGCGGCGGGTGGCCACGATCGCGTGGACGCTCGGCGGGAGGCTTGTCAGCAGGTCCGCGAGCTGCTCGGTGGCATCGTCGGCGGTCAGTTCGTGCAGGTCGTCGATGACGAGGAAGAAGGGCCCGCGCGACACCGCGAGCTCGGACCGCACCTCTTCCACCAGGGCGCCGGGGCTGAAACCGGGCGTCACAGCCTGTGGTTCGCCGTCGGCGCCGGACGTGGCGCGAACCGCGTCCAGAAGCGCGAGCCAGAACAGCTGCGCCTCGTTCTGGCCCGGCCGTACGGACAGGAAGGCAATACGGCGGTCTGGAGGACCGGTGCGGTCGGCCCACGCACGCAGCAGGGACGTCTTGCCGCTGCCGGCAGGCGCCGAGATCAGCGTCACCTGCTTCTCGGCCGCACGGTCCAGGGCGAAGACCAGGTCGCGGCGGTCGATGAGCCGATGCCGCCCCCGGCCCGGAGCACGGCATTGGTCCAGGGCGTCCAGTGGACCGGACAAGGACAACGCGCCGAGGTCATCAGGCACGTGGCCGGCGTAGCCGACCGGCAGCCGTGGATCGTGGCGTCGACCTGTCGCTGTTCGGACAGGCGGACGCGGCCGCTGCTTCGGCCTCCGCAGAAGATCCTTGCCGTCCTGGATCACGGCTGCGGGGCCTCCGTCACGATGGTGTAGAGCTCGACGATGACGCCGTTGTCAGTGCGAGCGATGTCCATGCCGGTTACCACCGGAGGCCGGCCGACCGGGCCGAACTCGAAACCGAGGTGGCCGATGTCGTCGAGGCCCGACGCGGGGCCTGCGGGTCGGAAGGCCCAGTCCGGGGTCTCGGCAAGCAACTCCGCGGCGCGGCGCACGAACTCCGTGCGCCCGTGGTTGACGCGGTCCGGTTCGTGCCACACCACGTCTTCGGCGTAGTTCTCGGCGATGACCGCGGCCCGGCGGACCGGATCGGGTTCGTTGAACACCTCGAGGAGGTTGACTCGCATCAGGTCGGCGGGGGATCTGGTCATGGTGGCTCCCTGCTCCCTGCTCCCTGCTCCCTGGCTCCGATCGCGGGCGGGCCGCTCAGGCCACGGCGGCTGGGGTCGTCCGCAGGGGTGCGAGTGCCGTGGTCCAGGCGACGACCTGGTCGAGCATGGTGTTGAGCGCGCCCAGGTTGTAGTCGCCGGGCTTGAACAGGGTGAAGTTCTCGAATTCGGTGATCATGGAGAGCACGACCTGCTGGCGAACGTCCGCCATCTGGAGTTCGGCGGCGACCAGGCGCAGGTGTTCGGCGGACCGTGTGCCGCCTGTGGCGCCGTAGGAGACCAGGCCGAGGGCCTTGTTGTTCCACTCGGCGTACAGGAAGTCCAGGGCGTTCTTCAGGACGCCGGGGATGCCGTGGTTGTACTCGGGGGTGACGATGACGAATCCGTCGTACGAGGCGATGGTCTCGGCCCAGCGGCGGGTGTGCTCGTTCTGGTACTGACCGAACGAGGGCGGCATCGGCTCGTCGAGGTGGGGGAGTGGATGGTCGCGCAGGTCGAGCAGATCGAAGCGCGCGTCGGTGCGGCGCGAGGCGTGCTCGAGGACCCAGCGCGCCACCTGGTCGCCGACGCGGTTGGGTCGGGTGCTGCCGAGAATGATCCCGATGGTGAGCATGGTTGGTCTGCCTTCTTGTGGTCCTTGGTTTCAGGGCCGCCTGCTCTCTGCCTGAGGCGCGTTGCCCAGAAGGTCGGCCATGGGGAGGGCGCGTCGTCCGGCAGCGTGTAGCGGGCCCGGAGCTGTTCGGTCAGCTCGGCACGACGGCCGACTCGTTGACGGCGGAGGCGAAGTCCGGCTGCACGCCGAGCTGGGCGAGCATCACACTCACGCCGACGTAGCAGTTGAATTCCTTGATCTTGCCGTCCTCGACGTACCAGAAGTCGGCGGTCGGGACGTCGAGCCTGGCGCCGGTCGGCTGTATGACGCCGGCGGGGGTCTCGAAGGGCCCGGTGAACGTGCCCTGGATCGACAGCTCGACGGCGACGACGTCGCCCATGACGTGGAACCTGTGGAGCTCGCGGTGCAGGTCGGGGGCCAGCCGGCCCATGAAGACGACCAGGTCGCCCAGGTGGTCACCGCGGTAGCTCTCGCCGGCGACGACGTTGTTGAACACGCCGTCCGCCGCGAAGAGGTCCTTGAAGCCCTGGACGTCCAGGACGCTGCCCTCGGCCGCGTGGTACGCCGCGCGGACCACGGCCTCCGCATCGGTGCTCATGGTGTCTCCCGCCTGAGAGAATCCAATCAAACCCTTGATTGAAATGTTTCTCCCGGGTGGGCGGATTGTCAAGCGATCGATTGAATTCTTCGGAAAGGTCGGGCCAGGTGGGGTACGAGTGGCGGCCTCGGACGCCTACGGGACTCCCCGGAACGCGCCGGCTACCACGGCGATGATCCTCCGCTCGACGAGCTCGGCGGGCTGGGCGGCCAGCTCGGACCCGATGGGTGACAGGGCGAGCCAGTTCAGCATCCCGGCCGCGCTGCGGGTGCGGAAGAGGAGCTCCTGCTCGTCGACCTCGGGAAGGTTCGTCGCCAGCACCCGCAGCGCCTGCCGTCGGGCCGCTTCGAACTTCCCGTACAGCCGCTCCCATCCCTCGGGCGGGTCGATCCCCATCCGCGCGACGGTCCGCATCACGGCCAGATCCCGCCCCCCGGCACCGAGTGCGTGCATCATCGGCCGTGCGAACGCCTCGGCCAGCTCGCTCAGCGTCGCGTTCGCCGCCAGAGCGTCGAGCTCCCGGATCTGCGCGTCCAGGTAACGCTCCAGGGCGTGCTCGATGGCCACATCGCACAGCGACTTCAGGGAACCGAAGTGGTAGCTCACCGCGGAGACGTTGGCTCCGGCGCTCTGGGTGATCTCCCGAAGGGTCACGCCTTCCTGCCCGCGCCGGGAGAGCAGTTCGAGGGCAGCCATCAACAGGTCGTCCCGCGTTCGCTGGCCGGCCTCGCGGCGAAGGTCCGTCTTCTCTGGCCTCACCCTTGAACTCAAGCGACTGCTTGACTTCCTTGTCAAGCAGTCGCTTGAGGAGTGCGGTGATCCCGCCGTCCCGGCCGGACCTCCAAAGCCGCCTTGCCCTTGCTGCGACGCACAGGGAATGAAGGACGCCTTCCCCGACCTCAAGATCAACGTCCGGGACCTCTTCGGCGTCGGTGACAAGGTGACCGTGCTGGTCGACTTCGAGGGAACGCACCAGGGCGCGTTCCAGCAGATCGAGGCCACGGGCCGGCAGGTCGGCTTCGGAAGCATCGAGGTCTACCGCTTCCAGGGCGACCGGATCGCCGAGGAGCGGGTCGCCCCCGACATCATCGGCCTCATGCAGTAGATCTCGCCCGCCCCTGCCGGTCACTGACCCGCCCGGGCCACCCGCCGCGTGTCTTACGCCCTGCCCCTTCGGGGCAGGCGGCTCCCGCGCCCGGGGCAAGGAGTCGGGACCCGTCGGTAGCCGCGGCGACGGTCCAGGGACGCGGTGATCGACTCCACCGACCGCAGGGAAACGGCCTCGGGAGCACTCACCAATCCGGCCAGGACAGTTCCGATGGCTCGGCACCTCCTGCCGTCGGAACTGCACGCGGAGGCCGGGGGAAGACGACCCTGAGCTTCTGGACGCGTCCGTCGTGGCGGAACATGAGCCACGTGAGGGACGGCGGGCAGACATGGGTGGCACCCTCGTGGGTCACGTCCATCTCCCAGATGTCGATGTCCTGGCCGGCCACCACATGGCGCAGGTGTTGCCGTACACCGCCCTCCAGATAGTGGCGCATGACCGGGATGGGGTGGACATGTTCTCCCGGCCGGCCGAGCCGTCCGACCATTTCGGCCTCCATCGGCCACAGCTCGGAGATCTCAAAGGGCAGGCCACCGGCTTCCCACGCCTCCAGCGTAGCCACGGCTTCCTTTCGACTGCTCTCCGTGAGCATGGCGGCGTCGTCGTGGGCTTGGGCGGCGGTCGACATCAGGACCTCTGCGAGCTTTCCCCGGGCCTGATGGAGACGGCTGCGTACGGTCCCCACTGGCACCTCGCACGCGTCCGCGATCTCCTGGTAGGAGCTGATCCCGCTGAAGTGCCGCAGCATGAGCACCAGCCGGAGCTGCGGCGGAAGTCCCTCCAGCGCCGCACCGATCCAGTCGCGCATCGCATGCCGCTCGATCAGTTGCTCAGGGTTCGACTGCTCTTCGGCGTGGAGGTTCGAGCTTTCGAGCCCCTCCAGACCGGGTGTCTCACGCCGGGCGGAGCGCAGCAACATACGGGCGTTGTTCCGCACGATCGCCCGCATCCATGCCCCGACCGCTGCCGGGTCGCGTACATCACCGATCCGGCGCAGCGCGGTCAGCGCTGCATCCTGGACTGCGTCCTCCGCGTCGGGACCGTGGCCGAGCAGGCTCAGCGCCACCGCGCGCATCGGCGCCTGATGGCGTGCCAGCAGCAGCCCGAGGGCGCCGGTCTCACCCGCCTGGGCTCTTCGGGTCAGTTCCTCGTCAGTGGGCGAGCTCATGATCGCCATGCCTGAACGCCTCCGTGGCCGGACGCAGATGATCGAGGCCCGGCGCGGGACCGGGAACGACGGCCCTCGCGCACGAGGCGGGCTCCATAGAGTAAAGCCCACCGCGGCAGGCCCGGCGGGGCTGCCAGTGGAAATACGCCGGTTGAGAGCTGTAAACGACACAGCACGTGGATGGCACGGTCGTCTGTCTGACCCGACCTACGCAAGAAGCTGCAGGGGCGGGTAGGCGCGTCGGACTAATCCATTTGGCGGGTGGCCGGGCGTACTCCGCTCGGTGTCGCCCCTCGACGAGGCCGTGGGGGTACTGCGCGGTGACTTCTGCGAGAGATGCCGACGCTCAGCCTCGGAGTGACCGCGTGCCGGGTTCCACTGTGGGCGATGGCGCCCGCAGTGGGCCACGGCCTCGCGTGATGACCGCGGGCCCACTGCGGACGGATTTCAGGAAGCAGCCGCCGACGCGGCCTTCCTGATGAGCGCGGCCACCTCGGCGGGCTTGGAGACGTAGACAGCGTGGCTACCGCCGGTCTCGGTGACCGTTGCGCCGGCCCGCTCGGCCATGAACCGCTGGGCGGGCGGCGGGATCATCCGGTCGTCCGTGGCCACCAGGTAGAAGCTCGGCTTGGTCCGCCAGGCCGGACTGGTGACCGTGCCGGCCAGCGCCTCGACTCCCCACGGCACCTGGGAGTCAGCCAGGAACCGGGCCTCGTCGGCGGGCAGGTCGCCGGCGAAGGAGTCGGCGAACTTCTCCCGGTCCAGGAAGAGGAACCCGTCGGCCGGCGGCAGGATCGGGGGAACGGGGGCGCCGGGCGGCGGATCGGCGATGAGCGTGTTCACCGACTCGCCCTTGTCCGGCGCGAACGCCGCGACGTACACGAGCGAGCGCACCTTCTCGTGATTGCCGGCCTCGGAGATCACCGCGCCTCCGTACGAGTGGCCGACCAGGACGGTCGGGCCCTCCTGCCCGTCGAGGATCAGCCTGGTCGCGGCGACGTCGCCGTCGAGCGAGAAAGTGGGGTTCTGCACGACGCTCACGTTGAAGCCGTCCGTTCGCAGAGCGTCGTATACCCCCTTCCAGCCCGATCCGTCGACGAACCCGCCATGAACGAGGACGACATTCCGCGCCTGCTGGCTACTGCTCACGACACGCTCCTTCTTCGGCCGGTCGTCGTAGGACCCGTTGCCCGCCGGCCAGGTGTGGATGTACGGAACTGGCGACCCGTCAAGGAGGCCGCAGGAGGTATGTCTTCCCGGGCTGTCCGTTGACTGGCATCAACCGGATGCATGAAAAGGCGCGAAGTTCGAACCCGTGAGTGTGATGTGCACCACATTCGCGTGGTGTTGGTCGTGCAGCTCCTCGGCCCAACGGCCCGCAGATCATGGCGTGGCGGCCGAGGCATGCAGCGGGGAGGAGCTTCTGGGCGTCAGTGGAGGTGGGGGCCTCCTGGCTGGGGCTCCCTGTCACGCATGGACTCTCGCTCACGCCAAGCACCGGGTGGTTCGCCGTGATGGCGGCGGAAGGCGGCTGCGAAGGCGTAGGGCGAGCTGTAGCCGACGCTCCGCGCGATGCCCGCCATACCGAGTTCGCCCGTGCGCAGCTGTTCGCGTGCGAGGGCCATGCGCCAGTCGGTCAGGTACTGCATGGGGGTCTGGCCGAGCGCCTCGTGGAAGGTACGTGCGAAGGCGGCCCGGGACAGACCGCTGACCGCTGCGAGTTCAGGGACGGACCAGGGGCGGCCTGCGTCCTCGTGCATGGCCTGGAGCACGGCGCTCAGGCGGGGGTCGGCGGAGGCGCGGTACCAGCGGGGGGCGTTCGGGCTGCGGCGGAAGTCGCTGCGGATGGCGAGGACCAGGAGGACGTCGAGGAGTCGGTCGAGCACGGTGGGCTGGCCCGGTTCGGGGTGGGCGAGCTCGTGGGAGAGCAGGGAGATCACGTCCCTCAGCGGATCACCGACGGCTGCTTGCAGGGTCAGGACCTGCGGCAGGGCGTTGAGCAGCCCGTTGCCGATGTCGCCGGAGAACCGGTACGCGCCGCAGAGGAACACGGTCGCTCCGGGGTTGTCCGACTCCCCGTCGGTGGCGTGCCGGGCCCGAAACTCGTCTGGTTCGAGGCAATCGGTGCCGGGCTCGTGGCCGATGTAGTGGTCGATGCCGCCGCGTACGAGGGTCACCTCCCCGGGCACGAGCTCCACCGCGCGCCCCGGGTCGTCGGCGTCAAACCACAGCCATCCCCGTCCCCGGACGACGGTGTGCAAGGACAGCTGGATCGTGCCGGCCAGTCGCAAACCCCACGGGGGCTCGGCGACCGTACGGGCGAACACCGCGCCGCCGGCGCGAGCCCGCGCGAGGTGATCACGCAGTAGGTCCATACGACCAGTATCAGCAGGGCGATCGCCGTGGGCAACAATCAGAGCGTTTGACGTAAAAGAACAAGCGAATCACGCATTGATCCGCTCCTATGGCATCTCTCACGATGAAGCCATGACCGAATCACCGCAGACCACGCTTGTTCTCGGCGGCACCGGCCGCACCGGCTCGCTCCTGGCCGAGAGGCTCATCGAGCGGGGCCGGAACGCCCGCACCGCGGCCCGTCACGGAGCTGCCGTACCGTTCGACTGGGACAACCCGGCCACCCACGCCGACGCCCTGGCCGGCGTCGACAGCCTCTACCTTGTCACGCCCGTCATGCGGGTCGCGTACGCCGATCAGGTCGCGGCCTTCCTCGACCTCGCCGAGGCCGCCGGGGTTCGCCACGTCACCTACCTGAGCACCTACGGCGCCGACCACGTGCCGCCGCAGATCGACATCAAGGCCGTCGAAGCCGATCTGGCCGCCCGAACGACCATCACCCACTCCGTCGTGCGCCCGGCCTGGGTGATGCAGAACTTCGCCGACGCCCACCTGCCCGTCATCAACGGTGCGATCACGGTCCCCACCGGCAGCGGCACGGAAGCCTTCGTGGACGCGGCCGACATCGCTGCCGTCGCGGCCGAGACGCTGCTCGCCCCCGAGGTACACGACGGGGCCGTGTACGCGCCCACCGGCCCGCAGGCACTCACGGTCGGTGAAGTCGCCGACATCATCACCGCCGTGACCGGACAGTCCGTCACACACCAGGACCTCGACCCCGAGGCGTGGATCGACGGCGCCGTCGCGGCCGGAATCGTGCCCGCCGACTACGCAGTGATGCTCCGGTGGCTGACCGGCACCATCATCACAGGACACGGCTCCACGCCGAACGACGACATCGAGAAGGTGACAGGCCAGAAGGCGACCACGTTCCGCGAGTTCGCGCAGCGCAACGCCCACGCCTGGATGGCAACGGCGGAGGTGTGACCATGTCCATCGAGAACGTCATCGAGAACCTCGAGGATTTCGCGGCCCTGGACCCGTTCTTCGGGATCATCCAGGAGGGCCTCGCGGGCCTGGTCGACGGGGAGCACTTCTTCGATCTCCTGGCCGAGGACGTCGTGGTCGAGTACGTGGTCTCCGTCCCCGGCTACCCGCGTCGAGTCGAGGGACGGCGCGCCGTCGCCGACCTGTACCGCGGGTACGGCGACGCGATGGTCCTGGCCGGCGCGGACGAGCTGGCAGTGCACCACGACACCGGCAAGTCCGTGGTCGTCCTGGAGTACGCCGTGCACGGACGGGCGGTCCACACCGGACGCGCCTACGACAACCACTTCGTCTCCGTGATCACCATCAAGGACCGCCAGGTGACCCACTGGCGCGACTACCTCGACCCCATCGCCGTCTTCCAAGCCCTCGGCTGGCCGGCAGAGCCACGCTGACAGGGCGAACCACCGCCACCGAAGTACCCGGGCGCGCCCCGTCTCCTCCCCTGTTCACCCTGGGCCGGGGCTGGGTGGCGTTCGCGGGGCGGGCTGCGGGTGTGCGTCACGGGGGCGCACGTAGGGCCCATAGTGCCCGTAATGCACATTGATCTTGAGTCCCATTTGCGCCGCGCGGGTCGCTGACCTGCGGTTTTCTTTAACGTGTTTTCTGTTGACATGTTTGCGATGACCCACCATGTCGAGTGCGTGGCGATCCTTGAGCCTGCCGCTAAGGGCCGCTGACCTGCCGCTTTGTCGAGTGTGCGTTATGTGCGTGATATGCGTTACGGGCGATATCTTGACGCATATCTGATGCACGTGACGCACGCCTGACGCACGCCTGACGCACGTCTGACGTCCGAGCTGACCTACCGTCAGCAGCAGAGAGCCGCCCTCCCAGCCGGTACGACATCCGGCTGGGAGGGCGGCTTTCCGCTGCATGTGCCCCCAAGCAACTGCGCCTCTCGCTGCACCTGTGGTCGAGGGTGTTCAGGCACGCTCCTGATCGGCCTTGAGGCCGTGGCGACGGCTGGGGGGCGGTACAGGGCAGGCCGGAGCGGCGCACCGGACCGGTGCGTTCGGGGTGCGAGCGGATCGCAGCACTGGCGAAAGCGGCGGACGAGGTCCTGCTCGGTCTCGGCGACGGGATCACGAAGGTCCAGCGCAAGCAGTACAGCGCTTACCGCCGGCTACAGAACTTTGCGAGCCTCTGTCCGCCGCAGCGCACCAAGGTGCACGTGTATCTCTCGCTCGACCCGGCCGAGGTTGACCTCGTTCCTGACTTCACCGGGGACGTTACGGGCCTTGGGCATCACACAATGGGCGACATGGAGGTACGGCTGCGTACCGAACGGGACTTGGAGCGTGCACATGACCTGTTCCGTGCAAGCTACGCGGCGGCGTGATGGCGTCATAGACGCGTCCGCGCACAACTGCCTTTCAAGGCGCACTCGGCTTTTTTGTCGTGGGGCTGCCTTCGACGGGTGGGTAGGAAGTGGCGGTGGAATAGCCATCATCCGGAGAATCCCCAGTTAGGCTAACCGGAGATTTCCGGCTATCTTTCGCCGCGCACTTAAGCCTGGAACTCGGGAGGCCGGCGCTCGGCTGGGTGCTGTTCGTGTCCGCCCCGGACGCGGCTGGGTTCATCCGGGGGCCTTTTCTCCTTGAACAGCCGGAGTGGGCCGCTTGATCGGCGGGGCGTTGAGCAGCCCGCACGCGGCGGCTGCTTCGTCTCCCGATACGGGTCCGGCGATCACCATCTCGGCCACTTGCGCGACCGCTACGCGGTGGTCGGCCAGTAGCTCGTCGGCGATGGCCCAGTGCCGCCAGTAGTCCACCGGATTGAGCTCCTCGCCGGTGTTCTCGCGTACGGCGCGCTGGGCCCATGCCCAGTCGGCCGAGCCGCCGAGCTCGGCGAAGAACAGGCGCTCCGGGGTGACGAGACCACCCTCCCGCAGGACCCAGAAGTTCGCGGCCACGCCAGCCGCGAGGACGGTGAGCGCAGTCCGCTTCGTGTGCTCGAACACGATGCCGGTGTTGGCGCCCTCGACCTTCGTGGTCTTGCCGCAGGCGCGGTCCTCCTCGGTGAAGGTGAGGGAGATCTCCGCGACGTGGACGCCGAGGAGGAAGGCGGCGACGGCGTGGCCGGCCTCGTGGACCGCGACGACCGCGGTGCGGTCGCGAAGGTCGAGGTTCTCGCCATGGACGCCGCAGCAGGGGAGCTGCTGGGGCGGCGGGTTGAAGAAGGGGCCGAGTTCGCCCCAGAAGTAGGGCGGCTGGCCGAACGCGGGCGTGCCCGGAAGTATGGAGGTCACCGCCAAAAGGGTACGACGGAGCTACGCCATGGTCGGATCGGGCGACGAGAGGATAAGCGGAGCGTGCTCCTCCCTTTCTGGCGGATTGTCGCACGATGTTTCAGTCGGCCAAGCCGACGACTTCGCCCAGGACGCTGCCGGCATCACCGCCTTCTACGACCGCGCCCAGATCACCGCCACCGAGGCCACCGCCGCGCCGCCCGCCGTACCGCCGACCCGATTCTCCAAACCCGTGCCTGCGGGAGAGCCGGTAGCACCAGCCAGCCGAGCCGGGATAATCGCTCGATGGACATAGAGCGCAGCTACCAGTTCGCCCGCTGCTCGGCGGTCTTGGACAGAGACCACGAGGTCCCCGGGGGTGAGGCCATCTTCGATCAGGCCCTGAGCAACGGGCTCCTCGCCGTTGTGGCCGCCGAGTGGCCCGGCGAAGAGCGCGAGCCGAAGGGGCCACGGATGCGTTCCGCTGCCGCTCTCCTCGGCGTCATCAAGGAGAAGGCGGACGAGCAGCCTGACGGCACCTCCCTCATACCGGGAACCGATCCCGACTCGGACGGTGTCTGCGTCGACACGACGACCCTGCGCGACGGCGTTGACAAGACTCAGGCCGCCCGCCATGGCCGCGGATCGGGAAAGCTGGAGCGACGCCACGTCGATGCGCTCCTGGTCCTGGACGAGCATCGGGCGCTGAGGCGCATCGCCGAGGTGGTGAGCGACGGCCAATGGGTCAAGGCCGAGGTTCGCGATATCTACGAGCGGGACCGGGCGCAGAAGTACCTCGAATTTCTCGGCGACGAGGAAGCGGAGTTCCGCGCCGAGCGGGCTCCCGAGCTCGTCGAGTACCCCGACCCCAAGCACAATCCAGACCGGGAGGGTTGCGACCTCGAAGACTGCGGGGTGTGCGGGTACGAGAGCTTCAAGCTCGACTATCCGGCCGAGTTCGAGGGGACCGGCAGCGGCGCCTGCCTGGTCTGCTCCTACACCCGAACCCATAGCACCGCGTACTACCTCACGCTGAACGCGGAGATGAAGCGCGCCATGGAGAGGGACGACTAGGACTGTCCGGGCGATCTCTGAAGGCAGCGGCGCCCAGCATCCGTGAATCTCGTTACCGAGGGTCTTGCCCAGTGAGGTAGAAGGGCGGCATGGACACCGCCGTACTTAAGCAGATGCTGGACGAGACCTTCGATCACGCCGTCGTGCACCACGGATACACCAACTACATGCGCGACTACGAGGTCATCATCTACGCGACGGCTGATCCCCGAACCGGCATTGCGCCGTCCCACCTGCGGTATCTCTTCCGGTACTGCGTCGAGGCCCGGTGTGAGACGTCAGTGCCGGCGGACACCTGGCGGGTCTCCTTGGACGACCGGCTCATCGACCACAAAACGGGTGCCGACCTCGACGGATACGTCTGGGGGGTGAAGTGGCACGCCCTGTACCCAGGAGCCAAACTCCTTCCTGAGTCCGAGGCGACCCGCCGCTGGTCGAAGGCCCTCGGGATCGAATTTCACGAGGTGCGCATGGAAACCAGCGCGCACAACGTGACCTTGCTCTTCTCGGACCTTCAGGTGAGCGAGGTCCCGGTCGGATACGCACCCTTCGTCACGGACTAGGGATCAGGGCTCGTGCGATCTTGTGACTGCCGTTTGTCCAGGTCGTTCTTCCTGCCATGGGACGAGGTGATCTGAGTGATGGCGAGTGGGAACGGCTGCGCCCGTTCCTGCCGGTCAGCAACGGGCGTTGTGGCCGGTGGCGGAACCACCGGCAGGTGATCGACGGGATTCTGCACCGGGTGCGGACCGGGGTGCAGTGGCGTGACCTGCCCGAACGTTTCGGGCCGTGGAAGACCGTCTACGAACGCCACCGCCTGTGGTCGGCCGACGGAACCTGGGAACGCCTGCTCCAGCAAGTCCAGGCCGCGGCCGACGCCGCAGGCGAGATCGACTGGGATATCTCGGTCGACTCCACCATTGTCCGCGCGCACCAGCACGCGGCCGGCGCCCGCACCGACCCGCCTCCGGCTCCGGCTCCGGCTCCGGGATCAAAGGGGGCCGAAGAGATGGAACACCAGGCCGAGACGCCGTGGCAGAGTCTGGTCGCCCGCCTGGTGGAGGTGGTGCTGGAGGTGAGGGCTTGGGCCGCTCGCGTGGCGGGTTCACCAGCAAGCTCCACCTGAGCGCGGACGGCCGCTGCCGCCCGCTCTCCCTGGTCGTCACCGCCGGACAGCGGGCGGACTGCACTCACTTCCAGACGGTGCTGGAAAAGATCCGCGTCCCGCGGGTCGGTCCGGGCCGACCGCGCATGAAGCCCGACAGCCTCGCGGCCGACAAGGGCTACAGCAACGGTCCGTGCCGCAAGTACCTGCGGCACCGGGGCATTCGGCACACGATCCCGGAGAAGACCGACAGCCAGGCCGCCCGCCTGCGCAAGGGCTCACGCGGCGGACGGCCGCCAGGCTTCGGCGAAGAGCGGTACAAGAAGCGCAACACCGTCGAACGGGCGATCAACAGGCTGAAGCAGTCCCGGGCCGTGGCCACTCGCTATGACAAGCGCGGCTACGTCTTCCTCGGCACGGCCACCACCGCAGCTCTGCTCATCTGGCTTCGGAGTTGAGCCGTCACCTCACAAAGCGATCGGCCGGTACGCCAGAGCCTGGTCGACTACCTCGTCAGCCGAAAGCTCCCGCGCCCGCGACCAAAAGATCAAGTCGCTGACATGACCAGACGGGCATGCCAGGGCTCTGTCCAGTCTGTCCAGCCAGCGGTCCACCTCGTCGTCCGAGGCGTAGTCCGCCTCCATGATCCGCTGCACGAGCGTGACCGCCTCCGCGCGACTCATCTCCACAGCACTCATGACGTCCCTCCGCTGAGTCACCCTAACGGGGACGCGTGATCGCCCGGACAGCTCCTAGTAGTGCTTCGTTAGGTTCTGAGTCTGGTTGTGTTGCGGGGCAGGCGTCGGCCGCAGGTGGTGCAGGTGCCGGTCCAGCACTGCAGCAGGTCCTGAAGGGCGTCGAGGACCTGGTAGAGGGTCAGGCCGGCGTGCGTGCTTTTGGGTCGAGGCGCCGCAGGGTGAGGAAGGCCTGGGCGGCGGTGACGAGGGTGACGTGATGGTGCCAGCCGCGCCAGGTCCGGCCCTCGAAGTGGTCCAGGCCCAGGCCGTGCTTGAGCTCGCGGTAGTCGTGTTCGATGCGCCAGCGCATCTTCGCCCAGCGGACCAGGTCGGTGACGGGTGTGGTGGCGGGCAGGTCGGTCATCCAGAAACCGGTCGGCCCGGCGGCATCCGCCGGCTGTTCGACCAGCAGGGTCTTCAGCGGGAGAACACCGTCCCAGCGGTTGCGTCCACCGGCCTGTTCCTGGGCGGTGCGGCAGGCTTCCTTGCCCGACGGCCGGACTTCGATCACGGCGAAGCGGGAGGTCATCAGGCCCTTGCTGCCCTGCCGCCAGGCGACTTGTTGGAACGAGGTGTCCGGGGTGACGAACGAGGTCAGGGGCCGGGCCGGCTCTCGGTAGCGGGGCAGCGTGGGCGGCCCCAGACCGCCGTAGGCGGGCTGGAACGGGTCGGCCGCGGCCGGGCGGGCGACTTCCTTCGGATCCACCGCTATGACATAGGACCAGCCGCGTTCCTCCAAAGCGAGGCGGAAACCCACGCTTCGGCCGTAACCGGCATCGGCCACGATCACCGGCACCGCGAGACCCTGCTCGGCCATCCGGTCCAACAGTCCCAGAGCCAAGTAGGGCTTCGAGACGTGCCCGACCTCGTCGGGAATCCCGGCACGCTGACGTCGTACGTGATCGGCCGCCCAGTCCTCGGGCAGAAACAGTTCCCAGTCGAGCGGGCACGATGCGGTGTCGGTGGCCGCGTGCACGCTGACGGCGACCTGGCAGTTCGCCCGCTTGCCCAACGCTCCGCAGTACTGCCGGGCCACCCCCACCGAAGCGGTGCCGCACTTGGGGAACGACACATCGTCGATCACCCACACCTCAGGCCGGATCGCCTCGCTCAACCGCTCGGCGATCCGCCGCCGCACCGGTAGCGGATCCCACGGCGACTGGTTCACGAACTGCTGCAGGGCCTGCATGTTCCCGTCCGGCAGCCGCTCGGCCATCGGCTGGATCGACTTCCGCCGGCCGTCCAGCATCAGACCCCGCAGATAACACCCGCCCCACCGGCGCTGATCCCGCCGCGGCAACGAGGCGAACACATCGGCAACGAACTCCGACAACTCATCCCGGAGCCGTTCCACCTCCCCAAGCCTCATGACCGGGAGATGCCCACCACCAGGCGAGATCACTCGACGTAACGAAGCACTACTAGGCGAATGCTGGATATGTGCCGACCCAGACCGACGGCGGCGCCTTCCCGGGCCCCGCGACAGGGCACCGTTGTTCCCCTCACTCGCGGGGTGTTCCACGGTGCCGTCGATTCGGTACGGGCTCCAGCGGTCCCGGCAAGGCCAAGGCCGCGTCGTCTGAATGATGGGACTCTGGTCACGCTGATCGGCCGGAAATCCCACTCCCGCAGGTCACACCACGCCCTAGACTGCGACCGCTCCAAGACCTGGAGATCATCGGGAGGGCGTGCAAGATGAGACGAGCACTGATCAGTGCATTCGCGGCCGCGGCGTTAGTGGTGTCCGGGGGGAGTGTCGCCACCGCTTCCGACAGCGCTCCGCCGCGCACCACGCACGGTCCCTGCCAGTACACCCAGACCCCGGACGAGCCGCCGGCGCGCCGTGTTCCGCTGCCGCCCGACCCACGGCGCACCCCTGCTCGTGGCACGGTCGACCTGGCTGTTCCGACCAGTCAGGGCCCGCTTCCGCTGCGCTTGGACCGGGCCAAGGCGCCATGCACGGTCCAGAGTTTCCTGCACCTGGCGCGGCACGGTTTCTACGACCGTACGGTGTGCCACCGCCTGACGGCGTACCCGACGCTGAAGGTCTTGCAGTGCGGTGACCCGACCGGCACCGGTGAGGGCGGGCCCGGGTACAAGTACAAGGACGAACTGCCGGTGGACCTACCGCCCGCAGCCACCGATCCCACGGGCACGCGCCGGCTCTACGGACGCGGCCTGCTGGCGATGGCCAACGCCAGCCCGAACACGAACGGCTCTCAGTTCTTCGTCGTCTACGGCGACTCCGCACTGCGACCGAACTACACGGTGTTCGGCACGGTCGGCCCCGCCGGTCTGGCGACACTCGACAAGGTCGCCGCCGGAGGCATCGAGCCGACCGCGGAGAACCCGGCACCGGTCGACGGCACACCCGCACTGCGGACCGAGCTGCTCCACGTCCGGCTGTCCTGGCGGTACTGACACACCGCGATGTCGCCGCGTCCACGACGAGCATGCCTGGCGGCTTGCGGGGTCGGCTTGCGGCGACACTCGAATGCCCAGTGAGTCCCTGGCTCCTCCATGGAGTCGGATCGATCGCGTCGCCTTCGCGTCACATCCGGGTCGACAGCAGACGCTGGTCCTTGATCCGGTTCAGCTGCGTACGCCGCTCGGTTCCGTGTCCGCCTCCGTGGTCCGCAAAGGGCCACACCTGCGTGTCCTTTGCTCCGCGGTATCGGTTGTAGGTTGCGAATACCGTGAACGGGGGACAGGTCGGGCCCTCCGGCAGCGGAGCCAGAGCGGCCACCAGGCGGGCGCCGAGGTCGCGGCGAGCGGCCTCGGTGTCCGGGCGGGCGTCGTCTACCTGAGGCGGCTCGCCGATGAGCTGCTGGCCGCCGCCGCGACGGCCCGGGCCGACGGGTGCTGCCAGCTGCTGTGTTCTGCCGCCGCCCGTGACGCCGTCGCCTTCTACGAGCGGGAGGGCTGGGCCCAGGTCACCCACCCCGCGCCCCGCGCAGCCGTCCCTCGTCCCTTCTGACCCATCGACCAGAGCAGTGAGACCCTCGCGCACTGCCAACATCCGTTGGCGCTTCCTCGACCACTTCGCGGCTCGGTGCAAAACCGCTCCGCTGGAATAGATAGTTTCTGACCTCAGAAAACGCCGGTAATGCTCAATCTGTCGGGCGGATACCCACGCCCGGACTGTGCCCCTCCCGCCAGTGAAATCCGGGAGTTCTGGTGTGGACGCGACTTCTCCTTACGTGGGGCGAGCGAGGAGGTGTCTGACGGGTGGAAGACCAGGTCCGGCGCCTCCTTCGTGCCTCTAGAAGAACCCAAGCTTCTTGGGACTGTAACTCTGCAAGATGTTCTTGGTCTGCTGGTGGTACAGACGAGGCGCCCTTCTGGCCAGCAGGAACGACGGCACGTGTCGTCCACTGCAGGGTGAGCAGTCCCCGCCGTCTGATGGCCGAAGCGGCGGTGAGGAACGCTCCGTATGGCGTGGTGGCCCTTCGTCCTCGGCGCCGCGTCAGCCCGGGCGGGGACCGGAGGAGTCGTCGTCCGGGTTCACGCCGGTGAACGCCGAGTCGTCCTTCGTGCCACTGGGGCGCTGTGTCCGACCCCTTCGGCCGGTGTCGCGCATGCCCTTCTCCGATGAGCGGCCTCGTTTCTCGCCCCTGGCCGTGTCGCCGTGAACGGTGTCGCCGGGGACGTTCCCTTCTTCCTCCTTGGAGGTCTTCCGTCCCTTGCCGGGTGGGGGCGCGTGCTTCTCGGGGCGGAAGGAACGCGAAGCGCTCGGATTCTCCTGCTGTCGCGTTTCGTCCACATCAGGGGACCAGCCGTGCTGCCCGGCCATACCGTCGCGGCTCGGCTCGCCGCGCGAGGGCCTGGAGGACTTCGGTTTCTCGGCCATGAGCCGACCTGCCTGTCCGTGCGAGGGGCATGCGTTCGCAAACCCTTGGGACTCTGATCTTCCCACGAGACGCATGGCGCGTCTCCTGGACGGCGCTCTGCGGCGATCAGGCCGCCAATCGGCCGGACGCACACCTCGAACGGGTGAGGTGCGGGCTCCGCCACCCTGCCGGCCTCCTCGTGCTGGCCGATGATCGCAGGCGGTTGGTGGACCGCGGTTCCCAGGGCCGCAACCCCCTCCGCGACCCGGAAAGGCCGCCCATGCGCATCCTGCTCGTCGCCAGCAGCTTCAACAGCCTGACCCAGCGCGTCCTGGTCGAGCTGCGCGACCGCGGGCACATCGTTCCCGTGGAGGTCACCCCCGACGGTGCCGCCGTGCGCGAGGCCGTGGCGCGCCACGCGCCCGATCTGGTCGTGGCCCCCATGCTGAAGGCCGTCGTGCCCCGCGATGTGTGGACGGCGCACCGTTGCCTGATCGTGCACCCCGGACCCGTGGGCGACCGCGGCCCGTCCTCGCTGGACCACGCGATCCACGACGGGGCCGAGGAGTGGGGCGTCACCGTCCTCCAGGCCGACGAGGAGATGGACGCGGGCGACGTCTGGGCATCCGCGACCTTCCGCGTGCCGGAGGTCGGCAAGAGCGATCTGTACCGCAACGAACTGTCCGACGCCGCCGTGGCCGCCGTGCTCCGCGCCGTCGAGAGGGTCGCCGCCGGGGCGGTACCGCGTCCGCAGACCGGCGAGATCCGCGCCCGTCCCGCTCTCCGCCAGGAGGAGCGCCGGATCTCGTGGGGCGAGGACACCACCGGGACCGTGCTGCGCACCCTGCGGGCCGCCGACTCGCAGCCCGGCGTCCCGGACCGGCTGCTCGGCGCCGAGTGGTTCCTGCACGGCGGCCACGCGGAGGACGGTCTGCGCGGGCGGCCCGGCGCTCTGCTGGCCACCCGGGCGGGCGCGGTCTGCCGCGCCACCGTGGACGGCGCGGTGTGGATCCCCGAACTCCGTGCCCGCACCGGCCCCGGCAGGCCGCGTGCCTGCAAGCTCCCCGCCACCCTGGCCCTCGCGGGCCGGCTGCCGGAGCTCCCCGAACTGCCGGCACCCGCCGATCCGGCGCCGGGCCGGCGGACCTGGACCGACATCTCGTACCGCGAACAGGGGCCGGTCGGCGTCCTGTCCTTCGCGTTCCCCGGCGGGGCGATGAGCACCGACCAGTGCCGCCGCCTGCTGGACGCGTACGAGACCGCCCGTGGGCGTCCCACCTCCGTCCTGGTGCTCGGCGGGCAGCGCGACTTCTTCTCCAACGGCATCCATCTGAACGTCATCGAGGCCGCCGCCGACCCCGCCGCCGAGTCCTGGGCCAACATCAATGCCATGAACGACCTGGTCGAGGCGGTTCTCACCACGACCGACCGGCTCGTCGTGAGCGCGATCGGCGGCAACGCCGCCGCCGGCGGGGTGATGCTCGCCCTCGCCGCCGACGAGGTCTGGTGCCGTTCGGGGGCGGTGCTCAACCCGCACTACCGGCGCATGGGCCTGTACGGATCGGAGTACTGGACCCGCACCCTGCCCGGGAAGGTGGGCGAGGCCCTGGCCGCGCGCCTCACCGAAGAGGCCACGCCGGTGTCCGCGGCCGCATCGCTCGACATGGGGCTGGTCGACCGGGTCGTCGACTGCGGACCCGGGGAGTTCGCCGCCGAGGTCACCCGATTGGCCCTCCACCTGGCATCCCGTGGCGGTCTCCAGCCGCGGATCGCGGCCAAGAAGGCGGAGCACGAGCGCCGGGAGTCCGTCGCTCCCCTCGCGGCCCACCGTGAGCGGGAGCTCTCCCGGATGCGGACGATCTTCGACGATCCCGCCGCGAGCTACCACGCGCGGCGCCGGGCCTTCGTCCGGAAGGAGGCCCTCCGAGCGCCGCTCCCGAACGGCCCAGGTGCGGGCGCGGGCGGATCGGCCGACTGTTAAGCAAGACCTAGGCCCGACATGAGGCCTTCGCCCCATCCCTCCTCAGGAGGCGACCCATGAGCGCAGTGAAGCCGGCCCCGGTCGAGGATCAGGGTGCCGCACCCGGCAGCGAAGAGAAGCCGATCCACATCCTCTGGATCAACGCGGGTCTGAGCTGTGACGGAGACTCGGTGGCCCTGACCGCCGCCATGCAGCCCAGCATCGAGGAGATCGCCCTCGCGGGGCTGCCAGGGCTGCCCAGGATCGCGGTCCACTGGCCCCTGATCGACTTCGAGTGCGGTCCGGTGGGAGGCGCCGACACGTTCATCGAGTGGTTCTTCAAGGGTGAGCGGGGCGAGATCGACCCGTTCGTGCTGGTGATCGAGGGCTCGATCCCGAACGAGGCGATCAAGCAGGAGGGCTACTGGTGCGGCTTCGGCGACGACCCGGAGACCGGTCAGCCCATCACCACCAGCGAGTGGATCGACCGGCTGGCGCCCAAGGCCCTCGCGGTGGTCGCGATCGGCACCTGCGCCACGTACGGCGGCATCCACGCCATGGCGGGGAACCCGACCGGCGCGATGGGCGTGCCCGACTACCTGGGCTGGGACTGGAAGTCCCACGCCGGCATCCCGATCGTGTGCGTGCCCGGCTGCCCCATCCAGCCGGACAACTTCGCGGAGACGCTGACCTACCTGCTCTACCAGGCGGTCGGCTCCGCACCCATGATCCCGCTGGACGACAAGCTCCGCCCCACCTGGCTGTTCGGGGCGACCGTGCACGAGGGCTGCGACCGGGCCGGCTACTACGAGCAGGGCCAGTTCGCCTCGACGTACGACTCGCCCAAGTGCCTGGTCAAGCTCGGTTGCTGGGGCCCCGTCGTCAAGTGCAACGTCCCCAAGCGCGGCTGGATGAACGGTGTCGGCGGCTGTCCGAACGTCGGCGGCATCTGCATCGCGTGCACGATGCCCGGATTCCCGGACAAGTTCATGCCGTTCATGGACGAACCTCCCGGCGGCAAGGTCTCCAGCACCGCCAGCGGCGTGTACGGCTCCGTCATCCGCCGCCTGCGGACCATCACGGCCAAGACCGTGGACAAGGAGCCGAAGTGGCGGCACACCGGCGAGCGCATCACCACCGGCTACCGGCCGCCCTGGTGACCGTGACGCCATCGCGCCACCCCGCAAGACCCCCATCCAACCCACTGTTCGTGTAGTCGAAGAGTTGACGAAGGGCATCACAGCGACCATGGCATCTCCGGCGAAGACGACGGGTGACGGCTCCGGCCTTGTGGAGATGGCCTGGGACCCCATCACCCGGATCGTGGGCAGCCTCGGCATCCACACGAAGATCGATTTCAAGCAGAAGCGCGTCGCGGAGTGCTACAGCACGTCCTCCGTCTTCCGCGGCTACAGCGTCTTCATGCGGGGCAAGGACCCCCGCGACGCGCACTTCATCACCAGCCGCATCTGCGGCATCTGCGGTGACAACCACGCGACCTGCTCCGTGTACGCGCAGAACATGGCGTACGGCGTGAAGCCCCCGCATCTCGGCGAGTGGATCATCAACCTCGGCGAGTCCGCAGAGTACATGTTCGACCACAACATCTTCCAGGAGAACCTGGTCGGGGTCGACTACTGCGAGAAGATGGTCCGCGAGACCAACCCCGGCGTCCTGGAGCTGGCCGAGCGCACCGAGGCGCCGCACGCCGCCGAGCACGGCTACCGCACGATCGCGGACATCATGCGCTCTCTCAACCCCCTCGAGGGCGAGTTCTACCGCGAGGCGCTCCAGGTCAGCCGCTACACCCGGGAGATGTTCTGTCTCATGGAGGGGCGGCACGTCCACCCCTCCACCCTCTACCCCGGCGGCGTCGGCACGGTCGCGTCCGTGCAGCTGTTCACCGACTACATGAGCCGCCTCATGCGCTACGTGGAGTTCATGAAGCGGGTCGTCCCGCTCCACGACGACCTCTTCGACTTCTTCTACGAGGCGCTGCCCGGCTACGAGGAGGTCGGCCGCCGCCGTGTGCTGCTCGGCTGCTGGGGCGCGCTCAACGACCCCGAGCACTGCGACTTCACCTACGCCAACATGACCGACTGGGGTCGGCGGATGTTCGTCACCCCCGGTGTCGTCGTCGACGGCAAGCTGGTGACCAACGACCTCACCGAGATCAACCTCGGCATCCGCATCCTGCTCGGCAGCTCGTACTACGAGGACTGGCAGGGCCAGGAGCAGTTCGTCACCCACGATCCGCTGGGCAACCCGGTCGACCCGCGCCACCCGTGGAACCAGCACACGATCCCTGCCCCGCAGAAGCGGAACTTCGACGACAAGTACAGCTGGGTCATGTCCCCGCGCTGGTTCGACGGCAAGGACCACCTGGCACTCGACACCGGCGGCGGCCCCATCGCGCGCCTGTGGTCCACCGCGCTCTCCGGCCTCGTCGACATCGGCTACGTCAAGGCCACCGGGCACAGCGTCGTGATCAACCTCCCCCGGACGATGACCAAGCCGGAGACCACCTTCGAGTGGAAGATCCCGAAGTGGAGCAACGCCCTGGAGCGCAACCGCGCCCGGACCTACTTCCAGGCGTACGCGGCCGCCGTCGCCCTGCACTGCGCCGAGAAGAGCCTGGAGGAGGTCCGCGCCGGCCGCACGCAGACGTGGGAGAAGTTCGACGTGCCGGACGAGTCCATCGGTGTCGGCTTCACCGAGGCCGTACGGGGTGTCCTCTCGCACCACATGGTCATCAGGGACGGCAAGATCGCCAACTACCACCCCTATCCGCCGACGCCGTGGAACGCCTCCACGCGGGACACGTTCGGAACCCCCGGCCCGTACGAGGACGCGGTGCAGAACACCCCGATCTTCGAAGAGAACACGCCCGAGAACTTCAAGGGCATCGACATCATGCGCGCCGTGCGCAGCTTCGACCCCTGCCTGCCGTGCGGCGTCCACATGTACACGGGCGACGGCAGGACCGTGAAGCAGATGCACGTGCCCACCGGCCTGAGCGGTCTGGCCGGATGAGCGCGACCACCGCCGAACAGGCGGGCCGGCGGGTCGAGGAGGTCCTGGGCCGGCTGGCCGAGAACGGCGACGACGAGGCCTGCGCGGCCACGGAGGAAGTGGTACGCGTCCTCATGGAGTTCTACGGCAGCGGCATCGCCCGCGTCGTCGAGCTCCTCGGGCGCCCCGCCGCCCGTCCGCCCGCCGACCCGCTGGGCCCGCTGCTCGCGGACGAACTCGTCGCGAGCCTCCTCAACCTGCACGGGCTGCACCCCGAGGACGCGCCGACCCGCATCGACCGCGCCCTGGCAGCCCTGCCGCAGCCCGTGGAGAACGCCGGATTCGACCCGGCGACGGGCGTGCTGCGGCTGCGGGTCACCGCCTCGACCGGCTGCGGCTGCTCCGGCACCCAGGAGTCCGTCCGGCAGGCGGCCGTGGACGCCCTCGCCTGTTTCGCCCCCGAGGTGACCTGCGTGCAGCTGGAGAGCCGCGCCCCGCGCGAACCGGCGCTGCTCCAGATCGGCACCCGTCCGTCGCCCGCGGGCGCGGACAACCGCTCATCGGCCGCCCGGTGAACGGGCCGCCGAACAGCGCCGTGCGGTCCCCGGCGCCCACCGGCCTGCGCCGGTTCACCACTCCCCGCCCGCCCCGCCAGGAGCGCTGCGAACTGTGCGGCGCCCCGCTGGCGGCCGAGGAGCGCCACCCGCATCTCGTCGACACGGACAAGCGGGCCCTGGTCTGCGCCTGCGGCCCGTGCGCACAGCTCATGGACCGCTCCGCCGCCTCCCCCGGGCGGTTCCGGGCGGTCCCCGGCCGCTTCCTGAGTGACCCGGGCCACCGGATCGACGACCGGGCCTGGGAGTCGCTGCGGATCCCGGTCTCGGTCGCGTTCTTCTTCCGCAACTCCGCCCTCGACCGGCCGGTGGTGCTCTACCCGAGCCCCGCCGGCGCCACCGAGAGCGAACTGGAGGAGGACGCCTGGCGGTCCGTCCTCGACGCCACCCGGCTCGCCGCCCACCTCGAACCCGACGTCGAGGCCCTGCTGCTGCGCCGCCACGAGGGCCGAACCGAGTGCTTCCTCGTGCCGATCGACCTCTGCTACGAACTGGTGGGCCGCATGCGACTGCACTGGCAGGGCTTCGACGGAGGCGCGGAGGCGCGGGCCGACCTCGACGCCCTCTTCGCCCACGTCCGCGGCCTGGCCCGCGAACCGCAGGGGAGCAGGCCGTGACCGAGTTCTCCTTCAGCTGCACCGACGTCCGCGCCGACGCCTACGCGGCCGGACCCACGCTCGTGTTCCGGCTGCGGATCACCGCCACCGGCGGCACCCGGGTCCACGCCATGGCCCTGCGCTGCCAGATCCGTGTCGAACCCGCCCGGCGCGGCTACGACGACCACGAGGCCGCGGCCCTGGCCGACCTCTTCGGCGAACGCTCCCGGTGGGGCAGCAGCCTCAACCCGGTCCAGTTCGCCCAGGCCTCCGTCATGGTGCCCGGCTTCACCGGCGAGATCGAGACCGACCTCGTCGTGCCGTGCACCTACGACACCGACATCGCCGCGTCCCGCTACTTCCGGGCGCTCTCCGACGGCGACGTCCCGCTGCTCCTGCTCTTCTCCGGCACCGCCTTCACCGGCGCCGGCGGCTTCCACGTCGAGCCCGTTCCCTGGGACAAGGAGGTCTCCCACCGCATGCCCGTGAAGGTGTGGCGCGAGATGATCGACCAGCACTTCCCCGGCTGCGGATGGATCCGGCTCCCGGGCGACGCCATGGACGCCCTGCTCGCCTACCGCTCGCGCCGGGCCCTCCCGTCGTGGGAGGCCACCGTCGAGTCCCTGCTCGAAGCGGCGGGGGAGAGGACACGATGACCACCGTCGCCTTCACCCCCGGCACCGAGGCGCGGTTCGCCGTCGCCCGGCACGTCGCCGACGCCGTCCTCTTCGAGGGGTACGTCCTCTACCCGTACCGTGCGTCCGCCGCGAAGAACCGGCTCCGCTGGCAGTTCGGGGTCCTGGTGCCGCCGTCCTGGAGCGCCGCCGCCGAGGAACACGACTTCCAGCTCACCGAGTGCCTCATGGAGCCCAGGACCGGCGCCGAACTCGCCGTGGAGGTCCGCTTCCTGCGCGCCCAGCGGCGTACCGTCGAGGAACTCCGCGAGGACGGGACCTACGCACCGACCGGCGAACTCCGGCTGGCCGACCGGGTCCTGGTGGCCTGGGACGAGGGCGTCGAGGAGCGCGTCACCCTCGTCGTACCCGTCGCCGAACTGCGGGGCGACGGCACCGTCCTGCCCTTCACCCGCCCCGCCGCCGAGGAGACGGAGGAGGTCGCCGACGCCCAGGGACGCGTCCTCGGCCGGCTCGTACGCCGCCGCGAGGAGATTCGCGGCACCCTGCGGGTCTCGGCGGCCGAACTCGACGGCCCGTACCGCGTCGAACGCCTCTCGGTCACGGTGGAGAACACCAGCGACTGGACCGCCGAGGGGGACACCGACCGCCACGCGGCACTGCCGTACTCCCTCGTCGCCGCCCACACGCTGCTCCGCATCGACGGCGGCTCGTTCCTGTCGATGACCGACCCGCCGGAATGGGCGAAGGGTGCCGTCGCCGCCTGCCGCAACCTGCACACCTGGCCCGTCCTCGCCGGCGAACCCGGACGCGACGACCTGATGCTCTCCTCGCCGATCATCCTGGAGGACCATCCGGCCATCGCGCCCGAGAGCCCCGGCGCCCTCTACGACGCGACCGAGATCGACGAGATCCTCGCCCTGCGCACGGCGGCCCTCACCGACGAGGAGAAGCGCGAGGCCAGGGGGACCGACGCCCGCGCGGCGGCGGTGATCGAGCTCGCGGACACCATGCCGCCCGAAGTCCTCGAACGCCTGCACGGAGCCGTACGGAGTCTCCAGAGCGTCACCGGGCCCCCGAAGCCGGCCGGGAACATCCTCGAACCGGAGACACCCTGGTGGGACCCGGGCGGCGACACCGCCGTCGATCCGGGCAGCGACCACGTCCTCGTCGACGGACGCGCGGTCCGCGCGGGCGGCAGGGTCCTCCTGCGCCCCCGGCTGCGCCGCACGGACGCCCAGGACCTGTTCCTCGACGGGCGCAGCGCACTGGTCGAGGCCGTCCTCCACGACGTCGACGGCGGAGTCCACATCGCGGTGACCATGGAGGACGACCCGGGCGCCGACATCCGCCGCGAACAGGGCCGGTTCCTCTACTTCAAGCCCGACGAGGTCGAAGCCCTGGAGGACATGTGAACGGCCCCGCGCCCGAGGCCCGGACGCCCGGCACGGCCCGCACCCTCGTGGCCGGGGTGGGCAACATCTTCCTCGGCGACGACGGCTTCGGCGTGGAGACCCTGCGGCGGCTCACCCGCGAGGGACTCCCCGCCTCCGTCGAACTGGCCGACGTCGGGGTCCGGGGCGTCCACCTCGCCTACGAACTCCTCGACGGCTGGGACACCCTCGTCCTCGTCGACGTCACCGCCCGCGGCGGTGAACCGGGGACGCTCTATCTGATCGACGCCTCGGCGGCCGACGACCGCGGCCGCGGCACGGAGCCCGCGCCGCTCGACGGCCACCGGATGACGCCCGACGCCGTCCTCGCCCTGCTCGACACCCTGTGCGCGGGAACCGGGGCCGCGCCGCCACGGCGGATCCTCGTCGTCGGCTGCGAACCGGCCTGCCTCGACGAGGGCATCGGGCTCAGCCCGCAGGTCGCCGCGGCCGTGCCCGAGGCGGTGCGCATGGTGACCGAACTGGTCCGCCAGGAAGCCGTCGTATGAAGACCGAAACGGAGAGCACCATGCGCAAGAACGTCCTCGGCGCCGCAGTCGCCGCCACCGCCGCCCTGGCCGTCGTGGCCGTCGTCGTCGGAGTCCTCCCCGACCTCCGGCGCTATCTGCGCATCAGCAGGATGTGACGCACCCGCGGGTCGGTGGCGGCGGCTGCACCGAACGGACGACACCGCCGTGCGGTCCCGGCGTGCCGGGCGGGACTCCGCCGCCGCCCGGCCTCTAATGGCGCCCGAGACCCACCCGCGCCCAGGACGGAGACCGATGCACGAGATGTCCCTCGCGGTCGCCGTCGTCGACCAGGTCGAGGCCGCGGCGAAGTCCCGCGGCGCCGTCGGTGTCAGCAGCATCGAGCTGGACGTGGGCGAGCTGGCCGGCGTCGTCGCCGACGCCCTCGCCTTCTGCTTCGAACTCGCCTGCGCCGGAACCGTCGTCGAGGGCGCCGAGCTGATCACCCGTACCGTCCCGGGCACCGCGCGCTGCGAACCCTGCGCCGACGTCTGGGCGGTCGGCATGCCGCCGCGACTGCTCTGCCCCGGCTGCGGCGCCGCAGCCGGGGAACTCGTCTCCGGCCGCGAACTGCAGATCCGCGAGGTCCGCTGGGCCGGCCCCGAGGCGGCGCGCGAAGAACGTCGTCAACCGATCACCGAGGAGAGCTGAGCATGTGCCGAGCAGTCGATCTCCAGCGTGCCGTTCTCGCCAAGAACGAGGCCGCGGCACAGATCCTGCGTACCGAACTGACCTCCCGCGGCACCACGGTGGTCAACCTGCTCTCCAGCCCCGGAAGCGGCAAGACCGCCCTGCTGGAGCGTGAACTGCGCCTCGCCGGTGAACGGGGCGTCGCCGCCGCCGCGCTCACCGCCGACCTGGCCACGGAGAACGACGCCCGTCGCCTGGCCCGCTCGGGCGCCCCCGTCAAGCAGGTGCTCACCGACGGCCTCTGCCATCTGGAGGCCGACATGGTCGCCCGGCACCTGCACGACTGGCTGCCCGAGTCCACCCGGCTGCTGTTCGTCGAGAACGTCGGCAACCTCGTATGCCCCGCCGGCTACGACCTGGGCGAGTCGCTCCGCGTCGTACTCGCCTCGGTGACCGAGGGGGAGGACAAGCCGCTCAAGTACCCCACCGCGTTCGGCCTCGCCCAGTTGGTGATCGTCACCAAGACCGACATGGCCGACGCGGCGGAGTTCGACGAGACGGCCTTCCGCGCCCACGTGGAGCAGGTCAACCCCGGAGTCGAGGTCGTCCTCAGCTCGGTGCGTGACGGCCGGGGCGCCGGAGTACTCCTCGACCGGGCCCTCGCCGCGACCGAGGGGAACCAAGTCCACACCCCGGTGATGGCCCGGGCCGGCGCGTGAGCACGGCGCGACCCGGACCCGCACCCGCCACGGCCCCGCTGCGCAGCCGTGTCGTCGTCCGCGGCGTCGTGCAGGGCGTGGGCTTCCGGCCCTTCGTCTACGCCCTCGCCACCGGGCTGCGTCTGTCCGGTCACGTCACCAACACGGCGGACGGCGTCGTCGCGGAGGTCGAGGGAGACCCCGCGGACGTCGCCTCCTTCTGCGCCCGCCTCGCGCCCGACGCCCCGCCCCTGGCCCGGGTGGAGTCGGTCGAGACGGCCGAGGTGACCGCGAGCGGCGGCAGCGGATTCACGATCGTGCCCTCCCGCCGGGGCGGCGCCGTCCGCACCCTCGTCCCGCCGGACACGGCCACCTGCGAGGACTGCCTCGCGGAACTCGCCGACCCGGCCGACCGGCGGTATCTGCACCCCTTCATCACCTGCACCAACTGCGGCCCGCGGTTCACGATCGTCACGGGACTGCCCTACGACCGGGTACACACCACCATGGCCGCCTTCCCGATGTGTCCGGACTGCGCCCGGGAGTACGAGGACCCGGCCGACCGGCGCTTCCACGCGCAGCCCGTCGCCTGCCCCCGCTGCGGCCCGCGGCTGCGGCTGGTCACGACGCCGGACCGGCCGGCCCCCTCCGGCCCCGAGCCGCATCCTCGCCTCACCTCCGACCCCGGCGACGCCCCGGTCGCCGCCGCGCGCAGGATGCTCGCCTCCGGCGCGATCCTCGCCGTCAAGGGCCTCGGCGGCTACCACCTGGCCTGCGACGCGACGAACCCCGACGCGGTGGCCGAACTGCGCCGCCGCAAGGCGCGCGGTGACAAACCGTTCGCGATGATGGCCGCGGACCTCGCCGACATCGAGCCCCTCGTCCACCTCGGCCCGCTCGAACGCGAACTCCTCACCGGCCGCGTCCGGCCCGTCGTCCTGCTGCGCCGCCGCGACGACGCCCGGCCGCGCCACGGGGCCGCGCCGGCGCGGGCGGTGGCGCCGGGCAGCCCGGACCTCGGCTTCATGCTCCCGTACACCCCGGTGCACCACCTGCTCCTCGGCCTCGGCGCGGCGGACCGGGAAGGGCCCCGCCTGCTGGTGATGACCAGCGGCAATCTCTCGGGCGAGCCCATCGTCACGGACGACGCGGAAGCGCTGACCAGGCTCGCCGGACTGGCGGACGCCTGGCTGCTGCACGACCGACCGATCCATGTGCCGTGCGACGACTCCGTCGTCCGCGTCTGCGACGGCGAACAGCTGACGCTGCGCCGCTCCCGGGGCTACGCACCGCTGCCGGTCACGCTGCCCGTCGACGTCGCTCCCGCCCTCGCCGTCGGCGGTGACCTGAAGAACACCTTCTGTCTCGGCGCCGGACGCCAGGCCTGGCTCTCCGCCCACATCGGGGACATGGACGACCTCGCCACCCAGCTCGCCCTCGCCTCCGCCGAGCGCCGGCTCGAGTCCGTGACGGGCGTACGACCCGAACTGCTCGCCGCCGACCGCCACCCCGTCTACCGGTCCAGCCGCTGGGCCCGCGAACACGCGGCGGGACGGCCCGTCGTCCCCGTACAACACCACCACGCGCACGTCGCGGCGGCGATGGCCGAGAACGGTCTCGACGGCACGCGTCCCGTGATCGGCGTTGCCTTCGACGGCACCGGCTACGGCCTCGACGGCGCCGTGTGGGGCGGCGAGTTCCTTCTCGCGGACTACGCCGGGTTCCGACGGTTCGCGCACCTGGCCTACGTACCCCTGCCGGGCGGTGACGCGGCCGTACGCCGGCCGTACCGCATGGCTCTGTCCCACCTGCGGGCCGCGGGCCTCGCCGCCGACCGGGCACTGCCCTGCGCGCGAGCCTGTGAGCCCGGAGAACTACCGCTGCTGGAAAGGCAGTTGGAGCGCGAGCTGAACTGCGTGCCCACGTCCAGCATGGGGCGCCTCTTCGACGCCGTCTCCTCGATCGTGGGGATCTGCCAGCACGCCGGATACGAGGCGCAGGCCGCGATCGAGCTGGAGGCCGCGGCCCTGCGCGCACCCGGCGTGGCCGAGGACGCACGCTACGCCTTCCGGCTCGGCTCACCGGAGCCCGGTGCCCCGCTCACCGCCGATCCCGCACCCCTGCTGGCGGCGGTGGTCGCCGACGTGCTGGACGGGACCCCCGCAGTCGTCGTCGCGGCGCGGTTCCACCGGGCCGTGGCCCGATGGGTGCGTGTGGTCTGCGCCGCCGCCCGCGACGAGACCGGCGTGGAGACCGTCGCCCTGACCGGGGGAGTGTTCGCCAACACGGTGCTCTCCTCGGCCTGCGCCGAAGGACTGCGGGAGGACGGCTTCACCGTCCTGCGCCACCGTCAGATCCCGCCGAACGACGGCGGGCTGGCTCTGGGCCAGCTCGTCGTGGCCGCCCGGATCACGGACGGGGCGGCCGCCGGCACACCACGACGAGAGCGAAACTGAGGAGACACCCATGTGCCTGGCGGTACCCGGAAAAGTGCTGGACGTCGAGGTCCGGGACGGCACCCGGATGGCCACGGTCGACTTCGGCGGCGTGGTCAAGGAGGTGTGCCTGGAGTACCTGCCGGACCTGAAGCCCGGTGAGTACGCCATCGTGCACGTGGGCTTCGCCCTCCAGAAGCTCGACGAGGAGTCGGCCCGGCGGACGCTGGAGCTGTTCGAGACCCTCGGCCTGCTCCAGGAGGAGTTCGGAGACCCGTGGGAGGCCGCAGAGGCCGCGGGCGGCGAGTGGCCGGCGCAGGACGGCGTCGGCGGGGAGGTGCGGCAGTGAAGTACATCGACGAGTTCCAGAACCCGGACCTGGCGGGCCGGCTGCTCGACGAGATCCGTGCGACGGTGACGCGCCCCTGGGCCCTGATGGAAGTCTGCGGCGGCCAGACCCACAGCATCATCCGGCACGGCATCGACCAGCTCCTGCCGCCCGAGATCGAGCTGATCCACGGCCCGGGCTGTCCGGTCTGCGTCACTCCGCTGGAGATGATCGACAAGGCCCTGGAGATCGCTTCACGACCGGGGGTGATCTTCTGCTCCTTCGGCGACATGCTCCGCGTCCCCGGCACGGGCCGCGACCTCTTCCAGGTCCGCGGGCAGGGCGGCGACGTCAGGGTGGTCTACTCCCCTCTGGACGCGCTGCGGATCGCCGAGCAGAACCCCGACCGGGAGGTGGTCTTCTTCGGCATCGGCTTCGAGACCACGGCGCCGCCCAACGCGATGACGGTCCATCAGGCGCGCAAGCGGAACATCCGCAACTTCAGCCTGCTCGTGTCCCACGTCCGCGTCCCCCCGGCGATCGACGCGATCATGCGGTCACCTGAGTGCCGCGTCCAGGGCTTCCTCGCCGCCGGCCACGTCTGCAGCGTAATGGGCACGGCCGAGTACCCGGAGCTCGCGCGACGCCACCAGGTGCCGATCGTGGTCACCGGATTCGAGCCGCTGGACATCCTGGAAGGCGTACGCAGGACCGTGCTTCAGCTGGAGCGGGGCGAGCACACGGTGGAGAACGCCTATCAGCGCGCCGTGACAGCCGAGGGCAATCCGGCGGCACAGGCGATGCTGAGCGACGTCTTCGAGGTCGCCGACCGGGCCTGGCGCGGCATCGGCGTCATCCCGGACAGCGGCTGGCGGCTGTCCGCACGCTACCGCGATCACGACGCCGAGCACCGCTTCTCCGTCGAGGGGATCGACACCCGCGAGCCCGCCGAGTGCCGCAGCGGCGAAGTCCTCCAGGGCCTGCTGAAACCGAACGAGTGCGAGGCGTTCGGCACCACCTGCACGCCCCGCTCCCCGCTCGGCGCCACGATGGTGTCCAGCGAGGGCGCCTGCGCCGCCTATTACCTCTACCGGCGGCTCGACGCGGGAACCCCGGGACAGCGGCCTCCCGCGTCGGCCCCCACGGCCTCCGGCACCCCGTCCCCGGTCACCGCCTCCCTGGAGGGCAGCCCCCTTGCCTGACACCGTCAGCACCACCCCGGCGGCCGACGCCGCGCCGCCGGCACCCGACATGCTCGCCTGGACCTGTCCGACGCCCCTGCGCGACCACCCGCGCATCGTCATGGGCCACGGCGGCGGAGGAGCGCTGTCCGCCGAGCTGATCGAGGGCGTCTTCGCCCCCGCCTACGGCGGACCGGCCCTCGCCCACACCGCGGACGCGGCCGAGATCCGGATCGGCGGCGCCCGCCTGGCGTTCTCCACGGACTCCTTCGTGGTGCGCCCGCTGTTCTTCCCCGGCGGCAGCATCGGCGACCTCGCCGTCAACGGCACCGTGAACGACCTCGCCATGAGCGGTGCCCGGGCGAGCCACCTCTCCTGCGGGTTCATCCTGGAGGAGGGCGTCGAGACCGACGTGGTCGCCCGCGTCGCGCAGGCCCTCGGTGAGGCGGCGCGCGCGGCCGGCGTCCAGGTCGTCACCGGCGACACCAAGGTCGTGGAGGCCGGCCACGGCGACGGTGTCTACATCAACACCTCGGGGGTCGGGCTGATCCCCGACGGAGTCGACCTGCGCCCGCAACGGGTGGTGCCCGGAGACGTGGTGATCGTGAGCGGCCCGATCGGTATGCACGGCGTGGCGATCATGAGCGTGCGGGAGGGCCTCGAATTCGGTGTCGAGATCACCAGCGACTGCGCACCGCTCGGCGGCCTCGTCGAGGCGATGCTCGCCGTCACGCGGGACCTGCACGTGCTGCGCGACCCCACGCGAGGCGGCCTGGCCGCCTCGCTGAACGAGATCGCGGCGGCGTCGGGCACGGGCGTCGTCCTCCAGGAGCGCGCCGTCCCGGTCCCCGAAGCGGTCGGCAACGCCTGCGCGGTGCTCGGCCTCGACCCCATGTACGTGGCGAACGAGGGCAAGCTCGTCGCCTTCGTCCCGCGTGACCACGCCGACGCCGTGCTGGCCGCGATGCGCGCCCACCCCATGGGCGCCGGAGCGGCGGTGATCGGCGAGGCGGTCGAGACCCACCCGGGCATGGTGGTGGCGCGTACCGGACTCGGTGGCACTCGCGTCGTGGACATGCCACTCGGAGAGCAGTTGCCGCGGATCTGCTGAGCTCAGGCCCGGCTGCCGCGTCGCTCACGGGAGGTGTCGAGGGTCCACGTGTGGGTGCAGTTCGGACACTGCAGGTGGACCCGGAGCCCGTTGTTCCCGATCAGATAGCGCCAGTGGCTCCGGCAGTTCCGGCGGTCCAGGCAGGTCGCGCAGTCACGGGCGTCGTCGCAGCCGGGACACGCGACCCAGGCCCGCCGAGCCGGGTCGGCGTGGGGGTCAAGCGGAAGACGCACGGCCCGGCACCTCCCCGGGCAGCACACCGGCCTCGACCAGCATCGCGTGAATCCTCTGCTGCTCCTCGTCCAAGCCCGAGTACAGCAGGGCGTGCGCCGCCTCCTCCTCGCGCAGAACGGCCACGGGGTCCCAGTCGGGCCCCAGGGCCGCCACGACTTCGGCACGCCGACGTGCCTCCTCGACGGTGAGGTCGATGCTGAAGCCGACCAGGTCGGAACGAGGACCGGGGTCGTGGTTCATGGGGGTGCTTTCGGGATGAATCGAACAAGTACGCCACCACGTCTACCAGAGCGCACGGCGCCCACGGAAGCACCCGAGCCGCCTTCGACGGTCCCTGTGGCGCACCTCATGCCGTATGCCACGTGCTGGGCCCTGTTCGCGGCTGCCGCCTGGTCCCTGCGCAGGGTGCCCGCCCGGCACACCACCGCCCTGGTCCTCCTCGGCGGCATCGCGGTCGCCGCCACGGGCCTGGCGGCCGCGCCCCGCACCGGCACCGATTCGTACCGCTACGCCTGGGACGGCCGAGTACAGGCGGCGGGCATCTCCCCGTACGACCACGCCCGGCCGATACCGCCCTCGTGCCGTACCGGGACGTCTGGCTGTTCCCCACCGGGCCGGAGTGCGGCAAGCCCGGCCCGGCGGCCGTCTCCGAGGGCGTCTGCACGCGGATCAACCGCCCCCAGGCGCACACGATCCACCCTCCGGCCGGCGAGCCGTACTTCCTCCTCGTCCACGTCCTCTCTCCGGGCGGTGTCCGCCGCAAAGCCCTCCAGGTGGGCGGCGCCGTCCTCTCCGTGGCCACCACGCCGGTGCTGCTGCGGATCCTGCGACGCAGAAGGGACCCGCGGACGGCCGCCCACTGGGCCTGCTGCCCGGCCGTTCCTGTCGAGGCGGTCGACAACGCCCACGCCGACGTCCTCGCCGTCCTGCTGCCCGCCGCCGCTGTCCTTGCAGCCCTGTACGTGCCGCACATCCTGCTCTCCCGCTCCTCCGTCCTGAACCACCGGGCGGATACGCCGACGGGGAGGGCTACCAGGACGCCTCCTCCGGAAACCGCTGTGCCTGCTGTTCCCCCACTTCTGGGCCGCGCCGTGCGTCGTCGCGATCGCGGGTGCGGCCGCCTATGTCACCGGCCGCGTGGTGGCCGATGCCGGCACGGTCGTACGCCGTCGCCGCCCTGGCCGTCGTAGGCGGGTGGGCGGCCCGGAAGCGATCCGCGGGACCACGCCACCCGTGGACCGGCCGACCGGACGACGACTCGGCGACCACGAGGCCCGGCAGCCGGGCCCCCGCGCGGCCGGGCAACAGCACAGGACCATTCGTGTCGGCGTGTCACGAACCCTTCCGTGCAGGCGGAGGGATGTCTTCTCGGCGTGGGAGGCCCGGCGAACCCACGAACGCGCAATCCACGGAGGCACCCCACGAACGCGAACGACGGCGGAGCGGCCGCACCTGACGGTCCGCCGCCTACGAACCGGACCTCGCGGCGGTCAACGATCAGACCCAGGGCAAGGGGTGGCTCGGCTTCTACCTCTTCTCCTGGCCGACCTCTCCGTACTGGCCCTACCGGGTCACCCAGGGGGTGCACGTCACGCTCGGCGTCGTGCTCGTGCTCCGGGCGCTGTACGCGGTCACCGACCTCGCCGTACAACGCGTCCTGGGAAAACCACCCGGGAGAGGTCCGGGGCAGGCCACGGAACGGGGTCAACCACGTCCGGGTGTCCGCCTTCGCCTTCGGTCTGCCGGCCGACGTCTTCCTGGGGCGGTGGCTGCTGGTCACCGCCTGCCTCTTCGCCGCCTCGGCGGCCGTCCTCGCCGTACGCCTCTGGAACGGCGGCAGGGACGCACGGAAGGCGCAGGCCCGCGCCCGCGCGTAGACCAAGGCCCGGGCGCGGCAGCGTAGAGCCGGGAAGTGAGGGCCTCGATCACTACGGCCGGATGGGGACTGGTGTCCATGTCGAGTTCGCCGGACACGGCCACGACGGTCCGGCCGGAGGAGACGGAAGTGACACGTCGAAGGCGCCAGGCATGGTCTGGTCCGCCGTTCACATCGGATCCCCTTACGGTCGGCTCCCTGAACGGGGCGGAGGAGGCCGTCGAGCGCGCGGCACCGAGTCGTACACAGCCGAGCAGGACCGCCCGCACCCTCCGTCGACCCGGTCCCATGCCGAGAGGGGCGCCCGACGCGTGTTTCGTCTGGTCAGGCTCCCCGGGCCTGCCCCTGGAAGAAGCCGAGCCTCTTCGGCGAGTACGACACCAGCAGATTCTTCGAGTGCTGGTGGTACACGCCTCGTGTTGCCGCTGACCAGCGGAAACGGCCATGATTCGGCCAAACTGCAGGTGGCTGGTCCGCGTATGGCCCGGATCTTGGTCGGCATGGAGGGGGCCTCTGGCCGATGGCCCGTGAGGGCGGCGAGTTGGCACACGAACAAGGGGCGGCCGACAGGTCTCCGCGGAGCATGCCTCGATCCAACGCGCCACGAGAGAGAAAGCCGCCAGGCTTGGACCGCGGAGCGGGCAACCCACCGGCTGTGCTACCGGAAGGCTGCTCCGCTTCACCGCGATCGAACGCAGCTAGGACGTGTATCGAAAACGCTGTTCGCGGTGTTCGTCGGTGACTACGTGCAGGGCTGGATGCACGAGCCGAGGGTCGTACGCGCCACCCACCCAGTCACAGAGTTGAACGCGTTCAACTAGCCTGACAGGGTATCTCTCCACGGCCCACCCCTATCGGTTGGCCGATACGGGCTGAGGGCGGGAGGCCCTGGTGGCGGGCGGAAGCAGGCTGCGTGCGTGGGGGCCCCTCGGCGGCTTGATGGCGGTTTTGGCCGCCCTGACGGCATGTGCCGGCCCCTGTCACTACTACGAGGGAACAGGGATCCACGAGACTACGACGGCCGAATCGCTGGGGGCTGGGAAAACGTCGAGGAGACCCGCGTGGTGCTCCGCAAAGACGGAACGGCTCTTCTCGAAAAGCTCGACGGGCAAGACTTCGACTTCGAGGACGGATGGCGCCTCTCCGGTACGGGAAGCTGGCAACTGACCGACGACGATGGCGGACAGGTCGTCCGACTCGCACTGACAGCCCGGACCCGACTGGAGAGCCGTTCCCCCGCGACGGCCACTGACGCCTCGACTCCCGAACCCCCATCGACACACTCGTGGTCCTTCTGTGTGGACCGCGATCAGCACGACGAGTTGAAGCTGTTCTTCTTCTACGGCGATCCCGACATCGGGAACACATACGTGATGACGCGCGAGACAGGTTCATAGCCATTCGTTGATCGCTGCGACCAGCACAGTCGCCTCATAGCGGACCGTGAGCTTGCCGTAACGCGTGGCGACCGCACGGTTCCGCCTGGTGGACACTGAAAGATCGTTCACGGAAGTGCGGACAGAACCGAATTCGACGAGTCCCATCATCACCAGCCGCTGCTCGGCGCGGGCGAGGCGGCGGGGGGCGACCAGGACGCTGGTTGGGGCGGCGGGGTCAAGTGACTGGGAAAGGGCAGCGAGGGTCTTCACACCGAGGTCGACGCCGGCGGTCCCACGCCGGCGCTGCCGCTGTGACGGCTGCTCGGGGACAGTCATGGCGACCTTGCGCAACACGGAGGCGTACCAGCGGTGGCCGGCCCGGGAGACAGTCGCGGACTGCACGACCGCCCGGCCGCGTTCGACGAGCCGGCCCAGGCGCTTGCCGGAGTCGTGCAGGCGGACCTCACCGATCGTCGGCAGCCGCAGCCTCCGGTACGTCGCCAACCGGATCGACGGCTTCTTCACGTCGTGGTGAAGACGGAAGGAAGCCCGGGCCCGTCCCTTCTTCTTGAACCGCAGGTAGCCGACCCTCCGCCCCGCCCGCACACCGCGCAGCGAATCGAGCCAGTTCCTCCACGCCCGGTCCACGTCCGCGAACGCCGACTGAAACGCGTACGTGCTGACCTCGTGCCACCACGGACACGGCCGCTCCGGACCGGCGTCCGCTTCTGGAAGGCTCTTCTCCGGCGGACAGTCACTCTTGTCGGTGCGTTTTCCCTGTTCGAGGGCAGTGTTGTCGGCGTACACGTAAGAAAAGGTTCGTACGCCGACACATGACTACTGGTGTGCCGGAAACACCGTCATGCCGGGATCGCCCAGGGCCCCATCGGAACGGTGCGGCTGCTGTGTCCGGCGGCGTCGAAGACGCGGCCCATGCGCTTGGCGGTGTGCAGGGCGATGGTCCGGTCCAGCACCGCGAGGGTCGGGCAGCGCGCGGCCAGGTCGACCTCCAGATGGTGCACCTCGTCGACCGAGCGCAGCCACAGAATCACCAGCAGGTTGTGGGTGCCCGCGGTGGTGGCGATGAAGCGGACGCTGGGGACGGCGGCCAGAGAACGGGCGACGCTGCTCAGGTCGGCGGCGGGCACCCGTGTCCACAGCGAGACCGTCACCGGGCGTTCGATCAGGGGCGCGGCCACGTCACAGCGCAGGGCGGCCTCCCCGGTGGCCAGCAGCCGTTCGCAGCGGCGTCGCGCGGTGGCCGCGCTGGTGCCCGTGCGTTCGGCGAGCTGCTGCCACGGCATCCTGCCGTCCCGGCTCAGCTCCGCGAGCAGCCTGCGGTCCAGCTCGGACAAGTGTCTGGCGGCCGGCCGTGCGGCCGCTGCCCCGAAGGAGCGGGGGAGCGCCCCGTGTGCGAGGGCCTGGGACTGGCCCGGGTCGAGCGCGTCGAGTCGCCACCGGCTCGCCTCGGTGACCACGGTGGTGGCGATGGTCACCGTGGACCCGACCACCCCAGGAAGCCGTTCGACCCGGTCCAGCAGATAGCGCGTGAACGCGCCGGGCCCTGGCGTGATCACTTCGACGAGCAGGTCGTGACTGCCCGCGGTGATCTCGACGGTGACGGCGGCCGGGTCGTCGACCAGCGCGGCGGCCACGTCCTCACGTCGCCCGGGCGCGCACCGGAGCGAGACGAACGCGACGAACGCGTCGGCCCGCGGGCCCGGCACAGCGGTCACCCAGGCCGTGCCGCTCGCCTGGAGCTGTTCCCAGCGCCGTGAGGCGGTCGCGGCGGTACAGCCCAGCACGGCGGCCAGCTCGGACCAGGTGGCGCGCGGCTGTACCTGGAGCGCGTGCACCATTGCCAGTTCTTCCTCGCCGATCATGCTCGTTCCTTGCGTTTGTCCGGTCATTTATGACTGATTCGGTCTGTGTGGGCCGTAGATGTGTCGTCACCCACATCATCGTCCCAACCGCCGAGCCCCTCCCCAGGGGAATGCCCGAGGGAACACGATGAACCTTCTTGACGACCTTCTCGACGACACCGGAGACATGGCCGGCGATCTGATCCGGCTGCGCCGGAGTCTGCACCGGGAACCCGAGGTCGGGCTCGCCCTGCCGCGGACTCAGGAGAAGGTCCTGGCCGCCCTGGACTCCCTGCCCGTGGCCGTCACCCAGGGCCGGTCACTGTCCTCGGTGACCGCGGTGCTGAAGGGCGCCAGGCCCGGACCGACCGTCCTGCTGCGCGCCGACATGGACGCGCTGCCGATCGCCGAGCAGACCGGCCTGCCCTTCGAATCGCGCTTCACCGACCGCATGCACGCCTGCGGGCACGACCTCCACACCGCGATGCTGGTCGGCGCGGCGCAGCTGCTCGCCCAACGGGCCGACCGGATGGCCGGCCAGGTGGTGCTGATGTTCCAACCGGGCGAAGAAGGAGGCCACGACGGTGCCGCTCTGATGCTCCAGGAAGGCGTGCTCGAGGCCGCCGGGGACCGGCCGGTGGCCGCCTACGCCCTCCACGTCAGCGCGCGGCACTACCCGCGCGGCCGCTTCGCGACCAGGCCCGGGCCGCTGATGGCCGCCTGCGCGCGGCTGGACGTCACCGTCCACGGCAGCGGTGGCCACGGGTCGGCCCCCCACCATGCCCGCAACCCCATCCCTGCGGCCTGCGCCATGGTCGGCGAGCTCCACGCCTACCTCTCCCGCGGCGTCGACCCGCTGCAGCCGGTCGCCCTGAGCGTGGGCACCATCCACGCCGGAACCGCGGCCAACGTCGTCCCGGCGACCGCGCACTTCCAGGCGACCGTCCGCACCTTCGACCCCGCCGTCAGCGACCAGCTGGCCCGCGCTCTACCGAGGCTGTGCGAAGCCGTCGCGGCCGCGCACGGCGTCCGCGCCGAGGCCCGCTACCTCGTCGAGTACCCGGCGACCATCCCCACCCCCGAGGAGTCGCTCTTCGCCGCGGACGTCACCCGCGAACTGTTCGGGGAGCGGCGCTACCAGGACATGGCCCAGCCGCTCACCGCGTCGGAGGACTTCTCCCGCGTCCTCGACCAGGTGCCGGGCACCATCGTGCAACTCGGCGCCGCACCGGCCGGGCAGAGCCTCGAACACGGGCCCGGCAACCACTCCCCGCACGTCGTCTTCGACGACCACCTGGTCGCCGACGGCGCCGCACTGTACGCCGGGCTGGCCCTGGCCCGGCTCCTCCGGGAACCCGGCCCCGCCGACCGCCCGCTCGGCTGACCCGAACCGCGCCAACCTCCGCCCCGTCACCCCGCCCCGTCATCCTGCTTCGTCACCCCGCCCCGCCACCCCGCCACTCCCACCCCGGTGTCGCCCGGTCGGCCGGCTCCCGGCCGCCCCGTGACACCCTCACCGCTGGAGACATTCATGGAAAGACAGCCCGGCCGAACCACCTCGGTCGAACAGCGCTCGATCGACCACGTCCCCGCCGAGGAACGCCACGGCAAGCCATGGCACCTCTTCACACTCTGGTTCGCCTCCAATGTGCAGATCACCGGGCTGGTCAACGGAGCCCTCGCCGTCATGGTCGGCCTCGACCTGCCCTGGGCAATCTTCGCGATCCTGATCGGCAACCTGCTCGGCGGCGTCTTCATGGCCTGCCACTCGGTCCAGGGACCGAGGCTGGGCATCCCCCAGATGATCCAGAGCCGCGCCCAGTTCGGCTTCTACGGCGCGATCCTGCCGGTGGCCATCGTGCTGGCCATGTACTTCGGCTTCGCGCTCGAAGGCGCGGTCATCAACGGCCACGCCGTCGCCGGCTGGCTGCACATCCCGTACGTGGCCGCCGTCGTGCTGTCCAATCTGGTCACACTCGCCGTCGCCGCCGCGGGCTACAAGCTGATCCACGCCGTCAGCAGGTACCTGTCCGTCGTCTCGGGTCTCGTCTTCGTCGCCCTCTTCGTCGAGCTGGGCACCCACCTGCCCGCGCACTACCACGGCACTTCGGTCAACGCAGGGACGGTCCTGCTGGCCGTCTCCATCTTCGCCTCCTGGCAGATCACCTGGGCGCCCTACGTCTCGGACTACTCCCGCTACCTGCCCGAGGACACCTCACCCCGGAAGACCTTCTGGTGGACCTACCTCGGCGCGGCCGTCGGCGGCTCCTGGGTCATGATCATCGGCGCCATGGCCGCCGTCATCGGGGCCGACGCGCTCGGGCAGGACGCCATCGGATTCCTGGCCCACCAGTTCCCGGCCATCTCCTGGCTGCTGGCCGCCGCCCTGATCATCGGCGGTGTGCCCGGCTCCGCCCAGAGCCCCTACGGCGCCTTCCTCACCGCCCTGAGCGCGGTGTCCCCCCGCGGGCGGACCAACGCCGGCCCGCGCGCCCGGATGGTCTTCACGGTCGTGTTCACCGCCGTCACCACCGTGCTCGCGATCCTGGTCGGCTCGGACACCATGACCCTGTTCGAGAACATCATCCTGACCCTGCTCTACCTGCTGGTCCCGTGGACCGCGATCAACTTGACCGACTACTACCTGGTGCGCCGCGGCGACTACGACATCGAGTCCTTCTTCCTCAAGGACGGCCCCTACGGCCGGTGCGACTGGGGAGCCGTGGTGATCTTCCTCCTGGCGATCGCGATCGAGTTCCCGTTCATCAACAGCACCGTCTACGAGGGCCCGCTCGCAAGCAACATGGGCGGCGCCGACCTCTCCTGGCTCGTCGGCCTCGTCTTCGGCACAGCCGCCTACTACCTCTACGCGGTACGGATCCGCCGGGCAGCGCCCCTCACCACGGCCGCTCAGACGGGATCGGCGGCGCCCGAAGCCGTCGGCCCCGCCGCCTGAACCTCCGACAACCTCCATCGCGGCAGGTCAGGGGCGCGCCGGAACGGCGGGACGCACAGTTCGCCGGTGAGGGCGAGCACCACGGCGAGGAGGAACAGCGCCTGGCCGACGGAGAGGCGGGAGCCGTAGGCCAGGCCGGCGGTCCGGCGACCGCGATCACTGCGGCCGCCACAAGCGCCACCACACGCCGGACAGCGTCAGGCGGAGGCTGAGTGACGCACCGTGGAACGCTCCCGCCAACCGCGCTGCCGCCGCGCTTGGCGCCACCTTTCCACCGCGCCCTGGGTGAGGGTCGCCGCGATGCTGATGCTGGTGGCCTGGGTGGTGTTGCTGGCGAGGCACCTTCTGCGCCGAGCCCGCGACGTAGGTCTTCTGAGTCGCATGAATCTGCACCCCGAAGGACGCCGAGGCCGGGGCCGGCCGCCCTTGAGGGCGGTCGGCCAGCGGTGTGAGATCGGCGGAGACCAGCTGGCCTTGGCGGGTTCCTCGGCTCGGGCCCGGTACTGGCGAGGCGGTGGGCGGTGATTCTTGAGCCGGCAGCTTGGGCCGTTGACCGCCGGCCAGCGACTGAAGCGTGGTCTTTCCTCGCGTATGTCTGGAAGGGTTGCTCAGAGAGTGTGGTGAGCACGGCCGAGTGTGGTTCATCGGGACCGCGGTTGCTCACCACCGCGCTTACCAGGGCAGCTTCCCGTGCCCGCGGGGATGGTCCCTACGACGACAGGCCCGCGTCGGCATGGCGGGGCTGCTCCCCGCCTGCGCGGGGATGGCCGCTGGTCGCGCAGGTTTTGAGCACGCTCCGGCACAGTTCCTGGGCACCGGTCGAGGAGTGTCACCGGGACCACAGCATGAGTTGGGGCAGCCCGCAGGACGGTTTGCCGGGGCAGCCCGAATTTCCGGGCACTCGCGCGAGCCGTGCTGGCATCGTATGAACCATGGCAGCGATAGACGACACATCCGAACCCGACAGCCCTGTCCGCAGCGCCTATCCGCCCCTGGTGGAGGCAGCGTGGCTGTACCAGGTGGACCAGGTGTCTCCGGAAGACCTGCCGATGACCGCCGCCCAGGCACTCGCAAGGGGAGTGGACACACCGGCCCTGTGCGAGCTCGCCGGTCTGCCGCGCCATGCGGACCCACGGGACATCCGTGACACATTCGAGCAGGCTCTCGAGGAACTGGGGATCACTCTGCCCGATCACCACCTGGCCCGGCGATACGCACTGCGCAGGCTGGCCACGCGATTCACCGCCGGGGAGGTGGATCTCGCCGAGTTGGCATCGGACGAGTGGTCGGAGACGGAGGTCGAGACTGCTGAGGAGCAAGCGTTCGTGGCGCTACTCCCGCCATGTGCGTGCTGCATCGAGTACACGCTGGAGCTCGACGCGGCGGCATGGGAAGCACAACTGCAGGTTGCGGCCTGTGCCTTGGTTTCGCATCCCACTGTCGGGCCGTGCTTCTGACGAGTGGGATCAGCCACTCGCGAACAAAGCCGGGGGATGGCCCCGGCAGGGGTGACCACCCCAGCGGACGTCCTGCTGCTCCCTGTCTGCGTCGGGATGGTCCCGGCGTACTGAGCATGCGCATCGCCGACGTCGTCCTCTGGGGCCTGAGCCCCACTTACGACCTGCGTGACCACCTCGACCGGACGGCCTGTCCGGTCGCCGGAGGCGGCCTGGAGCACGACGAAGGGGGCCGCTATCTGTCCACCTCCGGCTACCGGAACACCTGCCCCGACTGACGACCTTTCCAGGGGGCGCCCACCCGTCGCCCGCAGATCGCCGAGCGGACCCCGGGACGCCGGTGCGGTGTGGTGGGAGGGACGCATTCCGCGTGACGTACGACCGGATCCGCCGGAGAGATCGACTTCCTCGCCCATGCCCTCGCCGGCGACACGACCCGCAGGGAGGAGGCGGTCCGCGAGGCTGCCGAGACCATGCCCCGCTTCCGGCCGCTCGGGGCCGCCGACGTCGTCGAGAAGAACGGGCCGCACGACCCCGTCACCGTCGCCGACCGGGCCGCCGAAGGCGTACCTCACCGGCTCTGCCCCCTGCTCCCGCACCCGCGGGGACGGTCCCTTGCTCCCGCATGCGGGAGGTCTCTCCGGGAGGTCTCTCGCCTCCCGCGTTGATGCGCAGTCAGACGGTTCTGCGCATGCATGGTGGTGTCACGGCGCGGTGCCGGCGGGCCTTTGCCTCGGGTTCATGGGGGCCAGGCTCGGGTGAACTATCTTGGGCGGCAGTGAGATGAGAAGGAGACACTCCGTGGCATCCGGGCAGCAGGCGCGTGCACAGGCGGCAGCGATCACGCCGGGCAGGCGCTCGTCCGAGGCGAAGGAGGAGGCCGGGGCGGCCTCTCCCGCCGAGCGGGTGCGGGCGCTGTTCGGCGGGCACCGGCTGTCTCCCGCGCAGCGGCGTATCGCCCAGTTCCTGACCGATCACCTCACCGAGGCCGCGTTCCTGTCCATCACCGAACTCGCGGAGCGCGTGGGGGTCAGTCAGCCGTCCGTGACCCGGTTCGCCTCCTCGCTGGGATTCAGCGGCTACCCCGCGCTCCGGGAGGCGCTCCAGCCCCTCGCGCTCAGCGCGGTCGCCGGTGCACCGGACGAGGGGGAGGAGCGGCATCGTAACGAGCTCCAGTCGGCGATCGACGCCGAGATCGAGAACCTGGCCTCCCTGCGGCGTGTCCTCGCCGACCCCGACCGGATCGTCGGCATCGGCCGTGAGCTGGCCCGGTCCGTCCCCCTGACGGTCGTCGGCCTGCGGATCTCGGTCTCCCTCGCCGAGTACTTCGCGTACGCCGCGCGGCGCATCCACCCCGATGTCCGGGTGGTGACGCGGGGTGGCAGCGTCGCCTACGACGGGCTGCTCCAGGCGCGCGAGGCGGGCGGCACGTGGGTGCTGGCCTTCGCGATGCCTCGGCACGCCAAGGAGACCCTCGCCGTCGTGCGTGCCGCCCGTGGTGTCGGGATGCGCGTCGCGCTGATCACGGACCTGGCGCTCGGGCCGCTGGCCGACGAGGCCGACGAGGTGTTCACCGCGGGCACGGGCTCGCGGCTCGTCTTCGACTCGTACGCGGCGCCGGGGGTGCTGTCCGCGGGCATCCTCCAGGCCATGGCGGACGCGGACCCGGAGCGTACGCAGACCCGGCTCGAGAAGTACGAGCACGCGGCGGAACAGCACGATTTCTTCCTGAACGACTGAGATCAACCGAAACAACCGAAACGACCGAGACGGCTGGGCCGGAGTTCAGGTCTCTGCACGATCATTTGGCATGAAAATTTTCATGCACTTGCTTACTTGGCGGTATATATATTTACTACAAGGGCCCCACGGCCCGAACGGAACATCGAAGGCCACCCCCTCCTCCTCAGATGGCCCCGATGTTCCGACGGCCCGCGCCGCGTCATCGCGGATGCTCTGTGGCGGCTCCGATCAACCCCTGGGTCGGAGCCGCCGCACAGAGTCACACCCGGGCGGCCCCGCTCTCGTGGTGCACGCTGCACACCAAGGCCGGCGCCCTCCGCACCACCGCCCCCAGGGGCGTGTGATCACCCTCCCTGACGATGTTCAGGTCCTCGTCGAGACCTTCCACGACGCGTCGCATCGAGCGGGTGACGGCGCTGTTGCGGCGGGGCGAGCGGCCCGCGATGCGGGGGCGGCGATCAAGGTGAAAGGGGGCGCCGCGGTGCCTGGCGAAGCAGGTCTCCAGACCGGTCAGGAATCGAGAAGCCCCGGCCGCCGCGCAGCTCCTAGTGTGATGTTCATGGCAACCACCACTTCCTCCGCAGCCCACACGTCCCTCGCGTCCGTCACCCTCGAGGTGGCCGACCTCGACTCCGCCCGCCGCTTCTACAGTGCCTTCGGCGTGGACGAGCACGTACGCCTGCGGGCGTCCGAGGCGCACTCCACCGGGTTCCGCGGCTTCACCCTGGCGCTCACGGTGTCCGGCCCGGCCACCGTCGACGGCTTCGTCGGCGCCGCCGTGGACGCGGGCGCCACGGTGCTGAAGCCCGCCGCGAAGTCGCTGTGGGGCTACAGCGGCGTCGTCCAGGCCCCGGACGGGACGATCTGGAAGATCGCGACCTCGGAGAAGAAGCACACCGGCCCCGACACCCGCGAGATCGACGAGGTCGTCCTGCTGATCGGTGTCGAGGACGTGAAGGCCACCAAGGAGTTCTACGTCGGCCGGGGCCTGACCGTGGCCAAGAGCTTCGGTGGCAAGTACGCCGAGTTCGCCGCTGGCCAGGCCGGCCCCGTCAAGCTGGCGCTGTACAAGCGTCGTGCCCTGGCCAAGGACCTCGGCGTCCCCGTCGACGGCACCGGCTCGCACCGCATCGTCCTCGGCAGCACCGCGGAGGCCTTCACTGACCTGGACGGCTTCGCCTGGGAGGCCGCCGCACCGATCGCCCCCACGGCATCCTGACTCCCGGCGGAGCCGGGCGGGCCGGATCCGCGGTGAACCGCCGGCACAACAGATGAACCACCAGAACGACAGGAGAGATCATGAAGTTTCAGTCCCACGTCGAGCCGCCCGAGCCCATGCGGGGCCTGGAGGTCCCGCCCGAGGTGGTGGCGGCGCTCGGCGGGGGCGCGCGCCCGCCGGTGACCATCACGGTCAACGGGCACTCCTGGAGGAGCCGGGTCGCCATCCTGCGCGGCCGCCACCTGCTCGGCCTGAGCAACGCCAACCGGCACGCCGCCGGTGTCGAGATCGGCGAAGAGGTCGAGGTCGAGCTGGAACTCGACACCGAGCCGCGCGTCGTCGAGGAACCCGCGGACTTCGCCCAGGCCCTGGACGCCGACCCGGCCGCCCGCGCCGCGTACGACAACCTCACCCACAGCCGCAAGCGCGAGCACGTCCGCGCCATCGAGAGCGCGAAGAAGCCCGACACGCGCCAGCGACGCATCGAGAAGGCCATCGCCACCCTGCGGGGCTGACCCCCGAAGACAAAGACTCCGCACGGCACCGCAACCGCCGCGCGGAGGCCTGACCCTGCCCGACTCCCCTGAAGGAACAAGCATGTCGAAGCGGCTCATGACCGGTCTGTACTGGTTTTTGGCCTTCGAGTTCGCGCTGGGCGCCGTGACCAAGTACTGGCCGGGCGACACAATATTCAGCTCCGCGTACTCCGCGAAGTTCGTCGAGTGGGGCTACCCCTCCTGGATGCGCTTCGTGGTCGGTGCCCTGGAAGGTGTCGCAGCCGTCCTGCTGGTGATCCCCAACAAGCGAGCCCGCTTCCTGGGCGCCGCGACGCTGCTGTTCGTACTCACCGGCGCGGCCACCACCCACATCGTCAACCACGACCCGGCGGTGGAGAGCTGGGCCGCGCCCACCCACCTCCTCATCATGGGCATCCTCGCGCTGGCCAATTGGCCCGCCGACTGGCGGGACCTCCTGCGGGCTCCTACCGCGCCGACAGCCCGAGCACCACGGCCGTCCGACGAAATGACAAGGGTGCAGCACCTTGGAGGGAATCCCTGACCTGCACCGACCCGCGGTGCGCCCTCGCCGGACTGCCGCCGCACCGGCGCCGCCAGTCGTCGGCGAACCGCTTCCCGCACCTGTGGGGATGACCCTCTGGTCCACGGGTGTGTGCCATGCAAACTGCTGTGCTCTCCGTGGCCGGGGGTGCCCCCGCGTGCCGTCCGTACGCGTGCTCCTCACTCGTGTGGGGGTGGCCCTGAACCGGGGCTGCGGCGCCGTTCATCGAGATCTGCTGCTCCCGGCATCGGGGGGTGCTCCCGGAGTCGGGAGAGCTCAGCAACTTGTTGTTGCGGTGTCGCGGGCATGCGGCCTGTGTGGGGTCGGCTGTTCTGGTTGCCGGCCGGCGGGTTCGGCAGCCACACTCCGTGGGGTGAGGGCTTTGAGGCCGACTGTGAAGTGGAGGGTTGCTGTGTCGCAGGAGGCGCGTGATGCCAGGCTGGGCCTGACGGGCTTGACCGGTGTGGAGAGAGAAGCTCGTATACGGCTGCTGACGGAGCGAGTTGAGCGGGAGGCCGCCGCGGCGAGGGCGGCACTGCAGGCGAAACGAACGGACAGGGGTGCGGCAGCCGCAGCGTCTGCCCCGGCGCACATCACGGCAGAGGGCGCGGACGTGGACGTCTGAGGCAATTCTGGGCTGCGGCCGAAATCAGAGAGTCCGAATATCCGCAGGAACGCACGGCTGCTGCTCGAGGACATGCCACCGCAGCATGATGGGCTCTCCACTTGCGCGGGGATGTTTCGGAACCCGACTCCGGGGCTTTGCGCCCCGCAATGTTGGATGGCTGCGTGGCGAGACGACAGAAGAAGAAGCGACCCCCCTTCGGCCTGCCCAAGAGGATCGTCCTGCTGGCGACACCGGAGGGCTGGCGCCACAGCATCCTCACCGTGGACGGCGGCATGGTCTGCGGGCGTCTCAGCAACGAGTTGCTCGACCCGGAAGTGGCGCTGGACGCCGCTGCCACGCTGCTGAAGGAATGTGCGCGCGACTTCCACGACAACCTCGTTGAGGTGACGTGGGATCCACGCCAGGAACCCTGGACCTGGACTGGCGAAGTCATTCCTGTTTCCGGGGACGAGGCCGTCTCGGCTGACAGCGGAGGTTAAAAGACAAGCGGCCCCGACCCTTCGACGATGACGACGCCCTCGTCGAACTGCTCCCCGCCTGTATGGGGACGTTCCCATCAGGCACCAAGCAGGACGGGGAGGAGCCGGGTGCTCCCCGCTCGCGCGGGTACGGTCCCCCGAACGACGAGCCGCAGCGCTTCCAGGACGTGCTGCTTCCCACCCGGTCCACCTGCTGTGCCACGGACCAGCCCTGACATCTGCTCGGCAAACGTCCGCCGTCCGCATGAATCGTCCGGACAGAAGAACCTGCGGACCCGAGGGCAGAGGGTGACCAGCCGTCCCGCACTGGGTACGTCGGCGGGGAATCGCAGGTAGGAGCTGCGTATTCGGCTCGATCGGCGGCGGTGGCGATGGCGGTCAGCACGTGTTGGACGTGGGTTTTGCGGAGGCCGTGGTAGCGGCAGCGGCGGGCCCGGTGGTTGTCGACGAGTTCGCAGATGGTGCCTTCGACTCCGGACCGGGTGACGTAGAGCCGTTTCCACCGGCGGTCCTGCTGGTCCATTCTGCGCGACGTCGGCCACCGTGCCGGCAGCGAGTCGGGCCGGGGCGCCGAGTGACGTACCGGCTCAGCTTCCCGGCCGACGTCTTCTACACGTACAAACAACTCCCCGATGGCGCGCGCAGGGACCTCGCGGTCTGCCTTGTCGACGCGCAGGAGAACCCGCTGGGGCACTCCGGGCCGTACGGCGAGGGCGACGGCATCATCCGGACGTGGCCCGCGGGCCACGTCACCGCGCGGATGGATGTGGGTGGCGGAGGACAGGCTCCTCACAGACGTCGGCAGGTCGGCTGAGGAGACGCATGCATTCCGATTCCAAGATCCACAACTGGCGGATCGAACCTCGAGAGTACGCCCGGCAGGAGGAACGGCGCGGCAGACGGCACGCTTACGAGAGCCTCGATCCGGCCCGCACCGCGCTGGTCGTGATCGACATGGTGCCCTTCTTCACCGAGGCCAATCCGTACGTCCGCGGCATCGTGCCCAACATCGGCCGCATCGCCGACGCGCTGCGCACGGCCGGGGGCTTGATCACCTGGGTACTGCCGGCGAACAAGGCACCGTTGGGGAGCCTGAGCGGTGAGTTCTACGGGCCGGCGGTCAGTGAGATGTTCGCGGCAACGGGCGGGGAAGGCGCGCTGCGCTCACGCCTGTGGCACGCCCTTGATGTCCGGCCGGAGGATCCGGTGATGGAGAAGAACGCGCACAGTGCCTTCTTTCCCGGTCGCTCGCCGCTGCCCGGGTTGCTGGCCGAGCGTGATATCGACACCCTCCTGATCACGGGAACGGCCACGAATGTCTGCTGCGAGTCCTCAGCCCGCGACGCGGCCACCACGGGCCTGCGCGTGCTCATGGTCGCCGACGCGAACGCGGCCCGAAGCGATCAGGAGCACAACGCCACACTGCACACGATCTACCGCTCGTTCGGCGACGTACGGGCCACTGACGAGGTAGTGGACCTGATCGGACAGCGCTCGAACTGACGACTGCCCGATCGGAGCCCTGCGGTGCTCCGTTACACGGCGATGCCGTGTAACGGGAGGGAACGAGAGGTCTCCCTCCTCCCGGTCTTGCCGGCACGTGGGCACCGGGAGCGGGCTGGTGCGGTGGCGGACTTGAAGTCCGCGCGCCGCCACACCATCGGGTGGGAGTGGATGCCACCGCAGTGTGTGCTGGTACGCAGTGGGTCGCCGCCAACTTGGAGTTGCAGTTCAAAGGGCTGGTGTGGCCGCTTGCCGGGTACTCACGCTGGTCGTGGGTGGCAGTCTGCGGAGTGGATCGTCTGTCAGCGGTTGACTTCGAGGTTCGTCAGGACGAGTGAGGCGAAGACGGTCAGTCGTTGAAGACCGGGCTGAGCGGCGAGGTTGCTGTGCTGGATGCCGTAGACCGCGTACCAGTTGGCGGCGAGGTCGGTCGCCATGATGGCGCAGGCGAGGTCGGTTCCTCGGCGTCTGCCCCTGATCAGGAACACGGCAGCGAGCGTGTCGAACAGCGCCAGCGAGGACCAGTAGAGGTTGAGCCACCCTGGTGCCCAGTCGTAGGGGCGCAGACCGTGGCTGAGGAGGTCGGTGATGTGCGCGGAAGCGCCGACGAAGAGCAGGACGGCTGCGATGACGCAGGCCGATATGACCGCCCAGCGCGGCGTGTGGTGCATCCATCCGATCACGGTGTGGATCGTCGCACCTGGAGGTGCTGCCCGTCAGGTGGTCGGTCTGCGGTAGCAGATGAGGGCGGCTGTGATCCCGGCGAAGGCCAGGAAGTGTTCGGCCTTGCGCTCGTAGCGGCGGTGCAGGCGGCGGCAGCCGCCCAGCCAGGACATCGTGCGCTCGATCGTCCAGCGGTGCCGGCCCAGCCGCGTGGAGGATTCGATGCCTCTTCGCGCGATGCGGTGACGGATGCCGCGCGAGCGGAGCCAACGGCGCAGGTGGTCGTGGTCGTATCCCTTGTCCGCGTGGAGTTTGGCGGGCCGTCGTCGGCGCGGGCCGCGGCGGGACCGGATCGGAGGAATGCCGCGTACCAGCGGCTCAAGCGCCTGGCTGTCGTGGAGGTTCGCGCCGGAGATCCCGACAGAGACGGGCAGACCGGTCCGCTCGGTGATCAAGTGGATCTTCGAGCCTTTCTTGCCCCGGTCGACAGGGTTCGGACCTGTCAGCTCTCCCCTTTCAGGGCCCGCATGTTCACCGAGTCGATCGCGCAGCGCGACCAGTCCAGGCTGCCGCGCGAGCCCAGTTCGTCGAGGATGACACGGTGCAGCTTGGCCCAGACGCGGGCGGTACTCCACTCGGTGAAGCGCCGGTGTGCGGTCGGCCCCGACGGCCCGAAGACCGGCGGCAGCTGCCGCCAGGTGCAGCCTGTCGTGGCCACGAAGACGATCGCGGCCAGCACTTCGCGGTCCCCGTACCGGCGTCGGCCGCCGCCCTGTGGCCGTGCCGGATCGGGTCGGACTCGGCAGGTTCGGCCGGCAGAGGTTCAGTTTTCTTGTGCACCAGCGGTCAACTACGCGCACCGGATGGGCGTCGTCCTACGGCCGGGGCTGGGACCGGACCGGTCCCAGCCCCGGTAGCGGCTGGTCAGACCTTGCCGTTGTAGTACGTGATGTCCCAGTGGTGCTTCTCGCGGGCGTACACGTTGCCGTTCGGGGACTTGTAGAGCCGGGCCCCGTCGCCGCGCGTGCCGGCCTTCTTGTAGTGCTTCATGATGTACGTGTCGAGACAGGACGTCTGTACCGACATGTCGACCTTGTAGCCGCTGCGGTGAGTGTACGTGCCCCGGGTGCTGTGACCGACCTCGGTGCCGCCGGTGATGACCACTGTGCAGCGGCTGGCCTTCTTGAAGGCGATGGCCCCGGCGACGGTCGCCCGGTTGATGTTCGTGAAGGACGTACAGCCCTTCCGGTTCCAGTCCGAGCAGTTCTTGCTCGACGTCCAGGAGACACCCGCCGCGCGGAACTGCTGGGAGGCGGCCGAGTGGGTGTACTTGGCGGGGGCCGCGTCGGCGGATGGCGCGACCACGAGGAGTGGGGCGGCGACCGCGGCGAGGAGGGTGGGGCCGGTCCACTTGCGCATGACTGTGTGTCCTTTCGTCAACAGACCACCTCACCCGTTCAGGTGAGGTGCGGAGATGAAGTCGTCCCCCGCACCGGAACGGCGGCACGCGGATGTACCGCGGCGGGAGCGGTCGGGACGCCGGGAGCGGTGGCACCCTCCCGGCCCGCACACCGTGCCGCCCGAAGGCCCCGCGCCGCTAGCCTCGGCACCCGCCAGCGCTCATGCATCCATGCACGCATGGATGCACCCGGCTGGCCTGCGACGATGCACATGCATAGGGGATGCGACATGGACCGCACACGGGCCGGCGCGGAGGAACCCGCCCTGATCGATCCGGCCGCGGCGCTCACCGCCGTACTCCGGGCGTGGTGGGAGGGGTGCCCCGGGGTGCGTCCCACACAGAAGGCCCTGGCCCGCCGGGCCGGGGTCGATCAGGCGACCATGTCCCGCTATCTGAACCCGGGACGGCCGACGGCCGCCCCGCCGCCGGTCGTCGAGGCCCTGCACGAGGCCCTCGAAGCACCGGACGGCGAGCTGGGGGAGGCGCTGCTGCTCGCCCGCGCGGCCCAGGAGGCGCGACGCGTGCCACGCGCGCGCGTGCCGCAGGCGCCGGGCGAGGCGATGAGCTCCGGTGCCCCGGGCGCGGTTGTGATCGGGAGTCCGGCCGCCGTCGCCGTACCAGTAGCCGTCCCGGTGTGGGTACCCCGGATCCTGTGGTTCCTGTTCGCCTGCGGGGCTTTCGCGGCGGGCCTCTGGCTGAGGCCGTTGATCGCTCCGCCCGGTACCGGCCCGGGCACCGGCGGCGCCGACATGGTGGCCTCGCGCGACGAGTGGCCGGTCGTGCGCCTCGGCGACGTGCTGTGGGAGGCGCGTACGGTGCAGTACCTGCTCCGGGCGAAGGGCCACGAGGTAGAGGTGACCGGCACCGTCGACCACACCACCGTCACCGCGATCACCGAGTTCCAGAAGTCCCTCGGCCTCGTCCGGGACGGCCGCGTCGGCCCCCAGACCTGGCCGAGGCTCGTCGTCCCGCTCGACGGAGGCGACTACGGTCCGGCGGTCGAGGCACTCCAGTCGCTCCTCACCGGTGCCGGCCATCCGACCGTGGTGAGCGGCACCTTCACCGCCGAGACGGAGGACGTGCTGCGCATCTACCAGGCCGAACGGGGCCTCCCCGTCACCGGCAGGGCGACCGACCGCGACTGGCTGTCCCTGGTGAGCCACCAGGGCCCGCGCCTGCACGGCTGAGACAACCGAGCGCCCGGGGGCAGGACCGTCTCGACAGCTGACACGGGCCCTTCCGGACCCCTCGGCGCAACAGGCAGGTTCGGTCAGAGGAACGGGGCGGCGGGGTATGAGCCGGCCCCTTCCTCCATCGCCCGCAGAGCCGGCGCGGTCCGCTCGGCGGCGGCGTCGGCGACGGCGGTGAACAGTTCGATGGCGTGCCGGTACGCTGCGGCTGCCTCGGCCTGCCGGCCGAGCCCCTCCAAGGCGCAGCCGATGACCTGGTGGGCGCCGGCCGGTCCCCAGGCGTCCTCGCGTGCGTGGAACACGCCGAGCGCCGCCCGCGCGGTGGCCAGTGCCTCCTGATGGTGCTCGACAGCCCGCGCGCACCGCCCTTGTTCCAGGCGGGCCAGGCCCGAGCGCGTTGAGTCCGGCGGCCCGCTCCACGTCGCGCTCGGCACGGGAAGCCGCGGCCCGAGTGACGGGCCGGTCCTGCGCGGCGGACTGCTCGGTGGCGTACAGCCGCAGCAGATCGTGGGTCTGCCGGCGGCCGGGCGCAGAGGCGGGGGTGAGCAGCCCGGCCTCGGCCAGGTCGTCGAGCACCGTGGCGGCATGCCGCCCGTCGCGGCCGCGGCGGACTTCGTACCGGTGTGCCGGGCCGGTACGAGTGGGAGGAGGCGGAAGAGCCGCGCCTGCAGGGGCGTCAGATGCCGGTAGGTGCAGATGAAGGCCTGCCGGACGTCGTTGTCCCCGCCCTTGAGCAGGGACAGCCGGGTGCGCTCGTCCCGCAGCTGCGCCGACAGGTGCGCCAGGCTCCAGGTCGGGGAGATGGCCGGCCGGCTCGCCGCGATGCGTACGGCCAGCCGCAGCCTGCCGCAGGTGGCGACGATGTCAGCGGCCGCGTCGGGTTCGCGTGCGATCCGGCCGGGACCGGCGATGGCGGCGAGCAGGGTTCGTGCGTCCTGCTCGGGCAGAGGGGCAAGGGTGAGGCGGTGGACCCCGGCGAGCCCCGAGAGACGCGAGCGGCTGGTGACCAGCGCCCGGGAGCCGCTGCTGCCCGGCAGGAGCGGTCTGACCTGGGCCTCGCTTGCGGCGTCGTCGAGGACGAGGAGCACGTGCCGCTCGGTGAGGAGGGCGCGCAGGAGTCCGGAGCGCGCCCCGATGTCGGCCGGGATCCGCTGGCCCGGGATGCCGAGTCCGGACAGCAGAGTGCGGAGCGCGGCGGCGGGGTCGGCGTCGGCCCGGGTGTCACGCAGATCGGCGAAGAGATGACCGTCGGGGAACCGGTCGGCCGCCGCGTGCCCCACCCACAGAGCCAGGGTGGTCTTGCCGACGCCGGGCGGCCCGGATACCAGGACGGGCGCAGATGCCGGGCCTGTCCGCAGGGTGCGGAGTTCGGCCACGTCGTCGGCGCGTCCGCTGAAGTCGCTCGGCGCGGGCGGCAGGCCGGCGGTCGTCGGGCGGACCGGCGCGGTGCGAGGCGCTGTCGATGCTGCCGGCTGAGTGGATGCCCGAGCGACAGCGGCTGTCTCTGCGGCTGCCGAAGCGACGGCACTGGCGACGTTTCGCACGGCCTCGGCAGCCGGCAGCTCGCGCCGGGCGACCCGTAACTCCCTTCTGGTAACCCCAGGCGACGCTCATAGCGGCCCAGGATGTCGCCGGAGGGTACGCGTCGGGCGTGCTCCCAGTCTCCGACGGACGTGTGTGAACTGAGATGCAGGAGCCGTGCCAAGGCGCGCTGCGGCAGTCCGCGCTCCTGCCGGACGCGGCGCAGGGTGAGGGCGAGGCGCCGGCGCTGCGGGCGGGCGTCGGTCAAGGGCGTGGGCATGGTCGGAGTCTGGTGGGGAGTGGCCGATCCGCTGGTGGCCGACCGGTCCGGCCGGATTCACTTCAAGGCATTCGCCGACAGGCGGGGACGAGGACGTGAGTACGGAGAGGAGAACGCTGATGGGTCGGCGTGTACGAGCGGCCGGAGCCATGGCTGTGGTGGCGGCGTCCCTGGCTTGGTCCGGAGCTCCGGCCGCCCAGGGCAACCGAGAACACGGCGAACGGCGAAGGCCGGCACCGGGGGAACGCCACTGACGGGGTGTTCAAGCGTGAATGGGCGGACTACGGTGCCCGCGTCATCCGATCCGCGAACTACGAATCGATGGTGTACGTGGTCTGCCAGGTGAACAACGGCGGTTGGGACGGGGTCCACACCCAGTACGGCAGGCCGTTCACCCCCTGGGACAGGCTCAGCGACGGCAGCTACGTCTACGACGGGTGGATCGGCACCCCGACCGTCGCCCAGGACGGCTACTCACCCGGGATGCCGGCCTGCGTCTTCGGCCCGTGAGCCGGAGGGCGAGCCGGGCCTGAACCAGAGGACACGGCATGGACTCTGCCCGGTCCTGCTCCGCCGGACAGGCCCTGGCCCTCCGCCCGGGGACCGCGGCCCCCGCGGACTCCTATCCGCTCCTCATGCTCCAGACGTCTCGCCAGAGGTTGTCCGGGATCACCCGACGTACACCACCACCGGCGCGACCTCTCGCGCGAAGCCCTTCCCGGACAGGCGGCCGCCTCTGCCGCGCCGAACGGACTGCCGGTGCCCGGCGGCGGGCATAGTAGGGGAGTGATCACCAAAAGCGACGGGATCGACGGCGGCCGTGGGGGATCTGAAGGCGCCGGTGACGAGGAGGCGCAGGTCATCGTGGTGGGGGCGGGACCGGCTGGTTCCGCTGCCGCGGTACACCTGGCGCGAGCCGGTGTGGACGTGCTGCTCCTGGAGAAGAGCGGTTTCCCCCGGGAGAAGGTGTGCGGTGACGGGCTGACCCCGCGCGGCGTGCACCAGTTGGTGCGGCTGGGCATCGACATCGACGCGCCGGGCTGGATGCGCAACAAAGGAATGCGCTGGGTCTGCGACGGACACCAGGCGGAGCTGGACTGGCCCCGCCTGGGCGCCCTTCCCGACTTCGGACTCACCCGCAGCCGGCACGACTTCGACGACCTGCTCGCCGCCCGCGCGAGCGCCACCGGAGCGCGCCTGCGCACCCACGTGAAGGTGACGGGCACCCTGACCGACCGGGCGGGGCACGTCATCGGCGTGACGGCCTTGCGTGGGCCGGACGCGGAGCCGGTGCGCTACCGGGCCCCGTTGGTGATCGCGGCCGACGGCGCCTCGGCGCGTACGGCTCTCGGCCTCGGGTTCGAACGGGATGTGAAGCGACCCGTCGCGGCGGCCGCCCGCCGGTACTACCGCAGCGAGGCCCGCACCCACGACCCCTACCTGGAGCTGTGGGCCGACCTGCGCTGTCCCCGCACCGGACTCGACCTGCCCGGATACGGATGGGTGTTCCCCATGGGGGACGGCCGCGTCAACGTGGGCCTGGGAGCCCTGCCGCAGCAGCGGCGGCGCCGGCCCGTGGACCTGCGGGCGGCACTGGAACACTGGCTCCCCCGCCTGCCCGAGGAGTGGGGCCTGCACGAAGGGAACGCCGATTCCCCCTTGCGTAGCGCGCCGCTGCCGATGGGCCTGAACCGGCGACCACAGTACCGCCGGGGCCTGCTGCTCGTGGGTGACAGCGCCGGCATGGTCAGCCCGTGGAGCGGTGAGGGCATCGCCCAGGCGATGGAGGCCGCCGAGGTGGCGGCGGAGACCATCGCCCTGGCGCTGGCCCGACCGGCCGGGCCGCGCCGGGAACACGCGCTGCACCAGTACCCGGCCGAGATCCAGCGCCGATGGGCGCGCTACTACCGGCTGGGGAACCTCGCGGGCGATCTGCTCTTCTCCCGGTTCGGCTACCGGCCGATCCTCCACCCCCGAGTGATGGCGTCGCCGCATCTCTTGCGGGTCCTGGCACGCCTGCTGACCCATGTCGGCGACGAGCCCGCGCAGGACACCACCGACGCCGTCCTCCACGCACTCCTGCGCCTCGTCCCCGTACCGCGGCGATAGCCCGTGCAGTGAGCGAGCGGTCCCTTCTCCAACTCCCGCTCCAGCTGAGCGAACTGCCGCTCCCCGAGCCCGGGCGGCGACTGCGGCCGGCCGAACCGCCCTGCCGCCAGGCCTGACGCCACCGCTCCACCGACCGCACGGCGACCCGAAGGCCGGTCGGAACGTTCTGGCTGGACAAGCTGGTCGGCCCGCTGCCCGTGGGCCTCGACCGGTTGCGGCAGGACCGCATCCCGGAGAAGGCTCTCGCCAGCGGTGCGGATCCTCGTTCACTGCAGCGGGATCGCGGCAGAAGTATCTCGACGAGGGGTTTCAGTGAGCCGTTTTCATCCTGGTGCGCAGGGGTGAAATGGGCTTGTCAGTGAGGGCGGTGACGCGGCAGAGCCCCTCGTCGTCGGCGTGGTGACTCACTCGTCACACCGGCGATGGGTCCGGTCGTTCTGACGCCGTACCGCGACAGCGTCCTGGCCGCTCCGACGACGGGTTCGTAGCCGGCACCGACGAACCCGTCCGTCAACCACCCGCGATCGCCCCGTTCGCGCGTCTTCAGAGGGCGTGCGAACGGGGTTGCGCGTCGGGGAGGCCTCATTCGGCGGCCGGCCCATCAACTCGCGAACAGATCGATTTCGGGCAAAGATGTCAAATACGGGCCGAACTTCGGCGCGCCCAGACCTCGGACGCCCCGCCCGCGCCGGCAGCCGACGGCGGGACCATTTCGACCCGTCGAACCGTTTCGTCGACGTCCGCGGGGAACGACCTTCGGAAGGTGTATTCATGTACCCCGCACTCAGCACCGGCGCGCTGGCCGAGCTGCGCCGGCCCCGCCCGTACCCCGCCGTGTCGCTCGTGATGCCGACCCACCGCCGAGAACCGGACAATGCGCAGGACCCCGTACGGCTGCGCAACCTCCTGGCCCGGGCGGAGAAGGAGCTCGAGGACGACCCGGGCGTGACGCGGGAGCGGCGTGCGGACGTGCTGAGCCAGCTGGAACGGGCGGTCGCCGAGATCGACCTCGTCCATGCGGAGGACGGCCTGGTGATCTACGTGGCGCCGGGCGAGCACCAGGTGTGGACGGTGGCCCGGACGGTCCCGGAGCGGGTGGTGATCGCCGACACGTTCCTCACGCGCAACCTCGTCGCCGCCCGGTCGGCCGAGCGGCCCTACTGGGCGCTGACCGTGGCGGCGGACCGCATCGCCCTGTGGAACGGAGGGCCGGAGCGGGCCGTCGAGCACACGGCCGACGGCTTCCCGCTGACCCGGAGCCTGGAGGACCCGGACGCCGAACGCAAGGAACGTATCGGAGATCTCCCGAGCACCTTCCGGGACGAGGACACGCGCACCTTCTTCCGGGAGGCGCACGAGGCCCTGCGGACCGTCCTCGCCTCCGAACCCCGCCCGCTGTACGTGATCGGCGAGGCCCCCGCGGTCTCGCTCCTGGAAGAGACCGGATCGCTGCCGCAGGGTACGGCCACCCTCCATCAGGGCGGTCTCGGACGCGGGCCCGGGGAGGCCGTACGCAAGGCGGTGTCCCCGCTGCTCGCCGCCCACGCGGAGGCCGTGACGGCCACCCTGCTGGCCGAGCTGGACGCGGCACGGGGCCGGCACGAGTACGCCGGCGGTCTCGACGAGGTGCACCAGGCCGCGAAGGAGGGCCGGATCCGTCTGCTCGCCGTCGAGGAGCACTACCGGACCGTCGTGCGCGACTACGGCGACCACCTCGAACCCGCGGACGCCTCCGACCTCGACTCCCGCGACGACATCGTGGACGAGATCGTCGAACAGGCCCTGGAAAAGGGCGCCGAGGTGCGATTCGTCCCCGACGGCTCCCTGGCCGACGCGAACCGCATCGCCGCCGTGCTGCGCTTCTGACGACGACGCAACGGCCATCGCCCACGACCGCGCGCCACAGGAGGAACGCACCGTGAACACCCCACTGCCCCGCGCGGGCCGGCCGGTCCGCGCTCGGGCGGCGAGCGCCGCCGTCGCCGTCGTCGCGAGCGCGCTCGCAGTAGCCGGCCTCGTGTCCTGCGGCTCGGACGGGGACAAGGCCGGGAGACCCGCGTTCAGCGAGCGCCCCACGGCGCCCGACACCGCCTCGTTCTCCGGCGAGCACCCCTCCTCGGTCGCCTCGGCGGCAGAGTCGCGGATCGCATCCGCGCAGGCCTCGGCCTCGTCCGCGGCGGCCTCGGCCTCTGCCCGGGAGGCGTCGCGCCAGGCGTCGATCGGCGCCGAGCTCGAACGCTCCCGGCAGGCGGCGGAGGACGCTCTGAAGGGCGTCGAGGGCAGGGGGAACGCTCTGAACGAGGTCGGGATGACCGGCAAGCCCCGGGCCGACACGAACGGCCTGCTCACCGTCGTCGTCACCATCACCAACAAGACGAACGCGAAGGCGTCCTACGCCGCCCGGGTCGACTTCCTCGACCCGTCGGGCAAGGTCGTCGAGACCCAGTTCGTCGGCGCCGAGGACCTCGCCCCGGGCGAGCGGAAGCAGTCCGTGGTCATCAGCCGACAGCCCCCCGAGCCGGTGCTCACGCCACGGCTCACCGCAGCGCAGAGGTACTGAGGAGGATCAGCGCATGTCCGAACTCATCGTCATCGGCTACGACGATCACGAGGCCGCGGTCAAGGCCTTCGCGACGGTTCAAAAGCTCCGTGACGAACACGTCGTCACACTGAGCGGTCTCGCCGTCGTCAAGGTCGACGACGACGGAGAGACCCATGTCGACACCCCCGCGAGACGTGAGGAGATCGCCGTCTCCGCCACGGCCGGCGCCCTCTGGGGGCTGGTCTTCGGCATTCTGATCCTCACTCCGGGGATCGGAGTGGTGGGCGCGGCCCTCGGAGGTCTCATCGGCAAGCTGACCCAGATGGGTGTCGACAACGGCTTCCGGAAGAAGGTGAGCGATCTCCTCGCCCCGGGTTCGGCAGCCGTCGTGATCATGGCCTCCAAGATCACCGAGGACCGGTTCGCCGCGGCCATGGAACCCTTCGGCGGAACCGTCCTCAAGACCTCCCTCCCGGAGGAGAGCGAGCGGGAGCTCGCCGAGCAGCTCGCCGGTCCCGCCCCCGAGACGGCGGGCTGACCCCAGGGGCCGTGCGACGTACCGCCGGCCGGGACCCGGTCGACGCCCACGGTCCGCCGGCTCCCTTCCGGGGAGTCGGCGGACCGTGGGCGTCGGTACGCGGTGCGTCGTGGTCGGCTCAGAAGTCGACGGCGTCGCGGATCAGCGGGCAGGTCATGCAGTGGCCGCCGCCGCGCCCGCGGCCGAGCTCGGCGCCGACGATGGTGATGACCTCCACCCCTGCCTTGCGCAGCAGGGTGTTGGTCTGCGTGTTGCGGTCGTACGTGAAGACGACACCGGGTTCGAGCGCGACGGCGTTGTTTCCGCTGTCCCACTGCTGGCGCTCGGAGGCGTAGACGTCTCCGCCGGTCTCGATCACCCGGAGTTGCGGCAGACCGAGGCCCTTGGCGACGACGTCGACGAACGGGGTGGTGCCCTCGTCGATGATCTCGACGCCCGGCGCCTTGTCGCTCGGCCGCAGCGAGAAGGTGTGGACGGCGTCCATGATCCTCGGATAGAGCGTGACGATGTCACGGTCCGCGAAGGTGAAAACGGTGTCGAGGTGCATGGCAGCGCGCAGTTTCGGCATGCCCGCCACGATCACGTGCTCGGCGGCACCGTTCCTGAACAGGGCGGCGGCGACCTGGGTGATGGCCTGGCGCGAGGTGCGCTCGCTCATGCCCATGAGGACGACCCCGTTGCCCACCGGCATGATGTCGCCGCCCTCGAAGGTGGCCTGGCCCCAGTCCTGTTCGGGGTCGCCCCACCAGACGGTCGAGCCCTTGAAGTCGGGGTGGAAGGTGTAGACGGCCTTCATGAGGAGGGTCTCGCCGTGGCGGGCGGGCCAGTACAGCGGGTTGAGGGTGAGTCCGCCGTACAGCCAGCAGGTGGTGTCGCGGGTGTAGAGCGTGTTCGGCAGCGGCGGCATGAGGTACTCGCGTGCACCGACACCTTCCCGGGCCAGGGACACGTACCCGGAGCGGAACTCCTCGGGCAGATCGGCTGTGGACAGTCCGCCGATGAGGAACTCGGCCAGCTCGCGCGGGGCGAGGGAGTCGAGGAACGCGCGGGTGTCGTCGACCAGTCCCAGGCCGACTTCGTTCGGCACGATCTTCCGGTCGAGGAGCCAGGCCTTCGCCTCGGGGATCGCCACGGTCTCGGCGAGCAGTCGGTGCAGCTCGACGACGTCGACGCCGCGCTCGGTGAGCTTGTCGACGAAGTCGGCGTGGTCCCGCTGGGCGTTCTCCACCCACATGACGTCGTCGAAGAGCAGGTCGTCGGAGTTGGTCGGGGTCAGACGGCGGTGCGCGAGCCCGGGGGCGCAGACCAGGACCTTGCGCAGCCGTCCGACTTCGGAATGGACGCCGAGCGCGGACGGGGCGGAGCTGGTCTCGGTGCTTGTCATGGTCAACCTTTCCGAGGGAAGCCGGACATGTGTCCTGACGGGTTCAGAGCTCGATCCAGCCGGCGGCGAGGGCGACGACACCGACGACGGCCCCGACGACGGAGACCGCGCAGATGACGGCCTCGGCCGGGGAGAACAGACGCCGGTTCTGCTCCCTCCTGGCCTTGACGAACAGGAAGGTGGCCGGGGCGTAGAGGATGAAGGAGACGAGGACGAACTTGAGTCCGGCCGCGTAGAGGAGGAACGCGGTGTAGAGGGTGGCGAGGACGGCGACGACGAGTTCGCCGCGCGTGCCGTTCCCGGCGGTCTGCTCCGCCCGCGGCCGCAGCGCGATCTTCACGGCGAAGGCGGCGGCCAGGAGGAAGGGGATGAGACTCAGGGAACTCGTCAGGTCGAGGGCGAAGTTGAACGCGTCGTCGGAGAAGGCCGTGACGACCAGGACGATCTGGCTGAGGGACGTCGTCATCAGAAGGGCCGGGACCGGGACGTCGTCGCCGCTGGACCGCCCGAGGAAGCGGGGCATGTCCTTGTCCTTGGCCGCGACGAAGAGCACTTCGGCGGCCATCAGCGTCCAGGCGAGATAGGCGCCGAGGACGGACACGATGAGGCCGACGCTGACGAAGACCTTGCCCCAGGTGCCGACGGCGGCCTCCAGGACGCCCGCCATGGAGGGCTGCCGGAGTTCGGCGATCTCGCTCATGGGCAGGATGCCGTACGACACGATGGTCACCGAGGCGAAGATCGCGAAGACGCTGAGGAAGCCCAGGATCGTGGCCCTTCCCACGTCCTCCCGGCGCTTGGCGTGCCGCGAGTAGACGCTCGCGCCCTCGACGCCGAGGAAGACGAAGACGGTGGCGAGCATCGTGCCGCGGACCTGGTTGAACAGTGAGCCCGCGTAGTCGGCGCCGCCGAAGTTGTCCGCGAAGACGGACGGCTCGAAGTAGAAGAGCGCCAGGATGATGAAGACGATGATGGGAACGATCTTGGCGACGGTGACGATCCGGTTGATCGCGGCCGCCTCCTTCACTCCGCGGCGGACGAGCAGGAAGAAGCACCAGAGTCCGGCGGAGGACAGGATGATGGCGAGGGCGGTGTCACCGTCGCCGAGTGCCGGGGCGACGGCACCGATCGTCGACATGATCAGGACCCAGTAGGTCACGTTGCCGACGCAGGCGCTGGCCCAGTAGCCGAAGGCGGAGAAGAAGCCGAGGTACTCGCCGAACCCGGCCTTGGCGTACGCGTAGACGCCGGCGTCCAGGTCGGGGCGCCGGACCGCGAGGGTCTGGAAGACGAAGGCGAGCATCAGCATGCCCAGGCCGGCGACCGTCCAGGCGATCAGCGCGCCGGCGACGCCGGTCTCCTGTGCGAACCGCCGCGGCAGGGAGAAGACACCGGCCCCGACCATGGAGCCCACGACCATGGCGGTGAGTGTCAGAAGGGTCAGCTTGGCCGCGGGCGGGGAATCGCCGGAGAAGGCCTCGGTCTTGCTTTCCGCATGGGTCATGGCGTACCTCGTCGACGGGGTCTGTCGGTTGCCGGAGCGACTCCCGACCGGCCGGGGACCTGCTGCGGGCCGGGAGTCGACGGCGCCACCGGCCTGCCGGGACGGCACGAACCCCGCAGGCGCTGCCCTGCTCGTCGGACTCCACCGATGCCCCCTGCCCAAGGAAGTGACGGTCGTCGATGCCGGACCGCCCACTGGAAGAGGAATCTAATGCCAAGAGTGTTATTTTGTCCTGATTTGCGCATCCATTCACTCGGGAAGGCCGGGACGGACGGCACGTGCCGGTTCGGTGTCACTCGCACCTGCCCGTGGGCGGCGAGGGCGTACAGTCACCCCGAGCGAGCCGAGGCCCGCCACGGCACCGAGAACGGGCAGCGGCCGGCGATTCCGCTTCAACACCTCGACGTCATGCTTCAGCTCACCGATGTCCTTGCTGAGCTGGTCGCCGCGTTGGACGAAGAGCGCGAGCGCGCCGTCGACCTCCGCCAACCCCGTACGGATCTCACCGCAGGACTCGGCCGGCTGTTCGCCGACGTGCGTCGACCCGGTCGGCGTCACGAGCGGCTCCGGGCACCCACCCGACGGTGGACCGGTCACCGATTGGCGACCCCACCGCGGCCTTCACCACGGACAAGGCGCCCGGGACGGGCGGAATCGCGGCGACGCTCGTGAGGTCGAAGCCGTCCGCTGCTCCCCGCACCGGCGGGGATGGCCCCGCGGCACCGCCGGCCCTAGGCCTGCTCTCCAGGAACTCCGGCGAAGTGACACTCGGCGACGCCGATCGGCGCGCGCTGGCCCCGCTGTTCTGGACCCATGTCAACCTCTACGGCCGGTTCGAGTTCGACATGGGCAATCGGATCGATGTCCACCCGGCTGTGACCATCCCAGGTCGGCGGTGGACGAGCCGCGGGCGACGCTCGCCGGGGAGGCCGCGGAGCAGTGGTGGTACAGGGGTCTGGGCCGAAGTCATCTGCCGTGGCTTCGACCCAGACCCCTTGGTCATGGCCGGGCGGTGAGGAGGGCCGGGCCGCCTCCGTCATGACCGTGTTCCCGGCGGGAAGGGTCTTGCTACCTGTCGACGGCGCCGGTCACGTTCTGCCAGCTGTCCAGGTCTGCGATCCGTGCCTCCAGAGCGGGGCGCATGGCCGTCGCGCTGGCGGTGCCGAGGGCGAGGCGCAGCGGAGGGTTGGGGCTGTCGACCGCGGTTCGGATGCCTTCGGCGATCCGCGCGGCGGCGGAGAACGCGGACGGCGGCAGCTCTCCGATGGCCTTCTGGACCTCTCGAACGGTCTGATCGTAGTCGGAGAGGCCGGCTGCGACGTCGAGGTTGGCGAGGAAGGGAGTCGCGGTCATCCCGGGCTGGATGAGGGTGACCTTGATGCCGAGCGGTGCGAGTTCGGCCGCGAGCGCGTCCGACAGCCCCTCGACGGCGTACTTGGTGGCGGCCAGCAGGCCCACGCCGGGATGGGCGGACTGCCCGTAGACGGACGAGCCCTGGAGGACGTGGCCGGACCGCTGGGCGCGGAGCACCGGCAGGGTTGCGCGGAGCACGTTGAGCACTCCGAAGACGTTGGTGTCGAACACGGCACGCACCTGGGCGTCGGAGGCCTCTTCGACGGCTCCGAACAGTCCGTATCCCGCGTTGTTGGCCACGACGTCGATGCGGCCGAACCGTGCGAGCGTGCCGTCCACTGCGTCCCGGACGGCCTGCTCGTCACGTACGTCCGCCGGGATGAGGAGCAGGCGCTCACCGTGCGCTTGCGCCAGTTCGTCCAGGGAGGAGGTGTCGCGGGCGAGGGCCGAGACGGTGTCGCCGTTCGCCAGCGCCTGGAGCGTCAGTTCGCGGCCGATGCCGGACGTCGCGCCGGTGATCAGCCAGGTGCGAGGGTGGGTCTGGTGGTTGAGTTCTTCAGTCATGTTGCGACCGTAAGTCGTTAGCTCGCAACAGGTCAACTCGGTTGCACGCCTAGGTTGCCTCCTAGAAGGATTAGCCCCGATTGCCTTGATGTAGGGTGGACCTATGAGCAATGCGGCACCCGAATCCTCCAAGCCCAGCCCGCGCACCGTGGCACCGACGGTGGAGACCGTTCTCGCGTTCGTGAACACCCGCGCGGACGGATCGGGTCGCCGAGAACTGTTCGAAGACGGGCGCTCGTTCGCGGCGTGGCTGGCGGAGCGCGACGAGTTCGACGGCGAATCCGTGGTGACCGACGCCGACGCCGCGGTCGCGCGCGAGTTGCGTGACGCCCTGGTGACGGTGCTGCTCGCGCACTCGGGCGACGAGGAAGGCCTGGGCGAGCCGCTGCTGCACGCCGAGCGGCACCTGCGACGTGTGGGGTCGCTCTACCCCCTGGCGGCCGTGGTGACGGCCGACGGCGCAGAGCTTGCCTCGCCGCAGACCGGTGTGCCCGGCGCATTCGGAACCGTACTGGCCGCGGTGACGACGCTTGCCCAGGGCAGCGACTGGGGACGCATCAAGGCCTGCCGGAACCCCCCATGCCATTTCGGTTTCTTCGACCGCACCCGAAACGGAGCGGGGCTGTACTGCAGCACCGGCTGCGGCTCGCAGGTGTCCATGCGCAAACACCGCCAGCGGCAGCGCCATGGCAGTGGTGCGCCGTCCAAGGCATGAGGCCGCCCCTCCAATGAGGGGGGTGCAACTGGGGGCGCCCGGTCTGGGACTGGTGCTGGCCCCGACGTGGTCAGCACCAGTGGTCGTTGGCGGCCGCGGCGGGGCGAATTTGATGGCTACTGCGTGGCGATCGCGATGAGCGAGTCGGGGTTGGCCCTTCACCGGCGCTAGTAGTGCTTCGTCACGTCGGGTGATCTTTCCTGGTGGTGGGCATCTTCCGGCCATGAGGCTTGGAGAGGTGGAACGGCTCAGGGATGAGTTGTCGGAGTTCGTTGCCGATGTGTTCGCCTCACTTCCGCGGCGGGATCAGCGCCGGTGGAGCGGGTGTTGCCTGCGGGGCCTGGTGCTGGACAGGCGGCGCAAGTCGATCCAGCCGATGGCCGAGCGGCTGCCGGACGGGAACATGCAGGCCCTGCAGCAGTTCGTGAACCAGTAGCCGTGGGGATCCGCTGCCAGCGCGGCGGCGGATCGCCGAGCGGTTGAGCAGGGCGGTTGAACCCGAGGTGTGGGTGATCGAGGATGTGTCGTTCCCCAAGTGCGGCACCGCGTCGGTGGGAGTGGCCCGGCAGTACTGCGGAGCGCTGGGCAAGCGGGCGAACTGCCAGGTCGCCGTCAGCATCCAAGCGGCGACCGACACCGCCTCATGCCCGTTGAACCGGCAGCTTTACCTGCCCCGGGAGTGGACGGCGGGCTCGGACCACCGACGCTGCCGCGTTGTCGCACCCCGCCACAAGCCTTGCCCAGGCTGGCTGCCGACGCGTCTGTCTCCGCTTTCCGTGAGGTCACCTGGCGTGAAGGCAGCAAGGGGCTGATGACCTCACGGTTTGCGATGCTGCGGGTGCGACCGGCGGGCAAGCAGGCCCCGCGGGCCGCCCAGGACGCCGGCGGAGGGCACTACCAGTGGGACGGAGTGCTGCCGGTGCGGACCGTGCTGGTCGAGTGGCCCGCCGAGGAGACCGTCCCGGCCGGGTACTGGATCTCCGACCTGCCGCCGGTCACACCCGTCGAGGACGTGGTGCGGCGGGCGAAGATGCGGTGGCGGATCGAGCACGACTACCGCGAGCTCAAACACGGCCTGGGCCTGGACCACTTCGAGGGCCGGACCTGGCGCGGCCGGCACCGCCACGTCACCCTCGTCACCGCCGCCCAGGCCTTCCTCACCCTGCGGCGGCTCGACCCCAAAGCACCCATGCCGGCCTGACCCTCTACCAGGTCCTCGAGGCCCTCCAGGACCTGCTGCAGTACTGGACCGGCACCTGCACCACCTGCGGCCGCCGCCTGCCCCGCAACACGACCGGACTCAGAACCTGACGGAGCACTACTAGGAGCTGTGCAAGCTGTGGGTGGCGATCGGCGCGGTCGGCGCGGGCGCGGCGGGCGGCGCCAGCGGCTCCCCCGTCAGCATGACGGACGGCGTCGCGCTCTCGTTCTGCGTGGTCGCCGTGCCACCGGCGCCGGCCCAGGCCGCGCCGACCGCCACCAGCATCGCGGCCGTGACGATCCCATACTTCGCCTTCATCTGCTTTCCCTCCCGCACGAACTCATGATCGACACCGTTCTAGCACGCCCGTCACGGCTGGAAGAGGGCAGGACGGCCTGGCGGCGCCGGGGGGACCGGCCCGAGGCCGGTATGTGGCCGTGCCTGTATGAGGTTCTCCTTGCCGAGCTACGCAAGGCTGGCCTGCTGGACATAGACGATGCCGCGATCGACGGCTCGCATGTACGGGCCCTGAGAGGGAGGCTCACACCGGACCTTCGCCGGTCGACCGCGCGCGGCCGGGCAGCAGGCACCACCTGATCGTCGACCGGCACGGCACACCCCTCGCCATCACGATGACCGGCGGAAACAGGCACGATGTCACCCAGCTGACGCCCCTGCCGGACGCGATCCCTCGCGTCCGTGGAGTCCGGGGGCGCCCCAGGCACCGGCCAGGCTGGTTGTTCGCCGACCGCGACTACGACAAGTACCGCCGCATCCTCAGGACCCGCGGCATCACACCCGAGATCGTCCGCCGAGGTGTCCCACACGGCTCCGGACCGGGCAAGACCCGCTGGGTCGTCGAGCGGACCTTCGCCTGGCTCCACCAGTTCAAACGTCTGCGCATCCGCTACGAGATACGTGCAGACCTTTACCTCGGCCTGCTCCAACTCGCCTGCAGCATCATTTGCTTGCGACGCCCCCGAACCTGAGTGAGCCGTTTTCATCCTGTCTCTGTGGGGTGAAATGGCAGGTCAGCAGAGGTGCGCAACGAGGCGAGGCTCCTGGTCGTTGCGGTGGTGTTCTCTACGCACCACGCATCGTCCGAGGAGCCTCGCTTGGTCCCGTATCGTGCCATGGTCGACGTCCCGCATGAGCTGGTCGAGCATGTTTCCTGGCTCATCTATGCACGAAGGTGTGAACGCCGTTCGCGGTGGCGGAAGCTGGGATGCTTCCAGCAGGCCCTGCTCGTGCTGGTGCACCTGCGCAAGAACGAGACGCTGCCCGCCCTGGCGGCCGGCTTCGGGATCTCGACAGCCACTGCCTGGCGTTATGTCGACGAGACGATCCAAGTGCTCGCCGCCTGGGCGCCGGGTCTGCACGAGGCCCTGACCGGGCTGGGTGAGGGCGACTTCGTCATCGTGGACGGCACCCTGATTCCTATCGACCGCATCAAGGCGGACGAGCCGTACTACTCGCAAAAGCACCGCAAGCACGGCATGAACGTGCAGGTCATCGCGCGGCCCGACGGCACACCGCTGTGGTTCTCCCGGGCGACACCCGGCCGCACCCACGACCTGACCGCGGCCCGAGCTCACGGCATCGTCCAGGCCTGTCTCACCCGGCATGTCCTCGTCCTCGCGGACCGCGCCTACCAGGGCGCCGGCGCCACCGTCCGCACCCCGTACTACCGCCACCGCGAACATCCCGAGCACTACCAGCAGTTCAACCGCGACCACGCCCGACTGAGGGCACCCGGCGAACGGGCCTTCGCGCAGCTCAAGACCTGGCGAATCCTCCGACGAGCCAGATGCTCCACCCGCCGCATCAGCACCATCGTCCAAGCCGTCCACATGCTGCTGACCTGCAGCTATTCAGGATGAAAACGGCTCAGTAAGGATCTTCAGAGTGGTCACCGATCGGGTGACGGTCGAGGCTGGATAGCAGGCGAGGCCTTCGGGCAATGGTTCGAGATGTCTGACGTCTCAACCGCTGCGACCGGAGGCCTCGTTGGTCACCTATCCTGCCGCACTCGACCTGCCGCACGCGCTCGTGGAGTGGGTCACGATGCTGATCGTCACCCGCGAGGGTGACCGCCGCTGCAAACTGCGGCCCTCGCAGCGCGCGGTCATCGCCTTGGTCTACCTGCGCGAGCACACCACCTATGCCAAGCTCGCCGCGGGCTTCCGGATCAGCGAGGGCACCGCCCACGCCTACGTACAGAGCGTGATCAAGCTCCTCGCCGCGAGGGCACCGTCCCTGACCCAGGCACTGCGCCGGGCGCGTCCCGCATACGTGTTGGTGGACGGCACCATCGCCGAGTGCGACCGGGTCGGCGATCGCGAACGGGACTACTCGGGCAAGGCCCGACGGCATGGCGTGAACATCCAGGCCGTCACCGATCCGGCGGGCGAGCTGATCTGGTACTCGCCGGCACTGCCCGGCCGCACCGTCGACATCACCGCCGCCCGCACCCACCGCATCGTCACCGTCTGTGAACGACTGCGGATCCCCGTCCTCGCCGACAAGGCCTACGCAGGGGCCGGCGGAACGTTCCAGGTGCCGTTCAAACGCCACCTCGGACGCCCCCTCACCATGAGACAAGCAGCCGTCAACCGTGCACACGCACGACTCCGCTTCCCGGTCGAGCGGGCCTTCGCCCGCCTCAAGGCCTGGCGGATCTTCCGCAAAGCCCGCATCAGCTCCAACCGACTCACGTCAATCACCAAGGCCGTTCTCACCCTCGAGCGGCGACGCTGAAGATCCTTACTGATGTCGATTCAACAGGACCACTTCGGGCTCTCATCATGTAGTGAGGGCCCTTTGCCTCCTGCACGGCAGAGGGAGGGCCTCGCCGGCCCGGGCGGCGAGAGCCGGACGGACAGCTTGAGATGCAGGCGCACGCGTGAGGCCCGGATCCACAGGATCCGGGCCTCACGTCACTTCAGTAGCGGGGACAGGATTTGAACCTGCGACCTCTGGGTTATGAGCCCAGCGAGCTACCGAGCTGCTCCACCCCGCGTCGGAAGGTCCAACTGTACGCCATCCACAGCACCACCCAAGACCAGGCCGCCGAAGCCATCCGTGCTGCCGCGATCCAGCGGGCCCGCGCCGGTGTCGGGGTCGGCGGCGGCTCTCCCGGGCTGGCTGACCCGCCGCGCGGACGGACACGACCTCACCCTCGATCCGCTCGGTCCGCTGCCGGACGTGCCCACCTGGCGGAGCCGACCGGGCGTCCGGCCGCCGAGCGGCGGCGGGCACCGCCGACCAATCTCCAGTTCCCCATGTTTGCCTGGACGGTCGACTGAACCGCGTAGTACGTGCAAGAGATTTCATGGCTGAGAGCGGAGTGACAGACTTCAGGGACAGCGCTCCGTGCATGCGTAGTTCGAGAAAGCAGACGATGTCCGATCCGATACCAGGACCTCCGCACCGCACCCACAACTCTTGGGCGCCTCCGCCGCAGGACGGAGTGCCCGCTGCACAGCCATGGCCCACTCCACCGGGTGCGTGGAGCCTGCAGGGTCCCATGCCGCCGGCCCGCGTACTTGGACCGACGACCGTGCCCCCAGGGGCCGCTTACCACGAGCAAGGGCGCAATGGGCGCCAGCGCACTTGGGCGCGAACTGGGGAGTTCTTCCTCGTCCTTGCCCTGATGGTGGCCGGGATGATCTTTGTGTTCATCGGCTCTGCCGTCGCCGGCACGGTACTGAAACTGGGGTGGGCTCCGGACGACAGCGACAGATTCTTCGCCGATCCGCTGCTCGACAATGCTGTCCTGCTGGTGGGCCTCGCCTTGTGGACCCCGGCCGTGCTCCTTGCCGTCCGTGTGTGCGGGAAACGGCCTGCCGGCACCCTCGCGTCCGTCACCGGACGGCTGCGGTGGGGGTGGCTGGGATGGTGCTTCGGGCTGGCTGCGGTCGTGCTCGTTGTCCAGAACCTCGTGCTGATCGTTTGGGACCTGTTCCAGGAGAGCTCTGAGACCGTGACCGGGGAGATGCCCGGCTGGTCCGAACTTCTGCTGAGTCTGTTGGTGCTGTGGGCGCTCGTTCCATTCCAGGCTGCTGCCGAGGAGTTCGTTTTCCGCGGCTGGTTGGTCCAGCTGTTCGGCGGGTTTCTTCGCTCGCCATGGCCCGGGGTGGCTGTGGCCTCGCTGCTGTTTGCCTTGGCCCACGGCTTCGGGCAGATGTCAGGGTTCCTGCTGCTGTGCTACTCGGCAGCCTGGTGGGGCTGGCTCACCATCCGTACGGGTGGTTTGGAGGCGGTCATCGCCGTTCATACGGTGAACAACTTGATTGCCTTCTCGCTCTCTGCGGTATTTGGAGAGCTGGCCGATGAGAGCACCGCCGCGGATGCACCCTGGCAAGCTCTCGCGGCCGAGCTGCTGTTCGCACCGGCGTTCTGCCTGATAGCTGCTCGACTCGCCGACCGACGCGGAATCCCCACTCGTACACCGAGCCCGACAGCCTGACCGTGGTCCACCGGTGTGGTCCGAGCCTCTGAGAGCTCTCGATGCCTCTACAGGCGATGCGGCGCCGGACGCCTCGGCCGAAGAGCCATCGTCGCAGGTGGCGGCAGTCGCAGCCTTTGTCGGTATGGAGCTTGCCGGGCTTGCGTTGACGTCGGCCGCGGTGTGAAGGGGCCGACGGCATGCCCTGGACCAGCGGGATGAGGGCCTGGCTGTCATGGAGGTTGGCGCCGGAGCTCCCGACCGACAGAGACAGACTGGTCCGCGCCGTGGACGCAGCGCCTGCCCGAGCTCGCCGCCCGCCCGCTGGACCCCGCTGGACGGCGAGAACCTGGAGGTGATCGCGTGAGCCCCATACCGGAGACGAGCGGTGTCGACCTCACCCGTCAGGCACTCCTCGCCGCCCTCGAGGCGGCCAAGGCGCGGAAGACCGAGACCCGGCAGAAGCCGAAGCGGCGAACCACCACCCTCGTGCGCGACGGCTGCGCGCCGCTCGCGTTAGGTACGGCGATCGGCATGATGATGACCGTGCGCGGCCTGGTTGCCCCGGCCGACGGCGGCAGCGTCCTGGTCCAGTGGGAGATCATCCTCACTGCGGCCGCGCCCGAGCTCGCCGGACACGTGAAGGCCGTGGCGTACGACGGCGGGTCCGGCCGCCTGGACGTTGTCCCCGACGCCCCCGCGTACGGCACGAAGGTTCGCTGGATCGCGCCGAAGCTCATCGAGGCCGTCAACAAGGCGGTGCCCAACGTGAATGTTCAGACCGTGCGCGTCCTGGCCCTCACCTCCCGCGCCGCCACCACGGCTACGTCCTCGGCGGCCGCCGACGAACCGGCCCCGCGGCCGGTTGTTCTGGCCGGGCCGGTGAAGACCAGGGAGAGCGCGTCGGCCGGCTGCCACCGCGCGGTCGTCCCGCCCCACCAGGAGGACCCGGCCCTGGCCGCCGCCGTCGTACGGCAGGAACAGGCCCGCCGCGACCTTGCCGACCGTGTCTTTTCCGACATCGAGCAAGACCAGGAAAGCGAGGCGTCGGCGTCGCTGGGGAAGATCCGCGCCCAGCAGCGCCAGGCCGCCGAAGCCGTGCGCGCCGCCGCGATCCAGGGGGCCCGGGTCGAACGCGCTGCCGGGCGGAACAGCGCCGGCCGTGTGGGAACCGAGACAGCACGCCCGCGGGTTGCGTGACGGGCCTCGATGCCGCAGCACCTCAGAGGTGGCCGTCCAGGAACTCCCGTACCTCGGCGACGGTCATGAGCCCCGTGCCGTGCGCCACCACCGCTCCCTCCTTCAGCAGTACGTAGGACGGGGCTCCGGTGACCTCGTATCGCTCGGTGGCGACCGGACAGCGCGTGATGTCGGTGCGGACGACCGTCAGGCGGCCCGTGTACTCGTCGGCGATGACGCCCACGACGAGGTCCATCGTCCGGCAGGGCTCGATTGCCTTCGGCCATGTCCCGATGAAGTATGCGAGGACCGGGACCCCGCTCATCCCGAGGATGAAATCGAACTCCGCGTCCTCACGCGGCTGGTGAACCCGCTTCGCCATGGAAGCTCCTGACCTCGCGTTCCGTCATTCCCTCCCCATCATCCCCCGCGCTGCAGAGGAGCACCGAGTACGACCGTCACGTTGTTCTCCTTCACGTGCGGAGGGGTGGACACGATGATCGGCTGCGGAGCTAGTGGGTGTGATGGCACGCTGAATTGGAGGGGAAGGTGGGGGGCATGCGGGGTGACAGGCGGCAGATTCAGACGGCGGTTCTGGGCGGCGCGTACTCGGAAGAGCCGCTGATGCTCCCGCTGGAGGCGATCGAGCTGGATGTCTTTCGCCAGCAGCACGAGCACGACACGTTCTGGTGCGGGCTGCTGCTCGGAGGCTGTGGCTTGCAGCTGACCACCAAGCTGTACACCGATCGGGTCTGCCACTTCGCCCAGCACCCTGGCCCCGACGGACACCCTCACCTGTGCGGCCATCGCTCTTGCGGTGTGGCGAGCGCCGATCACCTGTACGTGAAGGCGGCTGCCGAGTCTGGCCTGCCCGTCGGCCCCGAGGGAGGATCCCGAGTCGACGACGACCGCGCCGTCATCACGGCGACGTCCTTCGCGGCTGCCGACGACCTCGCGCCGACGGTGCCGGAGCAGCGCTGGCGATGGTGGCGGGCGGCATGAGTCCCGTGCCCTGTCGCGGCCGGCTTCGTTGAGCACGGCATGACGATCTTCAACCGCCGCTTCCTCGGCTCCGCCGCTGTCGCCGTCACCGCCGTCCTCGCCTCGGCCGGGGCGGCGTCAGCCGACAGCGTCGGTAACAACCTTCCCGGGCTCGGACTCCTGTCCCAGAGCTTCGGAAACGGCGATCAGCAGGACAATGCCGCCCACACCCTGCCCACCCACAACGCTCTCAACAACGTCACCCTCCCCTGATCGAAGCTGTCCCTACGCCCTTTCCAGCAAGGCACTTGATTGCAGGCTGGGGCGCCCCGGGGCGTGGGAACTCTCGGACCGCGGGGAGGACGGGACTACCGGCTGTGTAAGGCGTGCCGACCGGGCGAGCCGTGGCGGCCGAAGTGCGCCGCGCATTATTCGGCCAGGTCCGATGGCTTTGTGCCATTCGTCGGCAACCCGCCTCCAACATCACCGAGGTGCCGCTACACAAGAAGGCTGGCGGCAACATCCAGCCGTCCGTGGGTGAAGTTGGTCGGCGGGAGGTCGGGGCGGTTGGTGACCATCAACGTGGCGGTGCTGCTCGCAGTCGTCGTCATCTGGCGGCTTCGGCGACGCACGGAGGCCCGCAGCCGCTTCGACGAGAAACTGACCGTCGTCATCGTCCTGGCACTGGGAGTCCTGCTCGCCCCCACCCCGGCCGGTCAGGGGATCTTGAACATCCTGGGGCAGTTCACGAGTGGCGTTTCTCAGGCCAGCCGATGAGCCCCCGCCCACACACCGCCCGGACAGCACCCGTCGGCGCGCACTGCGGATCACGGCTCCAGGGGGCGGGGGAGTGATGGCGGCACGTCGACGGCGCTGGCGCTTGAAGAAGCAGACCCGCAGGCAGCTGCAGGGCTGGGGCGCGGTGGCGGCGCTGGCCGCAGCGGTGTGGGTCGCCGCGAACTGGTCGACGGTGTGGCCCGTCCTGGTGACGGTGCTCGCCGCGGCCGCACTGGGCGGGGCTGGCTGGGCGCTGCTGCGGGCGCACCGCCGGGCGGTCAGCCGGGACCACGCGTGGCGAGCACAGGAGGAGGCCCGGGCGCGCGAGTTGTCCATGGCTCAGGTTGACGCCCTGACGTGGCAGGAATTCGAGAAGTACATCGCGGAGCTGTGCCGACGGGACGGCTGCACAAAGGTCGTCGTCAGCGGCAAGAGCGGAGACCTGGGCGCGGACGTCGTCGGCTACCTGGCCGACGGCCGCAAGCTGGTCATCCAGTGCAAGAAGTACGCGCCGCACCGAAGCGTGCCCTCGCAGGACATGCAGAAGTTCGTCGGCACCGCCCGTCTCGAGCACGGCGCGGACGTCGCCCTGTTCGTCACCACCTGCCGCGCGTTCACAAAGGACGCGCTGGGCCTGGCGTTGCGCCAGGACATCGTGGCCCTGCACCGCGACCTGCTGGGCTCCTGGGTCAAGGGCGCTCACCTGGAGACCCTGATCCCGCTGAACGGCAGCGGCGGCGGCACCAGGCGGCGCCCCTCCGCCTGACCACGACGCGCTGCTGTAGGTTTCCGGTCTGCTCCGGCGGATTCGTCGGTGTGGGCGATGAAGGCCCGGCTGAAGCAGACCCGCATCATCGCGGCCGCCAACAAGGCGCCGGGCCGCACCGTCGTGAACTCCCTGCGGATCCTGACGCTTGGCGCTTCCCCCCGTCGCCGGTTCGGCCGATGTCGCCCTCGGCAGACCTGGCCCGGCGGTGCCCACCGGCCCGGCGAAGACCAGGGAGACCGCGTCCGAGGGCTACCGCCGCGCTGGGCTTTACCCTGAACAGTGGACACTTCTGAGAACCGGATCTTCGGGTTCGTGGAGAGGATGTCCTCATGGGTACTGCGAGGTACTCGGGGGAGTTCAAGCGGGACGTGGTCGCGCTGGTGGAGTCCGGTGGGCGGCGTATCGGGGCGGTGGCGCGGGAGCTGGGCGTCAACCCGGAGTCGCTGCGTCAGTGGGTCGCGCGCTCGCGGGCGGAAGCGGCCACGTCCGGTGAGGGCGGTGAGGGCCCGTTGAGCCCGGCGGAGCGCGAGGAACTGCAGCGCCTGCGCAAGCAGGTCCGTGAGCTGGAGCTGGAACGCGAGATCCTGCGGAAGGCAGCCGCATATTTTGCCAAGGAGACGGGCCGATGACCGGCCGCTGGCGGTTCATCTCCGATCATCGTGACCTGTATGGAGTACGGCGGCTGTGCCGGGTGCTGGATGTGTCGGCTTCCGGGTTCTACCGGTGGGTCGCCGCGGCGGCCGTGCGGGCCGCGCGCAGGGCCGTTGACGAGGACCTGGGTGCGCGGATCGAGGAGATCCACGGCGAGTCGAACGGCGCCTACGGTGTCCCGCGGATCACCCGGGAGCTGCGGGAGCGGCACGGACCGGTGAACCACAAGCGGGTCGCCCGGCTGATGCGCGAGCGCGGGCCGGCCGGGCGGCACCTGCGGCGCAGCGTGCGCATGACGGTCGCGGACAAGGCGGTGCCGCCGGCACCGGACCTGGTGGGACCCGTCTTCGACGCTCCGGCACCGGATGTCCGCTGGTGCGGGGACATCACGTACCTGCCGGTCGGCGGGTCGCGGATGTACCTGGCCACGGTGATCGACATGCACTCGCGGCGGGTCGTGGGCTGGTCACTGGCCGAGCACATGCGCGCCGATCTGGTCGTCGACGCGGTCAGAGCCGCCGTGGTTGTGCGGGGAGGTGACGTGCGAGGCGTGGTGTTCCATTCCGACCGCGGGACGCAATACACGTCGACGGCGTTCGCCGAGGTGTGCCGGGCACCTGGGATACGCCGCTCGATGGGTCGGGTCGGCTCCAGCTACGACAACGCCCTGGCGGAGTCTTTCTTCGCCACGTTGAAGCGTGAACTGCCCTACGGCTCACGCTGGATGACCCGCCCTCAGGCCAGCGTGGCGGTCTTCGCCTGGTCGGCCTGGTACAACCGCAAGCGGCGACATTCCGCCCTGGGCTACCACAGCCCTGTCGACTACGAACGGCACAATGTCACGAGCGTCACTAACCCAACGAGCTCGTGCACGGTAAGCGGTGCGGCGTCGAGGGCTCCGGCGGGCCTGGTGCTCACCTCTGCCGTCGTGGGTTCAGGTCTGCGGTCTGCTGGAGGGAGAGCAGGCCGGCGACGGCCTGGCCCGTGTCACTCATGTGCTCGCGGCGGCCGAAGTGGCGGGCGAGAGTCCGCCAATTCTTGAGATGGGCGATGCCGTGCTCGACGCGGATCCGCCTGGAGGAATGCGCTTTGCGCTGCCGTTCGTGCATTTCCTCATACCAGTCCGGGGCGTTCTTCTTGAACTTGCGATGGGGTGGCGTCACCACGCGCCCGCCGGTTTGGGCGCCCAGACCCTGGTAGCCGGCGTCCGCGAGGATTTCCACCGCTGGACCGTCCGCCAGGAGCTTGATCAGCCCTAACTGGCGGGCATGGGTGATGTCCGCGCAGCTGCCTGGTGTGGCCGGGCTGCTGAACAGCATCCTTCCGTTCTGGTCGGTCAGGACCATGGTCTTGACAGCGTTCTGCTTGTTCTTCCCGGAGATGTAGGTGTCCCGGTCCTTGCGTCCGGCTGCGGGCCTGCGGACGCGGATCTCGGTGCCGTCGATGATCCCGGTCTGTCCGCTGGCGCCGAGGTGGTCGATGACCTCGGCGAGGGTGCGGAGCCGGATGCCGTTGGCGACGGTGCAGCCTCGCTCGGCGAGCAGCGGCCGCACCTCGCCGATCGTCCGGGTGATCGTGGAACGGTCGACCCCGAACCAGCAGGCCAACATGTCGTGAGTGGCCCCGTGACGGAGGTGCACGAGCGTGGCCAGGAGCCGGTCGACGAAGACCAGCAGATGCTTCGCACCGGCGCCGACGGCCCGCTTCCGCGGCCTGGACTCCAGCCTCGCCCGGTGCCGTTCGTGCCACAACGGACCAACCTCAGCGACGAGTTCGGCGATCACATCGACCGACAGCCCTGTGATCCTCCGATCGCTGATGATCGCTGCACGGGACCCGTTCCTCACCACACGAACATGATCAGGCATCGAGACCCGGCTCCCACCGCCAACCATGCACGAACTCATCAGTCGGAGCGGATAGCGACCTCGCCGCCGCTCTTCCCCGCCTTCGCCCGGATCGTCGGCCAGACCTCCTCGTGCTGGCGGCACACGGCCTCCGGGTCCTGCTCCACGGCCCGCTTGTCCGGGCGCTGGAAGGACAGACCCCACCGCCCCCGCGGGCGCATGACCAGCGCCTCACGGCCGCCGGCCTGCACTTCACCCCAGATGTCGACCGCCTTCAGCGACGCCCTCGAACACCGCCGCCGCAGGGCCTTCTGCGCCGACGGCGACAGATGCCGCGCGTGCCCCATCAGATCACTAACACCCCGCCAACGACCCAGAATCCGAACCTTTTCTGATCAGTAGTGATTCATTAGCGAGTCGATAGCAGAGAATGGAAAAATTGGAGCACTCGCCGCACCACGGAAGATGAAGTGTGAAGTTTTGCTTCTTGCGGGGGAGGGGGCGATTCAATTGCCATTGAATTATGTCGAGAGTCGGCGGTCCTCGGTATGGCGAGCCGACGTGATTTTATGAAGGAACTGAAATGAGAATCCCCAAGCGTCGGGCGGATCGCCGACGCGGATCACTTCTCCCCCTGGTGGTAGCCACCATCGCCGTTACCGTGCTGGCGACGCTGGGTCTTACGGGGACATCCACGAAATCTGGTGGCCAGGCACTGACGACCGCGTCGTATGTCACGAGCCAGCCCTCCTATGATTCTGATTTCATGCTGCTTGAACCAACGTACACCACCGCGCAGATCCATCAGAAGGGTCTCAACATTCCTGACGATGACACCGGCGTCGTGGTTCCCTACTACGGCCCTTTGGGGTGGAATCCCGGTGCGCAGAAGAACAGGGACTGGATCGGGATTTACGAGAAGGGTCAGTTGGACACCGCCCACCGCATCGACTGGGACTGGGTCTGCCCCAATGAGATCGGAAAGTGCGCCTCGTTCGGAGCGGCGGTCGTCCCGGCTGGAAACGACGGGCTGGCGTCCGGGAAGACGTACACCGTCGCTTACTGGGTCGGCGCGGCGAATGAATCCAAGGGTAAGCCGGCGGCCACGGTCGATTTCGTCATCCCCTGGTAACCCTCAAGGAGAAAACAATCTCATGCGAACGCGAACGCGTTTCTTCGGCCGCTGGAAAGACTTCCGGCGCAACCTTCTTGTCGCTGCCCTGACCGCAGCCGTCACCGCCGCAGCCACCCTGAGCGTGCAAGCCTTTGCAGCGAACGGCGAGACCGTGCAAGGTCACAAGTTCATCCTCGTGGACGCCCTGTGGACCACCGCGCACATTCGCGAGAAGGGCGTTCTCCAGGCGCTGGATACCGGACTGGTCGTCACCTACATCACTCCCACCGGCCGGGTTCCCGCCAACAGCAAGGACTGGATCGGGATCTACGAGAAGGGTCAGTTGGATACCGGCCACCGCATCGACTGGGACTGGGTCTGCCGTTCTGCCGAACGGTGCACCTCCCACGGCTCGGCGGCGATCCCGGCCGGTGACGACGGGATGCTGCCCGGCAAGGCGTACACCGTGGCCTATTGGGCCGACGGGGCCAAGGAGTCGGACGGCCCGCCGGTAGCCACGATCGACTATGTCGTGCCGTGGTCGGGGATCGCCCCGCCCGTGCACGACGAAGGCTGAGAAATCCGATGTCCGGAAGAGATCACCACATGTTCCTCAAATTCATCCGTGGCCTTCTCGCGATGGTTCTCGGAGTCTCCCTCCTCCCGGCCCTGGCCAGTCCCGCCTCAGCCGTCGAAGAAGATTTCATCTCCAACTACAGAAACCTCATCCAGGACATCCGGAACGGAGTGGCCAGGGACGGGGCACACACCACCGGAGCAAGTTCGGCACAGACGGAGCCACGTGAACTCGGCGACGGCATGGTCGTCGTGTCGCTCAGGGACATCACCCCCGATTACGCCCCTGAAGTGCGACTCGTCATCAATCGGACGAACACGTATGTGCAGGGCTACTACCTGCCGGCCCAGAACCGGTACTACAGGTTCCCGAACTCGTCCACGGACGACATCAACGCTCTCCCGGCCGGCACCAACCCGCAGGTGTCCACGCTGAATTTCGGCGAATCGTATCCGGATATGGGATCCAGCAGGCTCACCCGAGCGATTCCGGGCAGTTCGGACCGTCGGCCCATCAACATCAGCTGGCCGGGTCTCCAGCAGGCGATCGCTACGCTCGGCGCGACGCAGCCCGACTCCCTGCGAAGCGACAACCTGGGCGAGCCTCTCACGGTGGTCATCGTGGCCCTGGTGGAGGCAGCCCGAAACCGCCACATCGAAGACCTGCTGATAGAAACCTTCAGGACCTGGGATTCGCTGGACGCCAGCACCATCGCGGTGTTCGTCAACAACTGGGCCACGATGTCCGACATCTACGCTCAGCGGAGTGAGACGAACAACCTCTATTTCGAGTACACCTATTACGACGCCGGGCGCCTGGTGACGCAGTTCGTCAACCGGGTCTGGCTGGCCGCCTGGCTGGCGCTCCTGGCGCGCCCGAACGTGAGATCGATGCCCATGTGCTCCGACGACCCTTCACTCCCGCCCTCGCCGGAATGTGCGCAGCCCACCCCGGGGACATCTGTGGCGAACGCTCCGGCGGCGTCGACGCGGGCCGCCTACAGCTACATCGCCGACACGCAGGACGAGTTCGGTACGGGCATCGGCGTCCCCCGCAGCTACACCGGCGGTTTCTTCGGCCCCGGCACCAAGTTCGGGACCGAGGGCTACCAGTCGTCGTTCACCTACGACAACGCCGTCACCGTCATCGCCCTGACGAAGGGCGCCCGTCGTGACCTGACCCGCGCGGTGCGGCTGGGCAACAGCCTGCTGTACGCCCAGGACCACGACCCCGAGAACGACGGCCGGATCCGGGCTTCGTACCTGCCCAATCCGTTCATCACCACGCTCGGCCGCGACTACCCGGCCGGCACGCCCTACATCGGCGGCTGGTCGGTCTACACCGGGAACATGGCCTGGGCAGGCATGGCGTTCTGCCATCTCTACAAGGCCACCGGCGACGGCAGGTACCTCGACGGAGCGCTGCGGGCCGCGAATTGGATCCAGACCAACTCGGCCGACGACCGCGGAGCGGGCGGGTACATCGGCGGATACGCCGACACCTCCACCGCCGAGGACGGCAGCGGCATGGTCAAGCGGACCTGGAAGGCCACCGAGCACAACATCGACGTCGGTGCGTTCTTCTCCATGCTGAACCAGCTCACCGGCGATCAGGTGTGGAAAGCCCGGTCGGACAACGCGTTCGCCTTCGTCAAGACGATGCTGAGCGCCGACCGCAACCACCTGTGGACCGGCACCGGCCTCGACGGCGTCACCACCAACGAGGACGCCGTGCCCGAAGATGTTCAGACCTGGAGCTACCTGGCCACCCTCGACCCCGCCTACGAGCGCACCGTCGACTGGGCGGCGGGACGCATGGCCGCCACGGACGGCCCGGTGGACCCCGGCACCAATGAAAAGCTGTTCAAGGGTGTCAGCTTCGGCGCCATGGACACCACCAAGGTCTGGTTCGAAGGCACCGCTCACCTCCTGGCCGCCTACCACGTCCGCAACAAGACCGGCGATGCGGCCAGCGCCGCTGTCCTCCAGAAGACCCTGGAGAACGCCCAGACCTCGGCCCCCAACAACGACGGCCGGGCGATCGTCGCCGCCTCCGACGACGGCCTCGACACCGGCCAGGGCGACCTCTACTACGCCTCCCGCCACACCGGCGCCACCGCCTGGTACCTCCTGGCCGGTGTCGGAGCCAATCCCTTCCGCCTCTGACCACCCTGGTCAGGCGTCGTAGACGGGTCTTGACCAAGATCCACCGCTGGCCAGGAGCTTCGTATGCCTGTTTACCGGGCTACCGGGCTCCCCGGCTACCTGGCCGACTTGGTTCTCATCGAGCTCCTTCGAGTCGGCCACCGATCGTGCGGCAGACCCGGGTAGGGGGCCGTCACGCGCAATGAGCGAGGCCCCCGGGTTGTTGATCGAGACGTGTGAAGTCTCCATCACGTTGCTCGGGGGCCTCGTTGGTCGTCCATCCTGCCGCAGTCCACCTGCCCCATGCACTCGTGGAGCGGGTCACCAAGCTCATCGTCATCCGCGAGGGCGACCGGCGGTGCAAGCTCCGTCCGTCCCAGCGCGCGATGGTGCCACTGGTGTACCTGCGCGAACACACCACCCTGGCGAAGATCGCTGCCGGTCTCGGGATCAGCGAGTCCACCGCTCACGCATACACCAGCACGATCATCGACCTGCTCGCCCCGCGTCCGTCCCGATCGCATGCGGGCCGGCAAGGCGTACGCCTCCCGGAAGAACCGCGTCTACCTGCGTCGGCGAGGGATCCGCTGCACGATCCCGGACAAGGCCGACCAGGCGCGCAACCGCCGAAAGCTCGGCTCCCGCGGCGGCCGGCCTCCGCATTTCGGCCCGGTCGACTACCGTCGAGCGCTATGCGGTCGAGTGCGGGATCAACCGCCTCAAGAGGAACCGTGCCGTCGCCACCCGGTGCGACAAACTCGCGGTCCGCTACGAGACGACTGTGCTGGTCGCAGCCATCATCGAATGGCTGTGACCAGCACGTGGCCACGTCTCAAGCCCACACCGCTTTGACCACGGCGGCCGCCCTGTGCCCCACAGCGCCGGCGGAGCATGAAGACTCCCTGGGGCCGGCAAGCCCGGGGCGAGTCTTCTGCAGGCGTGGCGGCGTCAGAGGGCGCTGTCCCCGGTCTCAGCGCGTAGAGCCTGCGCCACGCGCTCCTCGACGACGCGGGCGACGGCCCAGCAGCCCGCCGCGTCGAGCTGCTTGTGCGTGGTCGCCGGACGCGCCTCCACGACGGCGGCCGTCTTCTTTGGTCCGGTCGTGACGCGGACACGCACGAAGACCGTCGTGTCCGACGGTCCGCGCAGGGTCAGGTCCAGGATGCCGTGCCCGAACGCGGTGACCTCGTCCACCCGCAGGACGGGGTCCTTCTCGACCACGTGCCGCACGCTGTCCGTCAGCTGGAAGGCGGTTCTGCCCTCGATGGCGGGCACCCGCACTTCGCGGACGGAGGGCAGGGCCACGGCTTCGGGGCCGAGCGTGAGCCCGTACCGGCGAGCCGTGCGGGCGGCGCCCACCGCTGTGGTGATGGTCAGTACGGCGGCGAAGGCGAGGGCGACCGCCGCGCCCGCGGCCAGGGCCTGGGGAGCGGCCCCGCTCCACGGTGTGCCGTCGCCCAGGACCAGCGCGGCGGTCATGGCTGCCGCGAACACCGTGCCGGTCGCCAGCGCGGGCAGGGCCAGTCGGCGGAGGACCGCCAGGCAGTAGCCGAGCATCGCATCGTTCCTCTCACAGGGGGGCGAACCACAGGTGCGGGGGCTGCCGCCGCGTCCACACCTGCGGACGACCCGGCTTGATGCCCCGCGGCAGCAGCAGCGGCTCAAGTCGGGCACACTGGCCGTTTGTCAGAGATGTTGCGGCGCCGGTAGGTCTCGGGGTCGAAGGCCGGCGAGCGGCCGCCGAGACGGCCTCGCCGTACCCGGTTTCGGATCTGGTCGGCCCGCTCGGGAATGGTGTGGGCGATGCCGCGGCCCCTGAGCCAGGTGCGGATGGCCTTCGAGCTGTAGCCCTTGTCGTCGATCACGTGGTCGGGCCTGATGAGAGGTCGGCCCGGCCCGATCCGGGGGACCCGTATCGCGTCCATCACGGTGGTGAACTGTGTGCAGTCGTTGGTGTTTCCGCCGGTCAGGACGAAGGCGAGAGGGCGGCCGGTCCCGTGGCAGGCGAGGTGGGTCCTGCTGGTCAGTCCGCCTTTGGGCCGGCCCAGGGCCGGGCTTCGGCGCCCCCTTTTCGGGCACCGGCCGCCTGCTGGTGGGCGTGGACAACGGCGGATAATGGTGGAGTCGACCGACACCAGCCACTCGATGTCTCCTGCCGCATCAGCCTTCGCCTGCGCGGCCTGGAGCATCCGATCGAACGTGCCGTCCGCCGCCCACCTGTGGAAACGGGTGTGAAGGCTGGTCCAAGAGCCGTACCGCTCGGGCACATCCCGCCAGGCGATCCCGGTCCGGAACTTCCACACGATCCCGTTGAGGACTGTGCGGTCGTCCAGCCGAGGCCGCCCCAGCACAGGCCGGGGCAACAGCGGCCGTATGAGTTCCCACTCGGCATCGGACAGTTCATGGCGGCGTATCACCCCTCCATGATCCACAACCAAGATCACTTTGACGACAAGCTCTAGGGGGTGGGCGCCCGGGCGGTGAGCAGAGGGAGGAGGCGGTCGGGGGTCAGGGGGAGGTCTCGGAGGCGGACGCCGCATGCGTGGTGGACGGCGTTGGCGATCGCCGCCGCCGTGCCGACGATGCCGATCTCTCCGATGCCCTTGCTGCCCATCGGGTTGAGGTGGGGGTCGTGCTCGTCCACCCAGTGTGCCTCGATGTCCGGTACGTCGGCGCAGGCAGGGACGTGGTAAGAGGCCAGGTCGCGTTCGCGGAAGTCGCCGAAGACGAGGTCCATGGTGCTGTGTTCGGTGAGCGCCATCCCGAGCCCCATCGTCATGCCGCCGATGAACTGGGAGCGGGCGGTGCGCGCGTTGAGGACCCGGCCCACGGCGTAGACGCCGAGCAGCCGGCTCACCCGGACCTCGCCGGTGACGGTGTCGACGCGGACCTCCGCGAAGTGGGCGCCGAAGGCGTGGCGGGCGTAGGGGGACGTCCGCCCCGCTTCCTCCTGCGTGTCCGCCTCGACCGTGATGCCCTCGGGCGGCAGCGGACGGCCGGGGTCGGCGGCCAGGGTCGCGCGCAGCGTGGCACAGGCCTTGTGCACGGCCCAGCCCCAGGACGCGGTCCCGGAGGAACCGCCGGCGACGGGAGCGTCGGGCAGTCGACTGCTGCCGAGTTCGACGCGTACGGAGTCGAGCGGGGCGCCGAGGGCCTCGGCGGCGATCTGGGCGAGGACGGTCCGCGCCCCGGTGCCGATGTCGGTGGCGTCGACGCGGACGACGAAGCGGCCGTCCGGGGCGGCGTGGGCGGAGGCGCGGCACGGGCTCAGGAGTACGGGGTAGGTGGCGGCGGCGACACCCGTACCGGCCAGCACGTCCCCGTCCCGTCGGACGCCGGGGCGCGGGTCCCGGTCCGCCCAGCCGAACCGGCGCGCGCCGTCCCGCAGGCAGGCGGCGAGGCCCCGGCTGCTGAACGGTTTGCCGCTGTCGGGCTCGGTGTCGGGTTCGTTGCGCAGCCGGAGCTCCACCGGGTCGACGCCGACCGTCTCGGCGAGTTCGTCCATGGCCGCTTCGAGGGCGTACATCCCGGACGCCTCGCCGGGGGCGCGCATCCACGACGGGGTGGGCACGTCCAGGGCGACCACCCGGTGGGTGGTGCGGCTGTGAGGAGAGGTGTACATGGTACGGGCCGGGACGGCGGCCTGTTCGACGAACTCCTTCACCGTGGACGTCTGGGTGACCACGTCGTGGGCGAGGGCCGCGATCGTTCCGTCGGCGGCGGCGCCGATGCGGACGCGCTGGATGGTGGGCGCGCGGTGCCCCACGGTGGCGGGCAGGTAGCGGCGGGGCAGGGCGAGCCGGACGGGCCGGCCGGTGTGCCGGGCAGCCATCGCCGCGAGGACGGCCGGCGGCCGGGGGGTGCCCTTGGAGCCGAAGCCGCCGCCCACGTAGGCGGAGACGACGGTGACCTTCTGCTGGGGCAGCCGGAACAGGCGCGCGAGGACGTCCCGTACGGTCGTCGCGCCCTGGCTGGAGTCGTACACGGTCAGGCCGTCGTCGTCCCACCAGGCAGTGGCGGCGTGCGGTTCCATCGGGTGGTTGTGCAGGGCGCCCATGGTGTAGGTGGCGTCGATGCGGACCGGGGACGCGGCGAAGGCGGTGTCGAAGTCGCCCCGCTCGCGTACGGCCGGATGGCCGCCGTTGGCCTTCTCGGGCGTATAGAGACGCGGGTGGTCGGCGCTCAGCCGGACGTCGTGCTCGCTCGGCGCGTAGTCGATCCGCAGTACGTCAGCGGCGGCGCGGGCGTTCTCGGGCGTGTCGGCGACCACGACGGCGACGAACCAGCCCCGGTGGGGGACCCGGTCCTCCTGGAGCAGCGCGAGCGTCGGGTCGTCGGCGTCGCCGAGGCGCGGGGCGTTCTCGTGGGTGAGGACGGCGTGCACGCCGGGGCGCTGCAGGATCTCGTCGGCGTGGACGGCGGTGACCCGCCCGCGGGCGACGGCGGCGGGCACCGGGCAGGCGTGGAGGCAGCCGGGCGGCGTCCGGTCGACGGCGTAACGGGCCTCGCCCGTCACCTTCTGGCGGGCGTCACGCCTGACGGCCGTCGAAGGCTGCGCGGTCGCGGGTTCATGACGGGTCATGGCGTGGTGCCTCCTCCGGTCGGCGTACGACGGGGTGTGGGCGGTCGGACGTTCGGCGGGCGGACGGATGCCGGGCGGGCGGGGCGACGCCGGGCAGGACGTCAGGGGGCGTGGCAGACGGGTGCGGGCGCGTCATGGTTGTCACGGGGCGGCCGCGGCGGCGCGGGACGCGAGGTCACCCAAGAGGCTCACGGCGAGGTTGCGGGCCAGCGGCACCTTGAAGCCGTTGTCGCGGAGGGGCTCGGCGGCGGCGAGTTCGGCATCGGCGGCCCGCCGGAAGGTCTCGGCGGTGGCCGGCGCGCCCCGCAACACCTCCTCCGCCGCCTGCGCCCGCCAGGGCTTGTGGGCGAGACCGCCGAAAGCGAGGGCGGCGTGCCCCACCCGGCCGTCCTCGACGGTCAGGACGAGGGCGACGGAGACGAGCGCGAAGGCGTACGAGGCGCGGTCGCGTGCCTTGCGGTAGGCGCTGAGCGCGCCGGGCGGCGGCGGGGGGAGCGTCACGCCCGTGATGAGTTCGCCGGGCGCGACGACGGTGTCCAGGTCCGGGCGGTCGCCGGGCAGCCGGTGGAAGGCGGCGACGGGCACCGTCCGCTCGCCGTCCGCCCCGCGCAGCCGGACCTCTGCGTCGAGGGCGGCGAGGGCGACGGCCATGTCCGAGGGGTGCGTGGCGACACAGTGGGTGGAGTGGCCGAGGACTGCGAGGTCCCGGTGGACGCCCTCCCGGGCAGGGCAGCCGGAACCGGGCAGACGCTTGTTGCACGGAGTGGACGTGTCCTGGAAGTAGGGGCAGCGGGTGCGCTGGAGGAGGTTGCCTCCGGTGGTGGCCGCGTTGCGGAGCTGGGGCGAGGCGCCGGCCAGCAGGGCCTGGGACAGCACGGGGTAGCGGGTGCGCACGTCGGGGTGGGCGGCGACGTCGCTGTTGCGCGCGGTCGCCCCGATCAGCAGGCCGCCGTCGGGGGTCTCCGCGACGCCGTCGAGGGGCAGGGCGCCGAGGTCGACGAGCAGCGGCGGGCCGATGACGCCCAGTTTCATCAGGTCCACGAGGTTGGTGCCGCCTGCCAGGAAGCGGGCGCCGGGGTGGGCCGCGAGGAGCGCGATGGCCTCCTCGGCGCGTTCGGGGCGCACGTACGCGAAGGGCTTCACCGTGCGACCTCCTGGATCGCGGCCACGATGTTCGGGTAGGCGCCGCAGCGGCAGATGTTCCCGCTCATGCGTTCCCGGATCTCGTCCGGTGTGAGGGCGACGGGCTCACCCGGCAGTCGTTCCGGCGGTGTCACGTGCGAGGGTTCGCCGCGCGCTGCCTCGTCCAGCAGGGCCACGGCCGAGCAGATCTGGCCCGGTGTGCAGTAGCCGCACTGCAGGGCGTCCCGGGCGACGAACGCCTCCTGGACCGGATGGAGGCGCTCGCCGTCCGTGAGGCCCTCGACGGTGGTGACGGAACGGCCAGCGCACGCGACGGCGAACAGCAGACAGCTGTTCACGCGCCGGCCGTCGAGGAGGACGGTGCAGGCACCGCACTGTCCGTGGTCGCAGCCCTTCTTGGTTCCGGTGAGGTCGAGGTGGTCGCGCAGCGCGTCAAGCAGGGTCGTGCGGTGGTCGAGGGCGAGCGAGCAGTCCGTTCCGTTGACGCGCAGCGCCACTGTGGACGCGCGCTCCGGCAGGGTCTGGTCCACCGGTCTTCCTCCTCACCTCGGGGTCTTTGCCGACGCGGGCCCGAACGTCCGCCGCGTGGCGGTACGTGGGCGGGCCCGACCGACCGGTCGCCGCTCGACACGCCCGCCGGCCTGTCCGCCCGCCGGCCCGTCCGCACACGGGTGCGGACTCGTGTCCGTCGGCGTGTCCATCCGTACGCGCCTGCGTCGACGCTATGCGACGACCGCCTCCCCCGCCTCCCGCGAGCCAAGCGTCTGGCCCTAACGAGCTCGTGCACGGTTAGCGGTGGGACGTCGAGAACCTCGGGGTGGTCTGTGTTTACCTCTGACGTTTCGAGCTCAGGTCTACGGCCTGCTGGTGCGACAGCAGGCCGGCGACGGCCTGGACGGTGTCGCTCATGTGCTCGCGGCGGCCGAGGCGCCGGGCCAGGGCCCGCCGGTTCTTCAGGTGTGCGATGCCGTGCTCGACCCGGATACGGCGCGAAGAGTGTGCCTTGCGCTGCCGCTCGTACATCTCCTCGTACCAGTCCGGGGCATTCTTCTTGAACTTGTGGTGGGGCGGCGTCACGACGCGTCCGCCGGTCTGTGCTCCGAGTCCTTGATAGCCGGGGTCGGCGAGGATCTCGACTGCTGGACCGTCGGTCAGGAGTTTGACCAGTCCTCATTGACGGGCGTGGGCGATGTCCGCGCAGCTTGCCGGACCGGCCGGGCTGCACCACAGGACGCGGCCTTCGCCGTCCGTGACCACCATGGATTTGACGGCGTTCTGCTTGTTCTTGCCGGAGATGAACCTGTCCCGGTCCCTGCGGCCGACGGCCGGGCGGCGGACACGGATCTCGGTGCCGTCGATGATGCCGGTCTTCCCGGCCGCGCCGAGACGGTCCACAACGTCGGCAAGGGTCCGGAGTCGCACGTCGGGGCTGATGGTGCATCCGCGTTCCGCGAGCCGGGGCCGCACCTAGCCGATGACCCGGGTGATGGTGGAGCGGTTCACGCCGAACCAGCAGGCCGGCACGTCACGAGTAACCCCATGGCGAAGATGCACGAGAGTGGCCAGGAGCCGGTCGACGAACACCAGCCGGTGCCTCGCGCCGGCTCCCACAGCACGCTTCCGCAGCCGAGAGGCAAGCCGGGCCTGGTGCCGTTCATGCCATAACGGCCCTACTTCGGCCACAAGTTCAGGGATCACAGCAGCAGACAGGTCCGTGATCCTCCGGTTGCTGATGATCGCTGCGCGCGCCTCATTCCCCACCACGCAGCCATGATCGACGATCCAGAACTCGACGTCTCACCGCTTACCGTGCACGAGCTCGTTGGCCCAAGCTCTTATCAGATCACGAAACGCTTGTCCGACCGTGTGCATCGTGGACCACCACAACGAGCCGGCAGATCCTCTACACGACAACCCTTTTGGGTGTCAGCCCTGTTGAGGGTCAGACCGGCGGTGAACCGCGGCACCATCATCACTGCCCTGTTGGTTCCGTATCGAGCCATGCGCGACGTCCCGCATGAGCTCGTTGAGCATGTCGCCTGGTTGTTGTACGAGCATCGCCGGGCTCGCAACACACGTTGGCGTAAGCTCGGCTGCTTCGACCAGGCGTAGCTCGCGCTGGTGCACCTGCGCAAGAACGAGCCGCTGCCCGCCCTGGCGGCCGGCTTCGGCGTCTCGACAGCCACTGCCTGGCGGTACGTCGACGAGACCCTGGACGTCTTCGCGTCGTGGGCGCCGGGCCTGCACGAGGCCCTGACCGGGCTGGGCGAGGACGACTTCGTCATCGTGGACGGCCGCCCCGATCCCCACCGACCGCATCGCCGCCGACGAACCGTACTACTCGCAAAAGCACCGCAAGCACGGCATGAACGTGCAGGTCATCGCCCGTCCCGACGGCACACCGCTGTGGTTCTCCCGCGCGACACCAGGCCGCACCCACGGCCTGACCGCGGCCCGCGCCCATAGCCGTCGTCCAGGCCTGCCTGATCCGGCAGGTCCTCGTTCTCGCGGACCGGGCCTACCAGGGCGTCGGCGCTACCGTCCGCACCCCGCACTACCGTCACCGCGAACAGCCCTCGCATCAGCAGCAGTTCCACCGCGACCATGCCCGGCTGAGGGCTCCGGGTGAACGCGCCTTCGCGCAGTTGAAGTCCTGGCGAATCCTCCGACGAGCCAGATGCTCCACCCGCCGCATCAGCACCATCGTCCAGGCCGTCCACACCCTGGTGACCTGCAGCTATTCAGGATGAAAACAGCTCAGTGATGCGGTGTTCCTCGGTGCGGCATACACGGCTCAGGGAGCGCCGTCGAGGAATTCCGGTCGAGGAAGTCTGAACACGCCGGCCGGGGGAGAGCCAGAACCCCACGTGGTGCTGCCGGGGTCAGGGGTGGGAGACGGCTTCGGTGAGGCGGTCGGCCGCGTCGACGGCGGCCTTCGCGAGCCGGGCGCCGGGGTGTCGGGTGAGGCGTTGGATCGGGCCGGTGACCGTGACGGCGGCGACGACACGGTGGGACGAGTCGCGGACCGGCGCCGAGACGGAGGCCATGCCGGGTTCGCGCTCTCCGATCGACTGGGCCCAGCCCCGGCGCCGTACGCCGCTGAGGGCGGTGGCCGTGAAGCGAGCACCCTGCAGACCTTCGTAGAAGCGCTCGGGTTCCTCCCAGGCCAGCAGCACCTGGGCGGCGGAGCCGACCTTCATGGGGAGCGTGGACCCCACCGGCACGATGTCGCGCAGGCCGGAGGTGCGTTCGGCGGCAGCGACGCAGACGCGCATCTCGCCCTGGCGCCGGTAGAGCTGCGCGCTCTCGCCGGTGGCGTTCCGGAGGGAGGTGAGGACCGGGCCGGCGGCGGCCAGCAGGCAGTCCTCGCCCGCGGCGGCCGAGAGCTCGCCGAGTCGAGGGCCGAGGACGAAGCGGCCCTGCAGGTCCCTGGTGACCAGACGGTGACGTTCGAGTGCGAGGGCGAGTCGGTGCGCAGTGGGCCGTGCCAAGCCGGTGGAGGCGACCAGCCCGGCCAGAGTGGCCGGACCCGACGCCAGCGCACCGAGGATCACCGCGGCCTTGTCGAGGACGCCAACGCCACTAGAAATATCTGAAATGTCCATGAAAGGGGGTACTCCAGTCTCGGTCCGCGAGTCGAGGCTCGCGGCGGCCTTGCCAGAAAAAGGGCAGGGACGATCAGCGGGAAAGGGCCGAAGCGGTCGACCGATATGCCGCGGCGATCACGAGATGGGTACGCGGAAAGCCCGGGGCGGACAGAACCGGGGCGAAAGGCAGCACAGAGAGCACCGTGTCTCCTCATCTTTTCCCGCGCCACGTTGGCGCGGGCCGGAGTTGGCACTGATCCCGACGGCGCGGCGCGAACATGGAACGCCGAGTCGACCGGGGAGTTGCCGGGGCTTCGTAGGGCCGGTCCCTCCACCCCTCTGGATGATTCGCGAGAAACCATACAAGACTTCTGGGACTACCCGCCAACGGCTTCCTGCACAGGATGGCTGCAGGTCAGGCCGACTGTGACGCCGCCGCCGGGTGAACCGAATCCGGGCGGGGGAGAGGCAGAGCAAGAGACCCTGGGTGGTTGTGCTGGCCCACTACGGGCAGCCAGATTGCCCAGGCCCATGAGCATGGTATGTGCAGCAACCACTATGCCGTCGGAGCCGGACTGCGCCGACCAGGACCACGACCTCGTCGCCCTCGCCATCGCCGCCGAACGCGCCGAGGCGCTCTGCAACCTCTGGGGAAGAGGTGAGCCGAAGCTGGAGGCTCTCTTGGCGGACGGCACCGGTGTGCTCCCCGCTCCCGCTCAGCCAGAGGCCCGGCTTGTCGATGTCGAGCCAGGTGACCTGCTCGCTGTACTCGTCGTCGTCGATCACGCACTCGACTCTGTGTCTGATCCATGAAGCGGCTCTCCAGGGCTCTGCGCGTGGACGCGGCGCACGCGCTTCACCGTCACCGCCGCCGGGAGACCGGCCAGGAGAAGGGACAGCCCCACAGGCAGCACCCCAGCCCACACCGTCGGCGAGACGTACGCGGTACCGGACGCACCGTCCACCAGCCACGCACGGACCGGTTGCGCATCGATGTCGCCCTCGACGGGGACGTCGAACGACGAGCCGCCGCCGTCCGGGCTGAAGACGCCCGAGCAGGACGTCGACGTTCCCGCATTCGCCACGGTGTTGTCGTACGTCCGGCAGCTGGCTTCGGTCACGGTGCCGGGCTCGCCCCACAGCGCCGCCCGCAGCTCTGCGGTGAAGTTCGCCAGCACGACGTAGGCCAGAAACAGCCCGACCAGACAGGCCAGCGCCAACCACGGGGCGGGTCCGACCTGCTCCGACCTGCTCCGGCCTGCTCCGTTGCCCGTCCAGAACGTTCCCACCCTCGCTCACCCCCACCCTCGGGTCGCCGATGGACCTCCATGGTGACCGATCCGAGGTGCCCTCGGAAGCCCTCCATGACGTGCTGATGGGCTCGCACGATCGTCGAGTCGACCGACACCGGCCAGTCGATGCCACCGGTCGTGCGACCTCTTCACCGACCGGCAGCAGGTCTGCATCCTTCCAGCGGAGTGCCCGCGTCACGCGTATACCTGACAGCCCGGAAGGGACCGGTCCTGCCCCGCATCGCGCCGTGCCGTAGGCCCCCTATCGGCATGCAGTGCAGCGAATGTGTACTGGAGGTCTGCCGCATCGAGGGGGAGGCATGCCGAACACACCGGATCCGGGAACACCAGAGCCGGCGCACGAGGAGGAGCCCTGGCTCAGCAGCGACGAAGTCGCGAAGCTGTGGCCAGTGCGTAAGGACTGGCTCCCGGGCGTGGCCCATCGTACGGATGTCCGCGTCCGCAGCTCCGGCGGGGCGAGCCGGGGCACGTGGGGGGCGGAGCCGACCTTCTATTACTTCCACCCAGGGGACGTACGCAGGGCCGCCTCGGTCATCGCCGACGGACACGTCGACATCCCGTCAGACTGGCGCACTGACACTCCCGACGGTCGGCGGGCAGAGTTCTGGGGTGCGCTGAGTGCCCGTGTCGCCGGCACGCTGTTCATCGCGGCCGTCCTGTGCGCGCTCATCATCGGCCTGGCCACAGTGATCTTCTTGCTGACAGTCGAATGATCACCAGCGTCGTAGCCGACGGGCAACTTCACCCGGTACTACCGGTTCGGGAGCGCCCCGGCCGGGAACGGCGACGGCGCCCCTCCCTCTCGGGGGCGCCGTGGTGATGCGCGATACGGGGGCTGCGGTTCAGCCGGCTAGCCGAAGGACGGGCCGGGCCTCGGGGGCGGGCGCGTCCTCGCCGCCATCCGGGTCGGGGTCGAAGCCGGTGCCGGTGCGCCCGTCGCGTACGCGGGGCGGGCGGATGTCGCCGACAGGGAAGTCGATGGGCCACACGTGGGTGTCCGGGGCCTCGAGGCGGTCGGTCATGTGGGCGAGCGACTCGTAGCCGGCCAGCAGGGGGTGAATGAGCAGCGTGCCCTTGCTGCGCGGAGGCCCCTGTCTGCTGCTCATGCCGCACGGTCAACCCTTGCTGACCGATCACGCAGTTCGGTGACGCTACTGTCACCACCTCCGTGGCAGCAGCGTCACCAAGCGGGACGGTGGCCTGCGCCTTTCCCCTCCGGGGAACCGGGCACGTCTCGAGCATGCGAACGGCGCCGCACCCTGGCGCGGCGCCGTAAGTCGCCACGTATCGCCCAGATGGACGGCTGGATCAGCCGACGGCATGCAGCGTGCCGCGGCGCTTACCGTTGGCGGCCTTCTTGGCGGCGGCGAGGGCGGCACGCTTCTTGCGCTGCTGGGCGAGCTGGTCCTGGTAGACGGCGACGGCCTTGTGGTAGTTCGCCACATGGTCTTTGTCGTCCAGGCGGTCGGCCCTGGGCATCGCCCTGACGTCGGCCTCGTCGGCCTCGTCGGCCTCGTCGGCCTCGGCGTCCTCGTCGGCCTCGGCGTCCTCGGGGTAGGCGTAGCCGGCGAGCATCGGGTTGAGCTGGTAGACACCATGACGAACCTTCTTGACCAGTCGGGCCAGCTCCAAGCTTCTCAGGGCGGCGTTCACGCTGGGACGGCTCAGTCCGAGCAGCGTCGCCAGGGTGGCCTGGTCCGTGGCGATCTGCCCGCCCGGCTCGCTGCGCCCACGGAGCTTGAGGAACGCGCGGTAGGCGGCCGGGGGCAGGTCCAGGTCGGCGAGCAGGCTGTCGGCGTTCGTCGCCGCCCACTTCAAGGTGCTCACGCTGCTGTTCCCTTCTCCTGTCGCTGCGCACGGGCCAGCCGGCGCGCAGCTCGTTCTGCGGACCTCTGTTTGCGCAGTTCCTCGATTGCCTCGCGCATGTGCTCCAGCAACGGGAACCCGCACCAGGTCCGGCAGGCTCTCATCCTTGCGGATGTTCACGATCGCCTTGTCCCGGTCAACCCTCACGTACTGGGCCTCAACCAGCTCCGTGCCCGGGACGAACTCCGCTGCACGGGACGAGTAGGGCGGGTTGAACTGGTAGAGGCCCCGGCGCACCTTGAACAGGATGCCGAATTCCATGATCTCGTTCAGTGGGCTTCTTCGGGTTGGCCACCGATCGGGTGATTGCGACTGAGCGCTTCAGTGTCGAGTGGGCGGCTGCAGCGTCCGGTGCCAGCAGCTTGGTGAGCCGGGACAAGGGGCCGCTCGAAGCTTGCCGGCCTGAACGCCAACCCGGCGGCAAGGCCGGTGAGCGACGATCAAGCTGTTGTCAGCCGCTGGTTCTAAGGTCGGCCCTATGACATCAGACCTGGTCCAGGACTCATGGACTCGCATCGACGCGTGGCTGCGCGAGCACGCGCCCCGCACGTTTGCCACGCTTCGGCCGCCCGCAGGCGACGAAGAGATCGCAGCAGCGCAACGGGAACTGGGGGTCATCTTTCCTCCGGACCTGGTCGCTTCACTCCTCCGGCACAACGGGGCGCTGGAGGGACCTGAGGCTTTCCGCTTCAGCACGGGCGACCGGCTGCTCGGAGTGAGCGGAATCCTTGGGAACACCGGGTTCATGCGCGGCATCGACCAGGGCCTCGACGGGGAGACCGAGGACTACTGGCTTCACGATTACGTGAAGTTCGGTTCTTACGACGCGACGTCGGACGGTCTTCTGATGGATTGCCGTACCGGGCGGGACTCCTTCGGTGCGATCGGACGGTTCTTCGACGAGACCGGTACCAGTTTCGGGCAGGCCGGCTCGCTGGGTGAGTATCTGGCCGAACTGGCCGGCACGCTTGAGCGCGGCCAGGACGCCGGTGTCGTCACCTTCAACGGCCGGCTGTTCTGGGAGGGGCGTCCGCCTGCCAGGCCGCAGTACAGTGCCGACGAGCCCCTTCCCGCACCGGATGAGCAGCTGCCAGAGCTGAACCTGTCCTACAGTCCCACCGACCTCCTCCACGTGAGCCACCTGGACGGGCATGGGGAACTCGGTGCGCTGATCGCAGTCCTGCCGTATGAGCAGGTGGTCGACGCCGCGCGGAAGCAGCTGCGCAGACTGGCGGTCGAAACGGGCCTGAACAACTACCCGGAGGTCAAGACAGCCCTGGACGCGTGGGAGTGCGGTGTGGCCCCGCCGCAGCCGGACCAGACCGGCCCGCTCGCCTTGCGACTCCGCGCGGTGCTCGCACAGGCCGACACCGGCCGAGACCACACGCGCAGGTGGGCCGCGGAGAAAATAGCCCTCGGGATCTGGGGGTCCCCGTACAGGTCCGTGTGCGAGAGCGCGGAGACCCGGAGTCACTTCACTCTCGACTGGCGTGCGGATCTGCATGCGGACCTGGGCAATCAGCCCCTGCCACCGATACCTGACGACCGATTCTGGGGGGCGCTGCGCAACCCCGCCATCGACTCCAGTTGGTACGCGGCCCAGTACAGCCAAGATCAGGACTGACCCCAGGGGTTTCGGTTCCGCGTGAGCGCTTCATGGGGCGGTTATCGCCGGACGAAGCGCTCACTGAACCTCTTTCATCCTGTGCTGGAGGATGAAATGGGCTGGTCAGCAGGGCTGGTGACGAGGCAGGGCCCCTCGTCGTCGGCGTGGTGATTCCACTCATCACACCGGCGACCGAAGGGGCCCTGTTGGTTCCGTATCCTGCCATGCTCGACGTCCCGCATGAGCTCGTCGAGCATGTTGCCTGGCTGCTGTACGAGCATCGCCTGGCCCGCAACACCCGCCGGCGCAAGCTCGGCTGCTTCCAGCAGGCGTTGCTCACTCTCGTCCACCTGCGGAAGAACGAGACGTTCTCCCAGCTCGGAGTGGGTTTCGGGATATCCCAGGCCACGGCCTGGCGGTACGTTGACGAGACCCTGGACATCCTGGTCTCCTGGGCGCCCGGCCTCCACGAAGCCCTCGCCGGCCTCGGTGAGGGCGACCACGTCATCGTTGACGGCACCCTGATTCCCATCGACCGGATCCACGCCGACGAGCCGTACTACTCGCAGAAACACAAGAAGCACGGCATGAACGTGCAGGTCATCGCCCGTCCCGACGGCACACCGCTGTGGTTCTCCCGGGCAACACCGGGCCGCACCCACGATCTGACCGCGGCCCGTGCCCACGGCATCGTCCAGGTCTGTCTCACCCGGCAGATCCTCGTGCTCGCGGACCGCGCCTACCAGGGCGCCGGCGCCACCTTCCGGACCCCGTACTACCGCCACCGAGAACAGCCCTCGCTTTACCAGCAGTTCAACCGCGACCACGCCCGGCTGAGGGCGCCTGGCGAACGGGCCTTCGCGCAGTTGAAGTCCTGGCGGCTACTACGGCGAGCCAGATGCTCCACCCGCCGCATCAGCACGATCGTCCAAGCTGTCCACACGCTGCTGACCTGCAACTATTCAGGATGAAAGAGGCCGAAGGAATCAGGCCGGCCTCCTCACCTATGGCTTCACATCGAGACGCACGAGCGCGCCGATCTCCACGAGTTGGTCCGGCAGTGCCAAGTCGGAAACGCCCATGACCGTGCTGGCGGGCCGGTGCTCCCCGAAGTACTCGGCGTGGAGGCGTGCTGTCGTGTCGAAGTTCTCCCGCAGCTTCCTCACCAGAACCGTGGTCTCCACTATCTGGCTACGCTCGGCCCCGAACTGCCTCAGCACCAGGTCCAGGTTCTCCAGCGTGGTGCGGACCTGCAGTTCAAAGTCGTCGGCACCCACGAAGTTGCCGTGACGGTCATGAGACAGCTGCCCCGACACATAAACCGTGTCACCGATCTGAGTGGCCTGACTGTACCCGTACAACGACTCCCACGGCATGCCGAACCCGAATGCCTTCACCTGAGAACTCATGGCTCACTCCCTTGATACAGCGCGCGGGACCGTCAGTTGCAGACAGGTCCCTTGCGCATAGAAGTTACGGGTCCGTACAAACGATGCTTGTCTGGTAGCGCCTTCCAAGTGTTCTCTGCGCGCACAAAATTGGCTGCAGTGGGCTCCTTCGGGCGACCGGTGTGATGAGTGGACCACTACGCCGACGACAAGATGCCCTGCCTCCTCACCACACCCGTCGGCCAGCCCGTTTCACCCTCCAGCAGAGGACGAAAGAGGCTCACTAAGGATCTTCAGCGCTGCCGCTCCAGCGTGAGGATGGCCTTGACGATCAGGTCTTCGCCTGCGGCGGCGTCATGGAGAATCCGGCTTCGTCTTCGAAGGCCAGCCAGGCTCCACGGGCCGCCGCGAGCCTTCCGCGCAGGGCCACACCTCCTTCACCCATCCGGCCACCGCGTCGTCGTCCCGCTCCATGGCGCGTCGGACCGGCATCTGGCAGGACCAGCCGTTGCGGACCAGGAGCTTGCGCACGCCCTGGACCGTGTAGGTCAGGTGGAAGCGCCGGCCGATCACCGTCTTCACACGACTCAGGGTCCACCGCTGGTCCTCCCAGCCGTGCGCGGCCGGCCCCTTGGTCAACTCCGCCTCCAGCTGTGCGAACTGCCTGTGACTCAGTCGCGGTAGTGACGCAGGCCCCTGCGACCGCAGAGCCCGCGGACCACCGTCGCTCCACGTCCGCCACCGCTGCACCGACCGGACACTGACCCGCAGGTCCTTGGCGATCGCCGGGCTGGCCTCGCCCAGGGCAAATCGTTCCGCCGCCTGGAGCCGTAACCCTTCGCGGAACTGCTGTCGTTCGGCGGTCAGACCGCCTCCTTGTGGATATCGCATCCCCGGTGGTACCGCAGAGGACGACCAGCCGTCAGCCCCTACGACACCACGAGTCGAGCCTCAATAGCCATGCACGAGCTGGTTAGCCGTCGAGGAGGAAGACCACCGCCATCACGACGTGGATGAGGGCCAGGAGGCCGCCGCAGACGACCAGGAAGGCGCCGGCGTAGGTGTCCACCAGGTGTGTGAAGGGGGCCACCGGAACCAGCACGTCCGCCGGGTCCTCCGGCGGGTGGGCCACGGTGATCGCGGGACCGGCCTCGCCGTGCAGGAAGCCGCGGTACGTGCCGGTCGCGTCCGGGTAGACGTATCCGCCGCGGGTCATCGTGGCCCGGGTGGCGGTCACCATGACGCCGTGTCGGTACAGCCACCGTTCCCGTCGTGCGCGGATCACCCCGTACAGGCCGATCCACAGGCCCAGCCAGGCCAGGCCGCCGACCGGGATCGTGAGGATGACCACGTCCCACTTGTCCAGCGCGCCGGCCACCACGCAGAGGACGACGAGCGCCAGTAGGTGCCACAGCGCGCCCCGCAGGATCCGGCGGTGGAACCTCGTCCGCCAGGTGGGGGCGAGCGAGCGGACCACGGCGAACGGGGCCCCGTCGACGTCGTCGCTGTCCGTCCGGTTCGCCAGGATCGCGTTGACCCCGTCGGCGAAGGCGGTCGCCGCCACCTCGTCCACGTCGTCGATGCGGTGGACGCGCGGTGTCGTCCCGGCCTTCGCCCGCAGCTCGATCAGGACCGAGCCCCCCTCGGCGCGTATCCGGCCCAGCCCGTCGGGGGTGAAGGTGACCTGCTCGCGCGGGAGGTCGAGGACCAGTCCGATGTCCTCGGCGGACAGGACGGCCCCGCCCCGGCCTCGGAGCACCGGGAGGGAGGAGATGGGTGTCGACATGGGCATGATCGTAGAGCGGGTTTTCGCCCAGGTCAGCCCCTCGGATCCCCGTTCCCCCGGCCCTTGCGCGGGAGGAAGGGGCGAGGACCGCCGCGATCCCCGGCCGGCGGCTCCGGCGCGACTCCGGGGCGCGGGGCGCGCTGGTCGTGACGAGTGCGGCGCCGTCGGGCGCCGGGGTGTCGAGAGGGGTGGCGGTGACGACCTCCGCGAAGGCGAGCGCCCCACTCCCGTCGACATCGGCGAGCAACCGCACGACACCACGAGTTCAATCTCAGTAACCGGCGGAAAGAGTGTCCCAGCGGCCCCAATACGAGGTGCGGACGGTTCCGCCGGAACCCCGATAGGCCTTGTCCGCCCAGCACTTGATGCCAGCTGCGGCGAGGGCGTCGACGATGCCGTGTTCGCGAGCCGCGCGGACATCGTGGACGGCGCCGGGCAGGGCCGGCGAGGCCCACAGCAGCCGGCCGAAGGGATCGGTGAGGACCTGCAGGTTCCTCCCGTGTTTCTTGTGTTTTCCGGAGCAGAAGGGCCGGTCCGCGGCGATGCGGTCGATCGGCAGGAGCGTGCCGTCGAGAATCACGAACGCCTTCGTCGACGCGGTCCGTATCGCGTTGTCCAGGGTGGGCGCGAGGTCTGCCAGCAGTTTGACCGCCTCGGTGGCATGGCGGTAGGCGGTAGTAGTTCCGATGTCGAATCCTGCTGCGAGCTGGGCATACGTGTGTCCCATCCTCAGGTGGGCGAGTGCGAGCAGGGCCTGGCGGCGGGGCCCAGACGCCGTCAGCGGGAGCCAATCGCGCGACGGTGCTGCCGCAGACGGGCGGACAGGAAGCACAGGTCAGAGCTGGACACGTCGACGCCCGACGGGTAGACAAGCACGCGAAGCCTCTGGTGGAGACGGTTCTCTTGGTCGAAAACCCATCTACCAGGGGCTTCACCGTGTTGTCATCCCAACTGGCAACCTCCCGTGCCAGGTTGGAAAGAGCTCAGTGGGGCGACGAGCAACCCTGGCCAATTTCAGAGATCCTCATCATCGACGGATGTCTTGTGTTCGGTCATGGGTGTGCTCGTATCTTCTGTCGGTGGCAGGCGAGTTGGTGGCCGTAGATGGCGGCGCACTCGTAGCCGAGGTATTCCGCGGGGATGTCGTGGGACCAGCCGCAGGGACACTCGGCCCGGCACCATCAGTACCGGAGGCCCCGGTACCGCCAGTACCGGAGGCCCCGGTATCCCCGGACGCGGATCTTCACCGGGCCCCTTACAAACACCCTAGATGCCCTCCCCTCAGCGCCCGGCGCTTTGAGGGCGCACCGGGAGGGGGGCGGAGGAATCGGTTCCGCCAAGCCGTGCGATTGCGGCTCGTGTAATGGCACAAGTGGGCTGCTCGTGAGGCTTGTTGGCCGAAAATCTGTGCGATCATGATCATCAGTTTCCGGCCGGTCGCCGGATTTCCCTTCTTGATTGCAGAGGATCATGAAACTCACCGCGTTTGCCCGTGCCAGGCACGGGCTGCTTGTTCTTGCCGCCTCCCTGGGGCTCGTCTTCGGCGTCTCGGCCGTTCCGGCCCAGGCCTCGTCCTTCATTTATCTGGGCACCGTCGAGATCCAGGCGGCGCACTCTGGGAAGTGTCTTGAGGTGGCGGACTGGAGCAAGGCGGATGGCGCGCCCGTCCGGCAGTGGGACTGCCACCATGGCGACAACCAGAAGTGGTACCGCTGGGGCCTCTCGGACGACCCCAACGCGTTCTTCTACATCAACGTCAACAGCGGTAAGTGCCTGGAGATCGGCGGCTGGAACCGCAACAACGGTGCGACCGCCAATCAGTGGGGCTGCCACTACGGCCTCAACCAGATGTTCCGCGGTGATCGCGGACTCCGAATGGACGGGGCGTACGCCTACCAGAAGTGCCTGGAGATAGCTGACTGGCGCACGGACAACGGCGCCCCGGCGCGGCTGTGGGACTGCCACAGCGGCGACAACCAGTACTTCTACATCTACGCCGCGTAACTCCTAAGGGCTGTCCCGCGAACGAGTCTGGTGCCGCTATGGAACACGTGGTCCACTGAGCGATCGAGGTGGGGTTTCAGTGGCCACGTGGTCTCGTCTGCCCTGGGCTGACCAGCTGGGTCACACCTGCCCCAGTAGCCCCCATCAGCTTCGATAGTCTGCGCTAGTGGCTGACGTTTCGCTGAGATTCATGATCGATGCCGATCACGGACAGTTCTACCTTCAAGACCTTGATCCCTATGACGCGTGGATCGCCGAGCACGCTATGGACCCGGATCTGGCACCCGCCGGCTGGACGGACGAAGCGGTCTACGTCCACCGCATCGGTGTGGAACCGCACTCGATCTCTGTCGGCACGGCTCGGGACGACATGGTCGAGTCGTTCATCACTGTTCATGCTTCCGCGCCAACGACGGACCCGGCGGCCGAGCACATCGTGGAGACCGACCTTGACGCCCCCACGGGTCAGCTCACCATGTCCAGCCCCGGGACCGATCCTGCCGACGGGCCGAGCCTGGCCGTTCCCGCTGGATTGCTCCGTGCTCGGGTCTCCTACATTCCGGCCGGACCACCACCGGTCGGCACTGGTGGCGGTCCCGGTGACCACTTCCTGTACCAGGTGGATCTCTGGCCCTCCGACCGGACGTACGGACTCGTCATCGTCAAGCAGGGGCCGGAAATCTGGGCAGGGTAGGTCCTCATCTACCGCTCGCCTGCCGACTGAGTGCGAGGTTGTGCAGGCGGGCGATGCCTCTCATCGCGTGATGGAGGCCATCGCCCTTCAACCGGCAGTCGCGGAGGATCTTCCAGGTCTTCATACGGGCGAAGGCGTGCTCGACACGGGCGCGGACCTGGCGGTGGGAAGCGTTGTGCTCTTCCTTCCAGGCCGGCAGCTCGCTCTGCCTGTGCTCGCGGCGGTGCGGGATGACCAGGCCGGTGCCGCGGTAGCCGCCGTCGGCGATCACGGTGGTGCGGCCGACGGCGTCCTTGGCTCCGGACAGTGCCCACGCCTTGCAGTCGTTGCGGTTGCCGGGCAACGGCCGTCCGACCACGACGACGCGCCGGGTGGCAGAAGCACCGCCGTCACGGCGTGAACGTGCAGGTCGTCGCCGACCCCGCGGGCAAGCTGCTGTGGATCTCGCCCGCGCTGCCCGGCCGCACCCATGACCTGACCGCGGCCCGCATCCACCGCATCATCCGGATCTGCGAACGTCAGGGCGTTCTCGTCCTCGCCGACCGCGCCTACATCGGCGCCGGCCCCTGGGTGACCACACCCATCAGACGGTCTCCTCGCCAGGACCTCACCATGACCCAACAGACGATCAACCGGGCCCTTTCAGCGGCGCGAGCGCCGGTCGAACGAAGCATCGCAAGGCTGAAGTCCTGGCGAACCTTCCGCAGAGCCTGCTGCAGCCCCCACCGCATGACCGCCATCGCCGCCGCAATCCTCACCCTGGAGCGGCAACGCTGAAAATGCTCAATGAGGCGTTCTCGCAGCTCGGAACCAACTTCGGGATATCCCAGGCAACGGTCCTGACGATACGTCGACGAGACCTTGGACGTTCTGGCCTCCTGGGCGCCTGGCCTGCACGAAGCTCTCACCGGCCTCGGCGAGGGCGACTACGTCATTGTTGACGGCGGACTGTAGCCGAACCGTAATCCGGCGCTCTCGCTGCCGTCGGTAAGATCATTTCGTTTGTGATCCGATCCACACGCCTGCGAACACCCGGAAAGAACAAAGAACATGAAACTGCGCAGGGTCCTTCCCCTAGTCGCCGTGATACCCGCCCTTTTCCTGGCGACCGCGTGTAGCGGTGAATCCGCGGATTCCGAGGAGAACAAGCCGAAGCCCTCCGGGAAGAGTGCGCAGAGCGCCCAGGAGAAGGAAAGCGCCGAGGCGAAGCGGCTCGGCGCCCTCGACACGCCCGCCCTGGAGAAGGTCGTCCTCACCGGCCGCGTCGCCGGCTTCGACGCGAAGAAGATCGCCAAGGCGGAGGTCGAGGCCGGCCGGGGCATGAAGGCCGATCGGAAGGAGTGCCAGCCGCTGGCCAGCCTCATCGGCGGCTTCACCCACATTGCCCCGGTCGCCACCGCCCACCGCTCCCTCCAGGGCTTGAAGGCCACCGACGCCACTGTCGGCTCCATGTGGCTCGCCTCCCACTCCGAGCAGAACGCCACCCGGGTCATGGACGAACTCGGCGCAGCGGTCACCGCCTGCCCCAAGGGCTTCAAGACTCTCGGCCTCACCTACGGCAAGGTCGAGAAGCTGCCCGCGCCGAAGCTGGGCGACCAGGCAGTGGCGTACCGGATCACCGGCGACATCGGTAAACAGAAGATGCCGATGACCTACACCGTCGTCCGCGGCGGCGGCGTCATCGCCGCCTTCTACGGCGTCAACATGCTCGACCCGAATCACGCGGCGATCCCGGAAGCGGTCGTGAAGGCCCAACTCGACCGGCTCTGAGCCCTTGACCTCGCCGTTTCGCTTGGCCTGAGGCCGGTTGCTGGCCGGGAACGCGAAAGTGCCTTCCGAGTTGGGACGATGAACCTTGTCGAGGGGTTCTGTCGGTCCAGCGGAAGGCACTTTCTGCGTGCAGGGTATCGGTTCACGTCCCAGGCTCCACGTCTCCGCCGACGGTGCGGGGGTGGTCGGTCACGCCGGAACACGGCTACTGGCTGATCTCGCCGACGCGACCGGGCCGACGGCGGCGTACTCCACGGCACTTCGGCCCCTTCGGCCCCGTGGGACCGGCCACGACCCGGCCCGGATCGCCGTCGATCTCGCGGTGACGCTCGCTGACGGCGGCGAGGCCATCACGGATCTGGCCGTGCTGCGCGACCAGGGCGAGGTATTCGGCCCGGTCGCCTCCACGCCGACGGCCTGGCGGCTGCTGGCCGCCATCGACGAACGAATGCTGGACCGGCTGCGGTCCGCCCGCGCTCAGGCCCGGGAAGCGGCCTGGCTGCAGGCCGAGGAGACCGGCTCCGGCACATCCGCGGTGAAGGCCGGCGGACGCGAGGCGACCGGCCTGGTCCTGGACCTCGACGCGACCCTGATCACCTGCCATTCCGAGAAGGAAGCGGCCGCACCCACCTACAAAGGCGGCTTCGGACTCCACCCGCTGCTGTGCTTCCTGGCCAATACCGGCGAGGCGATGTCCGGCATCCTGTGGCCCGGAAACGCCGGAGCCAACACCACCACCGATCACATCACGGTGCTCGACCAGGCCCTCGCACAGATCCCCGACGCCCACCGGCACGGCACCGACATCCTCACCCGCACCGACAGCGCCGGATCCGCGAAAGCCTTCCTCACCCACGTCCGCAACCAGCGAACACGCGAAATCCGCACCTTCTTCCCGGCCGGATACGCCATCACCGAGCCGGTCCGCCGCGCGATCCGGGCCCTGCCCGCGCAGGTCTGGCACCCCGCCCTGGACCAGGACGGCACGCTGCGCGAGTCCGCCGAGGTCGCCGAACTGACCGGCATGGTCGGCCTTGCCGGCTACCCGGCCGGCACCCGCATCATCGTCCGCCGCGAACGCCCCCACCCCGGAGCCCAGCTCTCGCTGTTCGACCAGGACGAGGGCCTGCGGAACCAGGTATTCCTCACCGACACCCCCATCACCTCAGGCTCGGCCCAGTTCCTGGAGGTCCGCCACCGCCAACACGCCACCGTCGAGGACCACATCCGGTGCGGCAAGACCACCGGCTTCGGCCGCTTCCCCTCCCGCCACTTCCCGGTCAACGCCGCCCGGCTCGAGCTCAGCCTCTACTCAAGGACCTCGGAGAACCCGACCCCGCGCCGGACCCTCACCATGTCCACCGGCCGACACGGCCTCAAACAACCTTGCTCAGCCGCCCAGCAACCCCAACTGAAACGGCGAGGTTGAGCGAAAACCCGTACACGGAAGAAGGGGGCCTTCCCGGTGCACAGAGCACCGGGAAGGCCCCCTTCCTCATTCACTCGGGCGGCAGACGGTCAGCTGACGTGTCCCGATTCCGCCGGGAACTCCGGCGGCCAGGGCTCACGCGGGTCGTACAGCGACTGCCGTTCGCCCATCAGGGCGTACTCCGCCTCCCGCCAGCTCGGATTGGCGCTGACGACGAAGCTTTCGCCGTCCGGATCCAGGATCCAGGTGTAGTCGGCGTCCGCCTCCGGAATGCCGTGCCGTGTGCTGAGCACGCTGAACTCGGCGGCGGTCGCCCGCCGGATGTGGAGCCCGTTCCGGTAGAGGGGCTTGAGGAACATCAGTTCCACATGCCCGAAGGAGACCTCGATCCTCGTCGTGGTCCGGTCCACCAGCGTGGCCTCACTGGTCAGAAAGAGCTGCCGGTGCGACGGGAGGAACCCGCCGACTCTGAAGAGCCGCCCTTCCCGGACGAAATCCGTCATGCCCACCATCTCCTCATCAGTCGGCGACCGGCGTCCCGTTGGCGTACTTCCACTTCTCCGGGTAGACCTGTACGACCTTGCCCTCCTCGTTGGTCATCCACCAGTCGATGGACTTCCAGCCGCGGTCCTCCATCCGGACGGCCGAACGAAGCTTGACCATCTCCCATGCGGTTCCGAAGCCGCCCGTCCGGACGGTCTCCCAGTCGCCGACCGCGATCGTCTCCCCTCGCTGCAGAAGCATATTCAGCGCCTCGTCAGCAGTCTTGGCGCCTTCGACACCGTCCAGGGACACCGAGATTTTCACGCTGCCGTTGGACACCGCTTGCTCCACTCCCACCGTCCAGATCGGGCGTTCTCCCAACCCCATCTCCTTCGGCAGTTGAATACCGAACTCCTTGTTGTTGAAGGTGCGCCCACCGGTGATCTTGGTCAGGCCGTCCGAGTAGGGGTTGACTCCGAGGACGATGCGCTCGCCGTCCTTGACGATGTTCTCGGCGATGTCCTTGAGGATCGCCTGGCACTTCTCGATGAGCTCGTTGCTGGCCGACGCCGCGGCGAACGACGCGACCTGGAAGCTCGCGACCTTCGAGGTGACGGGGCTGACCGCCTGGCACGCCTCGCCGGCCTTCCGGAAGATGCGGCTGAGGATGCCCTGGACGGCGGCCTCGGTCAGGCCGATGGTGTGGAGCGCCCGGTAGGCGTCCATGAACCCGATGCCCGTCCTGAACGCCGCGTCCAGCGCGTACACCGCGGCCTTGCCGGCCCGGAAGAGCGGGCCCGCGACGAACCAGCTGGCCGCCCAGGCACAGTCGCCCCAACTGCCCGACTCGCCACCCGGCGTGATCTTCTGGGCGCAGCCGATGAAGTCGCCGAGCAGGACGTCGACCGGATCGATCCCCGAGTTGAACTCGACCATCGACAGCGTGTGGCTGAGCCGCTCGGTCCTGGGTTCCGTCACCTCGGGGCCGAGGTAAACGGTGTCCGCCTGCGGGCAGCGGCCGAAGTACGTGTCCGGCGAGGCCCCGCACATGTACACGTCGACGTGCGCCTTGTACGTGACGTCGGCCGTGATCGTGCAGTCCCCGACGTGGATGATCGGGTTGCAGTTGTCCTTCTTGACGTTCTGCGGCTCGCCGATGTACTCGATGTGGTCGAGGACCACCCACACGTCGCCGATCCCGGTGGTCAGACCCTGCGAGATCTGCTCCTTGTCACCGGTCGTCTCGGTGCGGTCGGCGGCGGCCTGGGCCTCCGCCGCCGCGTCCCTGGCACCGGCCGCGGCCGTCTCGGCCGCCGTCGCGTCGTTTTCCGCCTTGGTGGCGGTGGCACGGGCGCTGGCGGCGTCCTCCTCGGCCTTGGTGGCCACGGCGCGGGCGTTGGCGGCGTCCTTCTCCGCCTCGGTCGCCGCCGCGTCCGCCGCCGCCGCGTCGGACTCGGCGTCCATCGCCGCCGACCCCGCCGCCATCGCGGCGGTTCCGGCCGTCGTGGCGTAGCCGTCGGCTCGGCCCGCCGCAGCCTGGGCCCCCTGAGCCTCCTCAGCGGCCTGGGTGGCCGAGGTCTGGGCCCGCTGGTACGCCTTGGCGGCGCGGGCCGCGTCCGCTGCGGCGGACGCGGAGGCCTCCGCCGCGAGCTTCATGTCCGCGGCAGCCTGGTCGGCCAGTGCCTTCGCCTCCGCGGACATGTCCTCGGCCTGGTTCGCCGTGGCTGCCGCAGCGGCGGCCTGCTGCTGTGCGATCGTCAGCGACTGCTGACCGGTCAGCACCGCGAACGCGGCCGAGCTGTCGACCTCCTGGAACGGGCTGCCGAGCGCGATCGCCTCGTTCGCCGGCTTGGTCACCGCGGCAGCCGAGTCACGGGCCGCGAGCGAGGACTGCACCGCCGCGAGCGCCTTGCCCGCGGTCGTCGCCGCCCAGGACGCGGTCTGCGCCGCTTCCGAACGGGCCGACGCAGCCTCGGTCTTGGCGACCTTGGCCGCCGCGGAGGCCTTCTCCGACTGCTCCTGAGCGGCCTTCGCGTCAGCCGCAGCGTCTTCCGACGCGTCGATGGCCTCGGCCGCCGCCGCGTGTGCCGCCGCGGCGGCACCGGACGCGATCCAGAAGGACGCCCAGGCACTGTCGGATGCGGCCCTGGCGCGGGCCGCGGAGCCCTGCGCCTTGGTGGCCGCCTCGCGGGCGTCGGTGGCCGCGGCCGTGGCCGCGTTCGCCGAAGCACGCGCGCTGGTGGCCGCGGTGGTCGCCTCGTTCGCGGCGGCCCGGGCATCGGTCGCCGCAGTACGGGAGGCGGTCGCCGCGTCCGTGCCCTCGTCCGCAGCGGCCTTGGCCTCCAGGGCCGCAGCCTTCGCGTTCAGCGAGTCCCGCCGCTGCTCGGCCTCGCGGGCCTTGTCACGTGCGGCGACCGCGTCGCGCTCCGCCTGCTCCGCCACGGCCCGCTTGGAGGAGGCCGTGGATCCCGCCGCCTCGGCCGAGGCACGGGCGTCGCTCGCGATCCGGCCCTGGGCGACGGCGTCGGCCTCATGGCCGGCCGCCTTGTCCCGCTCGCGCTCGGCGGTGGCCCGGTAGGCCGCCGCGTTCGCACGCTCCAGCTCGGCCACGGCACGCTGCGCCTGCGCGTCGGCCGCCGCCTTCTTGGCGTCCTGCTCCTCCGCGAGGGCCTTCTCCTTGGCCTTCTTCGCGGTCTCGGCGTTCGCCGCGGCCGAGGCCGCGTAGGCGTCGGCGCTGTCCGCCGCGGCCTTCGCCTGGGCGGCGGCCTCCTGGGCGGCGATCCGGCGGAACTCGGTGTTCACCGCGTGCGCCTCGGTCTTCGCCAGCGCCAGCAGCGCCTCGGACGTCGACACGGTGGCGTTCGCCGCGTTCAGGGCCGTCTCGGTCGCCTTCGCCGCGGCCGTGGCGGCCGCGCCCGAGGCACGGGCGACCTGCACCGACTGCCGTGCGTACATCAGGCCCCGGCCGCGCGGCACCTCGGCGGCGTCCGCGATGACCCAGGCCTGCTGCTGGCCGGTCACCGCGCGCGCGGCGGCGGCGTTGGCGGCGGTGGCCTGGTCCTTGGCGGTGGTGACCAGCGCCTGGACCTTGCCCCGGGCGTTCGCCAGATCGGCCTTCGCCTGGTCGAACAAAGCCTGCTCCGGCTTGAAGATATTGTCCGGATCGGCTTCCAGCTGGTCGTGCCAGTACTTCTGCCAGCGCAGGATCTGGTCCGCGCGCCACGCCTGGCCGATGGCCTCGACCATGGCATCGGTGGCGGACCGGGTCGCGGCGGCGGCGTCGGCCTCCGCCCGCATGATGACGGCGCGCGGCGCGGCCTGACCGGCGTACTCCGCCTCCCACTCGTACGAGGCCTGGGAGACGACCTCGCTCAGGGCGTTGCGCGGGTCGACCGGGTCGGCGTGGTCACACGCGGACCACGCCTGCTTGAGGTTCTCCACCTCGACACGGAACTCGGGCGTCCCCTCGACGGGCTTCTTGTCGAGGAAGCCACCGTGCCGCAGGTAGGACGCGACCTCGCTGGCCGTGGTGCCGTCCGCGTACTCGGTCCTGTTCACACTGGTGTCCAGCAGCATGAAGTCCGCGGCGAAGTCGCGCCAGGGGTCCTTGCCGCGGTTCTGCTCGGTGATCTCCCGGGCCCTGGCGACCGCCTCGGGGCTCGCGTTGGTGTGCCCGTCCCAGCCGAGACGCGCGGACACCTTCGGCTGGGTGGACAGCGTGAACTCGAGGACGTCGGCGCCGAAGCGCGGTGCGTGCAGCGTGATCCCGTCGTCGAACGAGCTCATCGCGTACGGACGGTTGGCGTCCTCCAGAAGGGCCTCACGTGCCGCGAAGGCGTCCCGGTAGGCGTAACCGGCCCGCCGGTCCTGGTCGAAGGCCTGCCCCAAGGGGAAGAGGCCGATCCCGCCGGCATCGCCGACGACTGCCTGCAGATCGTCGTTCGTACCGGTCAGAGCCTCGATGGCCTTGGCCTTCATGTTTGCGCCGCCCGCGTGCAGGGCGACACCCGCGAGACACCGGTTGAGGCGCGGGGCGCCGCGCACGTCACGGATGACGGCCGTCAGCTCGTTGAGGCGGCGCAGCGCGTTGTCGGCGTCGCGGAAGATCGTCCGCATGCCGTCGGAGACCTTCTCGATCGCTTGCGCGAGCGCGGGGACACGGCCGACGATCACGGCGGACGACGGGACGTCGACCAGCGCCCAGAGACACTGCTCGACGTTCGAGGCCGGCAGGCACTGCTTCACCTTGGCGGGGTCGAGCTGTTCGAAGAGGATCTGCCCACCGTTGGCGGTCGCCCACTCGACGACGTTCACGGAGACGGCCGCGAGGCCCTTCCGGTAGTCGTCGACACAGGTCTGGCCACAGGCGTCGAGCAGGATCTTCTCCTCGCGCTCACCGAGCGCGGGCCAGTTGTTCGCACCGCCCTCGATCGGCGTGACGCCCTCGGCGAGCGCTTCCTTGTGCGCCGCCTCGTTCCGCGTCTGCTGCGCTTTCTCCGCCTGCGCGGCGGCTTCCTCGGCGGCCGTGCTGTCGCCGGTGGCGTCGGACGCCTTCGACTCGGCGTCCTTGGCCGCCCGTTCGGAGCCGGCGGCCTTGTCCGCGGCCTCGGCGGCGGCCTCGCCCGCCCGACCGGACTTCTCGTTCGCCTCGGCGGCGTGCCGCTCGGCGTCGGTGGCCTCGCGTTCGGCCGCGGTGGCCGCGTCGCTCGCCTCGTCCGCGGTGAGGCGGGCGGACGCCGCGTCGTTCCCGGCCTGTCCGGCGTGGCCGGCGGCGGCGTCGGAGGCGGCGGTGGCGCCCTTCCCGGCCTCGGAGGCCTCGGCCGCGGACGCCTGAGCGCGCGTCACGGCCTCGGCCGCGCGCACCGAATCGGTAGCCGCCGCGGCGGCGGCCTCGGCGGCGAGCTTCGCGTCACCGGTGGCCTGCGCGGCGGTCTGCTGCGCGGACTCCGCGGCCTTGGCCGCCTCGGTGGCCTTGGCCTCGGCCGCGGCGGCCTGCTGCTCCGCGATCGTCCTCGACGACTGGCCGACCAGTATCGCGAACGCCGCCGAGGTGTCCTTCTCCTTGTACGACGAACCGATGGCGAGGACCTCGTCGGCGGCGGCGACCGCGCCCGTGGCGGCGTCTCGGGCAACGAGTGCCGCCTGGCCGGCCGCATAGGCACGGCCCACCACGACGCCTGCCGACTTCACCGCTTCCGTGGCGTCGCTCTCGGCGGCGGCGGCTTCCTGCCCCGCCTTCTTGGCGAGCCCGTCGGCGTTCTTCGACGCCGTGGCGGCGTTGTCCGCACGGATCGCCGCGTCCCGGGACGCGTCGAGCGCCGTGGCGGCCGCCGCGCGCGCGGCGGAGGCCGCCTTGAGGGAGGCGTAGTACGCCGACCACGCCTTGCTCGCGTCGGCCTCGGCCCGCTTGGCCGCGCCCTCCGCCGTGGTGGCGGCCGAACGGGCGCTGACGGCGGCGGCGGTGGCCTGGTCCGCGGCGGTCTGCGCGGCGGTGGCGGCGTCGGCGGCCTGGTCGGCGGCCGTACGGGCCGCTACCGCGGCCGCGCGGGTCTCCGCGGCGGCTGCCGTGCCCTCGGCGGCGGCGGCAGCGGTCTCCAGCGCCGCCGCCCGGGCCGCCGTGGCCTGCTTCGCCTGGGCGGCGGCAACAGCCCTCTCCCGGTCGACCTGGGCGGTCTTGGCCTTCTCGTCCGCGAGCTTCCGCTTCGTCGCCGCCTCGGTGGCGGCGGTCCCGGCGGCCGTGTCGGCGCTCTTGGCCGAGGTCTGCTCGGCCGCGGCCCGCTCCTCGGCCTCCTGCGCCTTGGCGCGCTCGGTCGCGGCCTTCGCCCGCGAGGCGACGGCCGTGGCCTGCTCCGTCTGGGCCTTGGCACGCTCGGCGGCGGCCGAAGCGGCGGCGGTGGCGGCCTTGTCGCGCTTCTGCTCGGCCGTCGTACGGGCGGCCTTGGCGGTGTTCGCGCTCTCGGCGGCGGCCGTGGCGTTGGCCTCGGCACTGTCGGCGGCGGCCTTCGCCTGCGCGGCGGCCTCCTGCGCCGCCACCCGCCGGAACTCGGCGCCGACCGCGTGCGACTCGGTCTGCGCCTTGGCGAGCAGCGCGTCACTGGTGGCGACGGACGCGTTGGCCGCGGCGAGCGCGGTCTCGGTCGCCTTCGCGGCGGCCGTGGCGGCGGCCGCGGAGGCGCGGGCGACCTGCACCGACTGCCGGGCGTACGTCAGACCCCGGCCGCGCGGCACATGACTCGTGTCGGCGACGGCCCAGGCCTCCTGCTGCGCGGTCACGGCCGTCTGCGCGGCCGTGACCGCCTTGCCCGCGTGGTCCTGTGCCGACGCGACGAGGGCGGCGATGTTCGACCGGTAGCGCGCGAGGTCGGCGTCGGCCTTGTCGTAGAAGGCCTGGTCGGGCTTCTGGAAGATCGTGTTCGGGTCCTGGGCGAGCTTGTCCGTCCAGTACTTGCGCCAGGTGAGGATCTGGTCGACCGCCCATGCCTGGCCGATCGCGTTGATCATGTCGTCGGTGGCCTCGCGGGTCGCGGCGCCGGCATCGGCGTCCGCCTGCATGATCCTCGCGCGTTGGCCGGCCTGGCCGGCGTACTCCAGCTCCCACTCGACCATGGCGGTCATCACGGGCTCGTTGAGCACGCGGCGCGGGTCGAACGGGTTCTGGCTGTCACAGGCGGACCAGGCCTGCTTCTGGTCCTCGACCTCGACGCGGTACTCGGGCGAGTCCTTGGCGGGCGCCACGGTCGGGAAGCCGCCGCGCTTCAGGTAGGCGGCGATGTCGGTGGCGGTCGTCCCGTACGCGTAACCCCTGACGTTGATCTGGTCGTCCGAGAGCATCCAGCCCGACGTCATGTCGTGGAAGGCGTCCTTGCCCTCGTTCTCCTTGGCCACCTCCTTGGCCTTGGCGATCGCCTCGGGGCTGGCGACGCTGTGCTCGTCCGAGCCCAGATTCGACATCCTGGCCTGGGTCTCGAGGGTGAAGCGCGTGACGTCGTCGCCGAACGCCGGCACGTGCCACTCCATGTCGTCGCTCTCCCACGCCGACCGGACGTAGGGGTCGTTGGCGCTCTGCAGCGCGAGCTGCCGGTCCACGACCACGTGCCTGTACGCCTCGGCGGCGCTGTAGTCCTCCCCGGAAGCCTGGCCGAGCGGCCCGTACCCGATCGAGTCCGCGCTGATGACGGTCGCGCGGAGCTCCTCCTGAGTGCCGGTCAACCCCTTGATGGCGCGGGCCTTCTGCAGGGGACCGCCGAAGTGCAGCGCCTCGGCGGTCAGACAGCGGTCGACCCGCCGCTGGTAGCCGACGCTGTTGCGCATCCAGCCGGTGTCCTCCTCCGGCACCGTGTCGGCCGCTGCCGGTACGGCCTGGACCAGGCCGGTCAGTACGGCCGAGGCGGTGAGGAGGGCTGTGGCGCTGGTGGTTCGGGCCACCAGGTGTCTGAAGCGATGTCTGCGTCTACCGACGCCTCGAACCCATGGCACTTCTGTGTCTGCCGATCTCTACGACTGTTCGGCAACATCGGCTATGAGGGTCACGGGCCGCCATGGAGCATCCGGGCAGGGCAATGCCTGCGTGCTCGGCCCCTCCCCCCACGAGACGCGGCTGCCGCTTACGCTGCGACGATGCCACGTCAGGTTCCGCGCGTGAAGATCAAAAAACTCCGCGAACGCCCTATTAGACCTCGCTGACGGACAAAGCGATCGAATCCTTGATCATCTCTTTGCCGCCGCAGGGCTGAGGTACGCGACGTCGTATGGCGGCATCTCGGGCTACCGGTCTGGCGGGCGCCCGCTCTTGCGCTGATCAGGCACCAGTCCGAACCGGTCGTGATGCGCGTGGCGACCGCTTCGCTGTCGATCAGCCACACGTCCAGCGGGCCGGACGGAGCCCCTGAGTCATGCAGGTGCCACGAGGCGACTACTTGCTCAAGACGGCGCCCGACCAGGTAGTCAGGACGCACACCGGCCCCGTGCAACGGGCACTCGCTCGCCCTCTTCGACTCCACGCGTCGACCGTACCGTCAGGCAAACCCCCAGCTCACGTCCTTATACGGGACAGCCCTTGGCTGGGCTTTTAAGGACCGGTCGGCTGTTCCCCGCGTCCGCAGGGATGGTCCCGGCTCCCATCGACTGGGCAGCGAGGTCCTGCTCCTGCTCCCCGCACCTGCGGGGATGGTCCCGGCTGACCGTCGGCCCGGAGGTCGTGCTGGTGGAGGTTGCCGCATGCGCCCGCCGGCCCGTTGCCCGGGCTGCGGGAGCCCGGGGAGACGGAGGCACTCCTCCTACTTGAGGACGCTAGCCGAACGTCCGCTTGTTGGACGGAAGTTGGCGATACGTCTTCGCATCCGCCGCTTCTGCGACCGCGCCCAATGCCGGCGGACAACGTTCGTCGAGCAGGTCCCCGGGCTGAGCGAGCGCCACGTACGTTCCAGCATCGGGCTGAAGCAGTGGCTCCGGGCCGTCGCCACCGAGCTGGGCGGCCGGGCAGGCGAACGGCTGTGCCACAAGCTCAGCATCGCCGCAGGCCGGACCCGCCTCCTCGGGCTGCTGGAAGCGCCCGAGGTACCGGAGGGCGCCGCGGGTGCCCGGCGTCGACGAGTTCGCCTTCCGTAAGGGCCGCACCTACGGGACCGTCCTCGCCGACGTCGAAACCGGCCGCGTCGTGGACGTGCTCCCGGACCGCACCTCAGAGACCTTCGCAGCCTGGCTGTGCGAGCACTCCGGTGCGGAGATCATCTGCCGTGACCATGCCACTGCGTACACCCGGGCGATCAAGGAAGCCGCCCCCGACGCCATCGAGGTGGCAGACCGGTGGCATCTGCTCCAGAACCTCTGGGCCGCCATCGAGAAGACCTGCCACCAGCACCGCTCCTGCCTGCGTAAACACGCCGAGCAGGACGCTCCCGTCCCGGTCCGCTCGTTCGCCGACTTCCTCCGCCAGGACCTCGACGCCGTCCCCGCCGGCCTCACCCTCGAATGGAGCTCCGGCAAGGTCGAAGGAAACGTGAACCGGGTCAAAACACTCAAGAGATCCATGTACGGCCGAGCCTCGTTCCGACTTCTTCGAATCAGGATCCTCACCCGGGGGTGAGTCCAGGGCCCTCGATCAGACCGTTCCGGGGCGTTCTTCCGGATCACCGGCGAGGCGATCGAAGTACTCGTCGATCAGGCCGATCAGGCCGGCCGCGGCGTGCTGCTCGGTCTCGGGCGACCAGGGCTCGTCGGGGCGGCCGTCGGGAAAGATCAGCTTCTCGGCCAAGGCCCAGTACACCAGGTTCGAGCCGTATCCCAGCTTGGCTGCGAGCCACTCCGTGAACCCGTCCAGCAGGGCTTTGCCGGAGGCGATGCCATAGCCGTTGAGGAACCCGACCACCGACCCGAAAGTGACCCGGCCGACGAACATCCCCGGACGACTCTTGAAGCTGTCCCAGATGTCCTGGTGCGACCGCGTCGGCTTGGCCCGGCCGCGCCCCCAGGCGGCGGGCACGTGCGACAGGTCGGTGCCGGCCCCCCAGGTGGAGTACGAGACCGCCTCCGGCCCCACGCCGAGAGCCGCGAGGAGGCTGCCCACACGGGTGGCCGGATCGACAGGCCCACCCTTCCGGGTCCACACGTGGGTTCCCGGAGCGTCCCCCTCGTGGTGGGTGACGACGAAGTCCGTCCCGTCCAGCACGAAGAACGCTGCCCGCACACTGCCGTGCCCGTCCCACGAGGTCTCAAGGGTCAGTCTCAGCCGCCGCGCCACCGCCTCCAGGTCCACCGAGAGCAGGGCCAGCGAGTTCAACGGCCAGGTCACGCTCTGGAACATAGACGCCTGCCGCACCGGATTGCGCCCACCTGCCCGAAGTGCCGTCGCGGGCTCCCAGTCGCCCTCTGCATCCGGTATCTCGATCATCTCAGTCACGACGCACAGTCAACCAGTACATGATCTCGATTCGGCCGGCCGCCGACGGATCCGCAGGGATCCCTTCCCAGTCGTTCACGGAACTCCGGTCAGAGCCAGTTTCAGCGTGCGGCTCGGCCCGTCGGCGGGGCTATCCCGCTCACGGAGTAAGCGAACCGTGTCGAGTCGTCAAGGACGTCTACCGCGGCGCGCTACGTGCTGGGAACGAACCTCTCCTGGCCGAAGCGCTACCCGCCCGGCCCCAATGCCCAAGCAGCCAGACATGAGCCCATTTGATTGGAGTCGGGTGCGGAGGAGTGAATCACTGGGCCAGCCTCCTTTCCTCAGCGAGTGTTTCGATGCTGCGGTGACGACCTTCGAGGCGTCCTGAAGCGGCCTCCGACGAAAGCGTGGTGGCGGATTGAGCGGATTGATCGGAAAACGGATCGCGAACTATCAGGTGGAGCGCGAAATCGGCCGTGGGGACAGATCTCTCGTCTATCTCGCGAAGGATCTGCGGCTGGACCGGGTGGTCGCTCTGAAGCTGCTCGCCCCGGAACTGGCCCGCGACGACACCTTCCGCAAACGCTTCGCGTACGAGTCGCGGGTCGCCGCCTCGATCGATCACCCGCATATCCTGCCGATTTTCGAAGCGGGCGAGACCGACGGTGTCCTGTACATCGCCATGCAGTATGTCCCCGGCCTCGACCTGCGGGCGCTGCTGGACCGGGACGGCCCACTCCCGGTACCGACCGCCCTGCGAATCGCCGCCCAGGTGGCCTCGGCGCTCGACGCGGCCCATGCGCACGACCTGGTGCACCGGGGTGTGAAGCCCAGTAACATCCTGGTCGCCGAGGGCACCGACGGCGACCGCCCGGAGCACGTCTACCTGACCGACTTCGGACTGACGAAGAGGTCGCTGTCCCTCACGGGCTTCACGACGGTGGGCCAGTTCGTCGGAACGCTCGACTACATTGCACCGGAGCAGATCTCCGGCCGTCCCGTAGATGGCCGGAGCGATCAGTACAGCCTGGCCTGCGTCGTCTACGAAGCCCTTGCCGGAAGGCCGCCATTCCAGCGTGATGACGACATGGCGCTGACGTGGGCACACCTGTACGAGCCGCCACCTGCTCTCTCTCTGGCACGTCCCGAGATCGAGCCCGGTGTCGATGCTGTGATGGCCAAGGCGCTGGCCAAGTCTCCTGAGGACCGCTATGCCTCGGACCAGGAGTTCGTCGCCAAGCTGCGATTTTTCGCGAGCTCTGGCTACGGGGCACCAGCGCCGTCGAGGCCATCAGCGGCATCTAGGCCGACCCCGCCCTCGCCTGATGCAGGGACACCGCCCGGGCCACCTTTCGACGACGATGACGACGAGTGGTGACGCGTGGGTGACATCGCCAGGAGCGCTCTCGGCGGCGCATGGACGGTGCTGGTGGGATGGCTCTTGCCGACCGCGTTGAACGTGAGCCTCTTCCTTGTGGCAGTCTGGCCAAGTCTGCGGCGCACTTCGGGATCCGTGAGGCTGTGGTCAGAGGGCGTCACGCATCTGTCTGCCGGGGTGCTGGGCGTCTCGGTACTCCTAGGGCTGGCGCTCTGCGCCCTGCAGAACCCTCTCTACCGCGTGCTGGAGGGTTACGCCCTCTGGCCTAACGCGCTCTACGCGTACGGGTGCGCTCGCCGGCGGCAGGCGAAGCAGGATCTCCAGGACCGCCTCGCGCTGATCAGGCTGGAGCGCCAGGAGCGGGAGAACCGGCTGGCACAGGATGGTGCCGCCCGGTTGACGGCCTTGCGGGCCAATCCTCGGATCGCCCGTGCCGCCCGCAAGGACCGGCGGCGTACGGCTGTGCAACGTGCGCTGCTCCGCGAACGCCTCGCTCGCTACCCCGTCGACGACGCGCAGTTGGCACCCACGAAGCTGGGCAATGCCATCCGGCGCTTCGAGGAGTACGGCTACGACCGGTTCCGCCTCGACACCCAGGTGATGTGGAACGAACTGACCGGGAACGCGCCGGAGCAGGTCCGCCGACAGGTCGATCTCGCCCGCGCGAATGTCGACTTCTTCGTGGCGCTGCTCTACGGCCACTGCGCCGTCGTCCTCTGTGCGGCAGCAGCACTGGCCATGGCTGGCCCCGATATCCCGCTGCTGATCACGGCCATTGCCGTGCCAGGCTTGCTGATTCCGGTGTGGTACCGCGCGGCCGTGTCGGCAACCGACGAATGGTCTGCGGCTGTAAGAGCGCTCGTGAACACAGGGCGCAAACCGCTCGCCGAATCCCTGGGCCTCCTTCTACCGGGCGAGTTGGAGCGTGAACGCGAGATGTGGGCGCTGGTGTCCAAGATGTCGCGGTTGCCGCATCACGAACGTGCCGCAGGACTGGACACCTTTCGAGAAAAGACGCCCGAAAGCTCACCGACGCTTGTCGGGGGCAGCGGTGTCAGCCAGAACGCGACGTAGCCTGAACCACCACGACACTCGGACCGTGTCCTATGTGGTGAGCCGGGGGAGACGCTTGTAGCAGCAGATGGCCGCGGCGAGGCCGAGGAAGGCCAGGTAGGTGCGGGGGTGTCGTTCGTAGCGGTGGTTGAGTCTGCGGTATCCGGTCAGCCAGGACATGGTCCGCTCGATCACCCATCTGCGGCGCCCGAGTCGTTCACTAAGGATCTTCAGCGTCGCCGCTCGAGGGTGAGAACGGCCTTGGTGATTGACGTGAGTCGGTTGGGGCTGATGCGGGCTTTGCGGAAGATCCGCCAGGCCTTGAGGCGGGCGAAGGCCCGCTCGACCGGGAAGCGGAGTCGTGCGTGTGCACGGTTGACGGCTGCTTGTCTCATGGTGAGAGGGCGTCCGAGGTGGCGTTTGAACGGCACCTGGAACGTTCCGCCGGCCCCTGCGTAGGCCTTGTCGGCGAGGACGGGGATCCGCAGTCGTTCACAGACGGTGACGATGCGGTGGGTGCGGGCGGCGGTGATGTCGACGGTGCGGCCGGGCAGTGCCGGCGAGTACCAGATCAGCTCGCCCGCCGGATCGGTGACGGCCTGGATGTTCACGCCATGCCGACGGGCCTTGCCCGAGTAGTCCCGTTCGCGATCGCCGACCCGGTCGCACTCGGCGATGGTGCCGTCCACCAACACGTATGCGGGACGCGCCCGGCGCAGTGCCTGGGTCAGGGACGGTGCCCTCGCGGCGAGGAGCTTGATCACGCTCTGTACGTAGGCGTGGGCGGTGCCCTCGCTGATCCGGAAGCCCGCGGCGAGCTTGGCATAGGTGGTGTGCTCGCGCAGGTAGACCAAGGCGATGACCGCGCGCTGCGAGGGCCGCAGTTTGCAGCGGCGGTCACCCTCGCGGGTGACGATCAGCATCGTGACCCACTCCACGAGCGCGTGCGGCAGGTCGAGTGCGGCAGGATAGGTGACCAACGAGGCCTCCGGTCGCAGCGGTTGAGACGTCAGACATCTCGAACCATTGCCCGAAGGCCTCGCCTGCTATCCAGCCTCGACCGTCACCCGATCGGTGACCACTCTGAAGATCCTTACTGGACTTGATGCCTTTGCGCGCGATGCGGACGCCGATGCGCTTACCTCGTGGCCATTTCCGCAGTTCAGGTACGTCGTAGGCCTTGTCGGCGTGCAGGCGCTGGGGTTTGAAGTGACGGCCGCGGTGGGGGTCATGTTTCGTTTGGAGGCCCATGCCCATGGGCTTCAGGGCTTGGCTGTCGTGGGTGTTGGCGGCCGAGACGCCGACGAGGAGGGGCAGTCCGTTCGCGTCCGACAGGATGTGCATCTTGGAACCCGGCTTGCCTCGGTCCACGGGGCTCGGGCCGGTGAGGTCGCCCCCCCTTTTTCGCCTGGACGTGGGCGGAGTCGAGGACGGGTCGGGAGAGGTCGAGCAGGCCGGCGTCGTCGAGGCGGTGCAGGATCTCCTCGTGCAGCCGGCCCCAGACACCGGCCCTGGACCAGATCAGGAACCGGCGGTGGGCCGTGGACTTCGATATGCCGAAGCACGGTGGCATGGCTCGCCAGGCGCAGCCGGAGACCAGTACGTAGATGATCGCGGCGAACAGCGTCTCATCAGGCGTGTCCTGCGTTCCGCCGCCCTGTGGCCGCCCCTCGACGGCGGGATCAGCGGCTGCGCGATCTCCCACAACCCGTCCGGAACGATCCAGCTCCACGTACCCCGCCCCATGACCTGCCCAACGGCCGCCTCACCACATAGGACACGGTCTAAGGGCGCGACGTCACCACGCTGGCCTGACGCTTACGAATCAGGCCAGCGGCCGCGCCTCATCGGGCACGGCCGCCAACTCGCTGCTCGTTCTACGCGCCACTCACCAGTCGGTCAGTCGAGGGTGGGCGGCTTCGCCGAGTCGGAACGAGCACTGGCACGAGCGCGCCGGAACCTGAGGGCCCAGCACTTCCGTATTCGGTGGTGCTAGGCAGTGTCCTGGTGATCAACAGCGGAAACCTCTTGGGCCGAGCGATCACGCAGCCGTCGCCGCGCCAAGGTATGGGGCGAAATGCTCGGCGACCTCTGCGGCCACAGCCACCGCGTCGAGCGTCCCGTCGACTTCGATGACGCGGATGCCGAGGCGGCGGGCGTTCCGTGTTGCGTCCTCGGCGACCAGCCGGTCACGGGCGAGACGGTTGGCCTGGGAGCGGGCCGGGTCAGTGACAGGGACGTTGAGAGTTCCCGCGCGCGGGAGAGTCCGGAGTTGGTGCTGACGGAAGTCCTCGGTGGGGACGAGGACGACCATTCGCCGGAGTGAGTCGAGCAGCGGCGCGACCAGCTCCGGTCGCAGCCCCCATCCCTCGGCGATCGCCGGCCGGCCGGTGAACAGTGCGCGCAGGTCGTCCAACGCCCACTCGAAGCGGACCGGGAAGCCGGCCAGCGTCTCGGCAGCCATCTCCTCCGGGTCCTGGTCCAGCCAGACATGGTCGGGGGTGGGATCTTCCACGGGCTCACCCAGGGCGACACGACGCGCGATCCGGCGATCCTGGTGGCCGCGGGCGTCGTGGTAGTCGTAGTGATACACCGTCAACCCGTACTTTCTGGCAATGAGTTCGGCAACGGTGGTCTTGCCGGACCACTGTGCGCCGCCGATCCACAGCGCGCGCTGCAGGCTGCCATGTGTATCCCAGACGTCTGACATGAGTGTCCTCCCGTGGGAGAGCGGTGCAGACCTCCGCTCGGGAACGAGTTTCCTGGTTTGACAGCAAAAATTGCAGTCTTGTCTTCGCTGGGCGGTTCACAGAGAGTGGAAAGGGAGGGGTGGATCGTTCCCCTCGCGCTCCTGGCCATGGCTACTGCCCAGTGGAGTCGTTGATACGACTATGGGAAGTGGGAGTGACCTGACGAATGCCCAGTGGGAGCGCCTGGAGCCACTTCTGCCGGTGAGCAACGGACGTTGTGGCAGGTGGCGGGACCATCGTCAGGTCGTGAACGGGTTGCTGTTCCGGATGCGCACGGGCGTGCAGCGGCGCGATCTGCCGGAGCGGTACGGGCCGTGGACGACGGTGCACGAGCGGCATCGCCGCTGGTCGGCGGACGGAACGTGGGAGATGCTCCTGCGGCGGATCCAGGCCGAGGCGGACGCGGCCGGCGAGATCGACTGGGACGTCTCGGTCGACTCGACGTCCGTGCGCGCACACCACCACGCCGCCGGCGCCCGGCACGCTCCGTCGCCCCCTCAAAGGGGGCTCCGCCCGGACGGTCAAAACCGCTCGGGTCCGGGCGGAACTGATCGACCGGCTGCGGAGGTGGTACGGGAGGTGAGGCGCTCGGCCGCTCGCGCGGCGGGGTCACTACCAAGATCCATCTGAGCGCGGACAGGCGCTGCAGGGTGCTCTCGCTGGTCATCACGTCTGGGCAGTGCGCCGATTGCACCCAGTTCGAGCCGGTGATGGACAACATTCGCGTGCCGAGGCTGGCCTGCGGCAGACCGCGTCCCAAGCCGAACAGCATCAGCGCTGACAAGGGCTACAGCAACCGCCGAACCCGCCGCTACCTGAGCAGACGCGGAATCCGGCACGTCATCCAGGAGAAGGCCGACCAGACAGCCAACCGAGTCCGACTCGCCAGGGCCAGGGGCCGACCGCCCGGTTTCGACAAGGACCGCTACAAGAAGCGCAACACCGTCGGACGGGCGATCAACAAGCTCAAGGCATTCCGCGCGGTTGCGACCAGGTTCGACAAGCGCGGCCACGTCTACCTCGGTATCGTCACCGCAGCCGCGCTCGTCATCTGGCTCCGCTCGTGATCGCCAGGACACTGCCCAGGGCAGCCAACCGAAAGACGGGCCCGAGTGGGCCATCCGGCCCTCCTCACGCCTGGCCCACAGGGGGAGACTCGTTAGGGAAGACCCCCGAAGCCTCCGTTCTGAGGAGCACACGATGCCCTCCTCGCGCTACACCGTCAGCGACGTCATGACGCACACCGCCATCGCGATCGGCCGTGACGCGCCCTACAAGGAGATCGTCGCGCTCATGGACGAATGGAAGGTGAGCGCCCTGCCCGTCCTTGAGGGCGAGGGGCGTGTCATCGGGGTCGTATCGGAGGCGGACCTGCTGCCCAAGGAGGAGTTCCGGGGCGTCGAACCGCGCCCGGAGGAGTTCCCCGAGGCCGCCAAGGCCGGGGCCGTGCGGGCCGGGGAGCTCATGTCGAGTCCGGCCGTGACCGTGCACGCGGACGCCTCGCTGGCCGAGGCCGCGCGGATCATGGCACGGCGGAAGGTGAAGCGGCTGCCGGTGGTGAACGGGATCGGGATGCTGGAGGGGGTCGTCAGCCGCAGCGACCTGCTCAAGGTGTTCCTGCGGAACGACGAAGAGATCGCGGCGGAGATCCGCCGTACGGTACTCGGCGGGTCGGCCGCCCTCGCGGACCTGGACGTCGCCGTGGTGGAAGGTGTGGCCATCCTGCGTGGTGCGCTCCCCGACCGGGCCCTGGTGCCGCTGCTCGCCCGTGCCGTGCGGGCCGTGGAGGGCGTGGTCGACGTACGCATGGATCTCGACGGACAATCCTCGTAGGGGCGGGCAGGAACCCATCGACCACAGGGGTCGCCATGACCGAGCTGCCGGCAGCCGCATCGCCCACGCGGGTCTTCCTCGTGGACGATCACGAAGTGGTCCGACGGGGCCTGCGTGACCTGATCGACGACGAACCCGACATGGAGGTCGTCGGTGAGGCGTCGAGCATGGACCAGGCGCTGGCCAGGGGGCCCGCCCTGCGGCCGGACGTGGCCGTGCTCGACGTACGGCTGCCGGACGGCGACGGGATCTCGCTCTGCCGCGAGCTGCGCTCACGGATGCCCGAGCTTGCATGCCTGATGCTGACCTCGTTCGACGACGAGGACGCCCTCATCGACGCGATCATGGCCGGGGCCGCCGGGTACGTCCTCAAGCAGATCAAGGGCTCCGATCTGGTGTCGGCGGTACGGACCGTGGCCACGGGCCAGTCGATGCTCGACCCCGCCACCACCGCCCGGCTCATGCACTCGCTGCGGGATCCCGAAGCGGCCAAGCCGCCCGAGGACGAGCGGCTCGCGGTGCTGTCCGAGCGGGAACGGTCGGTGCTCGACCTGATCGGCGAGGGGCTCACCAACCAGCAGATCGCCAAGCAGCTGTACCTGTCGGAGAAGACGGTCAAGAACCACATCTCGCGGCTGCTCGGCAAGCTGGGTGTGGAGCGGCGGGTGCAGGCGGCCGTGATCGCCGCACAAGCCCACGAGCACGACGCGGGCGAGAAGTAGGTCGGCGTTCAGTCGCGTTGAGTCAGTAGTGGAACACGCCATTCGAGCAACGTGCCGCCGGTCGGTTCCGGCCGCGCGCGGATCGACAGCTCACCGTGCAGGCGTTCGGCCCGTTCGGCGAGGTTCCGCAGTCCGCTGCGGGCGCCGCCCGGCCGTACGCCCACTCCGTCGTCGCTCACCGTCACCGTCAGGACGCCTTCCTCGGCGACGACCGCCACCTCCGCGCGGCGTGCGTCCGCGTGGCGCGCCACGTTGGTGAGGGCCTCGCCGATGACCGCGACCACCTCGTCGGCCACCTCGGGCGGCACGTCCGTGTCGAGGAGGCCTTCCATCCGCAGCGCAGGGGCGAATCCGAGCGTCGGCACGGCCGCGTCGACCGCCTTCACGACGCGGTTCCTGAGCCTCGGTGCCGTCCCGGGAGTGTCGTGTTCCCGCAGTCCGAAGATGGTCGAGCGGATGATCTTGATGGTGGAGTCCAGGTCGTCGATCGCCCGGGTCAGCCGGTCCACGGCCTCCGGGTGCTCGACGAACCGGCGAGCACTCTGCAGGGTCATACCGGTGGCGAACAGCCGCTGGATCGCCAGGTCGTGCAGGTCGCGGGCGATCCGGTCGCGGTCTTCCAGGAGGCTGACCTGCTCGGCGTCGCGTCGCCGGTCGGCCAGTTCGAGGGCGAGGGCCGCCTGACCGGCGAAGCCGGGCAGGACGCTGGTCTCCACGCCCGTGAAGGGGGAGCGTCCCGCGGACCGCGCCAGGATCAGCACACCGCTGAGTCGTTCCTTCGTGCCCACGGTGACGGCCACCGCCGGCCCGAATCCCTTCCAGCGTTCGGGCTGCACCGTGATGCGGGGTTCGTTCCCGACGTCGGCCACGGTGACCAGACCGTCCCGGGCCAGGGCCGCGGCGGCGAGGGTTCCCTCGACACTGGGCAGCACGACACCCCGGTGTGCCCCGGCGCCCTCCCCGCTGGCCAGGGATCCACGGAGCTCACCGCCCGGTCCGACCAGGTAGAAGACCCCGATGTCGGCGTCGGCGGTGTCCACGGCGCGCTCCAGCATGCCGCCGAGGACCTCGGTCTCCTCCGCGCCGGACAGGAGAGCGCTGGTGAAGTCGGAGCTCGCGGCCAGCCAGCGCTGACGCAGCCGTCCCTCCTCGTAGAGGCGGGCGTTCTCGATGGCGATGCCGGCCGCGACCGCCAGGGTCGTGACGACGGCCTCGTCCTCCGCGTCGAAGTCGGCCCCGCCGCGCTTCTCGGTGAGGTAGAGGTTCCCGAACACCTCGTCGCGCACGCGGATCGGGACGCCGAGGAACGTGTGCATCGGCGGATGGTGGGCAGGGAAGCCGTACGAGGCAGGGTGCTCGGACAGCTCCGGGAGGCGCAGCGGCTCGGGGTTCCGGATCAGCTCGCCGAGGATGCCGTGGCCGGACGGCAGGGCGCCGATCCGCTCGCGCACATCGTCGTCGATGCCGACGGGGACGAATTCGGAGAGCTTCCGGCCGTCGCCGATGACGCCCAGGGCCCCGTACTCGGCGTCCACCAGGGCCACCGCCGCCTCCACGATGCCGCGCAGCACCTGCGGCAGGTCGAGCCCGCGACCGACCGACATGACCGCTTCCAGGAGCCCCTGGAGCCGGTCCCTGGTGCCCCGGACCTCGTCGATGCGCGCCTGCAGCTCGTCGAGGAGTTCGTCCAGTCTCAGTCGTGGCAGCCGCGTGTCCGCGGACCCGGTGTTCTCCCGGCCCATCGAAGCCTCCGGTCGTGTCGAGCGCGCGCACGACACCCGTCGCGCCCGGTTTCACGGTAGTCCGGATGCCCCGGCCGTTCCTGCTGGGCCGGGCGCCCGGAACGCCGTCCGGAGGAGCCGCGCGGCGAGCAAGTCGCGGACGGCGCCGTCGCGCCGCACGCGCGCGTGCGGGGCGCTCAGGGCCGAGAGGGCGGCGACGGCGTTGTCGGCCCGAACCTCCTGGGCGACGCCGACCGTCGTGTTCACGACGACGACCAGAGCGACGACGATCGCGTCGGGATGGTCACCGATGGCGAGCGTGAGCACGACGGCCCCAAGCAGCACCATGATCGGTGGGTCTCGCAGCTGTGCCAGGACACGGGTGTGGAGCCGCGGGGACTTCCTCGCCGCCACCTCGTCGGGTCCGGTGTCGGCTAGCCGGCGGGCGGCCTCTGCAGCGGTGAGGCCGGTTGCCGCGCCGGCCGACAGGGTTCGACAGGGTTGCCGAGGACGTCATGGCGGCCTCACTCGGCAGGGACGGTGATCACCGGGCAGTGGGCGCGGTGCAGGAGCCCGTGGACGACGGAGCCGAGGCGCATTCCCGAGTATCCGCCCCGGCCACGGCGGCCGACGACGACGGCCAGGGCGTGCTCGGCTGCGTCCGCAAGGGTCTCGACGGGCGAGCCGATGAGGACCTCGTGGGTGAGCCGGACGTCGGGTACTTCTCCGCCCATCCGGCCGTGGTCTCGGAGAGCATCCGGCGCTCGGCGTGGAACAGGGTGTCGCCGGTGTGCAGGGTGAAGACGGGCGGGGCCCAGACGGCGATGGCGCGCAGCGCGCAGCGCCTGAGGTCCGCCTCCTCGAAGGCGAGGGCCAGCGCGGCCCGGAAGGATGCGCTGCCGTCGACGCCGACGACCAGGTAGGGCGGGTCCTGTGTGCTGTGCTCGGCGTCGCCCACGACCGCCACGGGGCACCGCGCCTGGGCGGCGACCGGAACCACGAGGGAGCCCGCGCTCAGGAACTCCTCGGTGCGGCTGAGGTGCCGGGAGCCGAGCACCACCATGGCGGCCTCCCGCGACAGGCCGGCCGGCACCTTCGCCGGGGCCCGTCGAGAAGGGCCGTGGTCACGCGGACGTCGGGCTGCCGGTCCTGCGTCCAGGCCGAGGCGACGCGCAGCACGTCCTCTCCCGCGACCGCCCGTGCGTGGCGCCGATCGATGTCCTCGCCATGAGGGATGTCGTGCGAGGGCGGTACGGCGACCACGAGACGCAGTGCGCGGAGACGCCGGTGGGCCTCGTCGGCGGCCCAGGCCAGTGCGAGGTGCGCCAGTTCCGGACGGGGCCGAGGCCGATGACGATGTCGCGGTGTTCGAGCGTGCCGGTCATGACATGCTCCCGTGTCCGGGTCCGTACCGTGGGATCAGCTCCACCGGGCAGTGGGCGTGCTGCAACAGGCTCAGCGTGGTCCGGCCGAGCGTCGGTCCGAGGTATCCGGGCGCCCGCCGGCCGCCGACGACCAGGAGGTCGGCTCGGCGTGACGCCTCCACGAGCGCGCCGGGCACGCTGCGGCTCTTCTCGCCCTCGGCGTCCAGTGCGAGATCCGGGAACTCCTTCCGGATCCGGTCGGCGACCTCCACCGACGCGCGCACGTGCGCGCGGGCGTTCCCGGCCGTGCCGCTGTGCAGCACGCCCCGTACCCCGGCGTAGGGGTCCGTGCCCCAGACGTGCAGGAGTCTCAGCGGCACCTTGCGCAGCAGGGCCTCGCGTGCCGCCGCCCTCGCACAGCCCACGTCGTCCTCGTCCCGGACCGCAGCGAGAACGGCGTCGGCTTCGGCAGGCTCCGCGGCTCCACGCACGACGACCACCGGTGTGGTGGCGCCGGCGGCGAGTTCGAGGCCGACCGATCCGAGCAGCAGCGAGGAGAACCCGCCGCGGCCCCGGTGCCCGACCACGATCGTGCCGCTCAGCGCGGCGGCACCGCGCAGGGTTTCGACGGCCGAGCCTCCGCCGAGTTCCGTGACGGTCACGAGGCCGGGGTGACGTGCCGCGACGGTCTCCGCGGTCCGGTCGAGCAGCTCTCGACCGGCCTGCTCGGCCCGGTCGGCCTCCGCCGGGGAAAGGAACCGGGACGCCGCTTCGACGTCCGTCGCGTGGACGAGGCACAGGGTGCTGCCACGCAGCACCGCCTCGTGCGCGGCCCACATCACCGCTGTCCGGGCGGACGGTGATCCGTCCACGCCGACGACGACCCTGCCCAGGCCGGGACCGTCCCTGGTTCCGTCCATGGCTCCTCCTCGTCCGGTCCGCAGCAGTCCAACCGGTAGGAGTCCGGTTCGTAGGACTGTTCTCCACCCTCACAGCGGAGGGCGGCGCCGACGGAGGGCCGCTGGGGGCAATACGGGGACCAAAGGTCCCCTCGGGTCGCGGGCCGGATCCGAGTCCTATCGGGCCCCGCTGTGGACCGTTCGGCCCTCGCCGACCGCCGGCCGTCCGATCAGGGTGGTGACACGGAACAGCGCACGGCAGCGGCACGCGCGAACAGGAGGCGCGGCGATGAAGCACATGAAGGTCGGCGGCCTGATGACCGGCAACGTGGTCTCAGCCACCCCTGGAACCTCGTTCAAGGAAGTGGCGAAGCTGCTCGCCGAACACGACATCACCGGAGTCCCCGTCGTGGACGAGGACGACCACGTGCTCGGCGTGGTGTCCGAGAGCGACCTCCTGACCGCCCGGGAGCCGACCGCGCGGGCCCTGATGACCGAGCCGGCCGTCACCGTGCACGCCGAGCAGTCGGTGGCGGACGCGGCCCGTCTGATGGTGCGGCGTGGAGTCGAGCGCCTTCCGGTGGTCGACGAGGAGGAGCGGCTGGTGGGCATCGTGACCCGGCGCGATCTGCTGTGCGTGTACCTCCGTCCGGACGCGGAGATACGGCACCGCGTGCGCGAGGACGTCCTCTCCGACGTCATGGGCCTGCCCGCTGACGCGGTGGACGTGCACGTCCTGGACGGTGTGGTGACCCTGGCGGGCCGCCTCCGGTGGCAGAGCCAGGCACGGCTGCTCGTGAACCTCACCGAACGCGTCGACGGCGTCGTCGCGGTCGTGGACCGCACCTCCGCCCAGGAGGACGGCATCCGGTTCACGCCCGCCGCGCGGACCGCACACGACGCCTTCGAATGAATCCCGTGAACCCCGCACACAGGCAGGAAGAGCCGTGACCACCACCGATCTGCCCCCGGCGCTCGTGACTGCGCTGGTCGAGGACGCCATCACCGCACCGTCCATGCACAACGCCCAGCTGTGGAAGTTCGTCCACCGTGCCGGCACCGACACCATCGAGTTGCACGGCGACCCCTCGCGCGAGATGCCGCGCGAGGATCCCGAGCACCGCGCCCTCCACCTCGGCTGCGGCGCCGCCCTGTTCAACCTGCGCGTCACCGCCGCTCACCACGGCCGGAGTGCTGTGACCCGGTTGCTGCCCCGCCGCGACGACCCCTGGCACCTCGCCGACGTGCAGATGCGGCAGGCCCCCGTCGACGACGACCTGGCCGCACTCCACCCTGCCCTGCGGAGCAGGCACACCAGCCGGTTCCCCTTCACCGACGAGCAGATACCCCCGGAGATCCTGGACGGTCTCCAGGCCGCCGCCCTCCTGGAAGGGTGTCGCCTGGTCCTGCCGGGAGCGTGGCACACCGACACCGTCATGGGCCTCGTGCACGTCTCCGAGCTGTTCGAGGCCGCGGACGCCTCGGTCCGAGCGGAGATCGCCGCCTGGATCCGGACGGGCGCGGCCGACGAGGGAGACGCGTACGAGGGCATCCCCTCGTACGCCCTCGGTCCTCGCCAGTACGACGTGACCTCTCCGGTCCGGAACTTCGACACTGCCCGCCGTGTGACCGGCCGCCCCTCCGTCCGGTTCGAGAAGCGCCCCCTGATCGCCCTCCTGGGCACGGCCAAGGACACCCCGGGGGACTGGCTGAAGGCGGGCCAGGCGATGCAGCACGTACTGCTCCAGGCCACCCTCGACGGTCTCTCCAACTCCCTCATGTCCCAGCCTCTCGAATGGCCCGAACTCCGCGCCGAAGCGCGTGACCCGAGTTCCTCGATCGGCTACGTCCACATGGTGATCCGCCTGGGTTACGGACCCCGGGGCCGTGCCACCCCACGGAGGCCGGTCTCCGAGGTGCTCGCCTTCGACTGAGAGGCCTTCCCACCGGTCGCTCACGTCACGGCCTCGGATCACAGGCGGAACCAGCGCTCCTCTCCCGGTGCGACCGCGAACCGCCGTTCGCCCGGGAGTACGACGGTGAGCGGGGCCTTCGGCGAGGCCGGGACCTGTACGGCCAGGCGCCCGGGAAGCACCCGGAGGTGCACCCCTCGGTGGCCGGCGACGCAGAGGGTGAACGCGAACCGCGGGAGCTCCCGCAACACCACCGGAGCGACCCGAAGCCCCTCCGAGTTCGCTTCGAGGCCGGTGATTCCGCGCTCGACGAGGTCGATCGTGCCCGCCATCGCACCGAGGTGGATGCCCTCACCGGTCGTGCCGCCCTGCACGTCGGCCACGTCCGCGAGGAGGGCCTCCTCGCAATACCGCCAGGCGTCGGCGCCCTTCTGCCGGGCCAGGACCCAGCCGTGGACGAGGCTGCTGAGCGTCGAGCCGTGGCTGGTCCGCCCCAGGTAGTACGTGACGGTGGCGCGCCACACCTCATCGTCGAGCCGGTGGCCGAGCCGGTCGAACAGCGCGTACAGCTCATCGGGCCGGAAGAGGTGGCCGAGCATGAGGGCGTCGGCCTGCTTGGACGCCTGGTAGCGGTTGACCGTGTCGCCCTCGGCCTCCAGGATCCGGTCCAGGCGGCGGATGTCCCCGTACCTCGCCCGGTACGCGTCCCAGTCGAGCTCCGCCAGGTCGCCGTAGCCCTCGAACTGGCTCACCACACCCTGGTGGAAGGGCACGTGGAGGCGGCGGGAGACGTCTTCCCAGTGGTCGGCTTCCGTGTCGTCCAGCGACAGGAGTGCCCGCAGCTCCGACCGCCGGGCGGCGGGCAGTTCACGCAGGAGGTCGAGGCCGCGGGCGAGCACCCAGGCGGCGGTGACGTTCGTGTAGGCGTTGTCGTCGATGCCCGGTGCGGTGCTGTCGGGGTAGGCGTCGTGGTACTCGTCGGGGCCCACGACGCCACGGATCCGGTAGCGCCGGAGCGACGGGTCGAAACGGGCGGCGCCTGCCCAGTACCGGGCGATCTCCAGGAGCGTCTCGGCCCCCTCGCCGTACAGGAACCCGCGGTCGCCGGTGGCCTGCGCGTACCGCCACACGTTGTACGCGACGGCCGATCCCACATGGCGCTGGAGGCGGGAGAAGTCGGGCAGCCAGCGCCCGGAGCGCGGGTTGAGGTGCAGCTCCTGGGTCTCCTCTCGGCCCGAACTCGCGCTCTGCCACGGGTACATGGCACCGACGCCGCCGGCCGCGCGGGCCGCGGCACGGGCGGCGGGCAGGCGACGGTGCCGGTACAGGAGCAGGGACCTGGCCACCTCGGGGAAGTGCAGGTCGAGGTACGGGAGGACGAAGAGCTCGTCCCAGAAGACATGGCCCCGGTAGGCCTCGCCGTGCAGACCCCGCGCCGGAACGCCCACGTCGAGCTCCGCCGTGTGCGGGGACAGTGTCTGCAGCAGGTGGAACAGATGCAGCCGCAGGATGCGGCCCGCCTCCCCGGGCACGTGCAGCTCGCCCTGTTCCCACAGTCGTCGCCAGGACGCCTTGTGGGTGGACAGCAACCGCGGGAAGTCCGGGGCACGGCCGGCCCCGTCGCAGGCCGTCTCCCGGGGATCGCCGGGGGGCCGGTCCGTCGACGTGTGCAGGACGAGTGTCTTCACGACGGTCACCGAGCGGCGGGGAGCGATCGGCAGGTGGTACGTCTGGACGGTGCCGGTCCTCGTCACGGTCTCCCGGGCGGGGCGCGCGGGGCGGGTGACCGTGCGGACGGCCGCGGCGATCACGGCCCCCGGATCGACCGTACGGCAGGTGAGCCAGGCGACCCCGCCGGGCTCGAACCCGCTTCTGTGGCCGGTGAGATGCCGCCCTTCCAGATGCCGGTAGCGTTCCACACCGGCGTTGACGACCGCCCCGTCGAGGACGGACCCGACCTCGACGGCTCCGCTCCAACCGTAGGCGCGGAACATCGTGCACTGGGCCGCGAGCGAGGAGTCGCCCATGTGCACGATCCTGAGGTGGCTCACCCGCAGGCCGTGGCCGCGGGCGTCGCGGAAGAACAGGTGCCGGGTCAGCACGCCTCCACGCAGGTCGAGTTGTACGTCGTAGTGGCACAGGTCCTCGGAGTCGGGCGCCAGCCAGCCTCCGGGTGATCCGTCGTCCGGCAGGCAGCGATAGCGCAGCCGCGTCCAGTCGGGAAGGTTGACGAGGTCCTCGTTCTCGACGTGTTCCCCCGCGACGACCGAGGTGAGCCGGTCGTAGCAGCCTGCCAGGTAGGTACCCGGGTAGTGGATGGCGCCGGCGGTGCACTCGGGGGCGGAACCCCGGGTGGCGAAGCGGCCGTTGCCCAGGGTGCAGAGCGCTTCGACCAGCCGTTCGCGTCCCGGTTCGTAGTGGTCGTAGGTCCACGTCCAGCCGGTGGTCATCCGCGCTCACCCCAGACGCTCCGGACCAGCGCCGCGAGGTCGGGAACGACGAGGTCCGCCCCCGCTCCCCGCAGACCGGAGCCGGCGTGCGCGTCCGATGTGCGGTCGACTCCCATGACGAGGCCGAAGCCGCCTCGGCGCCCGGCACGTGTTCCGGCGAGGGCGTCCTCGACCACCGCGGTGTCGCCGGGGCGGGTGCCGAGAAGGCCGGCCGCGTGCAGGAAGAGCGCCGGATCCGGTTTTCCGGCGAGGCCGAGCCGAGCGGCCTCCTCGCCGTCCACGACGGCGGCGAGGAACGGGACGAGCCCGGCGGTGTCGAGCAACGCCCGGGCGTGCCGGGACGCCGACACGGCGGCACAGGGCACGCCGAGGGAGCGCCGGGCGTTCATCCGGCCACCGGAGGAGCAGGGGCCTGGAGGGCCGTGTGCTGCGGGCCGCCGAGCGTGACCTTCAGGGCGCCGGTGTCGGCCGCACGGCCGAACACGTCGTACGCCTCCTCCATCTGCCCCAGTTCGAAGCGGTGGGTGACCAGCTCCGCCGCCGGCAGCCGGCCTGCGGCCATCATGCGCAGCAGCATCGGCGTGGACGACGTGTCCACGAGGCCGGTGGTGATGGTGACGTCCCTGATCCACAGGTCTTCGAGGTGCAGGACCGCGGGCTTGCCGTGGACGCCGATGTTCGCGACCCGGCCACCGGGCCGGACCATGCGGGTGCACATCTCGAAGGTCTCGGGAACCCCGACCGCCTCGATGGCGACATCGGCGCCCAGGCCGTTCGTCAGATCCTCGACGAGCTGCTCCGGGCCTTCGCTGACGGTCACAGTGGCGTCGGCGCCGAGCGTGCGCGCTGCGGCGAGCCGGGACTCGGCGAGGTCGACGGCGATGATGCGGCCGGGGCTGTAGAGCCGTGCCGTGGCGATGGCGGCGAGGCCGATGGGGCCCGCGCCGACCACGACGACCGTGTCGGCCGGCCGTACCCCGCCGTTGAGGACGCCCACCTCGTAGGAGGTGGGGAAGATGTCCGCGAGCAGGACGGCGTCGAAGCTGTCGACCGCGTTCGGCAGCGGGTGCACGGACAGGTCGGCGAACGGCACCCGGACGTACTCCGCCTGCGTGCCGTCGATGGTGTGTCCGAGGACCCAGCCTCCTCCGCCGGCGCACTGGCCGTAGCGGCCCTCGCGGCAGAAACGGCAGCGGCCGCAGGCCGAGATGCAGGAGATCAGGACGCGGTCCCCCGGCCGTACGGAACGGACGTCCCGGCCGGTCTCGACCACCGTGCCCACGGCCTCGTGGCCGAGCACACGGCCGGGCGCCACCTCGGGCACGTCGCCCTTGAGGATGTGCAGATCGGTGCCGCAGATGGTGACGACGTCGACCCTGACGATCGCGTCGCCGGGATCCTTGATTCCCGGGTCGGGCACGTCCCGCCAGGTGATCGGGCCCGGTCCCTCGAAGACGGCTGCCTTCATGGCGCCCACCCACTTCCTTCGGTGCGTTCGGGTGTCCTCCTCGATCAGGCTCGGTCGCCGTGCCGTGGCGGCGCACGTGCCGATCGGCCCCAAGGAAGGGACCGGTCGGGCCCTGCGGGCCGTGCGGTCCGGTGCGACGGTGGAGAGGCGCACCACCTTCCGAAAGAGGGCCGACCATGTCCGAGGCAGCCCCGCGCACCGCCCCTGCTCCCGGCGCCGCGCCCCTCGTCACGCCACGACCTGCTCTGCTCACGTTCCTGGGTGGCGTGGGAACGGTCACGGGCAGCAAGTTCCTGGTCGAGAGCGACCGCGCACGGATCCTCGTCGACTGCGGTCTCTTCCAGGGTTTCGCCCACCTGCGGCACCGCAACTGGGAGCGTCTGGCCCGTGACGCCGCCGACATCCACGCCGTGGTCGTCACCCACGCCCACCTGGACCACTGCGGCTATCTGCCCCGCCTGGTCCGGCAGGGCTACCGGGGCCCGATCCTCACCAGCTCCCACACGGCCCGGCTCACCGGCATCGTGCTGCGCGACAGCGCACGGCTCCAGATGGAGGCCGCCCGGCACGCCGACGAGCACGGCTGGTCCAAGCACCGCCCGGCCAAGCCCCTCTACGACGACACGGACGTCGACAAGACGGTGTCCTTCTTCGACCCGGTTCCGGTCGGCACCGATGTGGAGATCATGGCCGGCACCCGGCTCACGCTCCACCACGGCGGGCACATCCTCGGCTCGGCCTGGGCCCACCTGACGCTGGAGGACGGCCATACCCTGGCCGTCTCCGGCGACCTGGGGCGCCCCGGACACCCGCTGCTGCTGCCACCTGAGCCGTTCTCGGGCGCCGACGTCCTGCTCATGGAGTCGACGTACGGCGATCGCCGTCACGACGAGGAGTCCGGACGCTCGGAGTTCGCCTCCGTCATCGGCCGGACCCTCGCCCGGAACGGCACTATCGTCATCCCCGCCTTCGCGATCGACCGCACCGAGGTCGTCCTGCACGAGCTGACCCGCCTGCGCCAGACGGGCGTGCTGTCCCGGTCGGTACCGGTGTACGTGGACAGCCCGATGGCGCTGGCCGCGCTGGACGTGTACCAGGACGCCGTACGCGAACGGTCCGCCGAACTGCGGCCGGAGATCCTGGCCCGGGGCGAGGCCGCCCTGAGCCCGGCGCCGTTCCTCGCCGCCCGCACGGTCCAGGAATCCATCGACATCAACAGCGCGCACGGCCCCGCCGTCATCGTCTCCTCGGCCGGCATGGCCACCGGTGGCCGGGTCCTCCACCACCTGCACCGGCTGCTGCCCGACCCCCGCAACGCCGTGGTGATCGTCGGCTTCGCCGCCGCCGGCACCCGGGCGCGGGACCTGGTGGACGGGGCACGGGTGCTGAAGATGTTCGGCGAGTACGTCCCCGTACGCGCCGAGATCGCCGACGTACCGCACTTCTCGGCCCACGCCGACGCCGGACAGATCCTCGACTGGCTCCGCGGCGCCCCGCCCCCACACACCACCTACCTCGTGCACGGCGAACCGGCCGCGTCGGAGGCGCTGCGTGACCGCGTCGACCACGAGCTGGGCTGGACGGCCGTCGTCCCCCGCTCCGGCGAGGCCGTCCTGGTCCGCTGACCCGGGCCCTTCGGGCCCCGGGTATGACCTGCGCGGCCCTCCCCGGCACCACCCGCCCAGGGCGAGTCTGTGAGGGAAGGGCTGGAGGACATCATGACCACCACGCGGACGCTGCTGAACGAGCTCTCCCCCGAGGCACGTGACCGGCTCCTGGAGCACTCCCGCCCGGTCCACTTCGCCGCCGGGACGCGCATCTTCCACGAGCGGCAGCGCGCCGACCGGTTCTGGATCATCGAAACCGGCAGGGGCGATCTCGACACGCATGTCCCGGGGCACCGCGACGCCGTCGTGGACACGCTCGTGGGCGGCGCCCTTCTCGGCTGTTCCTGGATCATGCCGCCCTACCACCGGCACCTCGGCGCCACGGCGGTCACGGAGGCCCGCGCCCTCGAGTTCGATGCCCAGGCCGTGAGGGAGCTCTGCGCGGAGGACCTGTCCGTCGGTGAGGCGGTGTTCGCGTGTGTCGCCGCGACGATGGCGCGTCGGCTCCTTTCGGCCCGCAGCCGTCTCATCGACGAGGTCATGCCGCCCGTAGGAGCGGAACCCCTGGCATCCGCCCGGTGAGGAGAGAGCCATGACCAGCCGGCCGTTCACCGTCGCCGACGTGATGACCAAAAAGGTCGTCGCAGTCCTGCCCGGCGCCGACTTCAAGGAGATCGTCACCACGATGCAGCGCTGGAAGGTGACCGCCGTCCCCGTGGTCGAGGGCGAGGGCCGTGTCGTCGGCGTGGTCTCCGAAGCGGACCTGCTCCTCAAGGAAGAGTTCCATGAACACCGCCTCGGCCTCATCGAACAGATGCGACGACCCGAGGCGACGGCCAAAGCCGGCTCCAGCCGGGCCGAGAACCTGATGACCTCGCCCGCCGTCACCGTCGCCTCCGACGCGTCCCTGCCGCAGGCCGCCCGCCTCATGGCCACCCACCGCGTCAAGCGGCTACCGGTCGTCGACAGGCACGGCGCGATCCAGGGCATCGTGAGCCGCTCCGACCTGCTCAAGGTCTTCCTGCGCCCGGACGACGACCTCGCCGCCGAGGTCCGCCGCGATGTCGTGGAGCGTCTCTTCCCGCTCTCGCAGCGCGGGGTCGACGTCCGGGTCGACGCCGGCGTCGTGACCCTGTCCGGCACGGTCCGCGACAGCGAGCTCATCCCCGTCGCAGCCCGTCTGGCCGGCGCTGTCGAAGGTGTGGTGGACGTACGGTGCGGGCTCACCGTCGACGCGGAATAGCCATGTCGGGGCGATGACCGACGTCTCCGAGGCGGACCTGGTACGTCACCGTGCCACCGGCACGCGTCCCGGCACAGCGGGCACGCTCATGACGAGCCCCGCCGTCGTCGCCCGCCCGGACTGGAGCGTGGTGCGGGCGGCCCGCGTGATGGATCGGGCCAAGGTCAAGCGCCTTCCCGTCGTCGACGACGACGGGCGGCTCGTGGGCGTCCTCAGCCGCAGCGACCTCGTCCAGCTCTACCTGCGCAGGGACCGGGCGATCCAGGAGGAGATCGTCGAGGACGTGATCACCCGCACGCTGAGGCTGCGCCCGTCGGCGATCACCGTGGAGGTCGTGGACGGACGGGTCACCCTCAGCGGAACGGTACGGCGCCGCAGCTTCGGGCATGTGCTGCTCATGCTCTGCGACAGCGTCGACGGCGTCGTGGGGGTCGTCGACCGGCTGCGGTACGAGGAAGACGACCTGCCAGGGAAGTGACGATCATGGACACACCGCGCGCCCTATCCGCCGGTGGTGGTGACGGCCGAACTGGACGGCAAGCTGTCCCGCTGGCTGTGGCTGATCAAGTGGATCCTCGTCATCCCCCACTACCTGGTGATCGCCTTCTTCGCCAGAGGCATGCGCGCCGGCTGGTGGGGCGGCGGTCTGATCACCCTGCTCGCCCTCATCGCGGGCTTCGCCCTGGCCTTCACGGAACGGTATTCCCGTGACCTGTTCGCCCTGATCATCGGCCTGAACCGCTGGGTCCTGAGGGTCGCCGCCTACGCGAGCCTCATGACCGACGCCTATCCGCCGTTCCGGCTCGACCAGGGCGGCGAGGAGTCGGGGGCGGACCTCCGCTGACGGCGCCGCCGAGAGCGGAGACGCGAGGGAAGAGCGCGCCCTGAGCCGGACTTCATCCGGCCGCCGCTCTACCGCGGGTGCCATCGCTCATCGCCCGCCGCGGTCACGATCACTCATCGCCGGTCCCCGGGCCGCTGCCCCGCCGGAGCCGGCCGGACCAGACGGGCTCCACCTGTTCCCACTCCCGCTCCCAGGCCGCGAGGCGTCGGCCTTCGGTGCTCCGCCGGACGAGGGCGAGTGCGCCCGCCGCCGTCGCCCCCGCGGCGCCCGCCACAGCCGTTCCGCCCGCGATGGCACTCAGCGCGAGGTCCGCGGTGGTGCCCGGCGGACGCGCCGGAGCGCCGCTGTCGTCCACCCAGATGGTGACGGCGCGGCCCTGAGGTGTCCTGGGCGGGACGTGGACGGGTCCGGACCTGCTGATGTGGTCCGGGTACTCCCAGACGGCCGGTGCGACGGACTGCGCCTCCGCGCCCGGCCGGACGGCGGCCGGCGGATCCTCGGACCGCGCGGTGGTGGTCGCCTGCACCTGGTGGCGGTGTGCGGCGATTTCTCGGTCGGCCCTGGCCCCGGTGCGCCACAGGATCCCGGCGGCAACGGCACCGCAGATCAAGGTGATCGCCAGGACGAGGACCAGAGCGGCACGCCTGGCGGACCCGCGCCCGGACACGGTGGGCTCGTGGCCTATCGGCTCCTGGTGCAACATGGATCACCTCCGGGACGGGACGCCCGCCGGACGTCTCAGCCGTGCGCTCAGCGTGCGGTACCGAGCTCGCTTCCGATGTGATGCGCCCACGCCTGGATCCGCGCCGGATCGCGGAAGTCTCCGCCCTTGCCATGGTGGACCATGGACCGGGCGATGCGCCCGGGCGTCTCGGCGGTCACGGCGCCGCCGAACGTGACGTGCTCCCGCGCACCGATCTTCTTCATGCGACGGGCGACGCCGGGCGTCGGCGGAATGTCGTGTTGCTCGGCGGAGCTGTCGACCGGGCCGCTGCTGAAGAACCAGACGGGTCGACGGCGGAGCTGGTCGGCGTTGAGCCGGGCGCACCGACGCGCCTTGCCGTTCCAGCGTCCGGCGTAGAGGGCACCGCCCAGGACGACCACGTCGATGCCGTCGGCCCGGAGCGTCTTGCCGATCTCGTCGGCGATGCCCGCGGTCGCGCCGTGCTTGCTGCCGTAGGCGACCAGGACGCGCTTGGCGTTCATGACTTCCGTCCCCCTCCGGTGTCGTCGGCTCGCCGCACGGGGATGGTCCGTCGGGTCTCGGCCTTCTCCTCGGGCATCGGGATCCGGATGGTGAGGATGCCGTCCTGGTACGAGGCGTCGACGTCGTCCGGGATCGTCACCGGGAGTCGTACCGTCCTGCGGAACGATCCGTAGCGGAACTCCGAGTGTTCCTTGTCCTCCGTGCTCTCGCTGTGCTCGGCGCTCACCGTGATGAGGTCGTCGTCGACGGTGATCGCGATGTCCTCGGGGTCCATGCCGGGCAGTTCTGCCCGGAGCACGTACGCGTTTCCGGCGCTGGTCACCTCCACGGGGATGGAGTGGGCCGCGGTACCGGGGCGCCATCCGGGCAGCCCCGGGAATTCTCGGTTGAACCAGTCGTTGAAGTCGGGGAAGCGGCTGTGCCTGCGTTCCACCTTGTCTCCGGTCATCGTTCTGCTCCTCAGAGGAAAGCCGCGGACACCTGGATCGTGTGCACCGGACGCCAAGGGCGCCCGTTCGTCGCCACGGAACGCGAGACGGTCCCGGGCCGCTGCGGCGGCAGCTCGTCCGTCGCCGCCCACCGCCCGCCACGGGAACTCGGCTCCGAGTCACGGGCGAGACGGCGTCGTGTCTTGCGGGGCATGATCACTCCGTTCTTCCGAGGTGCTGACGAGGGGCGGCTCCGCCTTGGCTGTCTGCCGCTCGATCGCGGCGAAGCTGCCCGGCCGCGCTCAGTACGGAAGCGGGCGGCCGGAAGGCGTCCGCAGGTCGAGGGGGCGGGGTTGGCGGGGCCCCTGAGGGCGGCGGCTGATCCGGATCCGCTGCATCGTTCTCACCTCTCCGGGAGATCCGGACCGCTGTCCAGGGTCGTTCCTGTCCTCCCACCGTGCCGCCCGGGGGCGGGGAACCCCAGTGCCGAGGGGGTCAGCCCGTCGGGGCCGGTCGGTCCGTGCGGGACCGGGGCCGGTCGGCCCGGAAGCGGTACCGTCCGCCACTCCCGTCCCGGGGAGCGGGACAGTGATCACGGGGCAGGCGGCATGGTGCAGCAGTCCGTGGACCGTGGAGCCCAGCCGCATGCCGGAGTAGCCCCCGCGGCCCCTGCGTCCGACGACGACCGCGAGGGCCTCGCGGGAGGCGTGGGTGAGTTCCTCGACGGGGTGTCCACGCAGGATCACCTGTTCCACGTCGACGTCCGGGTAGCGGTCCGCGAAGCCGGCCACCGACTCGGCGAGCAGTCGGCGGCGGTCCGCCAGGCCTTCGGCCCCGTCTCCATGGGACAGCGGGGCACGGGGCCACACCCAGGCCGCCACGAGTCGTGCCTCGCGCAGGCTCGCCTCCGCCGCGGCGAAGGCGACGGCGGCCCTGCAGTCCCTGCTGCCGTCCACGCCGACGACGATCAGCGGCGGGTGGACGGACGTGTGCTCCGGTGTACGGATCACGGCGACGGGGCAGTCGGCGCGTGCCGCCAGGGGGACGGCCACCGAGCCCTCGCTGAGGACCTCGGCGGCCCTGCCCAGGCGGCGGGAGCCGACCACGGCGAGTGCCGCATCGGGTGTCCTGTCGCACAGCACGGTCGCGGGGGCGCCGTCGACGAGCTCCGTCGCGGTCCACAGCCCGTCGTGCAGCTCCCGTACGAGGTCCTCGGCGTTGACGAGCGCCGACTCCGCTCGGCTGCGCAGGGAGCCCTGGTGGGCGACGGCGGCGTACCAGAACCGGTCGTGGACAGAGGGAACGGCGACGACCATGCGCAGCCTCGCACTTCTGCGGGCGGCTTCGTCGGCGGCCCAGACGAGGGCCGGGACGGACAGTTCGCGGGGGTCGATGCCGGCCAGGACGTCGCTCACGACTGCCCGGCCTCCGTGACGAAGGCGGAGGGGATGACCTCCACCGGGCAGCGGGAGTGGTGGATGAGCGCGTGGGCGACGCGGCCCAGGGACGGCCCGACGCCGAGCGGGCGGCGGCCGCGGCCCATCACGAGCAGGTCGGTGCGGCCGCTCGCCTCGATCAGGATGCCCGGGGTACTCGTGCCGGTCTCCACGTGGTGCCCGACGATCAGCCCGGGGTGGACCTCGCGGACCCGGTCGGCGAGGGCCTTCACCTCGTGCACGCGCTGACGGGCGATCCCGTCGAGGTCGTCGAGCATGCTCGCGACACTGCCGACATGGGCCAGCACGTTCCACACGCTCACGATGCGCAGGGCCGCCTTGCGGGCCTCGGCCTCGGCGGCGGCCAGCAGGAGCCAGTCCAGGTCCGCGGCGTCGTGCACGGCCGCCGTCACCGAGCCCGTCTCGGGTCGCTCGTCTCCCCCGCGTACGACGATCACGGGCACCTCGGCACGCGCCGCGACGCCCAGGCCGACGGAGCCGAGCATGAGGGCGGAGAAGCCGCCGAGGCCCCTGCTGCCCACGACGATCGTCCCCCGGTCGCCGGCGGCCTCCTGGAGCCCGGCGACCGGCTCCTGGCGGAGGAGCCGCCTGGTGACCACGAGATCCGGAAAACGCTCATGGACCGCGGTCGCGGTGCCGACCAGCAGGTCGCGCGCTGCTTCACGTACCGCCTGGATCGTCTCGGCGTCGGTCCAGTAGGCGCGCCGGTCGGTGTCGGCGGCGTGGACGAGCCACAGGGAACGACCCCGGCGGTCCGCCTCGACGGCAGCCCAGAGCGCGGCCGTGCGCGCGGAGGGGGAGCCGTCGACCCCCACGATGACGTCGCCGAGGTCCGGTCGGGTGAGGATCTCGCTGGTCATGATTCCTCCCGCGGAGTACGCCTCCCAGGCACTGGGCCGGAAGGGCAATTCCACGCTGGCACCGTGGTGGTCCTCCTGGGATGGGCCGTTCGGCCCTGATCGAGACCTGCCCGGCCCCTCCGTCTGACGGGCCGACGGGCACAGCCTGATGTTCTGGAGTCCGTACGCGATCCGGCTTTCGGACGCGGCTCACCCGGCCGAGGAGGCAGGTCATGACAGCCCAGGTCACCGTCGGTCTCGACGGCTCGGAGGAAAACGTCGCCGCCGCACGCTGGGCGGTGAGGGAAGCGGTCCTGCGTGAGGTGCCGGTCCGCCTGGTGTACGTGGACGAGTGGCCGACCGCGCCGGAGGTCCCCGTCTCGTACGCCCGCACCCGCGCCGGCCGCCGTCGAGCCCGGACCCGATCCGGGCCGTCGAGCCCAGGGCGCCCACTGCGGGAGAGTCGGCGCGGCTTCCGCTGATCAGTGCCCCGCCCCGGGTTCCGTGCCGGGAGCGCCCCGCACCCGGATCCGCCGCCCTGTCACCCGGTGCGGGGTGAGCACGACGACGGTGTCCCGCTCGCCGCCGGCCCACGGCTTCGAGTAAGCGGCGTCTCTGAGCGCCCGGGCCGTGGCCGGATCCGACACCGTGCGCGCAGGCCCGACGAGAAGGACGCTCCAGCCCTGGCTGAAGGCCTCGTCCACCTGATCCTCCTCGAAGGCGATCGTCACACCGGCGGCCGCCGCCTTCGCGAGCGACGAGTCCTCCGCCGTCATGAACATCACTTCCCTGCCGACGACCTGGTAGTTGACGGGGAAGAGCTCCGGCTCGTCGTCCGCCATGACGGCGACGCGACCGACACCGCGGCCGCCGAGCAGCGCCCAGCATTCCGGCTCCTCGATGTCGTCCATCCGGGCGTGCCGGCCTGCCCGCCCCGTTCCAGGAGCGACGTCCGCGGTGTACCCCGTCAGGTCCTGGACGGTCGTCTCCAGCGCGTTCGCGAGGCGGACCAGGAACTCGACACCAGGGATGGGGAGTTGTTCTTCCAGGAGGCCGATGTAGCCCGGTGTGGATCCGGTCCGCGCGGCCACCTCCTCGCGGGACAGGCCGAGGTGGGTGCGCTGGGCCTCGACCCGACGGCCGAGGTCGCTCATGTGGTGCCGGGCGGCGGGGTTCATCACTGGTCTCCCTCCGAGATGACGGGGTGGTGCTGCGGGACGACGGCGACCGGGCACGAGGCGTGGTGCAGGGCCCTGTGGACGACCCTGCCCAGCTCCAGGCCGACCAGCCCGTCCCGGCGTCGCGCCCCGACGACCAGCAGGTCGGCGGCGGCCGAGCGCTCGGGCAGCACCTTGTGGGCCGGTCCCTCGACCGAGCTCCTGTGCAGACGCACCTGGGGATGCTCGGACGCCGCGATCCCAAGGGCCTTGTCGAGCAGCTCGGACGACTCATCCGCGAAGTACGCGCCACCGGCGCGCCTCATCAGCAGGTGGTCCGCCGGTCCGTGCGCCGGCCGTCGCCAGGTGCGGACGACGTCGAGTTCCGCGTCCCGGACCGCCGCCTCGCGGAAGGCGAACCGTACGGCCGGGGAATCCACGTCACGGTCGCCGACACCCAGCAGGACCCGCCGGTGGCGCGCCTCCAGCGCGTACGTGTCCCCACGGATCACGACGACCGGGCCGGGGGCCCGGGCGGCCACGACGAGGCCGACGGATCCGAGCAGAAGGTCGGCCAGCTCTCCCCGTCCACGCGCCCCGACCACCAGGAGCACGGCTTCCTGCCCCTCCCTGAGCAGCGCACTGGTCGCGTCCTCGGCGAGGACGTCCGCGGTGAGGGTGAGAGCGGGAGCGCGTCGCCGGGCCCGTTCCTCGGCCGTGCCGATGATGTTCTCCGCGAGGACCTGGCCGGAGGGCCGGTCCGTGGACCAGGCCGGCACGACCCCTTCGTAGTGTTCCCACAGCGAGGCGTGCACGATGCGCAGCGCCCATCCGTGCCGTACCGCTTCGCCGACGGCCCAGTCCAGCGCCGTGAGACCGGCGTCGGAACCGTCGACGCCCACCACCACGGGGCCTACCACGGGCGAATCCATCGTCCCCACCGCCTTTCGCGTACGAGGGGGATCACTGCCACGCTCGCACCGGAACGCGGGGGCCGATAGGGCCGGTCGGTCCCGGCCTCGGCCCGTCAGTCCCGGTCAGCGCCCGCGGGGGAAGGAACACGAGGTGCCTGGGCGGCCGGACGACGGAGGAAGGACCCATCCGCTTCTCGCGGATCCCGATTGCGCGGTGCACGGCCTGACGCCGCTGCTCCGCGTCCTCACGCAGGTCCTTCCTCACTCTCAGCGAACCACGCCCACACGGCCCGCACCAGGGCCGGCCGGGCCCGAACGGCCCCCGCTCGGCCCTTGCGGGGCCGCACCGACCGGCGCAGATTCGCGGCGCCGCGCGGCCGGGCTGGAACGCCGCGAGTACCTGCCCCTCGGAGGCCGTCATGAAGCATCTGCCCACCGTCGACGACGTGATGACCCACGCCGTGGTCTCGGTGAAGCTCGACGCCCCGTGCGGGAGATCGTCCGCGTCGTGGACGGCGCGGTGACGCTCACGGGGCGGCTGCCGGAGTCCGTGCCCGCGGACCTGGCGGTACGTCTGGCCCGTGCGGCGTCCGAGGTGGTGGACGTCTCGGCGGAGTTCACGGCCGCGGCGTAGCCGTCTTCCCGCCAGGGTCCGGGAAGTGCTGGACACGCACGTCCGGGCCCGGGAAGACCAGCGTGACCCGCCCCATGTCCGACCAACGAACCAACGAACGTCGAAGGGCGGGGTGCCGTCCACGTGGTGCAGACCGATGATCTCGCCGTCGCGCCCCTCGTCCCCGACGGTGACTCAGCCGACGATCAGCCGGTCGCCGACGCGGGCTCACAGCCCGGCACGGTCCTCGTCCGGGTGTCGTGTTCCGGTCCCGGTCCCGGTCATGGTCCTTACTCCTCCCGGCACGGCCGCGGAACACGTCGTGTGCGCGGCCTGCGGCTGTTCCCTCCACCCTGCGGGCGACACGGCCGCTCCCATAGGGGCCAACGGTCCCGGAAGAGGACCGCTCGGCACTCCTGCCGGAAGGTTCCGCGTATGAGGGTGGACCCACGGAGATCGCCCGCCTGGCGAAGGAGAGGCGTCATGCAGCACCGCACCGTCTTCGAGGTGATGACGCACGACGTGGTCACCGCCGCTCCCGCCACCTCGTTCAAGGAGATCGCGCGTCTCTTCGCGGATCACGACATCTCGGCGGTACCAGTGGTCGACGAGGACCGCCGCCTGCTCGGCGTCGTCGAGGGAGGCGACACCGTCGCGGTGACAGGCGACTCGGCCCCGGACTCTCAGCTCGGACGCCAGGGACAAGTGACCAGCAAGTAGCGCCCTGCTGGCGGCGACCAACGTGGACAGCAACCGCAGACGGGGCGATCTTATTCAGCTGTGGGGGGAGAAATTCCCAAACTGACTACTCCAACGACATAGGAGCCGCAATAGACACTCTTCGCAGGGAGCACATGCCGGACCAGTACATCTTGGATGCAGAGAAGGCCGTTCCTGATTACGTTCTTTTCTCGTGTCGAAAGAGGCGGAACTATCTCGGCGAGCCCGTGTCGAACTTGCCTGACATAGGCATCATGAGAGGAGGACGAACTGCCCGTGGTTGTAGTGCACTTGTAGGCTGACCAGGATCCTGTTTCACCTTCCCCGTTTATTGCCCGCACTTGGAAGCACTTATATGCGCCTTGCGTAAGCCCGCCCCAGGTGTAGGCGCTCTGATCTGAACCTACGAAGCGTGTTGTCAAGCCATCACTGACCTGGTAGCCATCGGCGTTGTCGACTTGATTCCAGTGAACCGTGACGCTGTTGCTGGAGGGTGTGACACTCACCGAAGGAGTGTCCGGCGGAACGGCGGAGGCGACCGGAATGGAAAATGTCAATCCCGCTCCCGCCATCACCCCTGCAGCACTGATCGCTACAAGTTGACGCTTCCACTTCTTCACGACTCCTCCATTCTTCTGAAGTGGCCTTGGGGGAAACTTCAGTGGGGGAGAGAAATCCACCAACTTCCATTGCAGCACCGCAAAGTAGGTATTGCATCTGTGCTGCTTGACGCCGCACTCCCAGGTCGAACGCTAACGAGCTCGTGCGTGGTTAGCGGTGCGACGCTGGGTCGTGATCGCTGATCATGTTCGTGTGGTGAGGAACGGGTCTCGTGCAGCGATCATCAGCGACCGGAGGGTCACGGGGCTGTCGGCCGATGTGATCGCCGAACTAGGGCCTGTTGCGAAAGTGGATCTTGTTCTTTGATGATCACCTGTCGTGGTACGTGGGGATCTGACGAACGGCCAGTGTGCCCGGCTTGAACCGTTGTTGCCGCGGGGCATCAAGCCGGGTCGGCCACACGTGTGGACGCGGCGGCAGCTGATAGACGGCATACGGTGGCGGACGCGGACCGGTGCTCCGTGGCGGGACGTGCCCGAACGCTATGGTCCGTGGGATCGGGTCTACGACCTGTTCCGGCGCTGGCAGCGGGACGGCACCTGGGCCCAGATCGTCACCCGGCTCCAGGCCGAGGCGGACGCGAAAGGCTTGATCACCTGGGACGTCAACGTCGACTCGACGGTCTGCCGGGCCCACCAGCACGCCGCTGGGCAGCGAAAAAGGGGACCTCCAGAAGGAGCCCCCCGGCGGGATCTTCTCCGAGCCGGCCGACCATGGGCTCGGACGATCGCGCGGCGGCCTGACCAGCAAAATCCATCTTGCGGTCGAGCAGGGACAGAAGCCGCTGTCCGTGGTGATCACAGCCGGCCAGCGAGGTGACTCCCCGCAGTTCGAACCGGTCCTGGAAGCGATCCGAGTTCCCCGGCTGGGGCTCGGCAGACCACGTAAACGCCCGAACCGAGTCCGAGCTGATAAGGCATACGACTCCCGAAAAAACCGCGCCTACCTGCGCAGACGCGCTATCAAGGCGACAATCCCGGTTCCGGCGGACCGGGTCCGCAACCGGCGCAAGCTTGGCTCCCTCGGCGGCCGGCCGCCGAAGTTCGACAAGACCGACTACAAACAGCGCCACGCGGTCGAGTGCGGCATCAACCGGCTCAAGCACCACCGCGCTGTCGCCACTAGGTACGACAAGCTTGCCGTCCGCTACGAAGCGACTGTGCTGGTCGTAGTCCTCAACGAAAGGCTGTGGCCGGACACCGCAGTCGCTCCATCAACGCTCGGGCTCAGGCGTCGCAACACCTTCAACGAACAGATGCCGAAGATGTTCGGCCAGCAGATTGGGGGCAACGGAGGGGGCAACGGGGAGCCAGGTTGCGGCCTCAAGCACGGGGTTGCCAGCCGCATCGAGGGAGGCGCAGCCCCAGCCGCGACGTGCGCCTCTGGTCCCCCAGAACACGACGATTCCGTTCGCCCAGGGCCCATGGGCGAGCGCAGGATCACCCTTCGGCCAGTAGAAGGCTGTCCCGCCGGACTCGTCCCATTGCTCTGCGGGCGACAAGCCTGCGTCCTCGAGAGCCTGAGTCGAGGCCGAGCAGTACTGCCGAACCTCGCCATAGCTAACGGCAGCCGAGGCGCCACCCCAAGTAGTCATGGTCCTCCTTCACCTCGAACTACTCAACCACAACGGCCACTGCCAGCACTTTCGCAACAGGCCCTAGTCTTCTGAGTCAGGAATTCTGTTCAGATATGAGGCGAGGCGTTCGAGGATCTCGTTCGCGGTCTTGGTCCAGACGTAGGGCCTGGGGTCGGTGTTCCAAGCGGCGATCCAGGTCCGGATGTCCTGCTCCAGGGCTTGGACGGTCTTGTGGACGCCTCGCCGTATCCGCTTGTTCGTCAGCTCGGCAAACCATCGCTCCACCAGGTTGAGCCAGGACGACCCGGTCGGCGTGAAGTGCAGGTGGAACCGAGGGTGGGCCAGTAGCCAGGTCTTGATCGCCGGTGTCTTGTGAGTGGCGTAGTTGTCCAGCACCAGGTGGACGGCGAGGCCGTCCGGAACTTCCTTGTCGAGCTTGATGAGGAACTTCTTGAACTCCTCGGCCCGGTGGCGCCGGTGCAGGGAGCCGATGACCTTGCCGGTGGCGACCTCCAGAGCGGCGAACAGGGTGGTCGTGCCGGCCCGGACATAGTCGTGCGTGACGCGTTGCGGCACTCCGGGCATCATCGGCAGCACCGGCTGAGAACGGTCCAGGGCCTGGATCTGCGACTTCTCGTCCACGCAGAAGACCAGGGCCCGCTCGGGCGGGTCCAGATAGAGGCCGACGACATCGTGGACCTTGTCGACGAAGTACGGATCCGTCGACAGCTTGAACGACTCCGAGCGGTGCGGCTGCAGGCCGAACGCCCGCCAGACCCGCGACACGGTCGACTGCGACAGGCCCAGTTCCTTCGCCATCGACCGCGTCGACCAATGGGTCGCGTTCTTCGGTGCCGCCTCTAGCGTCCTGGTGACCAGTGCGGCCACCTGCTCGTCGGTCACCGTCCGAGGGCCGCCCGGGCGGGGCATGTCGCCCAGGCCGGCGATCCGGTGCTCGACGAACCTCGCCCGCCACCGGCCCACCGCATGCGGCGTCGAGCCGAGCCGGGCCGCGACATCCTTGTTCGAAGCGCCCTCCGCGCAGGCCAGGATGATGCGGCAGCGAAGAGCCCACGCCTGCGGCGTGGAACGGCGCCGCACCCACCCCTCGAGCGCAGTCCGTTCCTCGCTGGACAGGATCAACTCGGCCTTCGGCCGCCCAGTACGCGCCACAGGGCAAGCCTATACATCTGAACAGAATTCCTGACTCAGAAGA